>NZ_JBIRTX010000005.1:0-608219 GCF_044334895.1 Streptomyces sp. NPDC020681 | reverse complement strand
CAGACGACAACACCAAGCCCGCCTCAGTCACTACAAACGACGCGGACACAGCCCATAAAAACTGCCCAACCGTCACGGCAAACACCGTTGCAGTACTAGGTCGTGCACACCCGCGAGCAGAGCGCCCGCACGGGGGATCACACAGGAAACCACCCTCTGGACGAGAAGGAACCGCCATGAGCGTTGGGCAGAAGATCACCCACAAGACACAGGAACTGAAAGGCCGGATCACGGAAAGCGTCGGCCGGCTCACCCGGAACAGGCGGCTGCAGAGGGAAGGCAGGAACGATCGGGTCGCGGGGACCATGAAGCAGGCCGGCGACAGGGCCAAGAAGGCATTCAAGCGGTGACGCCACCGGGAGGGTGACTCCCCGCCACATGGGGGCACCACAACTACGTGGCGGAGGAGCGGTACGAGGGCATGGACCCGCTGGTCACCCGCGAGGGGAGCGATCCGGGCGGGCAGCGGCGACTTCGGGATCATCCCGGGCTCGATGGGCACCGGTTCGTACATCGTGAAGGGCCTGGGGAACGAGGCGTCGTTCAACTCGGCGTCGCACGGGGCGGTCTGCGTGCAGACGGACTTCTGGGCCGATGCCTCACTGGCGCACGACCTGCCGATCGGCGCCCTGACGATCGTTCGCGAGCCGTGCACCGCGGGTCCGGCCGTTCCTGTGCCCCCGGACGTTCCTCAAGGGCTTGCAGTGGCAGCACTGCCAGTGTGGCCGCCCGCCACGTGGAGCTCAGCCCATCGGGTCATCCTCTGGAGTTGGCGGGACACGCCGTGTCGCATGGAAAGGGCCGCGACGATGCCGGTCCCGCGGCCGTGTTCCTCAAGTTCCGCAGGCGGCGGACTCTCGAGTGATCGGCGCGGTCGGGGTACCGGCCCGGCATCTGCGACCTCGATACGGAGGGTGTGACGGCCGCCGGCCTCGGGCATCGACAGCCGCAGTACTGCTGGGGGCAGTGCATGGGCGATCGCGTTGGTGATCAGTTCCGAGATCACCAGGATGGCGTTGTCTGCTGTCTCCGTGGGCAGGGCCCAGCGGGCCAGGACCGTGCGTGCGCGGTGGCGCACGGTGGAGACGGTCTCAGGGATGTGCGGCAGCGGGAGGATGTACTCGGTCCGCGGGTGCGGTGCCACGCTGGTGCCAGACGTGGTCATGGCCGGAGTGGTCATCTTCGACCACCTCCACTTGTCTCGGCTTCTCATATCGGAAGCGGCGGCTCGTTCTGTGCGGTGGCGCGTGGCCGGGCTATTCGGCGTTGGCGAGGATCTCGGCCAACGCGGTGACGGCCTCGTCTGCGTCGGGGCCTTCGGCGCGGACGGTCACGGTGCTTCCGGCGGTGGCGCCCAGGCCCATCACGGCGAGGACGCCGGTGGGGTTGACGGTGCGGCCGTCGTGCTCCAGCTGTATGGCACTGGTGAATCCTGCTGCGACGCGGGCGAGTTGGCCTGCGGGGCGGGCGTGCAGGTTGGCGGGGAGGACGACGGCGATTTCGTGGTTCAGCGTGGCCGTGGTCGTGGCGTTGGACTCAGAGCTTGAGGACATGGCGGGCCTCCTTGGCGGCCTCGACGACGGTCTTCAGGTCGGCGCCGGATGCGGCGGTGACGACGGCTGCGACGGCTCCTTCGACGAAGGGTGCGTCGACGATGGTGACGTCGGTGCGGGGATGGTCTTCCAGGACGGTGCGGGCGGTCAGGACGGAGCTGCCGAGGTCGGGGAGGACGACGACGCCGGCTCCGCGGTCCGCGTTGCGGATGGCGGCGAGGACGAGGTCGTAGCTGGTGCCGATCCGGCCGTCGTCGGTTCCTCCGGCGGTGGCGAGGGGGACTGTGTCGGAGCCGATCTGCTCCACCAGCAGGCGAAGGCCCGCGGCGAGCTCGGCGCTGTGGGACACGAGTACGATGCCGACAGGGTTGCTCATGAACAACCACGCTATATCTCGGAACGCTGTTCATCAATACTGAATCTGGAGAAACTTTCGATGGTGCAAGCGGTGCAGCGGGCGGTGCAGATCTTGCGGGAGCTCGCGACCACCGGGCCCCGGCTGGGTGTGACCGAGCTGGCCGACCGCCTGGGTGTGGCCAAGCCGACCGTCCATGCGCTGCTGCGCACGCTGGAGGGCGAGGGGCTGGTGGTGCAGGACCGGGACAGCTCGAAGTACCAGCTCGGCCCGCACCTGGTGCAGCTGGGCAATGCCTACCTGGACACCCAGGAGCTGCGGACCCGCTCGCTGACCTGGGCGGACCAGCTCGCCACCCGGGCGAACGAGGCGGTGTGGGTGGCCGTGCTCACGGGTGACCACGTCCTGGTGGTGCACCATGCCTTCCGGCCGGAGGGTGCCGTGCAGATCCTTGAGGTGGGCGCCAGTGTCCCGTGGAGTACCTGCGCCCTGGGCAAGGCCATCGTGGCCTTCACTCCGGCCTCCGAGCGGGAGCGGCTGCTCGCGGGCGAGCCGGCGGTGCTCACCGGCGCCAGCATCACCGATCCCGGGGAGCTGGCGGGGCAGCTGAAGGAAATTCTCAGGACGGGGTACGCGATCGAGGATCAGGAGTCCGCCATCGGGGACGCCGGCATCGCATCTCCTGTCTTCGACCGTTCCGGCGAGGTGGTCGGCGCTCTTGGCATCGTCGGCCCCGTTGAGCGCCTGCTGGCCGAACCGGCACGTCAGGAGCTTGCGGTCGCGGTCAGGGAGACCGCCCGGAACCTCTCCCGCGACCTGGGCGCCCCCAGAGGAGTTCCGCGCATCGCGGGCACCTGACCTGCACACTCCGCATCCATCTGCAGCCCGGTAGCGGCGTACGCCGTCTCCGCCACCTACCCCTCCGCCCAGGCCCCTCGGCGCATCGCCGTGGGGCCTTCTGCGTGTCCGCGGTGCCCGATATTCACGGAACCTCTTGACAGGCGTGAAACGCGGGCTTAACTTCCGGAACAACGTTCGTCATTAATGAACGACTTACCGGATTCCGCTGGTTATCCGGTTCCCCTGAGCCGGCCGCCAGGTGCCCGACCCCTGACCACCTGGCGGCCACCTCCCCTTCATAGCCCGCTCCACGCGGAGGAGGTGAGACGCCCAAGCTGCCGCTCGGCACTGGGCGCCCATCATGGAAGAAAACACCTACCCACAGAAGCTTCTCGCCGAGATGCTGGGCACCGCAGTGCTGGTGTTCATCGGCGTCGGTTCGGTTCCCGCCACGCTCATAATCGGCGGCGACGCCCCCTTCACCATGGCGCAGCTGGGAATGATCTCGCTGGCCTTCGCCACCGCGGTGATCGCCATGGTCTACGCGATCGGCCATATCTCCGGCTGCCAGATCAACCCGGCCATCACGCTGGCGCTGGCCGCCACGAAGAAGATGCCCTGGCGGGACGTCCCCGGCTACATCGCGGCCCAGGTGGCCGGTGCGGTGCTGGGAGCGCTTGCGATCGTCGGAGTGCTGGGGAAGAAGGCGGTCGACGTCGGCCTCGGCATCGCCGCCTACGGCACCGGTGTCGGCTCCGGCCAGGCATTCTTCGCCGAAGCCATCGGCACGTTCATCCTCGCGTTCGTCGTCTTCGGGGCCATCGACCGGCGCGCGGCCGGCGGCTTCGCGGGCCTGGCCATCGGCCTCGGCGTGTTCGCGATCATCATTCCGGTGGCGCCCGCCACCGGCGCGTCCATCAACCCGGCCAGGACGATCGGCCCGATGATCACCGGCGAGCTGTTCGACGGCACGGTCCACTGGGACCAGCTGCTCGTCTACCTGTCTGCCGAAGTGGTCGGCGCGATCGCCGCCGGCGTCCTTTACACCGCCCTCAACGCCAACCGCAAGGCCGCCGCAACCGCAGCCGAGAACCGGGCCGCCCAGCCCGCCGCTGCCGAAGGAGCCCTGTCATGAAGAAGCTCATCAACGCCCCCGAGGCGGTGCTGGACGAGGCCTTGGCCGGCATCGCCGCCGCCCACCGGGATCTGAAGGTCGACGCGGAGAACAAGGTGATCGCCCGCGCGGGCGGCACCCGACCGGGCAAGGTCGCCCTCATTTCCGGCGGCGGTTCCGGGCACGAGCCGCTGCATGGCGGTTTCGTGGGACCGGGCATGCTGGACGCCGCCTGTCCCGGCGAGGTGTTCACCTCTCCCGTACCCGGCCAGATGCTGACCGCGGCCAAGGCCGTCGACGGCGGCGCGGGCGTGCTGTTCATCGTGAAGAACTACACCGGCGACGTACTCAACTTCCAGATGGCCGCCGAACTGGCCGCCGAGGAAGGCATCACGGTGGAGACCGTGCTGGTCGACGACGACGTCGCCGTCCAGGACTCCACCTGGACCGCCGGACGCCGCGGCACCGGAGCAACCGTCTTCGTCGAGAAGATCGCCGGCGCCCTCGCCGAGAACGGCGCCGACCTCGCCGCGGTGGCGGAGATGGGAAAGCGCGTCAACGCCGCCTCCCGGTCCTTCGCCGTCGCCCTGACCGCATGCACCACACCCGCCTCGGGTAAGCCCGGCTTCGACCTGCCCGAGGACGAAATCGAAGTCGGCGTAGGCATCCACGGCGAACCCGGCCGCAGCAGAGAAAAGCTCCGCCCCGCCAAGGAGATCGTGGCCACCGCCCTGGACGCCATCCTCGCCGACCAGCCGCTCGCCGCGGGGGACGAGTCCATCGTCATGGTCAACGGCCTCGGCGGCACACCGCTCATCGAGCTGTATGTGGTCTTCAACGAGGTCGCCGCCGTTCTCGCGGACAAGGGCGTGGTCATCGCCCGCAACCTCGTCGGCAACTACGTGACCAGCCTGGACATGGCCGGTGTTTCCATCACCGTGTGCAAGACCGACGCCGACATGCTGTCCCTGTGGGACGCACCCGTAAACACCTCAGCCCTGCGCTGGGGCGCCTGAACCGAGCCGGGGGCGGGGCCGCGCGATACGCGAGGGCCGGGCGGGCGCCTTCCCGCGCCAGCTCACCCGACCGCCCTCGCATCCGCCCCCGCCCTCGGCTCGCCCAACCGTGAACCCGCCACACACCGACCATGAACGGAGACTCCGTGGACATCGACCTCGCCCGCACGTGGGTGCAGGCCATCGCCGCCGCCGTCGACCAGCACAAGGACCACCTCACCCAGCTCGACTCGGCCATCGGCGACGCCGACCACGGCGTCAACATGAAACGCGGCTTCTCCGCCGTCACCACGGCGCTGGCCGACTACAGGCCGGACACCGTCGGGGCCGTGCTGGTCAAGACGGGCACCACCCTCATCTCCAGCGTCGGAGGCGCGTCCGGCCCGCTGTACGGCGGCGCCTTCCGCGCCATGGGCAAGGCCCTTGACGCACCCACGGCCGACACGCAGCAGTTCGCCACCGCACTTGCCGCCGGCCTGGAGAGTGTCCAGAAGCTCGGCGCGGCCGCACCCGGCGACAAGACAATGATCGACGCATACGTTCCCGCGCTGTCCGCCTTCCAGCAGCACGCCGGAGCCGACTTCGCCGCCGCAGCCGGGGCCGCAGCGGACGCTGCCGAGGAGGGCATGCGCGCGACCACCCCCATGCAGGCACGCAAGGGCCGAGCCTCGTACCTCGGCGCCCGCAGCATCGGCCACCAGGACCCGGGAGCCACCTCCACGGCCCTGATCTTCCGCGCCCTCGCCGAGGTGGTGGCTCCCCGATGATCCGCCACACCTACGCCGGGCACACCGCTGCACCCGGCATAGCCCTGGGCTTCCTCCACCGCACTGACCGCCCCCTCACCCGAGCCGTGCTCCCTCAGCGCACCAGTGGCGACGCCGCACAGCAGATCACCGACGCTTTCGACGCCGTCGCCGCCCGCCTGCTCGACCTGTCCACCTCGCTGCGCGAACAGGGCAAGGACGAACAGGCCGACATCATGGAGGTCAACAGCTACATCGCGCAGGACCAGGATCTGCGCGAACAGGCCGTCAAACGAGCGAACGACGGCCAGCCGGTACCCGTCGCCGTCCGGCAGGCCATCGACACCTACGCCGCAACCATCGCTGCCCTGGACGATCCCACCCTCGCCGAACGCGCCGCCGACGTCCGGCAGGTCGGCCGCCGCGTCCTGGCCCACCTGCACGGCGACACCGGCCCCGCACCCGACCAGCCCCTCGTCCTGGTCGCCCACGAAATCGGCGCGGCAGACCTGCTGGAACCCGGCCAAACGGTCACCGCCGCCATATCCGTCACCGGCGGCCCCAACTCCCACGCCGCCATCGTCGCCCGCTCCCAGGAAATCCCCCTCCTCCTGGCCGTCGACCCCGCCCTGCTCGACCTGCCGGACGGACAGGAAATCCTCCTCGACACCGACCAGGCCACCGCCGTCGCCCACCCCAACGACAGCGAACGCGCAACCGCCCTGCACGCCATGGACGTTGCCCGCACCCGCCGCCTCGCCCTCGCCGAAGAGCGCCACCTGCCCGCCCAGACACTGGACCACCACCACGTGGTGCTGCGGGCCAACGTGGCGACCCCGGCCGAGGCCCGCGCAGCCCTCGCGGCCAACGCCGACGGCGTCGGCCTGCTCCGCACCGAACTGCCTTTCCTCAACCACCCCGCCTGGCCCACCCGCAACCAGCACGCGGCCACACTCGTCCCCGTCCTGCGCGCACTCGCCGGACAGACCGTCACCGCCCGCACCCTCGACTTCGCCGATGACAAACTCCCGCCGTTCCTGTCCCGCCTCCAAGGCGCGCGGATCGGCCGCGGTCTGCCGCTCATGCTGGCCCAACCAGACGCCTTCGCCGACCAGTTCCGCAGTCTGCTCATCGGCGGAGCCGACACCGACCTGCGCATCATGATCCCGATGGTCGCCGGCATCGACGAACTCCGTGCCTGCCGACGCCTTCTCCAAGCTGCCGCCGACGAAGTCGGCGTCCCTGTCCCGCCCTTGGGCATCATGGTGGAACTCCGCGAAGCCGTCGCCGCAGCCGACGACCTCGCCCGCGAGGCGGCGTTCCTGTCCATCGGCAGCAACGACCTCACCTGCCAGATCCTGGGCCTGGACCGGCGCGACCCCGCCGCCTCCCCCGCCATGGCCGCACACCCTGCCGTACTCGACGCCATCGCCCGCGTCGTCACGGCGGCCCACCGCCACAATCGTCAGGTCTCCGTCTGCGGCGACGCCGCCGCACACCCCCTCGTCATCCCCCTCCTCCTCGGCCTCGGCTGCGACATCCTCTCCGTCGCCCCCGCCGCCCTCGACGAAGTACGCGCCCGCATCCGCCGCCTGCGCCATGACACCTGCGCCTCCCTGGCGGCCATCGCCCTCACCCGCGAAACCCCCGAAGAGGTCTGGCGACTCGTCGAGCAGTGCTGCCTGCCGTCGCTGCCCTGACCCGAGCCGCGCACATGGCGCGTTTCTGTTGATGTTCCTCTCCAGTCGAGAAGAGGCATGAACCGTGAAGAAGCTCATCAATTCGCCCGATGAAGTGCTTGCCGATGCTCTCGTCGGCGTGGCCGCCGCGCACCCCTCACTGACGGTCAACACGTCCGACCGCTACATCATCCGCGCGAGCGGGCCGACCGCTGGGAAGGTCGGCCTGGTGTCAGGCGGCGGGTCCGGACACGAGCCGCTGCACGGCGGGTTCGTCGGGTACGGGATGCTGGATGCGGCCTGTCCTGGTGAGGTGTTCACATCTCCCGTGCCGGACCAGATACTCGCCGCCACGCGGGCCGTTGACGGCGGCGCGGGCGTGCTGCACATCGTGAAGAACTACACCGGCGACGTGCTGAACTTCCAGATGGCCGGCGACTTGGCCGCCGACGACGGCATGCGAGTGGAGGGCGTCGTGGTCAATGACGACGTCGCCGTGGAGAACAGTACGTGGACGGCGGGCCGACGGGGCACCGGGGCGACTGTGTTCGTGGAGAAGATCGTCGGTGCGGCTGCCGAGCTCGGCGCGGACCTGGCCGCGGCTGCGGCTTTGGGCCGGGAGGTCAACGACCGGTCCCGTTCGTTCGGGGTGGCGCTCACGCCGTGCACGGTGCCCGCGTCGGGCAAACCCGGCTTCGAGCTGGGCGAGGACGAGATCGAGCTGGGCGTCGGCATCCACGGCGAGCCCGGTCGCGCCCGCGGCAGGCTCGTCTCCGCCAGGGAGATCGTCGGTGTCGCGTTGGACGCCATCCACGCCGACATGCCGCTCTCGGGCGACGTGCTCGTGATGGTCAACGGCCTGGGTGGTACCCCACTTCTTGAGCTGTACGTGGTGTATGCCGCGGTTGCCGAGTGGCTCGCCGGCCATGGCGTGTGGATCACCCGCAACCTGGTCGGCAACTACATCACCAGCCTGGAGATGGCCGGTTGCACGATCACGGTGTGCCGGCTCACGCCGCAGCTGACCTATCTGTGGGATGCCCCCGTCGAGACCCCCGCGCTGCGCTGGGGACGCTGAACGGCCTCGGACACCGCGACGGACACCACGAGGGAGAAGGACGACCATGGACGCGAGCATGTTCCGGGCCTGGATCCACGAGGCGGCCCGATTGGTGGTCGACAACGCCGACTATCTGACCCGTCTCGACTCCGCTGTCGGCGACGCCGACCACGGCATCAACATGCGCCGTGGTCTGTTGGCGGCGGTGGCGATGCTGGACGAAACCAACCCGTCCACCCCTGGTGCGGTGCTCGCCACCGTCGGCCGGGCACTCATCAGCAAGACCGGCGGCGCCTCGGGACCGCTGTACGGCACCGGGTTCCGGCAGGCCGCGGGGACTCTGGGCGAGGATCCCGACGTGTCTGCGGCACAACTCGGGGAGGCGTTGGCGGCCGCTCTCTCCGGCATCCAGCGGATCGGCGCGGCTCTCGAAGGCGACAAAACCATGATCGACGCCCTCGGCCCGGCGGTCGCCTCCTACCAGGCCGCCATCGACACCGGCGGCGACCTGAGCAACGCCACCCGCGCGGCGTTCGACGCCGCCGTGCGGGGCCTGAAGCAGACCGCCGGCATGCAGGCCCGGAGGGGCCGGGCGAGCTATCTCGGCGCCCGCACCATCGGTCACGAGGACCCCGGCGCGGCGTCGACCGTGCTCATTCTGTCTGCCCTCGCGACCGTCACCGCGGCAGGCACAGGTGACAGACGGCCGGGCAGCAGTACCGAGCGATGAGAGGCGCGTCCGCGATGCGCGCACGCGCCCCTGAATCGCGCACGTTCAACGGCGGGGAGAAGGTGCGAGGGCAAGTGCAAACACAACCCGCGGTGGATCGCCGTGGCACGGAACCGGTGCAGACACCTCGGGCGGTAGGCAACGGCAGCAACCGGAAGGCGTTCGTACCGAGTAGCTGGAGTTTGCGGACCCAGCTGTTGGCTGTGGTGCTCATCCCGATCATCACCGCACTGGTGCTCGGCGGTCTGCGGATCGGTTCGGCCGTGCAGAACGCCCAGGACATCGACAACGTCCGTCAGCTCGTCCGTCTCGTCGACAAGAGCACGGGACTGTTGGAGGAACTGGAGGACGAACGCGATCTCACCGCGCTCCATGTTGCGGCCGGGCGCACGGGCGACACGAGGGCGCTGGACACTCAGCGCTCCCAGGCCGACGCGGCGCTCGCCCGATTCCGTGCCGAGGCCGCCCATGTCCACCGCGGGACGAATCGCGTCCTGGCCACCCGGCTCGCGGCGCTCGACGCCTTGGGCAGGCGGGTGACGTCACTGCGCGACACGGTAGACCACTCGAAAATGCGCTTTCTGCCCGCGGTCAACGCCTACACGGCGCTGATCGCCGAGCTCACGGACGCCCTTGACCTTGTCACGGCGGACATTGCCCACCAGACCCTTGCCGTGAGGGCCCGTGTTCTCCAGACCTTCGCACAGGCCACGGAGCAGACCTCCCGGCAACGCGCGCTGCTCGGCGGGGCGCTGATCGAGGGACATTTCGATGCGAGCGAGGCCCAGAGCCTGACTCTCGTCAGCCTGCAGCAACAGGCCCTGATCGGCGAGTTCCGGTCCGGTGCTCCGCCGGCCCAGCGTCAGTTCTACGAGCGCACCGTCACCGGAAGGGACGTCGACAGGGCCGAGATACTCCAGAAGCAGGCGCTCACCCGGCAGGGCACCAGCCGCCCCCGCCTCGACGCCGGCGAGTGGTTCGACACCATGACGAGCAAGCTCGAGCTGATGCGTCTGGTCGAGAAGCGGCTCGTCGGAGCGGTCGAAGACGAGAGCTCGCGCGAGCAGCACCGGGCCGAGCGCTCAGTGTTCATCGCTTCGCTCGTCGTGCTGTTGATCCTCCTGCTCGCATTCGGTGTGACACGCGCCGTCGTGCAGTCGATGATTGCCCCCCTGCACACCCTGCGCGCCTCCGCGCTCGACATCACGGAACGCCGCCTGCCCGAGGTGGTCCGGCTGCTGCGAGTGGGCTCCAGCAACGCCCAACTGGAGGCCATCAAGGCCGAGCCTACGAGCATCAATTCGACCGACGAGATCGGCGGTGTCGCCCACGCGTTCAACGACGTCTATAGCGAGGCCGTACGGCTGGCGTTCGAGCAGGCGCGGCTGCGAGGCCGCATCAACTCGATGTTCGTCAACCTTTCGCAGCGCAGCCAGTACCTCGTGGAACGGCAGTTGGAGCTGATCGACCACCTGGAGAACAGCGAGCAGGACCCCGACCTGCTCGCCAGCCTCTTCAAGCTCGACCACCTGGCCACCCGCATGCGCCGCAATGGGGAGAACCTGCTCGTCCTCGCGGGCGAGGAGGCGGGCCGCCGCTGGAGCGCCCCAGTCCGGCTCGTGGATGTCCTCCGGGCCGCTATCAGTGAGGTCGACCAGTACCAGCGTGTGCAGCTACGCGGACTGGTCACCGCGGACGTCGACGGCCGGGCTGTGAACGACATCGTTCACCTCATCGCGGAGCTGCTGGAGAACGCGACCGCGTTCTCCTCGCCGGACACCGAGGTACTCGTCACAAGCCAGCTGCTGTCCGGCGGCGGCGCCAAGGTTGAAATCCAGGACAGCGGCATCGGCATGAGCGCAAAGGACCTTGAGGAGGCCAACGAGAGGCTCCTGAACCCGCCAGTCGTCGACGTGTCGGTGGCGCGGCGCATGGGCATGTTCGTCGTCGGCCGGCTCTCCGGCCGCCACGGCATCCGTGTCCAGCTCCGCAGGTCATCCGCCCTCGGCATCACAGCAGTGGTCATGCTGCCCCAGAAGTTGGTCCGGGAACACGGAGATCACATGGATCCTCCCGGACTGTCAGCCAGGTACAACTCGGAAGGGCGCCTCACGGGCTGGCGCAACTACGACACGGCCGAGCAACTCAACGACAGCGCGCCGGCCAAACACACGTACCGGACACGCCGTCAAGGCGCCCGCTCGGCAGGCAAGGAGAAAGGGCTACCGCGACCCTCTCCGCGCCATGGGGATCCCCCGGGACGGAGCGACCTCACCGGAGAGCCTCAGCCGGCCATGCCTGCCCCGCCAGACACGTCGGCCGAAGGCGCCCCGCACCGCCCCCGCTGAGGAGGCGTTGCCATCGCGGTGGGATCGTCCCGGGCGTCGTGCCCCTCCGCGGAACCGGTCCGGTCGTCTTTTCCTCTATCCCGGCGGAACCGGCGCTTCACGGAGTTCGCCAGGAGTCCGGCCCGGCTCCGGACATCGGGAGAGGGGACCAAGATGACGTCACGTCGACCCGTCGGCACGGGTACAGGAAGAACGGTGAGCCGGGTGCTCGCCGCCGGCCTCCTGGTAGGCGCCTGCCTGGCGGGGGTGAGCTCGCCCGCGCTGGCGTCGAACGGGACGGCGGCCGCCTCCGGCTCCAGCACGACCGACCACGACCGGGTTCGCGTCGTCACCGAGACCTACGACCTGGGTGACGAGGCATTCACCATCCCCACCAGCGGCACCGTCAGTGAGATGCGCGCGGTGGTGCACCGCCCGAGCACCGTGCGGGGACGACTCCCCGTGGTGATCGTTTCCCACGGGTCGTGGTACGGGTGCACCGATCCCGAGGCCCAGGAGTGGCCCTGCGAGAAGGGCACGCCCTACCCCAGCTACCGCGGTTACGACTACTTCGCGAAGGCACTCGCACAACGCGGCTTCGTGGTCGTCTCGCTCAGCGCGGACGCCATCAACATGACGTCCTTCGACTACGGGGACCGCGCCCGACTGATCAACGAGCACCTGCGCCTGTGGCGGCAACTGTCCGACGGTAAGGGGGTTCTGGCCGAGCGTCTGCCCGCGCTGAGCATGCATGTGGACATGCAGCGCGTCGGAACCGTGGGGCACTCCCGGGGAGGCAAGGGCGTGATGTGGCAGGCCTCCGACAAGTACCGGGACGAGGTACCCGACGGTGTTCGCATCGGGGCGGTCCTGGCCCTCGCGCCGGTGAAGTTCGACGATCCGGAAGGGGACAACAGCGACACCCTGGTCACGGACACTCCCGTGGCCGTGGTCACCAGCGGCTGCGACGGCGCGGTGGGCGAACGGGGTCAGGAGTACCTCGACGACGCCAAGGGACACTCCACCAAGCCGGCGTACTCCGTCTCGCTGCGCGACGGGAACCACAACTTCTTCAACACCCAGTGGACCCCTCCGGCCCCGCTCGGCGAGGACGACAGCACCTGCCCCACACGCGAACTGACCCCCGAGAGCCAACAGGATGCCTTCACCGCATACGCCACGGCCTTTTTCGAGAAGCACCTCAACGACAACCTCGAGGGCGAAGGCCTGCTCACGGGTAGGAAGCCTCTCCCCTGCGTGGAGTCAACGACCCGTGTGGTCGAACCGGTAACGCCTACCGGCTCGCTCCGTGAGGTGACCCTACGACGGTGACCGTTGCCCGGCGCCGGTGAACCCTCCGGCCCGGTCCCCGCACCTGCGGGGACCGGGCCGGATCCGCGTCCGGCCGACCGGGTATGCACCCCGTATTAGAAATGGAACCCATTTTCATGTAGCGTCTGCGTCGCGCCGCCCAGAGAGGACCTGAACCATGGCCGTACCCAAGCGGAAGATGTCCCGCAGCAACACCCGTCACCGCCGCGCTCAGTGGAAGGCGATCACGCCGCAGCTCGTGCCGATCACGGTCGACGGCGCCGCCTATCTGGTGCCGCAGCGGCTGGCCAAGGCGTACGAGCGCGGTCTGCTGCGCCCCGAAGGCTGACGGGCATGGCCGAACGGCTGCCCGTCACCGTCCTGTCCGGCTTCCTCGGAGCGGGCAAGACCACCCTGCTCAACCATGTTCTGAGCAACCGCGAGGGCCTGCGCGTCGCGGTCATCGTCAACGACATGAGCGAGATCAACATCGACGCCGCACTGGTGCGCGGCGGTGAGGCCGCCCTGTCGCGCACCGAGGAACGCCTGGTCGAGATGACCAATGGGTGCATCTGCTGCACCCTGCGCGACGACCTGCTCGAGGAGGTCGACCGTCTCGCCCGCGAGGACCGCTTCGACTACCTGCTCATCGAGTCCAGTGGCATCTCCGAGCCCATGCCGGTTGCCGCCACCTTCGCCTTCCCCCGCGACGACGGCGCAACGCTCGGCGACCTGGCCCGGCTGGACACCATGGTCACGGTCGTCGACGCCGCCAACTTCCTGCCGGAACTGGCAGGCGGGGACGGGCTCGCCGAGCGGGGACTCGACCAGTACGACGACGACGAACGCACCGTCAGCGACCTGCTGGTGGACCAGATCGAGTTCGCCGACGTCATCGTGCTCAACAAGCTCGACCTCGTCGATCCGGAGAGCGCCGACCGGCTGCGAGCGGCCCTGACCCGCTTCAACCCGGTGGCCCGGATCGTGGCGGCCACCCGCGGGCGCGTGGACCTCGACGATGTGCTCGGGACCGGGCTGTTCGACCTGGAGCGCGCGCAGCAGGCCCCGGGCTGGGTCATGGAACTCAACGGCGACCACGTCCCGGAGACCGAGGAGTACGGCATCTCCAGCACGGTGTTCCGCTCCGAGGCACCGTTTCATCCGGGCCGCCTGTGGACGTTCGTCACCGAGAGGCTCGACAGCGGAACCTTCGGACAGGTCCTGCGCTCCAAGGGGTTCTTCTGGCTGGCGAGCCGCCCCAACGTGACCGGTCTGTGGTCACAGGCCGGTGCCGTAGTCCGCTTCGAACCCTCCGGTGCCCGGGGCGCGGACAGCTCACAGGGCCAGGAGCTGGTCTTCATCGGCACGGGCCTGCGTACCACTGCGCTTCAGGCTGCGTTGGCCGGCTGCCTCATGAAGGAGGGCGAAAGCCTCCCGGGCGTCGATTCTTTCCCCGCGTGGGACACCTACGGCATCGACGACGCCTGCGAGCACGAGCGCGAGCACCCCGAACTCGTACCGCAGATGTGAAGCTTCCGGGTTGGGCAGTGGTCGCAGCCACGGCACTGCCCAACCCGGTACCCTCGCCCGCCCTACGAGGGCATGGACTATGACGGCTCGATCGTGTGTCCGACGATGGCGAGCATCAGCCAATCTCCGGGATGAGCGCATTCCGCCTATATCGTGACGCCTCTCTCTGGCAACCGGAGCCGACGTGAACGAACCGGACGGGTTGGTGAAAGACCTGCGGGTCGACGCCCCAAGGCAGCCCGGGACAGGTATCACCCGGGGTGGCCCCGCCCCGGCGTCCGTACTTGCCGCAGGCGCTGTCTCGGCACTGGCCGTTGCCGGGCTTGCCTGGGCCGCCGGCGCAGCGGACTGGCTGACTCACCCCGGCTTCCGTGCCTGGCAGACGATCTGCGTGGCCGTCACCGTCCAGGCCCTGCCGTTCCTCGTCCTGGGCACGCTCATCTCCGGAGCGGTCAACGCCTTCGTACCGGCGCACGTGTTCAGCAAGGCGCTCCCGCGCAACCCCGCGCTCGCGGTGCCGGTCGCGAGCGCCGCCGGGATCGTGCTGCCGGGCTGTGAGTGCGCGTCGGTGCCCGTGGCGGGAAGTCTGATCCGGCGCGGTGTGACTCCGGCGGCCGCCTTCGCGTTCCTCCTGTCCGCGCCGGCCGTCAACCCGATTGTCCTGACCGCAACTGCCGTTGCCTTCCCGGGCACGCCGGAGATGGTTGCCGCGCGTCTCATCGCCTCACTCGCCGTCTCCGCGGCGATGGGGTGGCTGTGGCTGAAGCTCGGCCGTGCGGAGTGGCTGCGGATGCCGGTCCGGCACACCGGGCACCAGGACGGGCACAGCCGGTGGGAGGAGTTCCGACTCGGCTTCCAGCACGACTTCCTGCACGCCGGCGGGTTCCTCGTACTCGGCGCCATGGCGGCGGCGACCTTCAATGTCACCGTGCCACGATCGGTGCTGGACACCTTCTCCGGCTCGCCCTGGATGTCGGTGCTGTTCCTCGCCGGGCTCG
The DNA here is from genome assembly GCF_044334895.1 of Streptomyces sp. NPDC020681. Lineage (NCBI taxonomy): Bacteria > Bacillati > Actinomycetota > Actinomycetes > Kitasatosporales > Streptomycetaceae > Streptomyces > Streptomyces sp. NPDC020681. The sequence continues at coordinate 592,960 of NZ_JBIRTX010000005.1, read as the reverse complement.
CGATCGTCCTCGCCGTCTGCTCGGAGGCCGACGCCTTCGTCGCCGCCTCGCTGACCGGCTTCTCGCCCACCGCCCGCCTGACGTTCATGGTCGTCGGCCCCATGGTCGACGTGAAGCTGATCGCCCTTCAGGCGGGTACGTTCGGCCGGGCCTTCGCCCTGCGGTTCTCGACGGCCACTGCCGTGGTTGCCGTCCTGTGCAGTGTCCTCGTCGGGTGGTGGCTGCTGTGAGACGCACCTTCCAGACGCTGCTGCTTTTGCTGACCGGAGCCGGGGTCCTGCGCGTGTCCCTGTTCAGCGACATCGGCCTGCGCTACGTCAAACAAGGGCTGCAGCCCTTCCTCGTCGTGTCCGGGATCATTCTCTGCGCAGCGGGGCTGATCGGTGCTCGGCGCGATGGGCTGCGCCTCAGGGGCCGCCACGGCCACGACGGGTCCCCGAGCGACACCGCCGTGGAGCCGGGGCACGGACACGAGCACGAGCACACTCATGGCCCTCGCATCGCCTGGCTTCTGCTGCCTCCTGTGCTCGCCCTGCTGCTCTTCGCCCCACCGGCCCTGGGCTCCTACACCGCCGCACGTGACCATCCGAAGATCGTCGAGGACTACGAGCGCTTCGAGCCGCTTCCCGCTCACGGCCCCGCCCCACTGTCACTGACCGAGTTCATCGCCCGTGCCCAGCAGGACGACAAACAGAGCCTCAAGGACCGTCCTGTCCTCTTGCAGGGATTCGTCACCCCGGGCAGTAACGGGACCTGGGAGCTCACCCGGCTCCTGGTCGCCTGCTGCGCCGCCGACTCCCAGTCGTTGACGGTGACCATGCACGGTGCTGCGGCACCGCCCGCCGACACCTGGGTGAAGGTGACCGGCACCTGGCACCCACGCGGTGCTCTGGGCACCACGTCGGCAGCCCTGGCACTCGACGTCGCAACAACCCAGAAAATCCCGGAGCCGCGCATCCCGTACCTCGACAGGGCGCCTTCGGTCGGCTGAAAGCCGGATCCGGCGGTGCCACCTGCCCCGTACGAGCGCGCCCCGCGGCAGCCGTGGTGGCTTCCGGCACACGGCCGGCCGTGACTCCGCCGAGTCACGGCCGGCAGTTCATCCGCCGCGAGGGCGGGGACGATCACCAGGACGACTTGGTGACTCCGGGGAGGAATCCGGCGTGGGCCTGCTCGCGCATACGGACGCGGGACAGCCCGAACTGCCGCAGGTGTCCCCGGGGCCGGCCGTCCACGCTGTCCCGGTTGCGTACCCGGGTCGCGCTGGCGTCGCGTGGCTGGCGCCGAAGCTCCGCCAGAGCAGCAGCCCGCTCCGTCTCCGGGGTGCCGGGTCGGCGGATGAGCTCCTTCAACTCGGCCCGGCGGGCGGCGTACCGCTCGACGATCGCCTTGCGCTTCTCGTTCTTGGCGATCTTGCTCTGCTTGGCCATCAGACCTTCACTCCCCGGGCGCGGATGCGGGCCACCGCTGCCTCGATACCGATGCTGTCGATCGTCTTGATCGCCTTGGCGCTGAGCGTCAGGCGTACATGCCTGCCCTCGCTCGGCAGCCAGTACCGCTTGCGCTGGATGTTGGGGTCGAAGCGCCGTGACGTGCGCCGGTGCGAGTGGGAGATGTTGTTGCCGAAGCCCGGCTGGGTGCCGGTCAGTTGGCAGTGGGCGGACAAGGTGTTACCTGCCTCTCTTCAGACGGCTTCTTTTTGGTAATGGAAACCATTGTCATATACTAGCCTCATGGCCCGCAACGAAGTACGCCCGATCATCAAGCTCCGCTCCACCGCGGGGACCGGCTACACCTACGTGACCCGCAAGAACCGGCGGAACGATCCCGACCGCATGGTCCTGCGCAAGTTCGACCCGATCGCACGCAAGCACGTCGACTTCCGCGAAGAACGCTGACCCCACTGCCCTGCCCCGACCCTGCCCCGAAGGACACCGTCATGAAGCCCGGAATCCACCCTCCGTACGGCCCCGTCGTCTTCCGCGACAAGGCCGCCGGCTCCGCCTTCCTCACCCGCTCCACCATGACCAGCGGCAAGACGATCGAGTGGGAGGACGGCAACACGTACCCCGTCGTCGACGTCGAGATCTCGAACGTGAGCCATCCCTTCTACACCGGCACGGCTCGCGTCCTGGACACCGCCGGCCGCGTCGAGCGATTTGAGCGCCGCTACGGCCGTCGCGAGGCGAACTGATGCCGGACACGCCCCGGTTGCCCGTCGTGATCGTCGGCGGGCTCCACTCCGACGCGCGCAAGCAAGTCGTGGAACGCCTCCTGCGGACCGTCCCCGGCAGCGTCGTCCTCCACCACGATCTGGCCACAGCGGCCGAAGGCACCCTGCGGCGCCTGGTGCGCGACGCGAGGGGCGAGTTGTCGTACGGCGATGCACCGCTCGTCAACGACTGCGCCTGCTGCGCGCTGCGCGAAGACCTGGTCCCCGAGCTGGAGCGCCTGGCCGCCGACGGTCTGACCCGGCTCGCGATCGTCGAGCTGTGGGACTCCGTCGAACCCAAGGCGATGGCGGAGGTCGTCGTCGCGCACGGCGGAGACGTCCTCGAACTCACCAATGTGATGACCGCCGTCGACCCCGCGCTCGTACTGCCCTACCTCGCCAACGGCGACGACCTGGCTGAAATCGGACTCGCCGCTGCCGCCACCGACCAGCGCACGGTCGGCGACACCTGGGCCCGTCAGCTGGAGTACGCGCCCGTGCTCGCACTCGTCGACAGCGAAGACGCGGACGACGAGGACCGCGCACTGCTTGCCCAGCTCCACCCGACCGCCCGACAGGTGCCCGCCCGATCCGGTGAACTCGCCCAACTGGCCTTCGCCGGCTTCGATGTGGAAGCGGCCGCTGCCGCCCAACATCCGGCCTGCGCCCTGCTGCCCCAGGAAGCAGAAGAAGCCGGGGTCGCCACCCTCGTCTGGCACCGCCGCCGCCCCTTCCACCCCGAACGCCTCTACCAGGCACTGGAAGACCTCTGCTGCGCCGCCGCCCGCAGCCGCGGCCGGTTCTGGCTCGCCGACCGCCCCGACACCCTGCTCGCCTGGGACGCCGCCGGTGGCGCGCTGTGCGTGGAGAACGCCGGCCCGTGGCTGGCCTCCCTGCCGGACGCCGCCTGGGACATGGTGACCCCGATACGCCGGGCCGCTGCGGCACTGGACTGGCACCCCGAGCACGGTGACTGCTGCCAGCACCTTGTCTTCACCTCTCCCGGCCTCGACCGCGAGGGCCTGGCACAGCTCCTCGAGTCCTGCCTGCTCACCGACGACGAGTACGCCGCAGGCCCCGAGGCGTGGAAGCACCTGCCGCCCGCGTTCGACTCCCTTCTCGCCCCCGTCTCATAACTCCAGCCCGGCACCAAGCACCCGTCCGAATTCAGCACCGAAGCAGGAGCACTCATGGCCCGCCGTCACGACCCCCGCAAGCCGCTCAAACCCCGCCCCAACCCCCTTGACGCGGCCGGTGTCACGTACATCGACTACAAGGACACCGACCTGCTGCGGAAGTTCATCTCCGACCGCGGGAAGATCCGCAGTCGGCGCGTCACTCGCGTCACCGCGCAGCAACAGCGGCAGATCGCCGCTGCGATCAAGAACGCCCGGGAGATGGCGCTCCTGCCGTACGCCCGAGTCGGCGCGTAGTACCCGCCGCCTTCGTCGCCTGCGTCCATCAGGGGCAGCAGGGGGCGAACGGCGCGGCGGTCGGCGTGCGGCTTCCGGTGGAGGTCGTGTGGAGCGGTTCACCGGCAGGGGGTCTTGGGATGGGTACGGACATCAGCGGGTTCGTTGAGTTCAGGGCGGGGCGTGCGGTTGAGGGAGAGCGAGAGGTCGTCTGGCGGGCTGCCGTCGACCTGTACGACCTCAACGACATCCGGAACTATGACGCGTTCGGCTGCCTCTTCGGGGTGCGCAACTTCGCCAACTTCCGGCCGTTGGCCGCTGAGCGTGGCAGGCCGGTCGACGCGTCGGAGGAGGTCCGGGCCGAACTGGACCGGCTCGCTCCCTGGCCGGACCAGGCGTACGGCACGACCTGGATCACCTGGGCCGAGCTGAAGGCGGTGGACTGGGACGAGCCGGCGGAACGGCCGGACAGCCGCATCCACGAGTACCGGCAGTCCCCTGACGGGCTCAGATTCGTCGGGAAATCCGGCTGGGACCCGAGGTTCGCGCAGGCGCTCAACTCGCCGCGCCAGCCGTCCGACCCGCGGCCGACCTGGCCCGAGGGGACGGAATGGCTCATCGGCGACACGCTCTACAGGTCCGAGACGCTCCGCCGCCGGGACGCCGTTCGGGAGGACGGCGAGTGGAAGCCGGTCTGGGACGCGATGGAAACGCTCGCGGCGCAGCACGGCGACGACCATGTGCGACTGGTCGTCTGGTTCGACGACTGATCGGCAACCGGGCCACTCGCCGTCGCCGTCCCGGCGGGACGGACACCGCTACAACCTCCGGGCCGCCTGGGATGTCCAATGGTCGCGGACGAGCGACAGGCCGTCCGCGGTGGTTCCTGTTCCCCGCCGGAAGGATGGCCCCAGGGATGAGGCACGGATTCATCATGCGTGCGGTCGGCGCCGCCCTGGGCGTTGTCGTGGTCCTGGCGCTTGGAGGGTGTCGGTCAACGACCCATGAAGAGGAAAAAGGGCCGTCGGGGGTGGTCACTGTGGACGTGCCTGAGTCCTACGGAATCGCGGCTCTCGTCGGTCCCGTACCGGACGATCATTACAAAACTCTGGCACTGCGTTTCGACCCCAGCGTGGCGCAGGACGACGCGGAAGTCGTCATTGACACGACGGATGCCAAGGACGTGGCCGACTTCCGTTTCTACGAAGACTGCTCGGTGTCCGGTTCGGGCGCCACGTGCCCCGTCAGCCTCAACTTTCACGAAAGCAGCACCCTGGCGCCAACGGACTTCCTGATCGAGCTGCGGCCCAAGGAGGGCATCGCACCTGGTAGCTCGGCCGTCATCAGGTACACCGTGAGGGCCGGAAAGGCCATCGTCTCACCGGCCAGTCACCTCCAGACCCGGCTGAACGTGATCGCCGAGGGCGCTCTGTTCCACGCCCCCATGCCTGCCACGGTGAAGGTGTCCCCGGGCGGGACGTACGCGCTGCCCGTGGAAGTCCGCAACATCGGCACCCGCGCCAAGGGCGGCGTCGCCGCCAAGCGAGGCACCCGCACCACGGGCCGATCCGGCGTCGCGCTCAGCGTCGAGCTCAAGGCCATGACGGGTGGCGAAGGCCTGGAGCTGCTGGGCGGTAACTACACCAACTGCCGCTATGGCCAAGAGCAGAAGGCGGGTTCCGGGCGGCTCGAATACTCGTCCGCATACTGCGAGTTCGACACGCCGATGGAGCCGGGAAAGGCATACGGCCTGAGCGCTCCGCTGAAGGTCCGGGCTGTGGCAGAGCATGCGAAGTCCGAGGTGCATGTCGGCTTGAAGGAGGTGTGGGACAGCCAGGAACGCTCCGGGTACGAGGAAAGGCGTGGCACCGGGGGCGTCCTGAGATTGGTGTCGCGACCCGCGACGGGCAGTATCCGGTCACTGGTCAACTTGCAGGACGGGTCGGGCCAGAGCATCAAGGTGGACATCAAGAGCCCCTCCGTGACGGGTGAACCCGATGTCGCCGCGGTCGGCGCGACCGTACGCGGCGCGGACGTCGGCAAGCCGTTCGATGTGAAGGTCGGCATACGCAATGCCGGCCCGGCCCCGACGTACGAGGGACGCGTGGAGCGCCTGACCGTGCAGATCCCCGAAGGGGTCGACGTACTGCTCGCCGACAAGCGGTGTCGGCGCGAGATGACGAACGAGATTGTGCTGTACGAATGCGAGAACGACGGCCGTCTCCTGCGTCCTGGCCACAGCCTGTTCTTCGGCTTCCGGATGCGGGTCGCCCGTCCGATCGCGGAGGCCAGTGCCTCTGTGCACAGATACGGCTTCGACGAGGGCAACGGCAACGACGCCAACGACCGGTCCCCGCTGACAATCTTCACAGGCACCTCGCCGCCCGTCTCCAGGCATGGGGCATAGGCCTGGCAGAGCGGCTGGGGTTCCTCGGCGTCGGCACGCGCTCCCGTGCCGACTGGTTCGCGTCTCGCGTCTCGCGCCGGTCGTCTTCGCATCGGTCGGCTTTGTGTCGCCGGGCCTACTCCGTGCCTGCCGACGCCTGCGACGGCGCTGACCGCGTCTGTGCGGTCGGCCACTTGAACTCGATCTCCAGCTCGATCTCTCCGTCACCGACCTCGACCTCTATCTCGCTGCGGAGGTCGTCGGGGACCCGCAGGCTCAGCCTCCCGGGGCCGAGTTCCAGTTCGGCATCGCCGCCGTGCCTCAGTGCGGCCGCCAGCGCCGCGAGCTGGTCTGCCGCCTCGAGGCGTGACAGCGTGCGCTTCTGCTCAAACTTGAGGTCCTTCATGGTTGTCTCCGATCCGGCCCGGGAGGACCTCGGCGAGGCAGCCCGGGACCTGGTGCCGACGGTTCAATTCCTGGGCGGGGGCAGCTCCTGCTCCGTCCAGATGGTCTTGCCCTCGTTCGTGAAGCGGACGCCCCAACGCCGGGCCAGTTGGGCGCAGATGAACAGACCGCGGCCACCCTCGTCACTGGCCTTTGCATGGCGCAGATGCGGGGCGGCGGGGTTCGAGTCGCTGACTTCGCATGTGAGGTTGTGGCCGTGGATGAGGCGAAGCTTGAGAGGAGGAGTGCCGTAGTGGACCGCGTTGGTGGTCAGTTCGCTCACGATGAGTTCGGTGGCGAACGCGAGCTCGTCGAGGCCCCATTCGGCCAGTAGCCGACGGGTCCGGGCGCGTGCAGTGGCCACGGCGGCGGGATCCAGCGGCAAGTCCCATGTGGCGACCCGGTCCGTGTCGATCGTGTGCGCGCGGACGAGGAGCAGGATCGCGTCGACGTCGGGTTCCTCGGGCGCGGCTGTGCGGACGGCCTCGTCGCGCATGGCGTCCAGTGAGCGTCCGGTGTCCGCGAGGATCTGTCGCAGCTCGTCCCGGCAGGCCGCGGCTTCGGTGTCGTCCGCGGGGAGGAACACGTCGGTGTAGAGCCCGATGACGCTTCCTTCGTCCAGATCGAGGCGCGTGGCCGCGAACACCGCGCCGTCGCTGTCGGCGCCGAGAGGTGGTGCTTGGGGAAGGTCGGGGATTTCCGTGGTTCCGTCGGGGTGTGCCAGTACCGGTGGCGGATGCCCGGCGGTGGAGATGGTGCAGTTGAGGGTGAGGGGGTCGTAGATGCCGTATGCGCAACCTACGGTCAGGCCCTTTCTCGGCAACGGGTCCCCGGCATCGGGGGCGGCCCGTTCGGCGGCGAGGAGGGTCACGGTGTCGTTGAGCCGGGCCATGAGTTCGCCGCATTCGAGATCGAGGGAGGACAAGGTGTGGATGGCCGTCCTCACCTGTCCCATGGCCGTGGTCGCGTGGATGTCTCCTCCGGAGACACGGCCGACCGTGAGTGCCACCCGCGCGCCGGACAGCGGAATGACGTCGAACCAACCACCGCTGGCTCCCATCGGCGGGTGAAAGTGCGATGTGTCCATGCCCGTCCGGGCCAGCGGCAGTTGCGGCAGGAGATGGCGGTGCAGCGTCAGCGCGATGGTGTGCTCACGGGTGTAGCGCCGGGCGTTGTCGATGTGGAGGGCGATCCAGGCGGCCAGGTCCAGCGCGAGGTCGAGGTCCTCCTGCTCGAACACGGCACGGCCGGGAGAGCGGTAGAGGCTCATCGTGCCCAGCACCCGGCCGCGCAAGGTCAACGGGGCGACGATGGCGGAATGGGTGCCGGGTGCGCGGCCCGGTGAAGAGCCCGGGTGGGAGGGTTCGTCCGGACTATGGGCGACCAGGTGGGGCCGCAGGTCGTTGAGCGACTGCATCCAGGCCGCCGGGAAACGGAACGGCCCGGTGGCCGCGGCAAAGGAGACCCGCGAGCGGTCCGCGGAGGCGAACGCCATACGCCGTAGCGGTACATCGGGCGCGACTGGTGCCGACGGCGGCTCCGCACCGCGGATCACCGGGTCCAGCAGGTCGACTTCGGCATCGTCCGCGAAGGCAGGCACCAGGACGTGGACCAACTCCGCGCACGTGGTGTCCATCTCCAGCGTGTGGCCCACTTCTTCACGTACCGCGGTCAGGATTCGCGTTCGCGCCAGAGCCTGCTCGCGTTCGGTGACATCGACCACGGCGGACGCGGCAGCGAGCACCCGTCCGTCGGTGTCGTGGAGCGGCAGCACCGAGACGGAGTACAGATGTTCCCGATCCGGGTCGCTGGGCGGGTGGGCGCCCACGATGCGGTCGATCGCGGGCTCGCTGGTGGCGAGCACGTCCCGCACCATGGCCTCGGTGGCGTCCGGGGCGGTCAGCTGGATCGCCTCACGCAGGCGGCGCCCGATGAGGCCCTCGTACGTGGCCCCGCTCATTCCGCCGGCCGCCGAGTTCACCCGCAGGATTCTCAAGTCGTGATCCAGCACCTGCATCCCGATGGGAGAGAGCGAGAACAGAGCTTTCAACAGGGCCTTGTTGATCGCGTCGGCACTCTCGTCCGGTGCCGCCCGATACACAGCCCACGCGCCGGACCCGTCCTCACGGGACACGGGCCGCAGCAGCAGCCCCTCCGCCATCGCACGGTCGAGCGGCGTGGCGGCGATCCCGTCGGCGGGCACCCCTGCGGCGGTGGTCAACGAGGCGACCGGACGTCCCACCACCTCGGACGCGCTGAGGCCGAACAGGGCACGAGCCGCCCGACTCCACTCGAGCACGACTCCTGACGTGTCCACCACCAGCAGCGGGTCGTCCGACGCCATAGGACGGGTCGCCTCCGGTTTCCGTCGTCAAGGCGGCCGCTTGCGCGTTGCGCCTGCGGTCAGGGCCTCCTCCCAGGTTGCGGTCCGCTGTGGGCGGGCGCACATCGGCGCCGGGCCGCTGTCTCGGCGACAAGCCGGTGGGCGCGGGTCGTACGCTCTGTGCATGGTGGATACGCAGCCGCGGCCGCTGCGGCGCGGGCCGGCGTGAGCAAGCCCGCCAGCTACCGGCGATGGCTCACCAAGCAGGATCTGATCATCGCCGCCGCCGGGCCCCGCATCGGCGTCCTGCCCGTTCCTGACCTGGGCGAGTTCCGTGCCGAGCTCCGGTTCGTACTCACCAGGCGCTGTCCGGGGCCAGTACGCGGAGTACACGCAGCGGATCACGAGCGTGACCAGGCGCGGCGGCTCTGGTGGCCGCACCGGACCTCCGCGCCGGACCTTCCGCACCGGCCTTCCGCGCCGCCCTCCGCACCCCTTCTCCGATCGGACAGACCTGCCAGGCACGAGCCGGCCGCCGACGTGCGCGGCCGGGATCTTGGGTCGAGATTGGAGGTATCCGGTCAGCCGTGCGGGAACGTCCGGCGGACCGGCCGTACGACACGAAGGAGCGTGTCATGACGAGTCATGTGAGCGGAGCCCGCTCCGGCGAGGCTGCCCCCGGTCCGGCGAAGAGCGGCTTCACGATCGGCAGCGGCTGGCTGGTGTTCGCCGGCGTACTGATGGTCTTCGGCGGGCTGATGACGCTGTTCGCGGGCATCGCCGCCATCGCCAACGACGACGTGTTCGTCACCACGCGCAACTACGTCTACAAGTTCGACCTCACCGGATGGGGCTGGATCCATCTCATCCTCGGCGCCGTGATCGTTCTCACCGGGCTCGCCCTGTTCAGAGGCGCCACCTGGGCGAGAGTCATCGGCGTGGTGCTGGTCGGTCTGAGCATGATCGCGAACTTCATGTGGCTGCCCTACACGCCGTTCTGGGCGATCGTGCTCATCGCGATCGACGGCCTCGTCATCTGGGCGCTGTGCGCGGCACCCGGTCCCAAGGAGCGCTGACGTCCGGGTCGTCGTCGGCGGCTCCGGCTCGTGACGCGCCCGCCGCGCGGCCCACGGCCCTGGTCCTCGTCGTCGGTGTCTCGGGATCGGGCAAGACCACGGTGGCGGAGCTCCTCGCGGAGCGGCTCGGCTGGCCGCACCGGGACGCGGACGAGTTCCACTCCGAGGCCAACCGCGCCAAGATGGCCGCCGGTCAGCCCCTCACGGACACCGACCGCGGCCCGTGGCTGGACGCCATCGGCGTCTGGATGGACCGTGAGATCGCGGCCCGTCAGCCGGCCGTCGTCACCTGTTCCGCGCTCAAGCGCGCCTACCGCGACCAGCTCCTGGGCGGACGGCCCGGAGTGCGCCTGGTGTACCTGCACGGTTCGCGCGAGCTGATCCACTCCCGACTGGCCGCGCGGCGCGGCCACTTCTTCCCGGCCGGCCTGCTGGACAGCCAGTTCGCGGAGCTCCAGGAGCCGGAGCCCGACGAACATCCGCTGGTGGTGGAGATCGACCAGCCGCCGGAGGCCGTCGTCGCGGCGGTGCTGTCGCTGCTTCGTACGGAGACCGCCTCCGGGGCCGCCGTCCACCACGTACCGCCCGAGGAGACGCGCATGACCGCCGGCCCGACAGGAGAGCAGTGGCAGCTGCGCCACGGCGGGCAGCGGGCTGTCGTGGTCCAGCTGGGTGGGGCCCTGCGCCACTACGAGGTGGACGGCCGGCCGCTGCTGGACGGATTCGCGGCAGACTCGCCCATCACCGGCGGGCGGGGGCAGTTGCTCGTCCCCTGGCCCAACCGGGTGGGCGGCGGCCGCTACCGGTTCGACGGCAGGGACCTGCAACTGCCGCTGACCGGACCGGCGAAGCACAACGCGATCCACGGTCTGCTCCGCTGGACGCCGTGGCGGCTGCTCGCCTGCGGCGACGACGCGGTGAGGGTGGGCACCACGCTCTTTCCGCAGCCGGGCTATCCCTTCCTGCTGGAGGTCCGCACCGAGTACCGGCTGGGACCCGAAGGGCTGGAAGTCGTCGTCTCCGCCACCAACACGGGGACCACTCGGGCACCGTACGGAGTGGGCCAGCACCCGTATCTGACCGTCGGCACCGGCCTGGTCGACACGGCGCTGCTGACCGTGCCCGCCCGGTACCGGCTGCTCACCGACGACGAGGGCCGGCCGGCCGGGCAGGAGCCCGTCGACGGCACGGCGTACGACTTCCGCACCGCCCGCCCCATAGGCGATCTGCAACTGGACACCGCCTTCACCGGACTCGACCGCGACTACGCGGGCCGGGCCGTCGTACGGCTGGCACATCCCTCGGGGCTGCGCGGCACCGATCTGTGGCTCGGCGAAGGCACCCGGTATGTGCAGGTGTACACGGGCGACACACTGGCCGAGCCCGAGCGGCGGCGCCGAGGTGTCGCGGTGGAAGCCATGTCCTGTCCGGCGGACGCCTTCCGCAGCGGCACCGATCTCGCCGTCCTGGAGCCGGGCGCCGGCCATGTGCTGCGGTGGGGCCTCAGCCCGTGGGGCTCCGCATGACCTCCCCTCCGCCTCCGTCGGAGACGCAGCGGATGACCACGGAGGACTTCCGGGCGCTGTACGGGCGACTGCGCGACGGGGCCAGGACCGGGCCCGGCGACCGGCCCGGAGCGCTCGGCCACCTGACGCCCGAGCGGGTCGCGGCAGCCGCCGCCGAGGTCCGGCTCGGGCACACCGTGTCCCTGGCCGCGCCGGTCGAGACCCGGCCCGGCCCGGACAACCCCGAGCCCGCGCACCACTGGATGACCGGACCCGCCGCCGGTGACATCGAGGCGGACGGACTGCACTTCGCCCTCGACCGGATCGCCATGAACGTGCACGGGGACGCGGACAGCCATCTCGACGCGCTCTGCCATGTGCTGTTCGACGGCGAGCTGTTCAACGGGGTGCCGGCGAGCAGTGTGACGCCCGAGGGCGCCCGTTCGCTCTCCCTGGACGTGGTCCGGGACGGCATCGTCGGCCGAGGCGTGCTGCTGGACATCCCGCGGCTGCGCGGCGTGCCCTGGCTGGAGCCCGGCGACCATGTGACGGCCGGCGACCTGACCGCGGCGGAGGCCGCCCAAGGGGTCCGGGCCGGACCGGGGGACCTGCTGCTCGTCCGCGTGGGTCACCGCCGCCGGCGTGGCGAACTCGGCGCGTGGAACACGGCGCAGGCTCGGGCGGGCCTTCATCCGACGGCGCTGGGGTTCCTCGCCGAGCGGCAGATCGCGGTCCTCGGCTCGGACGGCAACAACGACACCGCCCCCAGCGCGGTGGCGGACATCGCGTTCCCCGTACATGTACTGGCCATGCACGCCATGGGAGTGCATCTGATGGACTACCTGCAGTTCGAGGAGCTGGCCCCGGTCTGCGAACAGGCGGGCCGCTGGAGTTTTCTGTGCGTGGTCGCCCCGCTGCGGCTGCCAGGCGCCACGGGCTCTCCCGTGAACCCGATCGCCGTGCTGTGAGCGGGGCCCTGAGGGCTGTCCGGTCGCCGTTCACCGGGAGGGCGGATACGTTCGAATGGGTGGGAAGGCATGGTCTCCGCGGCGCGGAGTGACAGGTCCTGGGGCCAGTCAGGGCCGTGAGCGCAAGGACGGTGGTCGTTGTGGGCGACACCTCCCACTACGACGTCATCATCATCGGTACCGGCGCCGGCGGCGGCACCCTCGCCCACCGGCTCGCCCCCTCCGGCAAACGGGTACTCCTGCTCGAACGCGGCGACTACCTGCCGCGTGAACGGGACAACTGGGACTCCACCGCCGTGTTCGTGAAGGGCAAGTACCGGGCCCCGGAGTTCTGGTTCGACAAACACGGCAACGAGTTCCCGCCCGAGGTCAACTACTACGTCGGCGGAAACACCAAGTTCTACGGCGCCGCCCTCTTCCGGCTGCGGCCCGAGGACTTCGGCGAAATCCGTCACCACGGCGGACTCTCGCCCGCCTGGCCGATCCAGTACGAGGAACTGGAGCCGTACTACACCCAGGCCGAGCACCTCTATCTCGTGCACGGACGGCACGGCGAGGACCCCGGCGAAGGTCCGGCGAGCGCGCAGTACGCCTTCCCGCCCGTCGAACACGAGCCGCGCATCCAGCAGTTGAGCGACGATCTGACCAAGCACGGTCTGCACCCCTTCCATCTGCCGATCGGCGTCAACCTCAGCCAGGACGGCAACGGGCGGGCCACCCACTCCAGCGTCTGCATCCGCTGCAACCGGGTGGACGGCTTCCCCTGTCTGGTGCGCGGCAAGTCCGACGCCCAGGTGATCTGCGTGGAACCCGCCCTCCAGCACCCCAACGTCGAGATGATCACCAACGCCCATGTGGTCCGGCTGGAGACCGACGCGACCGGGCGCAGCGTCAACGCGGTGGTCACCCGGCTCGCCGACGGCTCGGAGGTCCGGTTCGCGGCGGACGTCGTGGTCGTCTCGTGCGGCGCGGTCAACTCCGCCGCCCTGCTGCTGGCCTCGGCGAACGACCAGCACCCCCGAGGCCTTGCGAACAGCTCCGACGTGGTGGGCCGCCACTACATGCGGCACAACAACCTGGCCCTGATGGCCATTTCGAAGGAACCCAACGACACCCAGTTTCAGAAGACCCTCGCTCTGCACGACTGGTACCTCGGCGCGGACGACTGGGAGTTCCCGCTGGGCGGCATCCAGATGCTGGGCAAGTCGGACGCCGAGCAGATCCACGGCGAAGCCCCGCGCTGGGCCGGAGCGGTCTCTCCGGACATGCCGTTCGAGGTGCTGGCGCATCACGCGGTGGACTTCTGGCTGTGCGGTGAAGACCTCCCGCTGCCGGAAAACCGGGTCACGCTGGACGGCGACGGCGGTATCCACCTCGCCCTCGACGAGACGAGCAACGTCGAAGGTCTGAAGCGGCTGAGGCACAAACTCCAGGGCATGCTCGGTCATTTGGGCATGCACGAGCACCGGATGCTGTCCCACAGCATCTATCTCCACAAGGGCATGCCGATCGGCGCCACCGCGCACCAGGCGGGCACCGCACGGTTCGGCACCGACCCGGCCGCCTCCGCCCTGGACGTCAACTGCAAGGCCCACGACCTCGACAACCTCTACGTCGTCGACACGAGCTTCTTTCCGAGCATCGGCGCGGTCAACCCGTCTCTGACGGCCATGGCCAACGCTCTGCGGGTCGGCGACCACATCCTCGCCCGACTGAACTGACCGCTGGGCCGACCGGGCGAAGTACGCCCGCCCAATGGCCCAACAGCGGCTCGCCTGCCTGCCACCGGCCGCGGCCGGTGGTTGCGTGACGCCCGGGTCCGGCCGGCTGCGGCCGGGCGGACCGGGGCCGCGCAGCGAGGAGGCAGGACACCGTGGATTCCGCATCGGGCGCACCACACGGCGTGATTCCGACACAACTGCTGAAGGGCCAGAAGGCACTGGTCACCGGCGCCAACTCCGGAATCGGCAAGGCCACGGCCATCGGTCTCGGCCGGGCGGGCGCCGATGTGGTCGTCAACTACGTGGCCGGCCGCGAGGAAGCCGAGAAGGTGGTCGAGGAGATCACCTCGTTCGGAGTGCGCGCTGCGGCCTACGAGGCGGACGTGTCCCAGGAGGACCAGGTCGTCGCCATGATGGACCGGATGGTCCAGGAATTCGGCACGATCGACATCCTGGTCGCCAACGCGGGTCTGCAACGCGACGCCCCGCTCACCGAGATGACCCTCGCCCAGTGGCAGAAGGTCATCGACGTCAACCTCACCGGCCAGTTCCTGTGCGCCAGGGAGGCGACCAAGGAGTTCCGCCGCCGTGGGGTCGTACCCGAGGTGTCCTCCTCGGCCGGGAAGATCGTCTGCATGAGTTCGGTTCACCAGCTCATCCCTTGGTCCGGCCACGTCAACTACGCCTCGTCCAAGGGCGGCGTGCGGATGATGATGGCGACCCTGGCCCAGGAGCTCGCACCGCACAAGATCCGAGTGAACGCGGTCGCCCCCGGAGCCATCCGGACGCCGATCAACCGCGATGCCTGGGAGACGCCCGAGGCGTTGCAGGACTTGCTGAGGCTGATCCCGTACGGCCGGATCGGCGACCCCAAGGACATCTCCCACGCCGTTGTCGCACTCGCTTCCGACCTCATGGACTACGTGGTGGGGACCACGCTCTACGTCGACGGCGGCATGACCCTCTTCCCGGGCTTCGCCACCGGCGGCTGACCTTCTCCTGTACGTCCTGAACAGTGAAGGCGTCTATGCACACCTCGCTCCGTCTGCTGGCGGACGCCCCGGACCAACTGCTGCCGGCCCGGGAGCTGATGGCCTTCACCCTGGCCTCCCACATCATCCTGGTGCCCCTGGGCGTGGCGCTGCCCTTCATCACCCTGGTGATGCACTACCGCGGGCTGCGCCGCAAGGACGCCACCGCCCTGCTGCTGGCGCGGCGCTGGTCGGCCGTCATGGCGGTGCAGTTCGCGGTCGGCGTCGTCACCGGCACGGTGCTCTCCTTCGAGTTCGGGCTGCTCTGGCCGGGCCTGATGGGCAGGTGGGGTGATGTCTTCGGCATCGGATTCGGCGTGGAGGCATGGGCGTTCTTCCTCGAAGCCGTGCTCATCGCCATCTATCTGTACGGATGGCGGCGGCTGAAGCCCCGTACGCACTTCCTGCTCGCGCTGCCGCTCCCGGCGACCGCGCTGCTCGGGGCGTTCGGCATCCTGGCCGCCAACTCCTGGATGAACACCCCGCAGGGGTTCTCCCTCGACTCCGACGGCAATCCGGTCGACGTGAACATCTGGAAGGCGATCTTCACTCCGATGTTCGGGCCGCAGTACTGGCACTTCGTCGTGGCGATGCTGCTGACCGCGGGCTATGTGGTGGCCGGTGTCTACGCCGTGGGCTGGCTGCGCGGCCGACGGGACCACTACCACCGGCTCGGTTTCACCGTTCCCTTCACCATCGCCGCGGTAGCCACGCCGGTGCAGTTCGTGCTGGGCGACTCCATCGCCCGTTCCGTGTTCCACAAGCAGCCGGTGAAGTTCGCGGCCCTGGAAATCGTCTGGGAGACCGACACCCGCGTACCGGAGTACCTGTTCGGCCGACTACACCCGGACGGATCGGTCTCGGGCGGCATCAAGGTCCCGCTGCTCGACTCGATCCTGGCCGGATTCAGCCCGAACACCAAGGTGGTGGGCCTGACCTCCGTCCCGGCGGACGAACGGCCCACGGCCACTCAGGCGACCATCGCCCACTGGGCCTTCGACCTCATGGTCGTGATCGGCTCCGTACTGGTGCTGCTCGCTCTCTGGTACGGCCTGGTCTGGCTGCGGCACCGCCGGCTTCCCGCTTCCAAGTGGTTCTACGGCAGCGCGGCCTGCGCGGGCGTCGCCTCGGTGGTGGCCGTCGAATGCGGCTGGATCGCCACCGAGGTGGGACGCCAGCCCTGGATCGTCTACCAGAACATGCGGGTCTCCGAGGCGGTGACCTCGACCCGCTCCACCAGCCTGTGGATCATGCTGGGCGTGGTGATCGTGGTGTACGTGTTCATCTTCGGCTCGCTCCTCGCCGTCCTGCTCAAGATGCGCACCCGCTGGCGGCTCGCCGACGAACAGCGGGCCGCCGGACGCCCGGGCGAGGCACCGGAGACGGACACCCCGTACGGGCCGCGGGCACCTGTCCCTGCCGGGGACGCCGCCGCCCGCGGCGGCGGAGCCGCCCCGCCCGGGGACGGACGGCCGTGACCGCCGACCTGATCGCCGTGGTGCTGCTGCTCGCAGTGGCCGCGTACGCCTGCGCGGGCGGCACCGACTACGGCGCCGGCTTCTGGGATCTGACCGCCGGGAACGCGGAACGCGGGAAGCGTCCCAGGTGGCTCATCGACCACGCCATGGCTCCCGTGTGGGAGGTCAACAACGTCTGGCTGATCTTCATCTTCGTCATCATGTGGACCGGCTTCCCGACGCTGTTCCAGACCGTGTTCTCCGCGATGTGGCTCCCGCTGGCGCTGGCCGCCGTGGGCATGGTCCTGCGCGGCGCCGGCTTCGCTTTCCGCAAGCCCGCCCGGCGGCTCGTCGGCCGGCGGCTCTACGGTGCGGTGTTCGCCGTGGCCTCGCTCGTCACGCCGTTCTTTCTCGGCGCGGCCGTCGGCGGTGTCGCCTCGGGCCGTGTGGCGCCCGGTACCGAGGCCTCGGCGGACGCCTGGTCCAGCCCCACCTCCGTCATGTTCGGACTGGTCGCCATCGCGACCACCGCCTTCCTCGGCGCGGTGTTCCTCGCCGGGGACGCCCGCCGCTTCGAAGCGCCCGATCTGGTCGGCTACTTCCGGGGACGCGCGCTGGCCAGTCTCGCCGTGCTCGCCGTGCTGGCCGTGATCACGATGTTCGTCACGCATGAAGACGCTCCTCATGTGTGGCACGGACTCACCCACGGCCTCGGGCTGTTCTTCGTCGTCCTGGCCGGGGTGGCGACGCTCGTGACGGCGTGGCTGCTGCGGACGCCGGGCAACTGGGCTCGCGTCGCGGCCGTCGGGGTCGTCGCGTCCGCCATCATCGCCTGGGGCATGGCGCAGCGCCCCTACCTCATCCCCACCTCGCTGACCGTGGCCGACGGCGCGGGCGCACCCGCCACGCTGACCTGGCTGGCGTTCGTCACGCTGGTCGCCGTGGTCATCGTCGTGCCGGCCGTCGCCTTTCTGTACTGGCTGGACACCCACGGCGAACTGGAGGAACTCACCGACGCGGACCTGCGAAGCGGCGGTACGGACAGTGACGGTGCTGAAGGGAAGCCGCTGTGACCGACGACGAGATCCTTCTCGGCCTCGGGCTGACCGTGGTGCTCGCCACCGCCTCGCAGATCCTGGCGAGCAAGCTGCGCGTCCCGGCCCTGATCCTCCTGCTGCCGGTCGGGTTCGCCGCCGGTGCGCTGACGGATGTGATCCACCCGGACAAGCTGGTGGGAGAGGAGTTCTCCGCGCTGGTGTCCATGTCGGTCGCGGTGATTCTCTACGACGCCGGTCTGGGGCTCAATCTGCGCAAGCTCACCGGTCACACGCGCTGGATCGTGGGCAGGCTGCTGCTGCTCGGTGTCCTTGTCACGTTCCTGGTCACCGCGGCGGTGGCACCGGCGATGTTCGACATGCCGCTCAGAGTGGCCTGCATGCTCGGCGTGATCCTCGTCGTCTCGGGGCCGACAGTCGTAGGTCCGCTGCTCGAATTTGTGCGCCCGAAGGACAAGGTGCGACGCATCCTGATCTGGGAGGGGACGCTGACCGACCCGATCGGCGGCATCCTCGGAGCACTCGTCTTCCACGCCATTGCCACGACGCACCAAATCGACATCGGCCGGGGATACCAGCTGGGCCAGTTCGCCATCAGCATGGCCGTCGGTCTGGTCGGCGGAGCCGTGGGAACCGCGTTGCTGTGGCTGACGCTGCGTACCCTGCGGCTCGGTGAGACGCTCGGCACGCTGGCGCAACTGGCCACGGTGATCGCCGTGTCGGCGGGCTGCGACATCGTCCGGGACGACACGGGGCTCATCGCCGCGATTGTCACGGGACTCGCCGTCACCAACATCCGCGGATTCGACATGCCCGCTCGCCGGCCCTTCTTCGAGACGCTGGTTCAGCTGATCATCGGGCTGTTGTTCATCTCCATCTCCTCCACCGTCACTCCGGCCTCCCTGGTGCCCGTACTTCTTCCCGCGCTCGGCCTCATCGCGATCCTTGTCCTGTTGGTGCGCCCGCTCGTAGCCTTCGCCGCCACTTCAGGGTCGGGCCTGTCCTTCGGGGAGCGGGGCTTCATCGGGTGGATGGCTCCGCGCGGCATCGTCGCCGCCTCCACGGCGTCGGCCTTCGCGGCCAGCCTGGTCGACCAGGGGGTGGACGGAGCTGCCAGGATCCTTCCGGTCACCTTTCTGGTGATCGTGGGAACCGTCCTGCTGTACGCGCTGACGGCTGCGCCCATGGCCCGACGGCTGGGCGTCGTCGAACCGGCAGGCACCCGCATTCTCCTGGTGGGCGGCGAGCCGTGGGTGATCGAGATGGGAAGGGCCCTGCGGTCCGCCGGACTCGACGTGCTGATGTGGGCGGGGCTCGAGGAGGCGCGGCAGCGGATCAAGGGTGCGGGGATCGAGCTGGCCAAGGGCGATCTGCTGGCCACGGCCACCAACCCCGGGGCACGGCTGGAGGGAGTGACGGCCGTGTTCCTGGCCACCGACGACGACGATTTCAACGCGCTCGCCTCGGTCATGATGCAGGACAACGTCGAGGGCCCCGTCTACCGCGTCGGACCACCGCACGAAGGCCACGGAGTCGTTGCCCCCTACACCGGCGGGGACATTCTCTTCGGCGGATCGCTGGTCCGTCACGTCCTGGCCGCGCGCTACGAGCGCGGAGCCCGTTTCGTGGTTCAGCCCGCCTCCGCTCCAGTCCCGTCGGAGCACGACACGCTCTTCGTCGTACGGGCCAACCGCAGGCTGGAGCCGGTCACCGAGAAGCAGCGGATCGTCCCGCAGGAAGGCGACACGGTCGTACTGCTGGGGTCCGGCACGTCCGGTGCGTCTGACACGTCCGGCACGTCAGGCACGTCAGGCCAGTGAGGCGGAACTCTCCCGAGGGCCGCTCGGCTACTTGCCGGCCTCACGTTCCCGCGTCAGGTACGTGTCCAGGGTGATCGCCGCATCGATCAGCGCGAGGTGAGTGAAGGCCTGCGGGAAGTTGCCCAGCTGCCGTCCCGTCAGGTCGATTTCCTCGGAGTACAGGCCCAGGTGGTTGGCGTACGTGAGCATCTTCTCCAGCACGAGTCGCGCCTGATCGGTCCGCCCGGCCCGCGCCAGAGCGTCGACGTACATGAACGTGCACAGGGAGAAGGTCCCTTCGGAGCCGCGCAGTCCGTCGGGCGACGCCTCGGGGTTGTAGCGGTAGACCAGGCTGTCGGACACGAGCTCGCGGTCCATCGCGTCCAGAGTCGACTTCCACATCGGATCGTCAGGGGTGATGAAACCTACGGTCGGCATGCGCAGCAGCGAGGAGTCGAGCACATCGCTGCCGTAGTGCTGCACGAAGGCCTTGCGCTCCCGATCCCAGCCCTTTGCCAGAACCTGTTCGTAAATCCTGTCCCGCTCGGTCATCCAGCGCCCGCGGGGTGCCGGACGGCCGCTCGCCGACGAGAGCCGCAGAGCGCGGTCGAAGGCGACCCAGGACATCACCCGGCCGTAGGTGAAGTTCTGCCGACCGCCGCGGGTCTCCCACAGGCCTTCGCCGGGCTGATCCCAGTGGTCGACCAGCCAGTCGAGGAGTGTGAGCAGTGAGGTCCAGCCCCTGTTGTCGAGCTGGATGCCACGCCGGTGGGCGAAGTAGATGCTGTCCAGCGCCTCGCCGTAGACGTCCAGTTGCAGCTGGTTCGCGGCTCCGTTGCCGATACGCACCGGGGCGGAACCGCGGTATCCCTCCCAGTGCTCCAGGATCTCCTCCACCAGGTCGGACGAGCCGTCGACCCGGTACATGACGTTCAGCGGTCCCGTGCTGTCGGCGTCGTTGCGGGCCTCTTCCTTCACCCGGTCGCGCAACCAGCCGATGAACGCCGTTGCCTCTTCCTTGAAGCCCAGGCCCAGCAGCGCATACACCGAGAAGGAGGCATCGCGGATCCAGGTGAACCGGTAGTCCCAGTTGCGCTCGCCGCCCAGCTGCTCCGGCAGGCCCGCCGTGGGAGCCGCGACCAGGGCCCCGCTCGGTGCGTACGTCATCAGCTTCAGTGTCACGGCCGAGCGTTCCACCGCCTCGCGCCAGCGGCCGGAGTAACGGGACTGGCCGAGCCACGACCGCCAGAAGTGGATTGTTTCCTCGAAAAGCCGCTGGAATTCCGCGACTCGGATTTCACGCGGGGGCCCGTCGGGCGACGACTCCATGATGAGACCGCGCTGCTGGCCCGCTTGCAGGGTCAGCTCGAAATGCAGGTCCCGGTCTCCCGAGAGCATGCTCAGCAGCCGCTCGTCCTCCGGCTCACGGACGGGGTGGACGGCCAGTTCCAGTCCCTCGGAGGCAAACACCGCTCCGTGCGCGGTGATGTGCAACTCGTGCGGCTTTCGGCCGTAGTCGAATCGCGGGGCGATGTCCACCTCGAATGCCATGCTGCCACGCACGCAGCGCAACATGCGTACGAGGCAGTGGCGGTCGGTTGCCGTGGTCCCGGTCACCGGCATGAAGTCGACGACTTCGCCCGCGCCGGCCTCGGTCATGAAGCGGGTCACCAGAATTGCGGTGTCGGGAAAATACAACTGCTTGGTCGTGTACGTCTTGGCGGACGGCCTGGCGGTGAAGTGCCCGCCTTTTTCCCGGTCCAGCAGAGCGCCGAACACACTGGGCGAATCGAAGCGCGGACAGCAGAACCAGTCGATGGTCCCGTCCGTGCTCACCAGGGCCGCCGTCTGCAGATCACCGATCAGGCCGTGGTTCTCGATCAGCGGGTAGTCGTCCATCATGACCCTCTTTCGGCGAGTGCCGTGGGGCCAGCCTAAGCACGGAATTACGCTCGGTCCTGCCGAGTGGGCGGGCGTCCGCCAGGGTGGCCACGTCCTGCTGCTGCGCCCTTCCGTGAACGGCCTTACCGTGGATTCAAGGCCGTTCCGAGCCGGAACTGGAGGGTGCCCTGTGCCCCGCTGCCGAGCACCGGTTTCCTCGAGTCAAGGGGTTCGTACGTGCGCGCCATGATGTCCTGGGCGTCCGTATTCAGGCTGCGGCAGTACGCAAAGTCAAGCCTGTGGATCGTGCCGCTGTTCGGACTCGTGCTGGGCGTCATTCTTGCCGAATGCGCCATTGCGGCGGACGGCGCGGACTGGCCGCCGAGCGGCTGGCGCTATTCGGCGACCACGGCGAGCGGTGTGCTCAGTGCCATTGTCGGGGCGATGGTTGCGCTGCTCGGATTTGTTGTGACCATTGGCGTTCTCGTCGTCCAGCAAGCCACCGGAACACTGTCCCCGCGATATATGCGCCTGTGGTACCGCGACCGGCTGCAAAAGGCCGTGCTGGCCACCTTCACCGGGACGTTCGCGTTCGCCTTCTCCCTGCTGCGCAGCATCGAGGCGAACTCCGTCCCCGACCTCGGAGTCACTCTGGCCGGCGTGGCGGTGGCCGTCAGCCTGCTGCTCCTGCTCGTCTATCTCAACCGGTTCACGCACAACCTCAGGCCCGTGGCCATCGCCGATCTCGTCGGACGCATGGGGGAGGACGTCTTTGCCCGCGGGGCACTGGCGATCCGTCGGGCCGCGCCACGCCAGGACAAGCCCGTGCCGTCCGGCGGCCCGGTGGCGCGTATTCACTGCGAACACGGCGGTGCCATCCAGGCATTCAACGCCGCCGGGCTGGTGGCTGAGGCGGCGCGCCACGACTGCACCTTCGTCGTGCCCCATCTGATCGGGGACTTCGTACCGCCCGGCGCCGTCCTCGTCGAGGTCCACGGCGGCACATCGGCGTCCGATGTCCATGGCGGCAGATCTGTGCCGGATCCGGATCGGGTGACGGGTCTTGTCGCCCTCGGGCCCGAGCGCACCATCGAGCAGGACCCCGCCTTCGCCCTGCGGATTCTCGTCGACATCGCCATCCGGGCACTCTCCCCGGCGGTGAACGACCCCACGACCGCGGTGCAAGTGCTCAACCACGTCGAGTCGTTCCTGCACGTGACCGGCGGCTCGCCCTTGCCCGGCCGCTATGTGCTGGCCGACGGCCATGGCCGGCCGCGGCTCGTGCTGCGGGGGCGTGACTGGGAGAACTACCTTCAGCTCGCCGTCTCCGAGATCCGTGACTACGGAGCATCGTCCATGCAGGTCTGCCGACGGCTCCGCGCACTGCTCGAAGGCCTGCTAGACACCCTGCCGGCGGCACATCTGCCGGCCGTGCGAACGGAGTTGGTGCTGCTGCAGGAGTCGGTCGAGCGGGAGTTCACCGACCCGGCGCGCCGTGCCATCGCGCAGGAGGCCGACCGTCAGGGCATCGGCGGGGAGCACCGGGCCCAGCAATAGCGCGCCGCGTGCCGACGTTTCTGGTGGCTCGCGCGAGGCGTGGGACACGTATTGGTCGTCGTCCAACAACTCACCTCTTCCAGGCAGTTCCCCGGTGTACGGTCGTCGCCGGTGACGCCGAGTCAGAGGCTGGAGTTGCGGGATGGGGAGCGGCATTCGCTACCGGGTCGAGCGGGCCGCGTTGGCGCTGATGGCCACGGCCGGCATCGCGGTTCTGATCGCGGATCTCTTCGGGTGGCTCGACAAGCTCGCTCCCGGTGGCGCACTTCCGAAGATCACGTTGCTCATCCTGAGCACCGTCACCCTGTTCCTCCTGATGGAGCTCGATCGCCTCAGAGTCCTCGACGACGTCACCGCGCAGTTGTCCAGGCTCGACGCCGATGTCAACACGCAGCTCTCCAAGCTGGACATCGACCGCATCGCCCGCGAGCTCCAGCAGGAGCACTACGGCGGCGTGCTGCAGGTGCACCGGCGCTTTCCCGAAGAGATGTTCACCAGGTTCGTGGAGACCTCCACCCGGGAAGTGACCATTCTGCAGACCTGGATACCCAACCTTCACCGCTTCGAGGAGGCGCTGGAGAAGGCCGTCGCCGACCGGCGGGTGCAGGTGCGCGTCCTGTTGCTGCACCCGTCGTCGCCCGTGGCCCGGTTGCGCGACGAGGCGTTGCGCACCGTACGGGATCCCGCCCTCGAGCAGGACGTGAAGGCTAGTGTCGAACGGTGTCTGTCCATCCTCGGATCCGTCTTCCGGCGCGTTCCGGAGGAGGGGCGGGCGCGGCTTCAGGTGCGCGTGTACAACTCTCTGCCGTCGGTCGCCGTGTACAAGGCCGACGAGCACTATCTGGTCAGCTCGTTCCTGCACGGACAGCTCGCCATCGACTCCACTCAGATCGAGATCGACGGCGGCGACACCGTGATGGGCAGGGAGGTCCAGCGGGAGCTGGACACGTTGTGGAGCATCGGCGGCGATGTGGATCTCCGCAACTGGCGCACCTCGGTCGACACCATCCGCCTGTGATCCGGGGAGAGTTGGAGAATCACGGTCATGCAAGCAACGGTCATGCAGGAACTGGACAGGTTCGAGGACGAACTCATCGAGCGGTTCAAGGAGCATCCGGTACTGGCGAACATCGGGCGGCTCTCGGACGACGACTTCGCGGCGGTCCTGCTTCAACGGCGCTTTCTGTCGCTCGCGTTCACCCCGTCCTACGACCTGGCGATCGACCTGCTGCGTGACGAGGCCGGGCTGCGGATCGCGCGGGTCATCCTGCGCGAGGAGTATCCGGACAGCCTCGGGCACACACCCTCGCACCGTGAGGACATGAAGGAGGATCTGCTGCGGCTCGGCGTCTCCAGGAGGGCCGTCGTCGAGTCGAGGCCGACGGCGGCGACGATGAGTGCGATCAACGACAGCTTTGAGCTGATCGCCGACGCGGGCCGCCGTGACAACGCCGATCTGCGGCTGCTGACGATCCTGCGGTTCTGGGGCGAGGTCCTGGTCTCCATCGAATACGGGCAGCTGTGGGAGCGGATGGCGCCGTTGCTGACGCGCGACGGCGAGAACCTCTCACGCTTCTACTACCCGCACCATGTCCATGACGCCAAGGCGCACTCGCTCGCCAACGTGTCCCTCCTGTCCGCCACGCACTCCGATCGTCTGGCCACGCGGTTGACCGAACTCCTGGCCCGCGAGGATTCGACCGACTGCTTCAAGGAAGTGGAGCAGCGGTCCCTCGAGCTCAAGGTGGGCTTCTACGACCAGTTCCTGCCGGTACTGGACCGCGTCGGGATCTGAACCCGGGGCTCCGGTCCCGGCCCGGTCCCG
This sequence comes from Streptomyces sp. NPDC020681, assembly GCF_044334895.1. Lineage (NCBI taxonomy): Bacteria > Bacillati > Actinomycetota > Actinomycetes > Kitasatosporales > Streptomycetaceae > Streptomyces > Streptomyces sp. NPDC020681. Next base: position 568,308 of record NZ_JBIRTX010000005.1, on the reverse strand, counting down.
GCCCGGTCCCGGCCCGGGGATCAGAGTTCGCGGTGGACCTTGGAGTTGGATGCCTGGGCGCGGGGGCGGACCACCAGGAGGTCTATGTTGACGTGCGGTGGCCGGGTGACCGCCCAGGTGATGGTGTCGGCCACGTCCGAGGCGGTCAGCGGCTCGGCCACGCCCGCGTAGACCTTCTCCGCCCGCTCCGTGTCGCCGCGGAAGCGGGTCGTCGCGAACTCCTCCGTCTTGACCATCCCCGGCGCGATCTCGATCACCCGGACCGGTGTGCCGACGATTTCGAGACGGAGCGTTTCGGCGAGGACATGGGCACCGTGCTTGGCGGCGACATAGCCGCCGCCGCCCTCGTAGGTCGCGAGACCCGCGGTGGAGGAGAGGACCACGACCGTGCCGTTGCCGCCGGCGGTGAGGGTGGGGAGGAGGGCCTGGGTGGTGTTGAGGGTGCCGATGACATTGACCTCGAACATCGTGCGCCAGTCGGCGGGGTCGCCGGTGGCGACGGCGTCCGCGCCCAGTGCGCCGCCGGCGTTGTTGACGAGGACGTCGCAGCGGTCGAGGGACGCGGCGAAGGCGTCGACGGCCGGGCGGTCGGTGACATCGAGGGCGTACGCCGTGGCCCGGTGTCCCGCGCCCGTGAGCTCGGCGGCGAGCGCTTCGATGCGGTCCTTGCGGCGGGCGGTGAGGACGACGTGGTACCCGGCGGCGGCGAGTCCGCGGGCGGTGGCCGCGCCGATGCCGCTGCTGGCTCCGGTGATGACGGCGACGGGGTTGCCGGGTGTCCCAGTGGCGGTCATGTCGTACTCCTCGCGCATGTGATCGATACGCGGCCAGGATAGGCGGGGGCAGGGAGCGGCCGGTCAGCGGCTGCGCGGTACGTACATGATCAACGCCATGCCCGCCAGGCAGACGAGCGCCCCGATCACGTCCCAGCGGTCCGGGCGGTAGCCGTCGGCGACCATGCCCCATGCGATGGAGCCCGCCACGAAGACCCCGCCGTACGCCGCGAGGATCCGGCCGAACTCGCCCTGCGGCTGGAGCGTTGCCACAAAGCCGTACGCGCCGAGTGCAATGACGCCCGCGCCGATCCAGATCCAGCCGCGGTGCTCCTTGAAGCCCTGCCAGACGAGCCAGGCTCCGCCGATCTCGAAGACTGCGGCGACGACGAAGAGTGCGGCGGAACGGACGACGAGCATGGGCTCAGCGTGCCATGGGCGCTGTACCGGTACGGCGTGGGGCCGAGACTCGCCGGGGTTGACGGCCTCTCAGGTGCAAACCGGCATAAAAGGTATCTTCGGCTTATGTGTCTGATGCGCAAGGTGCTGCTCGCGGTGTCGGCGGCAGTGGTGATGGTGGTCGGTTTGGGAGCGAGTGCGGGTGCGTCCCGGATGATCGCTCCGGAGGCGGATGTGGCGTACCACGGTCATGTCTCGCTGACCGGTGGGAGGCTCGGGGTCTCGCTGGAGCCCGAGAGTCATGGCCCGGCGAGTCTTGTGAACGCGACCTTGAAGCTGTCCTTCTCCGTGCCGCTGGCGGGTGCTCAGGTGCTGCCGGAAGGGTGTCTGTGGGGCGCCGAGAACGTGGTGCTCTGCGCGACGGGGCCGATGAAGGCGGGCGGCCCCGGCCGCACGATCGCACTCGATCTGCGGACCGTGGGCGCGCCGGACGAGGTGATCGTGAAGATCGGCACGCACTGGAACGGCGGCGCGACCGACCGGAACCCCGACAACAACGAGCACGAAGTGCTGGTGCCGGCGACCGGAGACGCGTACGTCTTCTGAGCGGGCGGCTGTCGAAGCCGGCGCGCGGGCGGGCGCTTCGGGGACACTGGGCGGGTGATTGTCGAACGCGCGTACGCCCACCTCGCCTCCTACGACGAGGCCGCCTGGCCCTGGTCCGTGCCCTGCGTCCGGCAACTGCTCGACGAGGGGCTGCGCTTCACCGCGCCGGTGACCTTTCTGGTCGGCGAGAACGGCTCGGGCAAGTCGACCCTGGTCGAGGCGCTGGCGGAGGGCTTCGGCCTGGACTCGTACGGCGGCTCGCACGACTGGAAGTACGCCTCGCCCCGCGGCAAGTCGCTGCTCGGCGAGCTCATGCGGTTCGACGCCGCTCCGCGCGGACGCCGGATGGCCACCAGCTGGGCGGCGCGCAAGGGCTTCTTCCTGCGGGCCGAGACGGCGCTCGACGCGCTGGACCGTGAGGGGTTCGCGCCCGATTCGGTCAGCCATGGCGAGGGCTTTCTCGCGGCGTTCCGCGGCAAGTTCCGCCACGCCGGGCTCTATGTGATGGATGAGCCGGAGGCGGCGCTCTCCTTCTCGTCCTGCCTCGAACTGATCGGCCATGTCGACCAGTTGGTGAAGGCGGGCGGCCAGATCATCTGCGCCACACACTCTCCGCTGCTCACTGCTCTGCCAGGCGCGGACATCGTAGAGGTCGGCGAGCACGGCATGCGGCGGGTCGGCTGGAGCGAGCTCGGAGTCGTCGACCACTGGCGTCGCTACCTCGCCGATCCACAGGCCTACCTGCGGCACATCCTCGACTAGGCGGCCGGTGAACGGGGAGGCGGTCATTGGTCTGTCGCCCATGCGATGTATCCGTCGGGCCGGACCAGGAGCGCGCCGCGACGGTTCGTGGACCAATGCGCGTGGACGGCGCTGTCCGGTGCGGCCGGAGCCGCAGGTGTCTCGCCCTCCGGAGCCACCAGCACGAACTCGCCCTTGCGCAGCAGTTCATAGAGCCGGCCCTCGGCGAGTTGCAGATCCGGGGCCCGCCTGCCGGTGAGGCGGTGGGCGCCGCGCGGTGCGTCGTAGGCGATGCCGATGCCGGAGACCATGCCCATCGCCTTGGCAGCGGCCGGGCGGACCGCGCTCAGGAAGCGGGAGATCAGCGAACGGGCCGCGCGCTGAAGCGGGTTGTGGGCCATGGCGAGGCGGACGATCCCGCCGCTGCCGCGCAGCACCGTCGCGCCGACCGGGTGACGCTCCGCGTGGTAGCTGTCGAGGAGGGCCTCGGGGTCGAGGGCCTGGCCCTTGACGACCGAGGCGAGCTTCCAGGAGAGGTTGGCCGCGTCCTGCATGCCGGTGTTCATGCCCTGGCCGCCAGCGGGGGAGTGGACGTGGGCCGCGTCGCCGGCGAGGAAGACGCGACCGGTGCGATACGCCGGGACCTGGCGCTCGTCGCTGTGGAAGCGGGAGATCCAGCGCGGGTCGTGCATGCCGTGGTCGGTGCCGAGGGCGAGCCGGGCGATCTCGCGCACCTCGTCGAGCCCGACAGGCTCGCGGTCGGAGACCTGGCGCTTGCGGTTCCATCCCATGACGCGGTACCAGCCGTCGCCGAAGGGCGCGATGAAGGCGAAGGCGTCGTTGGCGCCGTTGACGGTGAGCAGACCCTCGGGCTCCTCCGTGAGCCGGACGTCCGCGAGGACGATGGAGCGGATGACGGACCGGCCTGGGAAGGGCAGACCGAGCGAAGTGCGCACGGCGCTGCGCACGCCGTCGGCGCCGACGAGATAGCGGGCGTGGAGGGTGCTTCGCGCTCCGTCGGCGTCCGCTATTTCGGCGGTGACCGAGTCGGTGGTCTGGCTCAGGCCGGTCAGCTCCGTGTCGTACCGGAAGGTGACACCGGTGGAGAGCGCGCGGCGCTCCAGCAGTCGCTCCACCTCGTACTGCGGGGTGATCAGCAGATACGGGAAGCGGGAGGGCAGCCGGGTCAGATCCAGCGAGAGCCGCCGGAACAGCCGGAGGGATGTGATGAGTGTGCCTGTCGTGACCAGCTCGTCCGCCAGGCCTCTGGCGTCCAGGAGCTCCAGCGTGCGGGCGTGCACGCCGAACGCCCGCGTCATATTGCTGGACTCGTGCGGGCGGCGCTCGATCACGGTGACCGAAAGGCCCGTGGCGGCGAGATCGCCCGCGAGCAGCATGCCGGTCGGGCCTGCACCTACGACGATCACATCGGTTCCGGGGTTGGCGCGCATGACTGCCTCCTGAATGCCAACGATTGTTGGCCAACATCTGTTGGTCAACGCTTGTTGGCAACGGTAGGGCGGAGCGGCTTGCGATGTCAACACCTGTTGGCCTACAGTTGTTGGCATGACGGAAACCGCCGGCGCGCCGCGCCGCTCCGATGCGACCAGGGCCGCGATCCTCGAAGCCGCGCGCGAGCGCTTCGCGGCCGACGGCTATGAGCGCGCGACCATCCGGGCCATCGCGCGCGACGCCGACATCGATCCGTCGATGGTCATGCGGTACTACGGCAACAAGGAGGGGCTGTTCGCGGCCGCCTCCGAATTCGATCTGCGCATCCCGGAGGTCGGCGCCCTGCCGACCGCTCACATAGGTGCGGTGCTTGTCTCCCACTTCCTCGACCGGTGGGAGCAGGACGAGGTGCTGACCGCGCTGCTGCGCGCCAGCGTCACCAATGCCGCGGCCGCCGACCGGGCCCGCGAGATCTTCAAGGCCCAGCTCGGGCCCATTGCCCTCGGCGTCTGCCCCGACCCCGCCGAGGCTCCTCGCCGTGCCGCCCTCGTCGCCTCGCAGATACTCGGCATGGCGCTGGCTCGCTATGTGCTGCGCTTCCCGCCCGCCGTGGACATGTCCCGCGAAGAGGTAGTCGCCTGGCTGGCCCCGACGGTTCAGCGCTATCTGACGGCCGAACTGCCGTAACGGGCACGAAGGGCAGCGGCTCTGCTCCGTACAATCTCTGCATGACGCAGAAGAAAGCGGCCGGACGCAAGCGGCTGATGGACGAGCTGTCCATCGCCTCGCGCCGCTACATGGCCTCGTACGCCCTGTTCAACCAGGCCCTCGCCGACCATCTGCGGCTCCACCCCACCGACCTCCAGTGCCTCAATCTGCTGGGACTCGAGCCCGGGCCCGTCACCACCGGGCGGGTCGCCGAGCTGACCGGGCTGACCACCGGGTCCGCGACGCGGCTCGTCGACCGGCTGGAGCGGGCCGGGTACGTCACGCGCGAGCGCGACGCCGAGGACCGGCGGCGGGTGCTGGTGACGGTCGTGCCGGAGCGGATGGCGGAGTTCGGTGAGGTGTGGCAGAAGCTGAACGGCTCCTGGTACGCCATGTTCGACGCGTACGGCGACGAGGAGATCGCGCTGCTCACCGCCCATATGCGGCGGACCGTGGAGCTGAGCGCCGCGCAGGTCGAGCGGCTGCGCGGCGGGGAGCTGTAGAAACAGTCGTGTCCTGCCCGGCGAAACCGGCTGGGCAGGGCCTAGGCCGCCGCGCCGCCGAACTCGCGCAGCGCCTCCTCGACGATCGCCTCCAGGCGGGCGTGGTGCGCTCCCCGCCAGTACACCCGCTCGCAGGCCGTGCACTGCGCGAACACGTCGTACGAGCGCTGCGTGCCGTGATGCAGCCGGCCCTGGACCGAGTCCTTGTCGGCCTCCGTCAGCCGGCCGTTGCACGCCGTGCAGCGGGTCCAGGGTGCGAGGACGGGCGCGAACCGCTCCAGTACGTCGCGGAGTTGGTCGTCCGGCCGGTCGCTGTAGATGTACGCCCCGGCAAAGATCTCTCGCCGCCGCAGCAGCCCGCGGTCCCGCGAGAGGAGTACGCGCCGCTCCTTCGCGGAGAGCGTCGCCAGCGCCGGGTCGCCGATGTCCTCGTTCTCGTACGCCGCGTCGACGCCGAGGAGCCGAAGCCGGCGCGCCAGCGTGCCGAGGTGGACGTCGAGCAGAAAGCGCAGCGGAGCGCCGGGGACCGCCTGAGGCCGCTCGACGCCGTACACCTCGACGCTCTCACCCGCGCGGGGGATGTGAGAGACGGCCACCTCTCGGCCGTCGACGAGCAGCCGGCCCGCTTCGGTGAGCGGGACGCCGAGCGACTCGACGACATGGCCGAGCGTCGACGATCCGTCGGTGACCACGGTCGTACGCCCCTGACGGCGCTCCGCGGATACGAAGAGCCGCAGCTCAGGCGCGACGCTGAGATGGATTTCCGGTCCGTTCACGCGGCCAGCATGTCATCGGGCGGCGCGGAAGGCATCCGCGTTCTCGGCCGCCCACTCGGCGAAGGTACGGGCCGGGTGCCCGGTCAGCTCCTCGACGGTACGGGTGAGAGGCGTCGGTGAACCGTCCGTCGAGGCCCAGTAGTTGAGCAGACCGTCGGCGAAGGCGGCCGGCATGTATCCGGCCATGGACTCCTTCCAGGCCTCGCGGGTCACGGCGTTGAAGGGGACGGTGCGGCCGACGGCGCGTTCGAGCACGGCGATCTGTTCGGTGAAGGTGAGCGACTCGGGGCCGGTCAGGTGGTACGTCGCGCCGCGCAGCCGCTCCTGAGTGAACAGCGCGAACGCGGCCTCGGCGATGTCCCGCTCGTGGATCGGATCGCTGTAACTGCCGGGGTACGGAAGGTCGATCACCCCGGCGGACTCGAGCGCCCAGCGCCACTGGAGCGCGTTGCTCGCGAAGGCCCCGGGCTGCAGAACGCTGGTCTCGACGGGCGAGGCGGCCAGGGCCTGTTCGACGGCGAGGTGGGAGGCGGCGATCGGGTTGTCGGCGGCGTCCCGGTCGCGTACGGAACTGGAGGAGAGCAGCACGATGTGCTGGACGCCGGCGGCGGCTGCCTCGTCGAGGAAGGCGTCGATGTGGGACGGCTCGGCGTACAGGAACACCGAGGTCACGGCGGAGAGCGCGGCGGGGAAGGTCGCCGGGTCGTTGAGCGCGCACCGCACGGCGCCGACTCCGGCGGGCAGGTCGAGTTCGTCGAGCTTTTCGGGGGCGGCGGACGCGGCCCGGACGGGGGCTCCGGCCTGGTGGAGGAAGGCGATGAGGGCGGAGCCGACTTTGCCGCGGGCTCCGGTGACGAGGGTGGTCATGGAGGTGGTCCTTGAGGATCGGAGGTACACGAGAGGATATGCATGACGTGGCACAGAAGCTGCGTCACGCAGATAAATATCGGTGGAAGGGCGATCCTCGTCAAGCGGGTTTCGGTGAGGTTGCCCTCAGCGGGCCTGGGCGCGCAGGTCCAGCCGCCAGTCGTTGCAGCGAATCGGATGGCCCGGCGGGTACTCGAAGTCGGCCTCGCCCATCAGCTCGAAGCCGGCCTTCCTGCACACCGCGTTCGACGGGCCGTTCTCGGTCGACGGATACGCGTGGAGATGGCGGTGTCTGTGCTCGGTGCGCGCCTCCGCGGCCACCGCGAGCGTGGCCGCCGTCGCGATCCCACGGCCCTGGAAGCCGGGCAGGACGGTCCAGCCCGTCTCGTACACCTCCTCGTCCTGCCAGGTCTTCGCCCAGAAGCCGACCGTGCCCGCCGCCTCGCCGGTCTCCTCCAGCACGATCCGGTACATCCGGCCCCTGCCGGTGCCGTCGGCGCTCAGCTCCACATAGCGCTGGTGCCGCGTGACCAGCTGCTCCTCCGATTCGGGGCCGCCCAGGTGATCCATCAGCTCCGGCGCGTTCGCAGCGCGGAGCAGGTCGAAGTCGGCCTCGGACCATGGCTCGAGACGTACTGCCGATGCTTTGATCTCCATGTCACGCACTGTAGGACGCGAGTCTGACAATCGGGGCGGATCGAGAACGGACCGAGAGCGGATCAAGAACGACCGAGAGCGGATCACGGGTGGGATCGGGGGTGGGCAGGATGAGCCGCACTGGCCTGTGGATGGTCGGCGCCGTTCCGGATGCCGAAGTCGCCGCGCTGCCGGGGCGGTTCGCCGATCTTGAGGGCGCGTGGGTCGTGCCGCCGGGATACGCCGATGACCTCGCGTGGTGGCTCAGCGGCGGCGACCGCGAGCCGTACTTCACGCCTGGTCCGACGGCCGCGGCGCGGCGCTTCGCCGCGTTCGCCTGGAGCGGAGGGCCGAGCGCGCCGGCGGTCGCCGCGATGAAGGAGGCGGGGCGGGAGCTGCTGCGTGCCGCGTCGGGCGAGCAGGTCTTTGCGGCCGCCGCGCGCGAGGGAGATCCGGCGGTCGCGCTCTGCTACGGCCTCGGCGCGGAGGCTTCGGCGAGGCTGCCGGGCTGGTTCGGCGACTTCCTGCTGACGGCGGCGGAGGTACGGGCGGTTCTGCCGCACGCGGAGTCGGCGCTGGCGGTTTCGGGCCCGGGACGGGTGGAGGTTCTGGCGCGGATCGACGTGTGGCTGTCGGCGATGAGTGACGGATCGGACTTCGAGCCGGGGATGTTGCTGGACGGGCCGCTGAGGGTGCTGCGGTATGCGGCGGGACGGGGGATGGGGGCGGTGGGGGTTACCGGAGCCGGGTGATGCGCCCGCCGGAGCCCCGCGCTCGCCGGAAGAATCGCTACGGAGAAGGCTGGCGGGCGTAGGCCGTCGGCGGGACTCCCACCGTGGACGTGAAGTCCCGTACGAGATGCGCCTGGTCGCTGTAGCCGAGTTCCGCGGCCAGGGCCGCCCAGTCCGGGCCGGACTCCGATCCGGATCCGTCCTCGGGGGACTCGCTCGACTCCGCCCGCTCCAGCGCCTCGTGGATGCGGTAGCGCAGGATGACCCACTTCGGGCCGACGCCGACGTACGCCGCGAACAGGCGTTGCAGCGAGCGCGCCGACACGCCCTCCGCGGTTGCCAGTTCCGCGACCCGGCGGATCGTGCGGTCCGTGCGGACCAGTTCGACCAGCTCCATCGCGCGCAGCGCCTGCGGGTCCGGCTGCGGGTCGAGGCCGAGGAGGAAGGCGTCGAGGGCCGCGACCCGGGCGTCTTCGTCCTCGGGAGTGATGATCGCGGACGCCGCACCCGGCGCGGACGGTGCGTCCACAGCACCCGGCGCGGACGCTGCGCCCGCAGCACCCGGCGCGGACGCCGTGCCCTCGGCATCCGGCAGCGCCTCCTCGATCCGTACCCGCCGGCCCGTCCAGTCCGACACCGGCCGGTGCGGCGCGAACGGGCGGAAGCCGCCCGGGCGGAACTGGATCCCGCACACCCGGCCCCGGCCCTCCAGCTTCTGCGTGAACAGCTCCAGACCGATCCCCGCGACCTCGCCCCACGCGGGCTCGTCGCCGTATCGCTGGAAGACGATGTTCACCGACGGGTGCGGCACCACATGGGAGGCGTAGGGCTCCGGGAGGTCCCAGTCGATGAGCCAGTAGTGCTCGAGGTACGGGCGCAGGTCCGGAGCGGGCTCGCGGCGGCGGAAACGAACCCGCGTGAAGAGTTCGCGGGCTTCCACGATGCCGCGGGTGTCACGGCGCGGACCTGCCATGACGGGGATCCTATGTCGCGTTTCTTCAAGACGCAGGGGCGCGGGCGTGCCTACCTTCGGGCCATGACGAACATCAGCAGTGACCGTCCCATCAGTGAGCTGCTCGATTCGGCGGGCGAGCGTGCCGTGGCCGTGGTGCGCGGGATCGCCGACGAGCGTCTCGCCGGCCCGACACCGTGCCCCGAGTACGACGTGCGGGCACTGGCCGATCACCTCATCCAGGTTGTGATCAACTTCCAGGCGCTGGCGGCGAAGCAGAACGCCGACTTCAGCGTCGAGCGGCACTACACCGACGGCGGCGCGGACTGGCGGAGCCGGTTCGCCGAGGAGACCGCCACGCTCGTGAAGGCATGGGCCGCGCCCGGCGCCGAGGAGGGCACCACGGGGACGTTCGGCCTGCCGGCCAGGACTGTCGGGCACATGGTGCTCGGCGATCTGACCGTCCACGCCTGGGATCTGGCGCGGGCGACCGGGCAGGAGTACGCACCTGATCCGGCGGTGGTCGACGAGATCGGGCCGGCGCTGGCGGAAATGGCGCCGATGGCGCGCAAGGGCGGGGTCTTCGGCGAGCCGGTTCCCGTGCCGGAGGATGCCTCCGACTTCGACAAGGTGCTTGCGCTGACCGGGCGGGACCCGCAGTGGAGCCCTGAATCGGGACCCGCACTGGAGCCCTGAGTAGCGAGTTGTCGAGGGCCGGGGCCGGTCCTTCGGGCCCCTGCCCCGCCCTACGGCCGAGGGATCAGGGCCACACCAGGCAGTACGGCTGGTGCCCCGCCTCATGCAGACGATGGCTGAAATCCTGCCATTCGTGCAGCAGCTGGTAGACGTTGAACGCGTCCCGCGGGCCGCCCCTGTCCGGGACCGTCGACCAGATGAAGGCCGCCGCGCCCACCGACTCTTCGCCGATGCCGCGGAGCGGGTCGACCACCGTCATCGGGAGTTTGACCACTGCGTAGTCGGGGTGCAGCACCACGAGCTCCAACGGCGGCACCTTGTGCAGGGGCATGCCCTGGATGCCGGTGAGCACCATCGCGGCTATTGTCTCGGGCTTGATCTTGGTGAACAGGCCGTTCATACCGAGTTCGTCGCCGCCGAGCTCTTCCGGGCGCATCGAAATCGGCACCCGTGCGGCTGTGGCACCGTCGGGCGCACCGAAGTACTTGTAGGTCACCCCCACTCGGCCGCTCCTGCCTCCCGTGGCATCAGCGCCCTCGTCGCCTCGCCGGTGTTTTCCCCGCCGGGCAGGCTCAGGACCCAGACCGTCGGTCCCCTCGCCCAGTCCGCCACCGCGATGCATATCTCCACCCGACCACTCGCAGCCCCCGCCGCGCAACCCGATCATCGTGACAGTGACCTCCCCCACGAACGTGCGGTGAAACACCAGTCCGCTAGATCGCCGGGGCCTCTGACACCATGGATTCCGTGAGCTTTCCCTGTGTCGCCCCAGTTTCGCAGACGCGAGGGGGGTGACGCCGTTTCGTAATACGAGGAGATCGCGCTCCTTGCTCACCGTTGGCCGAGATCATTCCGCCCCGGCCGCCCGTACACCCGAATCGCAGATCAGGACCAAAGTGGCGTATTCATACGAAGCACCAGTTTCGCAGACGCTTTTCGACCGCGCGTCCCTCGTGACGCCCGGCGGCGTGAACTCTCCCGTGCGTGCCTTCCGTGCCGTGGGCGGTACGCCCCGGTTCATGGTGTCCGGTACCGGCCCGTACCTCACCGATGCGGACGGACGCGAATATGTCGACCTCGTCTGCTCGTGGGGGCCGATGATCCTCGGGCACGCACATCCCGAGGTGATCCAGGCCGTACAGACCGCCGTCGCCCGCGGCACCTCCTTCGGCACGCCCGGTGAGGGCGAGGTCGCGCTCGCCGAGGAGATCGTGGCCCGGGTCGGGCCCATCGAGCAGGTACGGCTGGTTTCCAGCGGTACGGAAGCCACCATGTCGGCGATCCGGCTGGCCCGCGGTTTCACCGGCCGGGCCAAGGTCATCAAGTTCGCCGGCTGCTACCACGGTCATGTGGACGCGCTGCTGGCCGCGGCCGGCTCCGGAGTCGCGACCTTCGCGCTGCCCGATACGCCCGGCGTCACCGGCGCTCAGGCGGGCGACACGATCGTGCTGCCGTACAACGACCTGGAGGCCGTGCACGAGGCGTTCCACGCGCATCCCGGCGAGATCGCCTGTGTGATCACCGAGGCCTCGCCCGGCAACATGGGCGTGGTCCCGCCGGGTCCCGGCTTCAACCAGGGCCTCAAGGACGCCTGCGCCAAGAACGGCGCGCTGTACATCTCCGACGAGGTGATGACCGGCTTCCGCACGTCGAAGGCCGGCTGGTACGGCATCGACGGCGTGAAGCCCGACCTGATGACCTTCGGCAAGGTCATGGGCGGTGGGTTCCCGGCCGCCGCCTTCGGCGGCCGGGCGGACGTGATGGGGCATCTCGCGCCCGCCGGACCGGTCTACCAGGCAGGCACGCTCTCCGGTAACCCGGTGGCCACGGCCGCCGGTCTCGCGCAGCTCCGGCTCCTCGACGACGCCGCGTACGAGAAGGTCGACAAGGTCTCCGAGGAGATCCGGGCCCTGGTCACCGGCGCGCTCACCAAGGAAGGCGTCGCGCACCGGCTGCAGACCGCGAGCAACATGTTCTCGGTCTTCTTCACCGGCAGAGACGTGCGCAACTACGAGGACGCGAAGAAGCAGGAAGCATTCCGCTTCAACGCGTTCTTCCACTCGATGCTCGCGGACGGCGTCTATCTGCCGCCCTCGGCCTTCGAGTCGTGGTTCGTCTCGACCGCGCACGACGAGCGGGCCGTCGAGCGGATCGCCGCCGCGCTGCCCGCCGCCGCCCGCGCCGCAGCGGAGGCGACGGCATGAGCGAGCTGACCAACGGCACCGAAAGCGAAGAGATCACCGTCGTGCATGTGGTGCGGCACGGCGAGGTCGAGAACCCGGACGGGGTGCTCTACGGCCGCCGCGCCGGCTACCACCTGTCCGAGCTCGGCCGCCAGATGGCCGACCGGGTCGCCGAGCATCTCGCGGGCCGCGACATCACGCATGTCGTCTCCTCTCCGCTGGAGCGCGCGCAGGAGACCGCCGCGCCGATCGCCAAGAACCACGGCCTGACCCTCGACACCGACGAGCGGCTGATCGAGGCGGCCAATGTCTTCGAGGGCAAGACCTTCGGCGTGGGCGACGGCGCGCTGCGCAAGCCGGGCAACTGGAAGCATCTGACGAATCCGTTCCGCCCGTCCTGGGGCGAGCCGTACGTCGACCAGGTCGTACGGATGATGGGCGCGCTGAACACGGCACGCGACGCGGCCCGCGGGCACGAGGCCGTGTGCGTCAGCCATCAGCTGCCGATCTGGATCGTGCGGAGCTTTGTCGAGCGGCGTCGTCTCTGGCACGATCCGCGCCGCCGTCAGTGCACACTCGCGTCACTGACCACGTTCACATTCCACGGTGACCGCATTGTCTCCGTCGGTTACACCGAGCCCGCGCGCGATCTTGTTCCGGCCCATCTTCTTGCCGGTGCCAAGCCGGTGAAGGGTAAAGCGAAAGCATTTGGTGCGTAGGTCTTCACAAAAATAAGCAGTCGCCCAGGAACCCCCGTCCTGCGCATGCCCTCTAAATCGGTGGCCGGTTTGGAAGGGCTCCCCCTTATCAGGGAGCGCGGACGGGGGACGAAATGCGGAACATCAGCCGAAGGGGCCTGCTCGGAGCGGGACTTGGAGCCGCGGCCGCGATCTCGGTCGCGGGCTGCGGGTCTCTGGGCGGTGGCGAAAGCGGACATAGCGGCTCAAATGGCGGCAGTAGCAACGGTTCCGGCAAGGGAGAAGGCAGCGATCCCTCGCCGTCGAAGAGCCAGGGCAGGCCCATAGGCGACGGCTCCACCTCCGACACCGGAAAGCAGCCGCACCAGCCGCAGGCCCCCGTTCCTCTCGAACCGGGGCAGACGCCGCCGCAATTCGTGGTCTTCTCCTGGGACGGCGCCGGCGAGGTCGGCAATGGCCTCTTTCCGCGCTTCCTCGAACTCGCCAAGAACGAGGGCGCGGCCATGACCTTCTTCCTCTCCGGGATCTATCTGCTGCCCGAGTCCAAGAAGACGCTCTACCGCCCGCCGAACAATGGCATCGGCGCGTCCGACATCGGCTATCTCACCGATGACCACATCAAGGAGACGCTGAAGCACGTACGCCAGGCATGGCTCGACGGCCATGAGATAGGCACGCACTTCAACGGGCATTTCTGTGCCGGTTCCGGATCGGTCGGCAACTGGTCTCCCGCCGACTGGCAGAAAGAGATCGACCAGGCTGTGTCGTTCGTCACCGAATGGCGTACGAACACCGGCTGGAAGGATCTCGACCCGCTGCCCTTCGACTACCGCAAGGAACTGGTCGGCGCGCGCACACCCTGTCTCCTCGGCCGGGACAAGCTGCTGCCGACGGCGAAGACGCTCGGCTGGCGCTATGACGCCAGCTCGCCGGGCGGCCGCCAGATGTGGCCGGAGAAGCGGGGCGGCCTGTGGGATCTGCCGTTGCAGCAAGTGCCGTTTCCGGGGCACTCCTTCGAGGTGCTCTCGATGGACTACAACATGCTCGCCAATCAGTCGCAGAATTCGACCAAGGGCATACCGTCGCGCTATCCCGGCTGGAAGCGGCAGGCCACCGATGCGTATCTCGCCGGATTCAACCGGGCGTACGAGTCCAATCGCGCGCCGTTCTACATAGGCAACCACTTCGAGCAGTGGAACGGCGGCATATACATGGACGCCGTCGAGGAGGCGCTCAAGGGCATGGCCGGCAAGAAGGACGTACGGCTGGTCTCCTTCCGCCAGTTCTGCGACTGGCTCGACGTCCAGGACCCGCAGGTGCTCGCCAAGCTCCGCACGCTGGATGTCGGCCAGGGCCCGGCAGGCGGCTGGAACACATTTTTTAACGCGGCCTGACAAGGGGCCTTTCCGGGCATCGGAGGCACGGAGAGCGGCACCGAGGGGGCCGCGGAAGATCGCCTCAAGCGCCATGCGAAACTTTTCACATGAGCCTTAGCCGTGCCTCTCGTGCTGCCCTGCTGACCACCGCGGTCGCCGTCGGCGCGCTCACGCTGTCCGCCTGCACCGGCGGGGACACCGGAAAGTCCGGCGGCGGCGGCAACACCAACTTCGTCACCGACGCCGGCGGCATCTCCACCGCGGCGAAGGGGCAGCGCACCACGCCCAACAAGCTCGCCGGAGAGACCCTCGACGGCAAACAGCTCGACATCGCCGACCTCAAGGGCAAGGTCGTCGTGCTGAATGTGTGGGGCTCCTGGTGCCCGCCGTGCCGCGCCGAGGCCAAGCATTTCGCCAAGGTCGCCAAGGCGACGAAGTCGCAGGGCGTGGAGTTCGTCGGGATCAATACCCGCGACCCCAACAAGACGCCGGCGCTCGCCTTCGAGCAGGATTACGGCGTCGAGTACCCGAGCCTGTACGACCCGGCCGGCAAACTGATCGTCAACGGCTTCCCCAAGGGCAGCCTCAATCCGCAGGCGATTCCTTCCACGATCGTGCTCGACCGCGAAGGCAAGATCGCGGCCCGCTCGCTGAAGGCGCTCGACGAGACGGAACTCCGCAAGATCGTCGAACCGCTGATCGCGGAGAAGTGATCCCGTGCAGGTTCTCGCCGCGGCATCCGGCATGAATGAAACGGTCCTGGGCGGCGCGCTGGTACTCGCGCTGCCGATCGCCGTACTCGGCGGACTCGTCTCCTTCTTCTCGCCGTGCGTGCTGCCGCTCGTACCCGGCTATCTCAGCTATGTCACCGGCGTCAGCGGCACCGACCTCGCCGAGGCCAGACGCGGCCGGATGGTCGCCGGAGCCTCCCTGTTCGTCCTCGGCTTCACCGCCGTCTTCGTCTCCGGCGGCGCGCTGTTCGGCTACTTCGGCTCGACGCTGCAAGGACAGCGTGAGGTGCTCTCCAAGATCCTCGGCGTGCTGATGATCCTGCTCGGCGTCTTCTTCATGGGCATGATGCCGTGGCTCACCCAGCGTGAATTCCGCTTCCACAAGCGGCCGGTGACCGGTCTGGCCGGCGCTCCGCTGCTGGGCGCGCTGTTCGGCGTCGGCTGGACGCCGTGCATCGGCCCGACGCTCTCGGCCGTGCAGGTGCTCGCGGCCGAGCAGGCGAGCGCGGGCCGCGGGGCCATACTGACGGTCGCGTACTGCATCGGTCTGGGACTGCCCTTCGTCCTCGCGGCGGTCGCCTTCCGCAAGGCGCTGGGCGCGTTCGGCTGGGTCAAGCGCCACTACGTCTGGGTGATGCGGACCGGCGGCATCATGATGATCGCGACCGGTGTGCTGCTGCTGACCGGTGTGTGGGACACCCTGGTGCAGCAGATGCAGGGCTGGACCAACGGCTTCACGGTGGGGGTCTGAACTCCGATGAGCAACACAGAGACCGAAGAGCAGCGGGACAGCGGTGAGTACGCCGCGGCCGGGGCGCAGCTCTCCACCGCGCCGCGCGAAGAGCTCTCCGGCGGGGTCGGCGGACCGACGCTCGGCGTCATCGGCTGGGTTCGCTGGTTCTGGCGGCAGCTGACCTCGATGCGGGTCGCGCTGATCCTGCTGTTCCTGCTGTCGCTGGGCGCGATCCCCGGCTCGCTCATCCCGCAGAACAGCGTGGACGAGCTGAAGGTGGCGGACTGGAAGGCCACCCACGAGTTCTGGACGCCGCTCCTCGAGAAGCTGCAGTTCTTCGACGTCTACAGCTCGGTCTGGTTCTCGGCGATCTACATCCTGCTGTTCGTCTCCCTCATCGGCTGCATCGTGCCGCGCTCCTGGCAGTTCGTCGGCCAGCTCCGCGGCCGGCCGCCGGGCGCGCCCGGGCGGCTGACCCGGATGCCCGCGTACACGACGTGGCGTACGCACGCCGAGCCCGAGCAGGTGCGCGAGGCCGCGCTCGCGATCGTGAAGCGCCGCCGCTTCCGCGCCCATGTCGTCGGTGACGCGGTCGCCGCCGAGAAGGGCTATCTGCGCGAGGCGGGCAACCTGATCTTCCACATCGCGCTGATCGTGATGCTGGTGGCGTTCGCGGTGGGCCAGCTCTTCAAGTCCGAGGGCGGAAAGCTGGTCGTCGAGGGCGACGGCTTCTCCAACACGCTGACGCAGTACGACGACTTCAAGTCCGGGTCGATGTTCAGCGCCGACGAACTCCCGCCGTTCAGCTTCACGCTGGACAAGTTCACCGGCACGTACGCCAAGAGCGGGCCCGAGCGCGGCACGCCGCGCGTCTACAAGGCCGAGGTCACCTACACCAAGGGCGACGGCACCGAGGGCAAGAAGGCCATCGAGGTGAACAAGCCCCTGGTGTTCGGCAGCACCAAGGTCTATCTCAACGGCCACGGGTACGCCCCCGTCGTCACGGTCAGGGACGGCAAGGGCAAGGTCGTCTTCAACGGCGCGGTGCCGCTGCTGCCCATCGACAACAACGTCACCTCCACCGGCGCCATCAAGGTGATGGACGGCTACCGCGACAAGAACGGCAAGAAGGACCAGCTGGGCTTTGCCGCGCTGTTCGTGCCGACGTTCGCGGGCAAGGGGAAGGGGACGATGTTCTCGCAGTTCCCCGGACTCGAGTTCCCGGTGCTCAATGTGGGCGCGTACCACGGCAGTCTCGGCGTGGACTCGGGACTGCTGCAGAACGTGTACCAGCTCGACACCAGCAAGATGAAGGCGTTCAAGGACGACAAGGGCCGGATCCTCAAGAAGGACCTGCTGCCCGGCGAGACCCTGACGCTGCCGGACGGCGCGGGCTCCATCACGTTCGAGAAGGACGTGAAGGAGTGGGCGACCTTCCAGATCTCGGAGCAGCCCGCCAGCGGCTGGGCGCTGACCGGAGCGGTCGCCGCGATCGCCGGTCTCGTCGGCTCGCTGTTCATCCAGCGCCGCCGCCTCTGGGTGCGGGCCGTCACGGGTGACGACGGCGTGACCGTCGTCGAGATGGCGGGGCTCGGCCGCAGCGAGTCCGCGAAGCTGCCCGAAGAACTGGCCGATCTGGCCGGGACCTTGCATGCGCAGGCGCCGACCGCGCCTGAAGAACCCTCAGACGTACCTGAATCCTCAGACGTACCTTCCGAAGGGGCTGAGAAGTGACGCTCGCCGCCGCAACCAACGAAAATCTGGCCCAGTTCAGCAATTCGCTGATCTACGCGTCGATGGCCGTCTACACCCTCGCGTTCTTCGCGCACATCGCGGAGTGGGTCTTCGGCAGCCGCAGCAAGGTCGGCCGCACGGCCGCCGCGCTGACCGGCGCGCAGGCGCAGCAGACGGGCAGCGTGAAGGTCCAGGTCGCCCAGCAGGCCGGCGGCACCGCCGTACTGGAGCGGCCGAAGATCATCACGCGGTCGGCGGCCGGGCGGCGCGATGTGCCGGACGGCCCCGGCGCGGCCGGCGGCACCGAGAAGGGCGACCTGTACGGGCGGATCGCCGTCTCGCTGACGGTGCTGGCCTTCCTCATCGAGGCGGTCGGAGTCGTCACTCGGGCGGTGGCGGTGCAGCGCGCGCCCTGGGGCAACATGTACGAGTTCTCCACCACCTTCTCCACGGTGGCGGTCGGCGTGTACCTCGGCTTCCTGCTCGCCCGCAAGCCGATCCGCTGGGTGGGTCTGCCGCTGGTCACCACCGTCCTGCTGGACCTGGGCATCGCCACCACCGTGCTGTACACCGACAGCGACCAGCTGGTCCCGGCGCTGCACTCGTACTGGCTCTGGATCCATGTCTCCACCGCGATCATCTGCGGTGCGGTCTTCTATCTCGGTGCGGTCGGCACCGTGCTCTACCTCTTCCGGGACTCCTACGAGAACAAGCTCGCAACAGGCGGCAAGCCCGGTTCCTTCGCCTCCTCGGTACTGGACCGGCTGCCGTCGGCGGCCTCGCTGGACAAGTTCGCGTACCGGATCAACGCCGCGGTCTTCCCGCTGTGGACCTTCACGATCATCGCCGGCGCGATCTGGGCGGGCGACGCCTGGGGCCGCTACTGGGGCTGGGACCCCAAGGAGGTCTGGTCCTTCATCACCTGGGTCGCGTACGCCTGCTATCTGCATGCCCGCGCCACCGCCGGCTGGAAGGGCCGCAAGGCCGCCTACCTGGCGCTCGCCGCGTTCGGCTGCTGGCTCTTCAACTATTACGGCGTGAACATCTTCGTCACCGGCAAGCACTCCTACGCCGGGGTCTGAGTAGCGTCCGGGCTCCGGGAGCGTGACGCTGGTGCCATGAGCGAGTTCCCTCGTGGCACCAGCGAGACCCGGGACGGCGATCTGCATCTGCTGCGCTTCGAGCTCCATCTGCCGCATCCGGCGGACGCCGTGTGGGCGGCCGTCGCGACTCCGGAGGGACTGCCGGGCTGGCTGGCCGCGGCCGATGTCCTGGAGCCGCGGATCGGCGGCGCGGTGACGTTGCGCTGGCTCAACGCAGAGGACGAGGGCGCGCACACGGTGGCGTCCGGGACGGTCACCGCGTGGGACGTCGAGCGCGTGGCGGAGTACACCGTCTCCGTGCACGGGCGGATCCGCTTCCACCTGGAGACGGTGGGCGTGTCGAGCACCGTGCTGCGCTTCACCAACGAGTTCCGCGGTACGGACGAGGTGCGGCTGGACAATCTGGCGGGCTGGCACCACCACTTCGAGCTGCTGGAGCGGGCGTTGGCGGGAGCGCCGGTGACGGACTGGTCGTCCTGGACGCCGGACCGGTGGGAGCAGCTGAGGGCCGAGTACGTCTGAGGGGCGCTGGGTCGTGTCCTAGTCCGCCGTGATCGCGTCGAGTTGCGCCCGCAGATACGCGTGGGAGTCGACACCTCTGACCGACGTGCCCGGATCGCACTCGTAGAAGTACACCAGTGACATCAGCTCCTCCGCAGGAGCGTCCAGCGGCGGCGGCAGCACCCGGTGGCGGCCCGAGCGCCAGCGGCCGTCGGTCCAGTGGACCATCAGGTCGCCGATGTTGATGGTGAACGCCGCCGGATCGTACGGCGCGTCCTCCCAGCCGCCGTCGTCCGTGAAGACCTGGAGCCCGCCCTTGCCCGCCTGCCGGTCCAGGACGGTGACCGTGCCGAAGTCCGTGTGCGGGCCGATGCGGAACTGGCCGGGCGCGGGCTCGCCGACGACCTCCGTGCCCGGGTACCAGTTGATGTTGAAGCCCCAGGTCGGGTGTCCGGTGTGGCGGGTGAAGAAGTCCTCGG
This sequence comes from Streptomyces sp. NPDC020681, assembly GCF_044334895.1. Classification (NCBI taxonomy): domain Bacteria; kingdom Bacillati; phylum Actinomycetota; class Actinomycetes; order Kitasatosporales; family Streptomycetaceae; genus Streptomyces; species Streptomyces sp. NPDC020681. Next base: position 548,930 of record NZ_JBIRTX010000005.1, on the reverse strand, counting down.
GCTCGCCGAGCGCGACCCCGAGCACTTCCAGCAGCAGGTCCGAGAGCTTCCGCAGCTGTCCGAGATACGTCTCCACCAGCGGCCGCAGCGCCGGCGTCTCGGCCGGCCAGGTGTTGGGCAGGAACCACTCCCTGTCCACGGCCGGATCACCGGTCGGCTCCTCCGCCGCGAAGGACAGCGACTCCTTCAGGTCGGGCGGCGTCTCGGTGCCTTCCGCATAGCCGTTGGCCTCGGCGCCGGGACCGAGCCAGCCGCGGCCGCCCACCTTGACGGCGTAGGGCTCCTTGGCCGCGGCCGGAAGGCGGAAGAAGGCGCGGGCCGCGGCCCGGATCTCCGTACGCAGGCCAGGGTCCACTCCATGGCCCGTGACCAGCAGAAAGCCGGCCGTCCGCAAGGCACGGTCGACAGTCCGCGCGGTCTCGGCGCGCGCGGCCGGGTCGCCGGACAGCCAGGGGCGCAGATCGATGGTCGGGATGCGGGGCTGCTCGCTCATGTCTCTCATGCTTGCCCATGCGAGTGCCCGCGCGCACCTGCGCCGGGGAACCTCATCGGCCGGGCCGATGGGCCCATCGGAAGGACGCCCCAGTGGCTCGTGGACCGGCCGCGAGCCCGCTCGTACCGTCAAGGCATGACCTCGGAAAACAAGGGAACGGCCCAGCTCACCGCCGCGATGGTGCTCTCCGGCACGCTCGGGATCTTTGTCGTCGAATCCGGCGCGTCGCCCTTCAACGTCGTGTTCTTCCGCTGCTTGTTCGGCGCGCTCGCACTCGGCGCCTATGTGATCGCCCGCGGCTGGCTGCGCGACCACGGGTTCAGCCCGCGGACGCTCGGACTGGCCGTCGCGGGCGGCGCGTTCATCGTCTTCAACTGGGTGTTCCTGTTCAAGGCGTACGAGGCCACCTCGATCTCGCTGGCCACGGTCATCTACCACACACAGCCGTTCTTCCTGGTGCTGCTCGGCGCGGTCGTGCTGCGCGAACGTCTCACCGGCGCCCAACTGGGCTGGCTGGCCGCCGCGTTCGCGGGTCTTGTCCTCGTCTCCGGCGTGCGGCCCGGCGATCTCGGATCGCTCTCCGGCATCGGCCTTGCCCTGCTGGCCGCGCTGTTCTACGCGATCTCCACGCTGATCACCAAGCGCATCACCGGCGTACGACCGCATCTCGTGGCCCTCGTCCAGGTCCTGGCGGGCATCCCGCTGCTGCTGCCGCTGGCCGACTTCGCCGCCGCCGGATCGCTCGGCGCGGGCTGGGCATGGCTGGCCGGTCTCGGCATCATCCACACCGGACTGATGTATGTGCTGATGTACGCGGCGTACCAGAAGCTGCCCACCGCGAAGATCGCGGTGCTCGCCTTCACCTACCCGGCCGTCGCGATGGTCGCCGACTGGGCGGTGTACGGGCACCACATCGGGCTCGTCCAGGCGCTCGGCGTCCCGTTGATCGTGCTCGCCAGCCTGAAGGTGAACATGGCCAAGTCGCCCCGGGCGGTGGCTAGTTCGACTCCTGCTCCCGCACCAGCCGCATCGTCTCGTCGATGAACAGCCGCACATGCCGCGGAAGCCGCTTGCCCTCGCGCCACGCCACCTGCGTGTACAGCTGGAACGGCGGCTTCCACGGCAGCTCGACGAGCGCCCCGGACGCCAGCTCCGCACGGACCGTCATCCGCGGCAGCAGCGCCACGCCGAGCCCGCCCGCCACGCCCCGCTTGGTCGCCTCGATCGTGCCGAACTCCATGAACGGCGGCGGGGCGCCGGTGTGTTCGCGCAGCTCCTGCTCGAACAGATCGCGGTACGGGCAGCCCGGTTCCGTGCCGATGAGCTGTACGTCCGTCAGATCGCCGGTCACCAGGGCCGGCGAGCCGGCCAGCGGGTGCGCGGGCGCGCTCACCAGCACCAGCGGCTCGGCCGCCAGTACCTCGGACTCCAGGCCCGCGTGCTCGGTCTCGCGCTCCAGCAGGAAGCCGATGTCGTACACGCCCTGGCGCAGTGCCTGCCGGGTCTCGTCGCCGAGGGTCGGCCGCAGCGACAGCTTCACCTGCGGATAGCGGTGGTGGAACAGTTCGAGCAGCGCGGGCAGCCGGTAGGAGGTCAGCGACTCCATGGTGCCTACGTTGATCGTCCCGGCGGGCTCGTCGGCACCGGCGACCGCAGCTCTGGCCTCGTCGTTGAGCTCGATGATCCGGCGGGCGTACGGCAGCAGCCGCTCACCGGCCTCGGTGAGCCGGATCCGGCTGCCGAGCCGGTCGAAGAGCTCCGTGCCGAGCGAGCTCTCCAGGGCGCGGATCTGGCTGGTGACGCTGGACTGGGCGTACTTCAGCTCGGCCGCCGCCTGGGTGAAGCTGAGGACGGTGGCGACCTTTTCGAAGGTGACCAGCAGCCGAAGCTCCATCAGCGTTCCTTCAGCTCTCGTCGTCTTCGCGCTCGCGGCGCTTGAGCTCCTCCTCGCGGCGGCGCAGATCCGCCTCCCAGTCCTTCAGCAGCGCGTCGTCCTGCTCGCTCTGCGAGGGCGCCGGTTCGTCCTTGATCGACTTGAGGAAGTCCGGGTTGTCGTCGGGAGCGACCCAGCCGCCGCGGCGGCCCGAGGCGCCCGGGCCTGCCGCCGTCCTGCGCGGGCGGCCGGCGACCAGCCAGGCGATCGGGCCGATCAGCACCTCGCCGAAGAGCAGCACGATGATGACCCAGACGACCTTCGGCAGATGCCGCACCTCGTTCTCGGGGGTGTTGAGGCAGTCGATGAACGCGTAGATCCACAGCGCCAGGACCAGCAGAAGGGGCAGATACCTGAGCATGGCCGTACGGTCCCCCAGATCGAGGTGGCGGGGCGCGGAACGGCCCCGGTGACGCGGCCAGGGTAGCTCGTACCGGATACTGGAGCGCATGGCTTACGACGATCTTCGCTCCCTGCTGAGGGCGCTGGAGCGCGAGGGAGACCTCAAGCGCATCAAGGCCGAGGTGGACCCGTATCTCGAGGTCGGGGAGATCGTCGACCGGGTGAACAAGGCGGGCGGGCCCGCGTTGCTCTTCGAGAATGTGCGCGGCTCGGCCATGCCGCTGGCGATGAACGTCTTCGGGACGGACCGCCGGCTGCTCAAGGCGCTCGGCCTCAAGTCGTACTCCGAGATCAGCGACAAGATCGGCGGGCTGCTCAAGCCGGAGCTGCCGCACGGGTTCGTCGGTGTGCGCGAGGCGTTCGGCAAGCTCGGCACGATGGTGCACGTGCCGCCGAAGAAGGTGAAGGACGCTCCGGTGCAGGAGGTCGTCCTGCGCGGCGACGACGTCGATCTGGACCAGTTGCCCGCGCTGTTCACCTGGCCCGAGGACGGCGGCTCCTTCTTCAACCTCGGTCTCACGCACACCAAGCATCCCGAGACGGGCGTGCGGAATCTCGGTCTCTACCGGCTGCAGCGGCACGACCGGCGGACCATCGGCATGCACTGGCAGATCCACAAGGACAGCCGCAACCACTACGCGGTGGCGGCGAAGCGCGGTGAGCGGCTGCCGGTCGCCATCGCGTTCGGCTGTCCGCCCGCGGTGACTTACGCGTCGACAGCGCCGCTGCCCGGAGATATCGACGAGTACCTCTTCGCCGGCTTCGTCGCGGGCAAGCGGACCGAGATGGTCGACTGCAAGACCGTGCCGCTCCAGGTCCCGGCGCAGGCCGAAGTCGTGCTGGAGGGCTGGCTGGAGCCCGGAGAGATGCGGCCGGAGGGCCCGTTCGGCGACCACACCGGCTTCTACACCCCGCAGGAACCGTTTCCCGCGCTGACCATCGACTGCGTCACGATGCGCAAGCGTCCGCTGCTCCAGTCGATCGTGGTGGGCCGGCCGCCGACGGAGGACGGCCCGCTGGGCCGGGCGACCGAACGCTTCTTCCTCCCCCTGCTCAAGATCATCGTGCCGGACATCGTGGACTACCATCTGCCGGAGTCCGGCGGCTTCCACAACTGCGCGATCGTCTCGATCGACAAGAAGTACCCGAAGCACGCGCAGAAGGTCATGCACGCGATCTGGGGCGCGCACATGATGTCGCTGACCAAACTGATCGTGGTCGTGGACGCGGACTGCGACGTGCACGATCTGCACGAGGTGTCGTGGCGCGCGCTCGGCAACACCGACTACGGGCGGGACCTCACCGTCGTCGAGGGCCCGGTCGACCATCTCGACCACGCCTCCTACCAGCAGTTCTGGGGCGGCAAGGCGGGCATCGACGCGACGAAGAAGCTCCCTGAAGAGGGATACGTACGGGACGGCGGCTGGCCGAACATGGTCGAGTCCGACCCGGACACGGCGGCGCTGGTCGACCGCCGCTGGAAGGAGTACGGCCTGTGAGCGCCTCCGCCGCCGCGGTACCCCAGCCGGGCGGTGCCCGGGCCTTCCTGAGGCTGGTGATGATCGAGCACTCGGTCTTCGCGCTGCCCTTCGCGTACATCGCCTCGCTCACCGCGATGTTCCAGCTGGACAAGAACATCCACTGGGGGCGGCTGCTGCTCGTCACGATCGCGATGGTGGGCCTGCGTACCTTCGCGATGGCCTGCAACCGGATCATCGACCGCGAGATCGACGCGCGGAATCCGCGGACGGCCTCGCGCGAACTGGTCACCGGCGCGGTCACCGTCAAGTCCGCCTGGACCGGCGCCCTTGTCGCCGTCGTGGTCTTCCTCGGCGCGGCGGCCGCGCTGAACCCGCTGTGTCTGGCGCTCGCGCCGATCGCGGTCATCCCGATGGTGGTCTACCCGTACGGCAAACGGTTCACGAACTTCCCGCACGCGATCCTCGGCGTCGCCCAGGCCATGGGCCCGGTCGGCGCGTGGATCGCGATCACCGGCACCTGGTCCTGGGACGCGGTGATCCTCGGTCTCGCGGTCGGCATCTGGATCGGCGGCTTCGACCTGATCTTCGCCTGCCAGGACGTCCAGGCGGACCGCGCGGAGGGCGTGCTGTCGGTCCCGGCCCGCTTCGGGATCCCGGCGGCGCTGTACGGGGCACGGGCGGCGCATGTCGTGACGACGGTGCTGCTGGTCTGGTACGCGCTGGCGACGGACGCGGGGTTCTTCTTCTGGCTGGGGCTCTCGGTGGTGACGGCGGCGTTCCTGTACGAGCACTCGATTGTGCGGCCGGGTGATCTGTCGCGCGTGAACCGCGCGTTCTTCACGGTGAACGGGTTCATCGGGATCGTGCTGTTCGGCTGCGCGCTGCTGGACTTGTTGGTGCGGGGCCTGACGGTCTAGGCCCTGTCCGGGCGCTCTTGTCGGGCCTAGGGCCTGTCGTCTGGATCTTGCCGGGCTCGCGTGCCCTGGCACCGCGCCTCGCCGCGTTGTCGTCAGTCGGCATGGCTCCGCCATGCCTCCCTCCTCCGCCTTGCGATCCACGACACCAGACCCCGCTCACTGATCCGGCCTGATCCAGACGAAAGGCCCTAGGCGGGCCGCGGGCCCGGTTGTTTGGTTCCGCGGCGGAAGACGAAGGCCGCCGTGACTCCCGCCAGCAGACCGAACAGGTGGCCCTGCCAGCTCACGCCCGTGTTGGACGGCGAGAGGCCCATCAGGATCGAGCTGCCCCAGATCGCGCCGATCACCAGGCCCACTGCCAGGTCGCTCAGCCTCCGGTCCACGAAGCCGCGGACCACCAAGTAGCCGAACAGGCCGAATATCAGGCCCGACGCGCCTGCCGTGTTCGTGTTCGACGGGGAGACCAGCCAGACGCCCAGGCCGTCCACCACCACGATCAGCAGCGATATCGCGAGGAACCGGCGGATGCCGCCGAGCGCGGCGAGGAAGCCGAAGACCAGCAACGGGACGCTGTTCGCCGCGACATGGGCGAAGCCGAAGTGGATGAAGGCCGACGGGACCACGTCCACGAGCTCCGACGGCTCGCGCGACACGATGCCGTACGAGTCGAGCGCATGGTCGCTCGCGGCGTCGATCACCTCGAGCGCCCAGAGCAGCGCCAGCCAGGCCAGCATCAGCAGGCCGGCCGCCTTCGCCCGGTCGGTCCGGCTCCGTTCGAGTGCTGTGGTCGGCATCGCGGCCCCCTGAGACGTCCTTGCGCCTGCATGAGCAGAAACGTCCGGGGGGCCTGGCTCGGTTCCCCCACCACGCCGCCGGATAGGCTCGATGCCATGAATCACGCCAACCGCACCCCGTGGATCGTCGGGGTGTCCGGCGCATCCGGGACCCCGTACGCCGCCGCCGTGCTGCGCGGGCTGCTCGCCGCCGGCGAGAGTGTGGACCTCGTGGTCAGCCGGGCATCGCGGCTGACGCTGCTCGACGAGACCGGGATCTCCTTCCGGGACGCGCACTGGCGCGAGGACCTGCGGGAGTGGCTGGCGCGCGGAGCCGACGGAAAGCCGGACACGTTCACGGTGGACGTCGAGGACGTACGGCACTGGGCGCCGGGTGATCTGGCCGCCGGGCCGTCCTCCGGCTCGTACTCCGTCAAGGGGATGCTGATCGTGCCCGCGTCGACGGCCGCGGTGGCGGGCGTGGCGCTCGGACTGTCCAAGGATCTGCTCCAGCGCGCGGCGAGCGTGACCCTCAAGGAGCGGCGGAAGCTGGTCGTGGCCGTGCGGGAGACTCCGCTGAACGGGCAGACCCTCAAGCATCTTGTGACGCTGGACGAGGCGGGCGCCGTGGTGCTGCCGGCCTCACCCGCGTTCTACGCGGGCGCGACGCACATCCAGGATCTGGTGGACTTCGTGGCGGGGCGGGTGCTGGACGCGGCGGGAGTGCGGCACACGCTGTACCGCCGTTGGGAGGGAGAGCTCGGTGGCTCCCGTCCGGACCGTACGGACGGTGCGGCTCGCTCCTGAAGCGTCGGCGCTGATTGTCCAAGTGTCGGAGCATCTAAACTTTCGCAGGAATGCGACCTCGCGCACCTTTGATTCTATGGTAGACTTGTAGGAACGCTAAACAATGGAAGGCTCCAGGCATATGGACGCGGTGGACAGGCAGCTCATCCAGGCCCTCCGGGAGAACGGCAGGGCCTCGTACGCCGAGCTCGGACGGCTCGTGGGCCTCTCCGGGCCCAGCGTCACCGACCGGATCAACCGCCTCGAGGCGGCAGGTGTCATCACCGGCTACCGTGCCACCGTCGACGCCGCCTCGCTCGGTCTCGGCGTCACCGCGCTCATCGGCATTTCGCTCTCCGACGCCGCCGACCACGAGGACGTGGCGCGCCGGCTGAAGGACCTCGCCGAGATCGAGGACTGCTGGTTCATCGCGGGCGACGACTCGTACATGCTCAAGGTGCGGGCGAGTGATGTCGACGGTCTGGAGAAGACGATCCGCCGGCTGTCCGGGACGCGGGGTGTGTCCCGGACGCGTACGACGATCGTGCTGTCCACCAAGTGGGAGAACCGGGTCGGCGACTTGCCCGAGCAGGCGTAGCCGTACGCTGGGTGGAGCCTGATCGATACACGCAGTGGGAGGCCAAGTGGACGCGGGACTCAAGCGCGAGCTGGAGGACAAGGTCCTCGCCGGAGAGCGGCTGACCCGTGAGGACGGCATCGCCCTCTACGAGTCGGACGATCTGGCGTGGCTCGGCGGCCTCGCGCACGAGGTGCGTACGCGCAAGAACGGCGACGTCGTCCACTTCAACGTCAACCGCCACCTGAACATGACGAACGTGTGCACCGCGTCGTGCGCGTACTGCTCGTTCCAGCGCAAGCCGGGCGAGAAGGACGCGTACACCATGCGCATCGAGGAGGCCGTCCGCCTTGCCAAGGCGATGGAGGGCGAGAACCTCACCGAGCTGCACATCGTCAACGGGCTCCACCCGAACCTGCCGTGGCGCTACTACCCGCGGTCGCTCTCGGAGTTGAAGAAGGCGCTGCCGAACGTCTCGCTCAAGGCCTTCACCGCCACCGAGATCCACCACTTCGAGACGATCTCCGGGCTGTCCGCCTCCGAGATCCTCGACGAGCTCATCGAGGCCGGTCTGGAGTCGCTGACCGGTGGCGGCGCGGAGATCTTCGACTGGGAGATCCGGCAGCACATCGTCGACCACCGCACCCACTGGGAAGACTGGTCGCGCATCCACCGCCTCGCGCACTCCAAGGGCCTCAAGACCCCGAGCACGATGCTGTACGGGCACATCGAGGAGCCCCGTCACCGCGTCGACCATGTGCTGCGGCTGCGTGAGCTGCAGGACGAGACCGGCGGCTTCCAGGTCTTCATCCCGCTGCGCTACCAGCACGACTTCGTCGACATGAAGGACGGCAAGGTCCGCAACCGCCTCCAGGCGCGTACGACCATGGCGACCGGCGCCGAGGCGCTGAAGACCTTCGCCGTCTCCCGGCTGCTCTTCGACAACGTCCCGCACGTCAAGGTCTTCTGGGTGATGCACGGCGTGCAGACCGCTCAGCTCGCCCTCCAGCACGGCGCGGACGACATGGACGGCTCGGTCGTCGAGTACAAGATCACGCACGACGCGGACAACTACGGCACGCCGAACAAGCTGACCCGCGACGATCTGCTCGACCTGATCCGCGACGCCGGCTTCCGTCCGGTGGAGCGGAACACCCGCTACGAGATCATCCGTGAGTACCCGGGCCCGGACGCCGACCGCCGTGAGTCGCCGCAGCCCATGCGCGTCTGAGGCCGCCGGTGAGTCTGACCTTCCAGCTGGACCCGCCGGTCGACCGGACGCTGCGGGACGGCGTCGTCGAGCTCTGGGCCGAGGTGTCGAACGCGGGCGGGGCGGTCGGTTTCGTACCCCCTGTCACGGCCGACTCCATCCGGCCCGAGCTGGTGAAGCATCTCGCCTCGATGGCCGAGGGCCGCACCCGGCTGCTCGTCGGGCACGACGAACAGGGTGAGGTCGCGGCCACCGCCTTCCTCGCACTCAACACGCACCGGCTGATGCGGCACTGGCTCTGGCTGTACACGGTCATGGTCCATCCACGGCACCAGGGCAAGGGATACGGACGGGATCTGATGGCCGCGGCCGCGGATGCCGCCCGGGGTCTCGACGGCATCGAGGCGATACGGCTCACCTGCCGTGGCGGCACGGGCGTCGACCGCTTCTACGGCTCCTGCGGCTACAAGGAGGTCGGGCGGGTGCCCGGCGCGATCCGGGTCGCCGACGGCGACGACCGCGACGACATCATCATGCTGCTGCCGCTGCACTGATTCCCGCTGTAAAGATCAAGTGGCGGGCATGCTTCACTGGTTTGGCACGATCTGTCTCAGGAAGAGAGAAGGCCCGCCGTGTCCGCCAAGTCGAGCGCCGCGATCCGGTACACCGCCATGCGCCTCGCCATCTTCGTCGGCTGCCTTGTCGCCGTCGGCGCGCTGGTCCAGATCGGCGTGCTGCCCAAGGGGCTTGGCGACTCGAACTTCGTCTGGGTCGTGCTCCTCGCGCTGGTGCTGTCCGCGCCGCTCAGCTTCGTACTCCTGCGCAAGCAGCGTGACGCGATGTCGGAGCAACTCGTCGGAAAGGTCGACCGCGCGAAGGAGCGGCTTGAGGCGAACCGTTCGCAGGAGGACGGCGAAACCGCCTGAGCCTCGTCACGAGACGAGCCTGTCGAGCGACACCTGCCACAGCCGGGCGGCCGCGCCGCTCGGCCACAAGGCCCTGACCCCGGCCGGCGACCCGTACCGGACTCTCGGCATCCACACGGCCCGACCCCGGCTCTCCCTCCGAACACACCCTGTGGCTTCCGGCCGGCTGCCTGCGAAGCGGCGGCGACCCAGGAGAGTTGAACGGGGCTCATATCCGTATACGAGGGTGGCCTCCGCGGGACGTAGGCTTACCGCGGAGTAGGTGTGGGGGCGGGAGGAATTTCTGACATGGGTTCTGTGAAGGGCGTGAAGGCGAGGCGCATGCCGCGCGCCGTGCGGGAGCGGCAGATGATGGACGCCGCGGTGGCGACCTTCGGACAGCGTGGCTACCGTGCCGCCTCGATGGACGACATCGCGGAGCTCGCCGGGGTGTCAAAACCACTGGTCTATCTGTATCTGAACTCCAAGGAAGAACTGTTCACCGCGTGCATCCGGCGGGAGGCGGCGGCGCTGGTCGCCGCGGTGCAGGCGGCGGTGGAGCCCGGTCTCACGGCGGACCGGCAACTGTGGGCCGGTCTCGCGGCGTTCTTCACGCACACCGCCGAGAACCCGGACGGCTGGGCGGTGCTGCACCGGCAGGCGCGGACCCACGGCGAGCCCTTCGCTCTTGAAGTGGCCGCGATGCGGGACGAGATCGTCACCTTTGTGACCGGGCTGATCGCGGCCGCGGCACACGAGGCCGGAGCCACGCGGCAGGACCCCGAACTGGCGGACCGCGATGTGGCCGGGCTTGCGCAGGCGTTGGTGGGGGCGGCGGAATCGATGGCCGGGTGGATGAACGACACCGGGCTCGTATCGGCCAAGGAAGCGGCGGCGACGCTGATGAACTTCGCCTGGATGGGCCTGGGCGGCCTTATGAAGGGCGAGCGCTGGTCCGCCCGGTGAGATGGACGCGGCCGCCGCTGCGGAGCTGGAAGGCGGTGCCGGTGTCCTTCTGTTCGCCGGCGTACGTCACGGTCGCGGGGAGCAGGACGGGGGCCCTGAACTCGGCCTGGGCGTAGGCGACATGGCCCGAGCCCGTCTCGGCCAGGCAGCGGGCGAAGGTCCACATGCCGTGGGCGATGGCGCCCGGGAAGCCGAAGAGGCGCGCGGTGAGCGCGGACAGGTGGATGGGGTTCCGGTCGCCGGAGGCCCAGCCGTAGCGGCGGCCGAGGTCGGCGGGGAGCTGCCACTCCGCGACGGCGCAATCCGGTGCTTCGGGAGTGATCCGGTCGGCGTCGGAATTGGCGTGGGAGTCGGGGTCGTACGAGGTGCGGTGCCGGGACAGATAGCGGCTGCGCGACTCCCACACCGGCTCTCCGGCGAGCCGCGCCTCGGTGGTCATGGTGACCTCCGTGCCGCGTCGGTGGGGCCGCAACCCGGCCGCGTACACGGTCAGTTCGAGCAGGTCCTCGGGATGGAGCACGCGGTGCGCCGTGATCTCGATGCCCGTGTGCACCAGGCCGAGCAGCGGCAGCGGAAAGTGCCGGTCCGCCATCAGCCGCATGGCGAGCGGGAATCCGAGGACGTGGGGGTAAGGGAGCGGCAGCGGGCCGGTGGCGGCGAAGCCGCAGATACGGGAGTACGCGGCGAGGCGCGACCGGTCGATCGGGACGGCCTCGACGAGCCGGGTTCCGGGCAGCGGCGCGTCCGCGTGGACGCCGCGCTTCAGCGGCGAGTTGAGCGCGCCGCGGGCGAGTGTGAGCGCGAGCGACTTCGTGCGCCGATCGACCATGTCCCAACTCCCAGTGCGGTGGCGGCTGCGGTGTGGCCGCTGCCGTGAATTTACTCCGGAGTAAGGTTACCTGTGAGTCAGAAGCGGGTCGAGAGTGGCGGCCGTCACGCTCCTCGCACCGCGCGGATGCCCTGTGTAACCGGGTTTGGGCGTGCGCTTCGCCACAATCCGGATTTCTTGTACCGGCCGGTATGCGGCGTCGGTGGCCGCTCCCGCCCGCCGTCCGAACTGCGGCGATGCCGTGTCCGGCGGTCGGCGAGACAGGGCGTCTCGCGGTCCTCCACGTGGCCTTCACAACAGGCGTCTCGGGTTAACGCTGGATAAACTCCTCGTTTGCCGTGCGCGGAACGGGGATTCGCAGCGCACTCCACACGACCTACGGAGAGTGAGAGATGCGAACGAAGCAGCTTTGCGCAGCGTCGGCCGGCGATCGGTGCACTGCATGACCGTCGCCCCGGAGACCCCGACCCTTCTTGATCCGCTCCTCGACGAAGCCCCCGCGCCGGCGCTTTTCGCCGCCGATGGCGCAGCCGCCGAGCGCACGCTGCTCGACATCCTCGACGAGACCGCGCGACGCCACCCCGACGCGCAGGCCGTCGACGACGGCGTCGCGCCGCTCACGTACCGCGCGCTCCTCGACGAGGTCGAGACGCTGCGGCAGCGGCTCGCGGACGCCGGGATCGGCATCGGCGACCGCGTCGGCGTACGCGTCCCGTCCGGCACCGCCGACCTGTACGTCTCGATCCTCGCCGTACTCGCCGCTGGCGCGGCCTACGTCCCCGTCGACGCGGAGGACCCCGACGAGCGTGCCGAACTCGTCTTCGGCGAAGCCGCGGTCAGCGCTGTCATAGGCGCCGAGCGGACCATCGTGCCGAGCGGCAGGCCCGGCGGCGTCACCGGCGGCCGTCCCGGCCCGGACGACGACGCCTGGATCATCTTCACCTCCGGCTCCACCGGCAGGCCCAAGGGCGTCGCCGTGAGCCACCGCAGCGCCGCGGCCTTCGTGGACGCCGAGGCCCGGCTGTTCCTCACCGACGCGCCGCTCGGCCCCGGCGACCGGGTGCTCGCCGGGCTCTCCGTCGCCTTCGACGCCTCCTGCGAAGAGATGTGGCTGGCCTGGCGGCACGGCGCCTGCCTGGTGCCCGCGCCCCGCTCCCTCGTACGCACCGGACTCGACCTCGGCCCCTGGCTCGTCGAACAGCGCATCACCGTCGTCTCGACGGTCCCCACACTTGCGGCGCTCTGGCCCGCGGAAGCGCTCGACGAAGTACGGCTGCTGATCTTCGGCGGTGAGGCCTGCCCGCCGGAGCTGGCCGAGCGCATGGCCGTCTCCGGCCGCGAGGTCTGGAACACGTACGGCCCCACCGAGGCGACCGTCGTCGCCTGCGCGGCGCCGCTGACTGGCGAAGGCCCGGTACGCATCGGCCTGCCGCTCGACGGCTGGGAGCTCGCGGTCGTGGACTACCGCGGCGAGATCCTGTCGATGGGCGAGACCGGCGAGCTCGTCATCGGCGGCGTCGGCCTGGCGAGGTACCTGGACGCGGCGAAGGACGCCGAGAAGTACGCCCCGCTGCCCGCGCTCGGCTGGGACCGCGCGTACCGCAGCGGCGACCTGGTGCGCGCGGAGCCGGAGGGCCTGCTCTTCGTCGGCCGCGCGGACGAACAGATCAAGCTCGGCGGCCGCCGCATCGAACTCGGCGAGATCGACGCGGCGCTCCAGGCGCTCCCGGGCGTCGCGGGAGCGGCGGCGGCGGTCCGCACGACGGGCGCGGGACATCAGCTGCTGGTCGGCTATGTGGTCCCGACGGCCCCGTCCGGCGCGCCGGAGCCCACCACTGTCATCGAGCCGGCCGACGCGGGCGCTGACGCCTCCGGCGTCGAGACCCCGGGCTCGGGCCCGGGGGCCGACGCGGACGCTCCGACTCCCGCCGTCGTCGGCGACGAGAGCGCCGAGACGGAGCTTGCCGCTGCCGACGCCGACGCCGCCTCCGCCTCGGCGGCGGACGCGCCCGAGGGCCTGGCCGTCGACGCCTCCGGCGTGGAGACCCTTGGCTCCAGTCGGCCGACCGACGTGCCCGCCGTCGTGTTGCCTGACGGCGCAGGCGACCCCACCGGCCCCGCCCTCGTCGACGGCGTGGGCCCCGGCGCATCAGGCCCGGCCGCCCGGCCGTCCCGTGGCGCGGATGACCCCGACACCCCACTGCCCGACGCCGACAGCGTCACCATCACCGTCACCGGCGAGTTCGACGTTGCCGATGCCGTCGCCCGGCTCCGCAAGGAGCTGCCCGCCGCCCTCGTGCCCCTGATCGCCGTCGTGGACGATCTGCCCACCCGCACCTCCGGCAAGGTCGACCGGAACGCGTTGCCCTGGCCGCTGCCGGACGCGAGCTCCGACGCCGGCAGCGCCGAGGGCCTCACCGAGGCCGAGGCGTGGCTTGCCGAGCAGTGGACCGATCTCCTCGGCCTGCCCGTCAGCAGCCCCGACGCCGACTTCTTCGTCAGCGGCGGCGGCAGCCTCGCCGCCGCTCAGCTCGTGTCGCGGATCCGGGAGCGGTATGCCACCGGGTCCGTCGGCGACATCTACCAGAACCCGACCCTCGGCGCCCTCGCCCAGACCCTTGAGGCCGTCTCCACCGGTGGGGCCGAGGCCCGCGCCGTAGCGCCCGTCCCGCGGCGGACCGGCGTCGTGCAGACCCTGCTCATGGTGCCGCTGCTCGGCGTTGCCGCACTGCGGTGGGGGGTCTTCGGGGCCGCCGTCAGCAATGTGACCGGACTGCCCTGGGCCCCGACCGTGTCCTGGTGGTGGGTGGCCCTCGGGTGGCTGCTCGTCGTCAGCCCGCCCGGGCGGATCGTGATCGCGGCCGGTGGCGCGCGGCTGCTGCTGCGCGGCCTGCGACCCGGCACGTACGCCCGCGGCGGCCGTACCCATCTGCGGCTGTGGACCGCCGAGCGGCTCGCCGAGCTGAGCGGCGCGACGAGTCTCGCCGGCGTCTGGCTCACCTACTACGCACGGGCCCTCGGCGTCCGTATCGCCGAGGACGTCGATCTGCACGCCCTGCCGCCCGTGACCGGCATGCTGCGCCTCGGCAAGGGCGCGGCCGTCGAGCCCGAGGTGGATCTGTCCGGGCACTGGCTGGACGGCGACCGGCTGCACATCGGCGCCGTGCGGATCGGTGCCGGCGCCACCGTCGGTGCCCGCAGCACGCTCTTCCCCGGCGCTCGGATCGGCAAGCGCGCCGAGATCGCGCCGGGTTCCGGCGTCACCGGCGCCGTCCCGGCCGGCGAGCGCTGGTCCGGTGTCCCGGCGAACCGCAAGGGCAAGGCGAACCGCCATCAGCCCGCCGGCCGCCCGGCGCGCAAGCGCCGCTGGACCACGGTCTACTCCGTCACCTCGCTGGTGCTCGGGTTGCTCCCGGCCTTCGCCGCGCTGCCCGGCCTGCTGGTCATCGGCGCGTTCCTGGACGGCAGCACCGGCTTCGGCGACGCGTTGCCTGCCGCGCTGACCGCCGTCCCGCTCGCGACCGTCGTCGCGATGGTCACGTACGCGCTGCTGATCCTCGCCGGTGTACGCGCCCTGAGCATCGGTCTCCGCGAGGGCTACCACCCCGTCCACGGCCGTGTCGCCTGGCAGGCGTGGGCGACCGAGCGGCTGATGGACATGGCGCGGGTGCATCTCTTCCCGATCTACGCGAGCCTGTTCACGCCCGTGTGGCTGCGGGCGCTGGGCATGAAGGTCGGCCGCGGCGTCGAGGCGTCGACGGTGCTGGCGCTGCCCGCGATGACGGCGGTCGGCGACGGCGCGTTCCTCGCCGACGACACGATGGTCGCCAGCTACGAACTCGGCGGCGGCTGGCTGCGCATCGCCGAGGCCCGCGTCGGCAAGCGCGCCTTCCTCGGCAACTCCGGCATGACCGCGGCCGGACGGTCCGTGCCCAAGCGGGGCCTCGTCGGCGTGCTGTCGTCGACCCCGAAGCGGGCGAAGGCGGGCTCCTCCTATCTCGGCATGCCGCCGATGAAACTGCCGCGTACCGCGGACGTGGGCGACCAGAGCCGCACCTTCGCGCCGCCGAAGCGGCTGAGGTGGGCGCGCGCTTTCGTCGAGCTGTGCCGGATCGTGCCGGTCATGTGCGGTGTGGCGCTCGCGGTCCTCGCGCTGGCCGCCTTCACCTGGCTCGCCGACCGCTTCGGCTACCCGGTCGCGGTGCTCCTGGGCGGCGTGATCGTGCTGGCCGCGGGCCTGGTGGCCTGCCTGGTCGCCATCGCGATGAAGTGGCTGCTGGTCGGCCGGTTCCGTACGGTCGAGCATCCGCTGTGGTCGTCGTTCGTGTGGCGCAACGAGCTCGCCGACACCTTCGTCGAGGTGCTCGCCGTGCCGTGGCTGGTCGGCGCGACCGGCGGAACGCCGCTGATGAACCTGTGGCTGCGCGGTCTCGGCGCCCGCATCGGGCGTGGCGCCTGGTGCGAGACCTACTGGCTGCCGGAGGCCGATCTCGTCACCATCGGATCCGGAGCGAGCGTCAATCGGGGCTGCGTCGTGCAGACCCACCTCTTCCACGACCGGATCATGCGCATGGACAATGTCGTACTCGGAGCGGGCTCGACGCTCGGTCCGCACGGCATCGCGCTGCCGGGTGCGGTGATCGGCGACCGCGCGGCGGTCGGTCCGGCGTCGCTGGTGATGCGCGGGGAGAGCGTCCCCGCGGACACCCGCTGGCTGGGCAACCCGATCGCGGCATGGAAGAAGTGATCACCGCGCTGCGAAGCAGTGGGCACGGGCGCGAAAGCGCAGTACTGGGCACGACCGAAGGACGCAAGAAGGTGACGGATTCGTACCTGCCGCAGCACGGCGACAGCGGTTACCGGACCACCGAGTACGACCTGGAGCTGGACTACCGTCCGCACACCGGGAGGCTCGCCGGCCGCGCCACGATCAGTGGGGTCGCCGAGCGTGCGCTGTCCGAAGTCGCGCTCGACCTGGGGCAGTTCAAGCTGAGCAAGGTGCTGGTGAACGGCGCCCGCCCGGCGCGGTACACGCATCGCGCGGACAAGCTGCGGATCCGGCCGGCGCGGCCGCTGCGCGCCGGTGCGCCCTTCACCGTGGAGGTGCGCTACACCGGCGTCCCGCACCCCGTCCGCACCCACGACTGGGGCGACCTCGGCTGGGAACAGCTGGAGGAGGGCGCGCTGGTGGCGTCCCAGCCGAGCGGCGCGCGCTCCTGGTTCCCGTGCAACGACCGGCCCGACGACAAGGCGGCCTACCGGATCGCGGTGACCGCGCCGTCCCCGTACACCGTCGTCGCGAACGGGGCGCTCACCTCCCGCACGATCAGCGCCTCGACGACGACCTGGGTGTACGAGCAGCCCGCGCCGATGGCGACCTATCTCGCGACCGTGCAGATAGGCCCGTACGAGCTGGTCGACGTCGCGCACGCGGGCACGGTGCCGCAGCCGGCCGCGGTGCCGCACAACCTGCTCGGACGGTTCGAGCGCGACTTCGCGCGGCAGCCGCAGATGATGCGGGTCTTCCAGGACCTCTTCGGCCCCTATCCCTTCGACGACTACGCGGTCGTCGTGGTCGACGAGGAACTGGACGTGCCCGTCGAGGCGCAGGGCCTGTCGATCTTCGGCGCCAACCATGTCGACGGGCGGCGCGGCAGCGAGCGCCTGATCGCGCACGAGCTGGCGCACGCGTGGTTCGGCAACAGCCTGACCGTCGCGGACTGGCGGCACATCTGGCTGAACGAGGGCTTCGCGAAATACGCCGAGTGGCTGTGGTCCGAGATGTCCGGCGGCCCGTCGGCCACGGCCATGGCGACCAGGTCGCGTGCCCGGCTCGCTCTGCTGCGGCAGGACATCCGCATCGCCGATCCGGGCCTGCGGCGGCTGTTCGACGACCGGGTCTACGAGCGGGGCGCGCTGACGCTGCACGCGCTGCGGACGGAGATCGGGCACGCGGCGTTCGTGACGCTGCTGCGGGAGTGGACGGCGACGCACCGGCACGGCGTGGTCACGACGGAGGAGTTCATCGCGATGGCCCGCCGTCACTCGCCGCGGCCGCTGGACAAGCTGTTCCAGGTGTGGCTCTACGAGCCGAAGCTGCCGCCGCTGCCGCGCCCGCGCTGAGCCGGGGCTTTTGACAGGCAGGCCCTCAGGCGGCCCGGGACGCGCGCCAGTCCCGTACGGCCGCCTCGATGTCGAAAGGCTTCAGGCCCAGCGGCGGTCCGGCCGGCGGCCGGCGGACCGCCTCCGCGATCTTCTCGTTGATCTCCTCGAGAATGCGCCGGACCTGCGACTCCGTCGCGGCCTTGGCGGCCGACTCCGCCGCGTCCTCCGCCTCCTTGCGGAGCTGGAGCGCCGGCGGCAGCACGGACATGCCCTCGCGGTGCATCTTTCCCTTGACCCACCACAGTTCGTCGTACGGGGCCGAGTCGTCCGGCAGCGGTTTGCCGAAGCCCGGAAGGGACGAGAAGTCGCCTCGGTCGGTCGCCTCGCGGATCTGCTTGTCGACCCACGACTCGAAGCTGACACCAGGGGGTTTGCGCTCGGTCACGGTCCGCTCCTCCGTCTCGTCCTTCCATCGTACGCAGCGGCGGTCCGCGGGAGCCGGGTGCCCGCCCCGGTCAGCTCTTCCGCTTCGGGTTCAGCAACTGCTCCCGCAGCGCGGTCAGTTGGTGCGAGGACTCCACCGCCCTCGTCTCGTCCAGCGTGGTGAGGGCCAGCAGCAGGACATCCGCCACCACCAGACCCGTCAGGGACTCGGCCGTGATGCCGGTCGGAGTGTGGGGCGCGGTCAGGACGGCGTCGACGCGGTCCTCGAAGGCGTCGGCCAGTTCGTCCGTGACGAGGACGGCGGTCGCGCCGACCGACCGGGCGCGTTCCACCAGGATGTTCAGCTCGTCCAGCGCGCGGCCGGGCTGGAAGATGACCAGCGCGTCGCCCTGTCCCAGGGCCAGCAGGGTGTCGGCGAGTGCGAAGCCGGTGGCTCCGGCGAAGCGGGCGCGGCGGCCGATGCGGCCGAGAGCCAGTGCGAGGTGGCGGGCGGCGAGTTCGGAGGCGGCGACGCCGTAGCAGAAGACCTCGCGGGCTGTGCCGAGCGCGGCGACCGCGCGCCGCAGGGCGTCGGGCGAGGTGAGGCGGCTGGCATGGCCGATGCGTTCCGCCGCCTCGTCGAAGACCTCTCCCCAGATCGCTTCCACATCGCGGCCCACATGGTCGATGCGCTGTTTGAGCCGTACCTCCGGCGCGACGGTCGCGGTGAAGTCCGCCGCGAGCTCCCGCTTGAGTGCCGGGAGTCCGGCGTAGCCGAGGCGCTGGAGTGCGCGGACGACGGTGGCGTTGCTGGTGCCGCTGGCGGTGCCGAGCTCCTGTGCGCCGGCGAAGAGCAGCTGCTCGACCGGGGCGCTGGCGAGGTATTGCGCGACGGCCCGTTCGCGGGCGGAGAGCTGGTCCCACTGATCGCGTACGGCGGCCCGCAGCCGGGTCACGCCGTCGCCACTCTCCGAAGCACCCTCTGGAATTTCCATTACAGGCATTGACTTCCTTGTGACCGCCGTTACTCTCCTGGCTAACGCATTCCAAGAGGAACGCATCCTGAAATCTACGTTACAGGACTGACTTCGGGAAGCGCTCCGTCGCGAGGAGAAGCATGTCAGCCCCCTCCCTTCCGGCTCCCACCCTTCCGTCCCTTCCGGTCATCGAGATCTCCGGCGGCCCCGTCGAACGCGGCCGCCAGTACGGCGAGGCCGTCCGCCCACAACTGCACGCCGCACTCGCCTACTACGAGGAGGCCTTCGGCCAGTCCTCGGGCCTGACCTGGGACCGGGTCACCGCACGGGCCGCCCGCTGGCTCGATCCCGTACGCGACTACGCGCCCCACCTCGTCGAGGAGATGCAGGGCATCGCGGACGGGGCCTCAGTCACGCTCCTCGATGTGCTGGCGCTCAACGCCCGTGGCGAGGTCATCTACGACCAGTCGTTCTCGGACATCGAGGAGGAGCCCGCCGAAGGGTGCACCTCGTTCGCCGCGTACGGAGAGGCCAGCGGCGACGGCCATGTCTACGCCGGACAGAACTGGGACTGGCGGGCGGGAGTCGCCGACACCGTCGTCATGCTCCGTGTCGTCCAGCCCCCCAAACCCACCCTGATCATGCAGGTCGAGGCCGGACAGATCGGCCGTCAGGGCGCCAGTTCCGCCGGAATCGCGCTCAACGCCAACGGCCTCGGCGGCCGCTTCGACGACCGCGTGGGACTGCCGCAGACCGTCGTACGCCGCGCCGTCCTCGACCAGACCAACATCAGCGACGCACTCGAAGTGCTGTGCCGTGCCCGCGCCCATATCGCCTCCAACGCGCTGCTCACCTGCCGCGAAGGCTTCGCCATCGACCTGGAGACGACGCCCGCCGGCCACGGCTGGCTGTATCCGAAGGACGGGCTGCTGGTGCACGGCAACCACTACCAGGCGGGCCTGCCGGGACCGCTCGCCGCGACCGGCTACCGGCCCATGTCGGCCGATTCGCTGATCCGCGTGCCGCGCGCCGAGGACGGCCTCAGGACGCTGCGCGCGGCCACCGGCCCCGACGAGTCCCGGAAGCTGATCAAGCAGGCGATGTCCGACCACCTCGGCCGCCCCGAGTCCCTGTGCACCCACCCCGACCCCCGGCAGCAGCCCGTCAAGCACTGGACGACGCTCGTCTCGTCCTGTGTGGACCTGACCGCCGGCGACTACCACGCGACCGCGGGCACGCCCTGCGACCGCGAGTACCAGCACCTGCCCTGGAACCTCTACGACGGCCCGTACGGCGAGAAGTAGGAGCACATCATGAACACGAAGAAGCGCACGGCCGTCGCGGGACTGGTGACCGCGGCCGTGTTCGCCGCCGCCGGATGCAGCGGCGCCACCCCGAACGCGGAGACCGGCGGCAAGACACTGGACGCCGCCAAGCTCACGCTCACGCCGACCACCACCGCCGCCAAGGGCCCGCTGGACAAGGCGAACTGGCTGCTGGAGGACGAGCCGGACTCGCTCGACCTCGACACCCAGGGCACCAGCGCCGGACGCGTCGTCCTCACCAATGTCTGCGAGCGGCTCTACCAGCTCCAGCCCGACATGAGCGTGCGGCCGTTCATCGCCGAGAAGGCGCGGACGCCCGACGACAGGACACTCGTCCTCACGATCCGCTCCGGCGTCACCTTCCACGACGGCACCGAGCTGACCGCCGACGACGTGCTGTGGAGCCTTCAGCGGCACGCCGACCCGGACATGGAGCAGGGCGACGAGTTCACCAATGTCGCCGGCATGAAGAAGACCGGGGAACGCGAGATCACCGTCTCCTTCAAGGCGCCCGACGCGCTGTTCACCAAGGCGCTCGCGGGCGACGCGGGCATCGTCTGGAACAAGGAGCAGGTGGCGAAGGCCGGCAAGGAGTTCGGCACGCCGGGCCAGGCCGACGCGTGCTCGGGGCCGTACACCTTGCAGAGCTGGAAGTCCGGCGACTCGATCACGCTCCAGGCGTACGACGGGTATTGGGGCAGCAAGCCGCTGACCCGGCAGGTGGTCTTCCGCTGGGCCGCCGACAGCGCGCTGGTCAACGCGCTGACAACCGGTGCCGCCGACGGCGCGTACGCCGAATCGCCCAACACGGCGGCCGCGTTGAAGGGCAAGAAGGGCATCGACCAGCACTACGGCCCCTCCACCGCATCGCTCGTCCTCATCCCGACCGAGCGCGGCGGACTGAAGGACCCGAAGATCCGCCGGGCGCTCTCGCTCACGCTGGACCGGGCCGGGATCGCCAAGTCCGGTTACGGCGGCCTGGTCCAGCCGTGGGGCACACCGGTCGGATCCGGATCGTGGGGATACCAGAAGCCGGCCTTCGAGGCCGCGCAGAAGGCGGTGACCGGCGCGCCCGCGAGTCCGTCCGCCGACGATCTGGCCGAGGCGAAGAAGCTGGTGAAGGAGGCGGGCGCGGCGAACGGGCCGATCGTGATCGGGACCGACGCCAGCCAGGGCCGTACGGTCGTCGCCAACGCGGTGCGCTCCGCGCTCCAGCGGATCGGGCTCAAGGGACAGATCAAGACGGTTCCGACGGCGCAGTTCGAGGAGTTCTACAGCGATCCGCAGGCCCGCGCAGAGATCGATGTCCTGGTCGGTGACTGGTACATCTCCAAGTCCGACCCGATGGGCTTCTACGACAACGCGCTCTCGGACTCCTCCAACAACTGGGTCGGCTTCAAGGACCCGGCGTACGACGCCACCGTCAAGAAGGCGCTGGGCACGCTGGACGACGCGGACCGCGCGAAGCTCACGATCGAGGCGCAGCGGAAGTTCACCGACTCCGCCGTGTGGATCTCGGTCGCGCAGGTGCCGTCCGTGCTGGTGCTGAAGTCCTCACTGACCGGCCCGCCCGCGTCGATGGCGTACCTCTACTACCCGTGGGCCGCTCAGCTCGGCGCGAAGGAGTGATGCGCTGATGCTCGCCCGGACATCCCGGCGGCTGGCGGGGCTGCTCGCCACTCTCTTCGCCGCCTCGTTCGTGATCTTCGCAGCGGTGTACGCGGCGCCCGGCGACCCGGCCGTCTTCCTGGCCGGCGGGCGCGACAAGCTCACGCCGGAAAAGCTGGAACTGGTGCGGGCGCAGTACCACTTGGACGAACCGCTGGTCGTCCAGTACGGCCGCTGGCTGTGGGACTGCCTCCATCTCGACCTCGGCCGCTCCTTCAAGTACAGCGACCAGGTGGCCGATCTGCTGGCCGCCCGCCTCCCGACCACGCTCGCGCTCGTCGTGTACGCCACGGTGCTCTTCGTCGTGGTGGGCGTCGGCGCGGGTGTGCTCGCGGCCGTACGGCGCGGCACCTGGGTCGACTCGGCCGTCGTCGGCGGGACGACGCTCGCCGCTTCCGTGCCGTCGTTCGTGTCGGCGATCGCGCTGGTCGCGCTGTTCGGCGTCCAGCTCGGCTGGTTCCCGGTCACCGGCAGCGGCGAAGGACTCGCCGGGACGCTGCACCATCTCACCCTGCCCGCACTGTCGTTGGCGCTCGGCGCGCTCGCACTGATCAGCCGTGTGACACGGCAGGCGATGGTGGAGGCGGGCGGCGCCGACCATGTCGCGGTGGCGCGGGCGTCCGGCCTTCCGGAGCGGGACATCGTCCGCCGCCATGTGCTGCGCAACGCGCTCGGCCCGATCGTCACCATGTGCGGCCTGGTGATGGCGGGCATGCTCGCCGGGACCGTCGTCGTCGAGACGGCCTTCGGGATCAGCGGCATCGGCTCGCTGCTCGTCGGCGCGATCAACACCCATGACTTCCCGGTCGCGCAGGCCGTCCTGCTGCTGATGGTCACCGGCTACATCGCGGTGACGACGGCCGTCGATCTGGTGCATCCGCTGCTGGACCCGAGGGTGAAGGAGGCCGTGGCATGACCGCGCTGACACTCGCTCCCGTGGGGGCGCGCAGGCCCCTGGGGATCATCGCCGCGGGCGGCTTCCTCGGCCTGGTCGTCCTGGCCGCCGTCCTCGCACCGCTGCTCGCTCCTTACGCACCGGACGCGATCGACCTGTCCGCCTCACTGGCCGGCACCACCGGCGCGCATCCTCTCGGCACGGACTCGTCCGGGCAGGACCTGCTGTCGCGGGTGCTGTTCGGGGCCCGTACGAGCCTGATCGCACCGCTGCTGCTGCTGGCCATCGCCGCTCTGCTCGGCGTGACGCTCGGCACCGTGGCCGCATGGCGCGGCGGCTGGGCCGACGCGCTGGTCTCCCGGGTCACGGACGTCATGTACGCGTTCCCCGGGCTGCTGTTCACCGTCCTGATCATCGCGGTGTTCGGCGCCGGAATGACCACGTCCGTGCTGGCGCTCGGTCTTGCGTACACGCCGACGGTCGCCAAGTACACGCGGTCGGTGGCGCTCGCCGAGACACGCAAGCCGTATGTCGACGCGTACCGGGTGCAGGGCATGGGCGGGGCCAGGATCTGTACGTTCCACCTCGTCCCGAACCTCGCCCGCACCATCGTCGGCTATCTGGTCGTGCTCTTCGGCGAGGCACTGATGTCCCTCGCGACGCTCTCGTACCTCGGCTTCGGCGCGCAGCCGCCGAGTTCCGACTGGGGCCTGATGGTCCAGGAGGGCCAGGCCGCCGTCGTCCAGGGCGCGCTGCTGCCGGCGCTCGTCCCGGGCACGGCGATCGCCGCGGTCGTCGTGTCCTTCAACGTCGTCGGGGTCTGGGCCGCCGACCGACTCGGCTCCCGGAGGTAACCGTGCTGCTGGACATCGAACATCTCACCCTGCGGCTGCCGGGTGCCGCCCGGCCGCTGCTCGCGGACGTGTCCCTGCGCGTCGCGGCGGGTGAAGTCGTCGGCCTCGTCGGCGAGTCCGGCTCCGGCAAGTCGACCACCGCTAAGGCGGTGCTGCGGCTGCTGCCGGAGGGTGCGTCGGCGTCCGGCGCCGTCCGCGTCGACGGTACGGATGTGCTCGCCCTGACCGGCGAGGCGCTGCGGGCGCACCGGGCCGGCCCGGTCGCGATGGTCCACCAGGACCCGCGGGCGGCGCTCAACCCGGTGCGCAGGATCGGCGACTTCCTGACGGAACGGGGCGCGTCCGCCGAGCGTGCGCATGAACTCCTCGACGCGGTCGGCCTGTCCGACCCGTCGAAGCGGCTGCGTCAGCGTCCCCATGAACTGTCCGGCGGCATGCTCCAGCGCGTCGTCATCGCCGGCGCGCTGGCGTCCGGCCCCCGGCTGCTGCTCGCGGACGAGGCGACGAGCGCGCTGGATGTCACGACCCAGGCGGAGATCCTGGCGCTGCTGCGAAAGCTGCGCGACGAACGGGGACTCGGGCTCATGTTCATCACGCACGATCTGCACCTGGCGGCGGCGTACTGCGACCGGGTCTATGTGATGTACGCGGGCCGGGTCGTCGAGGAACGCTCGTCCTCTCTTCTCTTCGGCGATCCGCGCCACCCGTACACCCAGGGCCTGTTGGCCTGCTCGCCGACGCTGGGCGAAGGAGAGCTCGGCGCCCCGATCCCGGGCCGCCCGCCGTCGCTGGCGGACGCGTTCACCGGCTGCGAGTTCGCTCCCCGCTGCCCGGCGGCCGAGGACGCCTGCACCACCGGCCCTCCTGAGCCGGTGCCGCTCGCCGACGGGGGCACGGCGGCGTGCCGCCGGGTCTCCCCGCACCCGCCCGTCCTTGTTCCGGAAGGGAGCGTCCGATGAGTGAGGCACTGCTGGTCGCGGACCGGCTGCGGAAGGAGTACCGGCTGCCGGGCGGCACGAGCCTCGTCGCCGTCGACGGGATTTCGTTCACCGTGGGCGAGGGCCGGGCCCTGGGCATCGTGGGGGAGTCCGGGTCCGGGAAGACGACCGTCGCGCGGATGCTCGTGGGGCTCGTACGGCAGGACAGCGGGAGCGTGGCCGTCGCCGGGCGGGTGCGCGGAGCCAAGCCGCCGCGCGGGCGGGCCGCGAGGCTGGGGCGGGCGCGGGAGGTGCAGATGGTGTTCCAGGACCCGTACGTCTCGCTCGATCCGCGGCTCACTGCCCGCCGCTGCCTGACCACCGCACTGCGGCTGCACGACCGGGAAGACGCCCTGGCCGACGGGCTGCTGGAGCAGGTCGGGCTCGGGACCAGGGAGGCCGGAGCGCGGCCGCACGAGCTGTCCGGCGGGCAGCGGCAGCGGCTCGCGATCGCGCGGGCGCTCGCCGTGGATCCGCGCGTGCTGGTGCTGGACGAGGCCGTCGCCGCGCTGGACGTCTCGATCCAGGCGCAGATCCTTCAGCTGCTCGGCGAGATCCGCCGGGAGACGGGCGTGGCCCTGGTCTTCGTCAGCCATGACCTGGCCGTGGTGCAGCACATCACCGACGACGTGCTGGTCATGCGCCGCGGCGCGGCCGTCGAACAGGGCGCGACCGGGGCCGTGCTGGCCGCGCCGGAGCATCCGTACACCCGGCGGCTGCTCGCCTCGGTGCCCCGGCCCGGCTGGGACCCGTCGGCGGTTCCGGCGTAGCCGCCGGCCGGCAAAGTCCGGGACAACCGGAAGGCCTCAGAACAAAGGGCAGGAGCCCCGAACCGTACAGACCGTACGGTTCGGGGCTCCTTGGGTACTGCTAAGTCGTGCGCGATCGCCGACCCCGGGCAAGTTAGGCCGGGGTGACGTTCTCCGCCTGCGGGCCCTTCGGGCCCTGAGTGACGTCGAAGTTCACGACCTGGTTCTCCTCGAGGGAGCGGAACCCGGACGCGTTGATCGCGGAGTAGTGGACGAAGACATCCGGGCCGCCGCCGTCCTGGGCGATGAAGCCGAAGCCCTTTTCAGCGTTGAACCACTTGACGGTTCCGGTAGCCATAAGCCCTCCTTGGGCCAAAGGGTTGCCCTGCTCCAGAACCTGCAAGAAGTCTGAAAACTACAAAAGCCTGCGGGTTACATGCTCCGCAGGCTCTGTACTGCAAGGGAAACCAAACTGCAACTTGGCGTCGAGCCTAGCATGCAGCGTCGGCAAAGCGGTAGAGGGAAAGATCACGTCACCCGGACGTTTGAAGTGATCTTGAACGGCCGGTGAAATCCCAGCTCGGAGCGGGTTGCGCGGGAGCTGTGGCGCGCCACGCGGGCGCGCCCTTCCGCCCCCGTGCACCCCGTCGCGCCCCGCAGGTCTAGCCTCACGATGTGGACAGTCCTGCAGAGAGCACAGCATCGGGTCATCGCCGCGTCCGGCCCCGCGTCGGGCACATCCAGTTCCTCAACTGCCTGCCCCTTTACTGGGGGCTGGCGCGCACCGGAACCCTGCTCGATCTCGAGCTGTCGAAAGACACCCCGGAGAAGCTCAGTGAGCAGCTGGTCCGCGGCGAACTGGACATCGCGCCGATCACTCTCGTGGAGTTCCTGCGCAATGCCGACCAGCTGGTCGCCTTCCCGGATCTCGCGGTCGGCTGCGACGGGCCGGTGATGTCCTGCGTGATCGTCTCGCAGGTGCCGCTGGCGCATCTGGACGGCGCTCGCGTGGCGCTCGGGTCCACCTCGCGCACCTCCGTACGCCTGGCGCAGCTGCTGCTGGCCGAGAAGTACAAGATCGAGCCCGACTACTACACCTGCCCGCCCGACCTCGGCCTGATGATGCAGGAGGCGGAGGCCGCCGTGCTGATCGGCGACGCCGCGCTGCGCGCCTCGCTGCACGATGCGCCGAACCTCGGTCTCCAGGTCCACGATCTGGGGCTGATGTGGAAGGAGTGGACGGGGCTGCCGTTCGTCTTCGCGGTGTGGGCGGCGCGCAAGGAGTATCTGGAGCGCGAGCCCCTCGTCGTGCGCAAGGTGCACGAGGCCTTTCTCGCCTCGCGGGACCTCTCGCTGGAGGAGGTCACCAAGGTCGCCGAGCAGGCCGCCCGTTGGGAGACCTTCGACGCGGAGCTGCTGGAGCGGTACTTCACGACGCTGGACTTCCGCTTCGGGCCCGAGCAGCTCGCCGGCGTACGGGAGTTCGCGCGCCGGACCGGGCCGACGACCGGATTCCCGGCGGACGTACGGGTCGAACTGCTCGCTCCCCTGACGGCTACGGCCGACCGCTAGGTCGCGTCTTCCGGATCAGGCGCTAGGACGACGGGATCGGGGCCTGCATGTGCTCGCTGATCCACTGGATCGACCCGTCGCCCATGCCCTTCACATAGGTCTTGGCGTTGTGCTCGCCGTCCTGGATGACCTGGACCCGGGTCTTGACCGGGCCCTTGCCGTAGACCCGCGCGAAGTTCTGCACCTTCTTCATCCCGGACTCCTTGGTGCCGACCTGGAAGGCCAGATACACGGCGTTGCCCTTGGTGTCGGGCTTGGCGCCGAGGGCCTTGGCCAGCTTCTCCGGGTTGTTGGCCTGGCGCTCCGCCTCGTGGCCCGACCAGAGGGGCGAGTCCGGGACGGTGTCGGGGCCGGAGGCGATCACGGCCTTGAACCTGTCCGGGTGCTGGAGCACGGACTTCAGGCCGACGAACGCGCCGGACGACGAGCCCATGAAGGCCCAGCCGTCACGGGACTTGAAGGTACGGAAGTTGGCCCTGACGAAGTCCGGGACGTCCTCGGTCATCCAGGTGCCCATCTTCGGCTGTCCCGGGATGTCGCTACCGTCGTAGTAGTACTTGTCGTCCGGGTTGAGCACCGGCATCACGACGACGAAGGGCAGGCTCTTGCCCTCCTTCGACCACTTGCTGATGCTGCTCTGCAGCTTGAGGTCGGTGCCCATCCAGTAGTTCTTCGGATAGCCGTTGCCGCCGGGCAGGGCGATCAGGACCGGGAAGCCGCTGTTCGCGTACGTGGGATCGAAGTACTCCTTCGGCGCCCACACCCAGACCTTGCCGGTGAAGCCGGACTTCTTGCCCTCCAGCGTGGTGACGCCGATCTTGGTGCCGTCGTCGAGGCTGTTCTGGGTGGTGAAGGAGGCCTTGGGGCCGGTCGGCATCAGCGTCTTGGCCGCGGCCTCCGACACCCCGTTGTTGTTGCCCTTGCTCCCTCCGCCGGCCGGCTGCCGGGCGGTGGCCGTGGCCGTCGGGCCGTCGAAGGAGACCGGCTCACCCTCCTCCGAGCAGCCCGAGACGAGCGCGACAGAGCCGAGGGCGACGGCGGCTATGAGGGCTTTGGGCAGGCGTTTCATGGCGGGACTCCGAGCGGTGTTTTCGGACAAGCCGTGTGAATTACGCCCAGGGAGATGGCTGTTCTCACGGTTCGGTTCCGGCCCGCGGCCCGAGGGCGGCGTCAATCCTCGTGATGCCGAACACGCCGGGGCCTAGGCTGAATCCCGGAAGCCCGGCAAGGGCACGAGCAAGAGCTGGGCGAGGCAATCGGGGGAGTGCAGATGCAGCCGCTGGATCCGGGCGAGCCGCAGAGCATCGGTGCGTACCGGCTGCTCGGGCGGCTGGGTGCGGGCGGAATGGGCCGCGTCTATCTCGGGCGCAGCGCCGGCGGCCGTACGGTCGCGGTCAAGGTCATCCATCCGCACCTCGCGCTCGACGAGGAGTTCCGGGCGCGGTTCCGGCGCGAGGTCGAGGCCGCGCGGCGGGTCGGCGGCCAGTGGACCGCGCCGGTGCTCGACGCGGATCCGGAGGCCTCCGTGCCCTGGGTCGCCACCGGCTATGTCGCCGGGCCGCCGCTCTCACAGGCCGTCGCCGAACACGGCCCGCTGCCCGCGCACTCGGTACGGGTGCTGGGCGCCGGACTCGCGGAGGCGCTGGCGGCCGTGCACGCGCTGGGCCTGGTGCACCGCGATGTGAAGCCGTCCAATGTGCTGCTGACGCTCGGGGGCACCTCCCAGGCCGGCGGCTCCGTGGGAGGCCCGCGGCTGATCGACTTCGGCATCGCGCGCGCCACCGACGGCACCGCCTCGCTCACCTCCACCGGTGTCTCGGTCGGCTCACCGGGCTACATGTCGCCGGAGCAGATCCTCGGCAAGGGCGTCACGGGCGCGGCCGATGTCTTCTCGCTCGGCGCTGTCCTGGCGTACGCGGCGACCGGCTCGGCTCCCTTCCCGGGCGACTCCTCGGCCGCGCTGCTCTACAAGGTGGTCCACGAAGAGCCCGAACTGGGCTTGCTGGAGGGCGATCTGCGCGAACTGGTCGCCGCCTGCCTCGCCAAGGACCCGGCCGCGCGGCCCACGCCCGGCGAGATCGCGAGCAGGCTCGCGCCGGGCGGCGCCGCGGCGCTGGTCGGCGCGGGCTGGCTGCCCGGCCCGCTGGTGGAGCAGGTCAGCCGGTCGGCGGTGAGCCTGCTGGACCTGGAGCCGGCGGACGCTGTGCCGGCGGATGCGGCGTCGGGTCCGGTCGCTTTCAGCAGCCCGTCCATCGGGACGTTCGGGACGTTCGGGCCGCCGGTGGAGCCGGTCGGTGCACCGCACACGCCGACGCCCACACCGTCGCCGGGTACACCGCTTCCGGGTAACGGCCGCCGGAGGGTGAGCTGCACGGTCACGCTGACCCTGGCCGCCGCGCTCGCCGCGGTCACCATCGGCGGCGGCTTTGTGCTCGACCTGTGGCCGGGCACGAAGGACAAGACGAGCGACCAGGGCGCCCGGCCGCCTTCCTCCAGCAGCCCGTCGAGTCCGGGGGCCACCGCATCGGCCGAGCCCGGCGAGAGCGTGGACGAGGTGCCGAAGGCGTTCGTCGGCACCTGGAAGGGTCCGTTCAAGGTCAGCCTCGCCGGGAGCGAGCTGGAGGCCGGGACCTTCTCGGTCGTCATCAAGACCGGCAAGGTCGGCAAGAAGATCGCCACGGTCAGCCAGTTCGACGCGCTAGGGAACCTCTCCTGCGAGGACAACCTGGTGCTGCGCCGGGCGACCACGACGGAGCTCCTCACCGACGGCAGGTCCAGCGGCAAGGCGGGCAACAGCTGTACGCCGGGCACCCACACCGTGAAGCTGCGGCTCAACGGCTCCAACGTGGAGTACACCTCCGACGAGCCCCGGGCCGGCGACCCGCGCGCCACCCTGGAGCGGACCGAGTGACCCGTGCGCCCGCCGCGCCACCGCGCCCGCGGGTCGCCGACGTGGCTGGCGTAGGCTGGACCGGCCCGAAGATGCTCTGAAAGACCGCCGAAAGGTGACGCCCGGTGACCGAGAAGGCCGACCTTCAGTCCGTGCTGGACCGTGCTGCCGAGGGTGGGCGGATCACCCCGGAAGAGGCGCTGGAGCTGTACCGCTCAGCGCCGCTGCACGCGCTCGGCTCGGCGGCCGACGCCGTACGCCGACGGCGGTACGCGGGTACGGAGCACATCGCGACGTACATCATCGAGCGCAACATCAACTACACCAATGTGTGTGTCACGGCCTGCAAGTTCTGCGCCTTCTACGCGCCGCCGAAGGACACGGACAAGGGCTGGACCCGCGACCTCGACGACATCCTGCGGCGCTGCGCCGAGACCGTCGAACTGGGCGGCACGCAGATCATGTTCCAGGGCGGGCACCACCCGGACTTCGGCGTCGAGTACTACGAAGAGCACTTCTCGGCGATCAAGGCCGCCTACCCGCAGCTGGTCATCCACTCCCTCGGCGCGTCCGAGGTCGAGCACATGGCCCGTATCTCCGGTGTCTCCGCCGAGGAGGCCATCCGCCGGATCCACGCAGCCGGGCTCGACTCCTTCGCGGGCGCCGGCGCCGAGCTCCTGCCCGCGCGGCCGCGCAAGGCCATCGCGCCGCTCAAGGAGTCCGGCGAGCGCTGGCTGGAGATCATGGAGATCGCGCACGGGCTCGGTGTGGAGTCCACGTCGACCATGCTGATGGGCACCGGCGAGACCAACGCCGAGCGGATCGAGCATCTGCGGATGATCCGCGACGTACAGGACCGGACGGGCGGTTTCCGGGCCTTCATCCCGTACACGTACCAGCCCGAGAACAACCACCTCAAGGGCCGTACGCAGGCGACGCTCTTCGAGTATCTGCGGATCATCGCCGTCGCGCGGCTCTTCCTCGACAACGTGGCGCACATCCAGGGCTCGTGGCTCACCACCGGCAAGGAGATCGGCCAGCTGTCGCTGCACTACGGCGCGGACGACCTCGGCTCGATCATGCTGGAGGAGAACGTCGTCTCGTCGGCCGGTGCGAAGCACCGCTCCAACCGGCTCGAGATCATCGACCTGATCCGCAAGTCGGGTCGCGTCCCGGCGCAGCGCACGACGACGTACGAGCACATCCTGGTCCACGACGACCCGGCGAACGACCCGGTCGACGAGCGGGTTGCCTCGCACATCTCGTCCACGGCGATCGACGGCGGCACGGCGCACCCGGAGCTCAAGCTCCTGAACGCCAACTGAGCCGGTTTTGCTGACGATCCACGTCGCGGACCTGCTGCTGCCCGGCGGCGGGCGTGAGCCCGTGGCGGGCGGCGCGGTCGCCGTCCAGGGCCGCGAGATCGTGGCCGTCGGCCCGTACGAAGAGCTGGTGGCCGCGTATCCGGGCGCGCGGGTGCGGCGCTGGCCGGGCGTGCTCGCGCCGGGCCTGTTCCAGCCGGACGGCCCCGGACTGCTGGAGCGGACCTACCATCCGGACCCGCGCGAGGCGGCCGAGCTCGGCAGCGCGCCGATCACCGGAGACGCGCTTGCCGCACTGGCAATGACCGATACGCGCTGGGGCGCGAGCGCCCGGCGTGGGGTCCAGCGGATGCTGGCCCACGGCACCGTCGCGGTCGCCGGGCCGTTCACCCGGCCCACGGTCCGTACGGCGGTGGCGCGTTCGGGGCTCCGGGTCGGGGAGGCGGGGCGGGCCGGGCTGGTGGCCGGCGGGCCCGCCGACTTCGCGGTCTTCGATGTTCCGGTGGACGAAATGGACGAAGTTCCGGAGCGGGCACTGAGGTTGGACGGCGCGGGCGGCTGCGTCGCGACCGTACTCGGTGGACGGCTCGTATACCGGCGCGCGTAGGGTGGCACCCGCCTGTGTGACGGGAGGGCCCTGTGGTGTTTGTGATGCGGGTGGTGTCCGCAGCCGCCGCCTTGGTGCTCGCGGCCGCCTCGGCAGCGAACGCGGCCGGCAGCGCGGCCGGGGACGACCCGGCCCCGACGCGGGCCGACATCGCCGCCGACGCGCTGCGCCAAGAGCCGGTCTACATCAGTCCTCACCTCGACCCTGGGGCCGTCGGGCCGCAGGACATGAAGCGCCTGCACCAATCCGCGGACCGGCTCAAAGCCGCCGGCATCCCGGTCTTCGTCTCAGTCAGCCCGGTCTGGGACGGCGACGGAAGCGGCGAGTTCGGCGTCGCGTATCTCGCGCTGCTGCACGACCGGTTGCGCAAGGACGGGGCGTACGTCCATGTCGACGCGAACGGCCGCACGCAGATCCGCGCCTACGGCGTGCGGCCCGCGGGCAGCGCCGAGACCGTCTCGAACCGGCTGCGCGGCTGGGCCGACGACCCGGAGACCTCGCTCGCCGATCTCGCCGTGCTCGCGGTGGACGGGCTGCGCACCGGACAGGTGCCCACGGCTCCTTCGACGACCGGTGACGACATGGCGTACATCGCACCGCAGTACCGGGCCGAGAAGGCGGCGCTGGTCGTCGGCACGGTCGGCGCGGTGGCGGTCGCGGTGCTGGGGCTGCTGCACCGGTTCACCGATCTGCCGCTGTGGCCCCGGCGGCGCAGACAGGCACCCGCCGACCCTGCGGTGGACTGGCGGTCCGCCCCGGAGCTGCCCGATCCGACGTACGAGACGCTGTACGAGCTGGCCGACCGCCGCCTCGAAGCCCTCACCCTGGCGCTGGCGACGGCGAGTTCGGCCAGGCTGCCTGTCGCCGGATCGGTGGCGGCGATCGCCCAGGACCTCGCGGACGACCTGGTGATCTGCTGCCTTCCGGCCGGTTTCGAGACGGAGGACGAGGAGGGCCGGGCCGTCCTGGAGGCCATTGATCTGCCGGACATCGTGGCCGCGATCGAGTTGGGCCGGATCGGGATGCTGGCGCTGGCGGCGCTGCGTGACGGTGTTCCGTACGAGCACCAACCGCCGTGTTTCTACCATCCGTTGCACGAGCGGGGTGCCGAGGTGGTGCCGTACCCGGGCAGGGACGGCGAAGTGGACGTCATGATCTGCCCGTCCTGCGCCGAGCGCGGGCCCGAGCCGCTGCTCACGCGGTTCGGCGGCGAGATGGTGCCGTACTACGAGTCCGACGACGTCAACCCGGTGTGGCGGCAGACCGGGTACGGCGCAGCGAACACGCCCTGGGACGCCGGGCGGCTGCTCGCCGTGTTCGCCACCTGGGTCGACGAGGGCCTGGAGGACGGCGAGGCGGACGACGCGGCACAGAACGCCGATGTCGGCGAAGGAGCCAGGGCATGAAAACGACCGGGATTCTGCTCGCCGCGGCCGCGCTGCTCACCTTCGGCGCGGCGGCACCGTCGCCTGCCGCCGCGTACGACCCCGTCGCGAAGGCGGCCGGTGAACTCAAGCAGCGGCCGGTGTACGTCGATCCGGACCTCGGCCATCTGCTCAAGGCCGAAGACCGGGCGAAGCTCGAAACCGGGCTGAAGAAGCTGCGCACACCGGTGTACGTCGCCGTCCTGCCGGGCGTGCCCCAAGGGTTCATCAACGACGCGCGGATCCGCGACCTGGCCAAGAAGACCGGCAGGAACGGCGCATACATCCTCGTCATGGACGACGGCTGTTTCGGCGTCAACACCCAGACGCTGCCGAAGAAGAAGCCCCTGGAGATCCCGCAGCAGTGCGAGCGCAACAGCGCAAGCATCCGCGATCTCGCGCTGACCTACGCGCGAGCCACCGACCGGCTCGCCGACGCTCCGCCCGGAAAGCTCACCGGCTCGACGACCTGGGACGACCCGTACGAGGAAGACCCCGCGGACGCGGCGGCCGCCAAGGCGGCCGAGCGCCCGGACGATCGGCTCACCGCCGACGACTGGGGCAAGATCCTGACCGCCCTGATCCCGGGCGCGCTGGTCGGCGGCTATGTGCTGCGGCCGCTCGTGATCCTGCTGGTCCGGCTCGTACGCCGCAGGCCGACGACGCCGCCCCGCTCGGTCCGCCGGGCCAGGGCCGCGCTCGACGCCCGGCTGGAGGGAGTGAGATGACCGGGCGACGCGCCGTGCTGCTTCTGCTGTCCGGAGTCCTGCTGCTCATCGGTCCGGCCGGTCAGGCGGCGGCCGCCGAGCCGCCGGACCGCGCGCGGGCGATCGCGGACCGGCTCGCCCGCGATCCGGTCTATGTCGACCCGGCCAGAAGCACACTGCTCGACGCCTCCGTCCAGGACAGGCTCCGCAAGCGGATCGGCTCCTCCAAGGTGCCGATCTATGTCGTGGTCGCGCCGAACCGCCACGAGCACACCGACCCGTACGAAGGCGACCCCGAGATCCTGCTGGCCTTCGTCCACGACCGGCTGCGGCGCGACGGCGTGTATGTCGTCGCCGACGAGGACGGCGACGATCTGGTGGCGCAGGAGTACGGCGTGGAAAGGGACGCCGAGACGGCCACGCTGCTCGGCGACTACGGCGACCCGCTGCGCGTATCGCTGCCTCGTTTCGTCGACGCGGTGGCGTCCGGCACGGCGGAGCAGCGGTACGAGGAGGAGAACGGCTGGAACGACGAAGGGCCGTCGGGAAAGACGTCCGGCTGGCCGGTCCTCGGAATCCTCGTGGTGATCATGCTGGTGCTCGCCGGGTTCCTGACCCACCGGATCAGAAGGCTGCGGCGGCTCCCGTAAGGGTCGTGCACCCGGGCTGCTTGAATGGGTGCGTGATCCGAGCCTCCCTGGACAAGCAGCCGCACGAAGTCGCCTCGATGTTCGACGACGTGGCGGCGAACTACGACCTCACGAACGATGTGCTCTCGCTCGGCCAGGACCGGCGGTGGCGCAAGGAGGTCGCGAAGGCGGTCGACGCGCGGCCGGCGCAGAAGGTCCTCGATCTGGCCGCGGGCACGGGCACCTCGTCGCTGCCGTTCACCGCCGCCGGCGCGTATGTCGTGCCCTGCGACTTCTCGCTCGGCATGCTGCGCGAGGGCAAGAAGCGCCATCCGTGGCTGCCGCTGACCGCGGGCGACGCGACGAAACTGCCGTTCCGCGACGATGTCTTCGACGCGGTCACGATCTCCTTCGGGCTGCGCAATGTGCAGGACACCGACCAGGCGCTGAGCGAGCTGTACCGGGTGACCAAGCCGGGCGGGCGGGTCGTGATCTGCGAGTTCTCGCATCCGACCTGGGCGCCGTTCCGGACGGTGTACGAGGAGTATCTGATGCAGGCGCTGCCGCCGGTGGCGCGTGCGGTCTCCTCCAACCCCGACGCGTACGTCTATCTCGCCGAGTCCATCCAGTCCTGGCCCGATCAGCCGGCGCTCGCCGCGCGGCTGCAGAAGGCCGGCTGGTCGAAGGTGGCCTGGCGGAATCTGACCGGCGGGATCGTGGCGCTGCACCGCGGCACCAAGCCTGAGTAAGCGGCGATGAACTATCAGTCGGTCCTGGAACGGATCGCGGAGGACGTCGCACCACAGGTCGGCCACGGCACGCCCGCCGAGTACATCCCGGCGCTCGCCTCCGTCGACCCGCACCGCTTCGGCATGGCCATCGCCGACGTGGACGGGAATGTCTACGGCGTCGGGGACTGGCGGCAGCCCTTCTCCACCCAGTCGATCACCAAGGTCTTCACGCTCGCCCTCGCGCTGGCCCACGGCGGCGACGACCTGTGGGAGCGGGTCGGGCGCGAGCCGTCCGGCAATCCGTTCAACTCGCTGGTGCAGCTGGAGTACGAGAGCGGGATTCCGCGCAATCCGTTCATCAACGCGGGCGCGCTCGTCGTCACCGACCGCCTGCTGACCCTGACCGGCGACGCCAGCCGCGAACTGCTGGAGTTCCTGCGGCAGGAGTGCGGAAACGACCGGCCCTCCTTCGACACCGAGGTCGCCGAGTCCGAGTCCGCGGCCGGCTCGCGCAACGCCGCCCTGGCCCACTTCATGGCCTCGTACGGCAATATCGCCAACCCGGTCCCGACCCTCCTCGACCACTACTTCTGGCAGTGCTCGATCGAGATGAGCTGCGCGGATCTGGCCCTGGCGGCCCGGTTCCTGGCCCGGCACGGGCTGCGCGCCGACGACTCCCGGCTGCTGTCCCGCAGTGAGGCCAAGCAGATCAACGCGGTGATGCTCACCTGCGGGACGTACGACGCGGCGGGGGAGTTCGCCTACCGCGTCGGGCTGCCGGGCAAGAGCGGCGTCGGCGGCGGGATCGTCGCCGTGGTGCCGGGGCGCTGCACGCTGTGCGTGTGGAGCCCGGGGCTCGACGAGCAGGGCAACTCGGTGGCGGGCGTGGCGGCGCTGGACCGGTTCACGACACTGACGGGTCTGTCGGTGTTCTAGGGCCTTTCGTCTGGATCAGGCCGGATCAGTGAGCGGGTCTGGTGTCATGGGGCCTCCCCGGGCCCCCAGGGCCCAGGGGACGGATCGCAAGGCGGAGGAGGGAGGCATGGCGGAGCCATGCCGACTGACGACAACGCGGCAGATGTGGGTGCCAGGGCACGCGAGCCCGGCAAGACCCAGACGACAGGCCCTAGGCGGCCGAGGCTGCCTCCGTGATTGGGAACCGGCGGGTGGGCAGGATGAGTCAGTTGCTTACGACTTCCTTATCTCCAAGGCCTGTTGCCGCTCTTTCCCGCTCGGAGTCTTTCCATGGCGCACTGTCCACACTGCGGTTCCCCGTCCCCGGACGAGGCGCGTTTCTGCATGAAATGCGGGCGTGAACGGCTCCCGGCGGCAGCGCCTTTGCCGCCCCTGCCACCCGCACCACCGGCATACGCGGCCGGGCCCGACGAGCCCTCGCCCGTCGCCGTGTTCTTCGGCCGGGTGTTCCGCGGCGACTGGCTCGCGTCCGCGCGTGCCGCGCTCTGGCCCGCTGGGCTGGTGCTGGTGCTCGCGGTGGCGCTCGCCATCCCCTCGTACACCGATGACGGCGAGACCGCCATCGGCTGGAGCGACCGGTTCCGGATCGCGCTGGCACTGCTGTTGCAGGCCGTCGGCGGCGGCTTCGAGGTGAAGGCGGCGGGCGGATCGCCGTTCGGCTCCGACCCCGAGTCCGGTTCCGGCTCCGGCTCCGGTTCCGGCTTTCCCGACAGCTCGGGCGGGGGTCTCGACGCGGTCGGCGCGGGCTCGCTCTCGCTGGTGCCGCTGACGGTGACGCTGCTGTGGATCGGCGCGGTGTATCTCGGCGCGCGGATGCTGCGTACGCAGGGGGCGGGACTGGAAGCGGCGGTACGGCTCTCGCTGCTGGCCGGAGGTGTCGTGCTGGTGCTCGGGCTCTTCGCCCAGCCCGACTTCCAGGGCCTGGAGGTCTCCTCGTCGCCGCTGCTCGCGGCGCTCGGCGCGCTGGCCATCTCGCTGGCGGTCTCCTGCGGAGTGCTCCAGCGCGATCACCTCGCGTCCTGGCTGTCCCAGCGTCCGGCCGCGGCCTCCGCGGTCCGCGCACTCGGCGCCGCGGTACGAGCACTCGGCGCGGTTGTCGCGCTCTGCTCGGTGGCCGGCTTCATCGTGTACGCCAACGCGGACGACGTGGACGGCACCGCCCTCCTGTTCGCGCTGCCGGTCCTGCCGAACATCGGGATGGCGGTGCTCGGGCTGAGCTGGGGCGTGCCGGTGGAGTTCGATGTGGCGGGCCAGTACAGCGGGTTCGGCGACTCCGCGGAGCACGGCTCCTTCGGACTCGCCGAGATCGGCGACCTCTGGGGCAACGGCGCGGTCGCGGGGACGGTGGCGCTCGGCGTGGTCTGCGCGCTCACCCTCGGCGTCTGGACCGCCCGCCGTGCCTCGGACCGCCGCGAGCAACTGCTGGCAGGCGGCTGCGTGTTGGCCCTGATCCTGCTGCTCACGGCCGCGAGCGGGGTCTCGGTCGCGATCGCGGGAGGCCTGGGCGACTGGGGCGGCACGGGCACGTCGGAGTTCGCCCCGAGCGTCCCGGACACGCTGCTGTTCGGTCTCCTGTGGGTGGCAGCGGCGACCTTCGTCGGCCCGTACGCCCTCCGCCTGACGGGCCAGTCCCCGGGCATGTACGCCCCGCCGCTCACGGGCGTGCCGATGCCGGGCGCCCCGTCGGCCTTCGCGGGCCCGGCGGTGCCGGGTGCCGCGGCCTACCCGGCGCCTCCCGCCGTGCCCGATGGCGCGGCGGGTCTTCCGCCCGGTCCGGGCGGCCTCGACGCCGCCCAGGCGGGTCCTGTGGTGCACCCGGTGGCCCCGGCTGCGCCTGGCATTCCAGCCGCGCCTGGCATTCCGGCCGGTCCGGCCACCGAGGCGGACCCGGCTGCCCAGGCCATGCCGGGCGGCCCGGCGGCGCAGGCGGATGCCGTGGCCGAACCGGCGGGCCCGGGTGCCCCCGGCGCGCCCATGTCCCTCCACGCCGCCGAGACCTATGTGCCCGCGGCGTACGACCCCCGCACCGTCAACCTCGCCGCCGCACCCGCACCCGCTCCCGCCAATCCCGAGCGCAAGCGCAAGGCTCTCGTCTGGACCGCGACCCTCCTGGCCGCCTTCGTCGTCGGAGGCGGTGCCACCGCCGGGGTCCTTGTCCTGCAGGAGGACCGCGGCAGCTCCGGGCAGGCGCAGAACAAGCCGCCCGCCGCCTCGCCGTCCGAGACCACAAGCCCGCAGCAACAGGCCTCGGCCACACCGAGCACGGAACCGACCCCGGCACCGACGCCCACCCCGTCGACGTCCACGGACGGGAGTCCAAGCCCCACGAGCCCCACCATCCCCGCCGGTTTCGTCCTCAAGCAGGACCCCGCCGGATTCTCCGTCGCCGTCATGGACGGCTGGACGCGGCGGCAGGCCGGCAGCCAGATCTTCTACGAGGCCCCGACCGGCGGCGACTACCTCCAGATCGGCGTCGTCAAAAACACCCCGATGTCCTCGTACGAGAACTTCCTCGGCCTGGAGAACAAGCACCAGGAGACCCCGGAGACCCAGTACCGCCGCACCCAGCTGGTCCAGAACACCTATCAGGGACGGCCCGGCGCCCTCTGGGAGTTCACCCACGTCCCCGAGCCCGACGAGGGCGGCCTCCGGCGGCATGTCATCGACCAGGCCTTCGTCGCCGACGACGGCACGGAGTTCGCGATCCTGGCCGCCGGCCGCGCCGAGTTGTGGGACCCGGACAAGGACATCGTGTTCTCGACCGCCCTCAAGACCTTCACAGCCGGAGGCTGAAGCAGTAGCCCTCCTGCTGCGACGCCGGCGTTGTGAACCGCCCCGCCAGCTCCATCCCCAGCCGCCGCGTCACGGCGATCGACCGCTCATTGCGCGCGTCCACCATCGCCACCACCCGCTCCACCCCCGCCGCCCGCACCCGCTCCAGCGTCGTGCGGGCGGCGGCCGTCGCATATCCCTTGCCCCACGCCGACCGCGCCAGCCGCCATCCGATCTCGATCTCGCCGACCGGTCCGAAGTCCTCGTGCGGCCACGGCTGCGCGCCGGTGAAGCCGATGACCTCGCCCCGCTCGTCGAGCATCGTCCACAGGCAGAAGCCGCGCTCCGCGTCGTGTCTGCGCTGCCGGGCCGTGAGCTCCTCGTACACCGAGAGCTCCGCCGACGACCCACCGTGGAACTCCATGACGTCCGGGTCGTCGAAGACCCGGTGCCACGCCGGCGCGTCCTCGTCGGTGGGCACGCGCAGCTGTACGGCGGGGACCGGCCTGCTCATAGGGGGAGCCCTTCAGTTTGTGGATCAGTACGCACCCATAGACTGCACATGTCCTGTGCCCTTCGGTACGCAATATTCGAGTCTTCGGGAGAACCCGCCGTGACCGAGCCCCTCTCCGAACACACCGCCGATGTGATCGTCGTCGGGGCAGGCCCGGCCGGCTCCACGACCGCGTACTACCTCGCCAAGGCGGGACTGGACGTGCTGCTGCTGGAGAAGACGGCCTTCCCGCGCGAGAAGGTCTGCGGCGACGGCCTGACGCCGCGCGCCACCAAGCAGCTCGTGTCGATGGGCATCGACATCTCCGAGGAAGCCGGCTGGCTCCGCAACAAGGGCCTGCGGATCATCGGCGGCGGCGTCCGGCTGCAGCTGGACTGGCCGGATCTCGCCTCCTATCCGGACTACGGACTCGTCCGCAAGCGCGACGACTTCGACGAGCAGCTGGCGCGGCAGGCGCAGAAGGCCGGCGCGCGGCTGTACGAGCGGTGCAATGTCGGCGCGCCCGTCATCGACGACCGTACGGGCCGAATCACCGGCGTCCACGCCAAGCTCGGCGAGGAGAAGCGGGAAGT
Source organism: Streptomyces sp. NPDC020681 (assembly GCF_044334895.1). Taxonomy (NCBI): domain Bacteria; kingdom Bacillati; phylum Actinomycetota; class Actinomycetes; order Kitasatosporales; family Streptomycetaceae; genus Streptomyces; species Streptomyces sp. NPDC020681. The sequence goes on along the minus strand of NZ_JBIRTX010000005.1, from coordinate 508,970 downwards.
CACCTTCCACGCTCCGCTGGTCGTCGCCGCCGACGGCAACTCGTCGCGGATCTCCCTCGCGATGGGTCTGCACCGGCGTGAGGACCGGCCGATGGGCGTGGCGGTACGGACGTACTTCACCTCGCCGCGCCACGACGACGACTATCTGGAGTCCTGGCTGGAGCTGTGGGACCGCCGCGGCCCGGGCGAGGACCGGCTGCTGCCCGGCTACGGCTGGATCTTCGGCATGGGCGACGGCACCTCGAACGTCGGCCTCGGCGTCCTCAACACATCCGCCTCCTTCAAGGAGCTGGACTGGCGCGAGGTGCTGAAGGCGTGGTGCGCATCGATGCCGGAGGACTGGGGCTACACCCCGGACAACATGACGATGCCGATCCGTGGTGCCGCGCTCCCGATGGCCTTCAACCGCCAGCCGCACTACACCAAGGGCCTGCTGCTGGTCGGCGACGCGGGCGGGCTGGTCAACCCGTTCAACGGCGAGGGCATCGCGTACGCCATGGAGTCCGGCCAGATCGTCGCCGACATCATCGTCCAGGCCCACGCCCGGCAGACCCCGGCCCAGCGCGAACTGGCCCTGCACAGCTACCCGAAGGTCCTCAAGGACACCTACGGCGGCTACTACACACTGGGCCGCGCCTTTGTGAAGCTGATCGGCAACCCGAAGGTCATGAAGATCGCGACCCAGCGCGGTCTGACGCATCCGCTGCTGATGAAGTTCACGCTGAAGATGCTGGCGAACCTCACCGACCCGACGGGCGGCGACGCGATGGACCGCATCATCAACGGCCTCTCGAAGGTGGCCCCCAAGGCCTGAGAGGTCCAACACGGCCGAGGGCCGCGGCTCCACCCCTGAGCGGGGAGGGAGCCGCGGCCCTTTCGTGTGCGTAGGCACAGACAGGCCCGGATAGGTCGAACAGCCGATGTGGCCGACCGGGCCGGGGGAAGAGTATTGCCGCGTCCATTCACCGGTCACGGAGCTGCGCGATGAATGCCCCGCCCAGATGGGGGAGTTGAAACCCGTCCCGGGAGTTAAGACCCGACCTGCGTCATCGCCGGGGCCAAGTGCGCCCAAATCCGAGCCCGAAACAGGAAGGAAGCATGTGCCCCCTTTGACCGAGAGACCCATGCCCGCGGTGGCGGGTGCGGCGAGACGAACGATGAAAAGATTCGCCGCTCGCGCTGTTCTCGTCGGCCTGCTGATGGGAGGGCTCGTGGCTCTCCCGGCCTCGCCCGCGGCGGCTGCCGACCCCGACCCGCCGCCCGCTCTCTCGCAGAACGCCACCGAGGCGGACCTGAAGTGGCAGCCGGCCCTCGACTATGACACCGACGGTTGCTACAACGTCCCGGCCATCGGGCCGGATGGCCGGATGGTCGAGGGCCTCACCACCGACGACACCACGGGCCCGGCCGGCTGCCGCGACCAGTCGGACCTCGACAACACGAACGCTTACTCCCGCCAACGGTGCAATTCTGGTTGGTGCGTCTACCTTTACGCCTACTACTTCGAAAAGGACGTCGCCGTCGAGAACGTACACGACGGTGGCCACACCCACGATTGGGAACACATCGCGGTGTGGGCCCGAGACGACAAGGCCGAGTATGTGGCCACGTCGGCGCACGGCGGATATGAGATCAGGCCGGCCGACGAGGTCGAATGGGACGGCACCCACCCCAAGATCGTGTATCACAAAGACGGAGCCTCAACTCACGCCTTCCGCTTCGCCACAACGGGCGACGAACCACCCGAGAACCACTACGGCGATTGGCGGCGCTCGGCACTGGTCTCCTACAACGGCTTCCCCAGCGGACTCCGCGACAAGCTGTTCGAACACGACTTCGGTGACGCCACGATAGCCATCAAGGACACTCAATTCGCGGGCAACCTCGAATCGGCCATCCCCCTTGGGTGCGCAGGCTCAGGGCCCCACGGGATCTGCACCTCAAGACCCCCCTTGTTCGACTTCGACTATGGCCTCGACGAAGGCTCACCCGGCACTCCCGAGGTACCTGATCCGCCTCAGCCGCCTGATCCGCCTCAGCCACCTCTGGACCCGAACGGACCGCACAGCGCGACCGTGAGGCTGATGCCGTTGGGCGACTCCATCACCTACGGAGTGGGCAGCTCCACCAAGTCGGGGTACCGGGCCGAGCTGTGGAAGATGCTCAGGGCGTACACCGACAAGCTGTCCTTCGTCGGTTCGCAGGAGTCGGGAGTCATGCCCGACGATGACCACGAGGGGTATCCGGGACGGCGTATCGACGAGTTGGCGACCATGGCCGACTGCACGGTCAAGAGGTCGACGCCGAACGTGGTGACCATCCACTTGGGCACCAACGACATGAACCAGAACTACGACCTCCCCAACGCGCCGAAGCGGCTCGGCAACCTGATCGACCAGGTACTCACCGACGCGCCCGGCTCGACCGTCGTGGTCGCCTCCCTCATCCCGTCCGTGAAGGCAGGGATGCAACCCAAGATCGACGCGTTCAACGCGGCACTTCCCGGCGTCGTCGCCGAGAAGGAACAGCAGGGCAAGCACGTGGTCCTGGTGAGTATGGACGCAGTCAGCACGTCTGAGCTGGCCGATACGTCCCACCCGAACGACGCGGGTTACGGGGACATGGCCAAGGCGTTCATGTCCGGAATCAACACGGCCTCCCGCAAGGGCTGGATCCAGGAACCCGCAGGGCCCGAGGGGGATCCCAAGACCTGTGCCGAGGGCTTTCAGCCGGGTCTCGGCGACGGCTGGAAGTCCATGGGTGTCATCGCGCCCGGTATGGGGGGTCCGGCAGGCAAGATCGAGCTGGTACAGCTCAACGGCGACAGCCGCGCCGACTACGTGAAGATCTTCCCGGACGGATCGGTGCGGGCCGCACTCAACACACAGAGCGCCGACGGCCGGATTCACTGGGTGGACCAGGGCATCATCGCCCCCGGTGTCGGACAGCCGGGCGAAGCCGTGCGCTTCGCCGACATGAACGGCGACGGGCTGGACGACTACGTCATTGTGGGCACCAAGGGATCAGTGTGGGCGTTCCTGAACAAGCCGGGCGCAGACGGGAAGTTCCACTGGGAAGCCACGGGCCGCATCTACCCCTACGCCCACGAGAAGGCGGTCGGCGACGAGACCGGGATCGAACTGGGATGGGAGCGCGAAGACGTGCGCCTGGCCGACGCCAATGGCGACGGCGTGGACGACTACCTGGTCATGGGCCCTGCCGGCTCCATGGACGCGTACATACGCACCCCGAACACCACCAACTGGTCCAAGATCGACACCTTCGCCACGGGAACCGACGCCGGGCCACGGGCGAGAGTGCGGCTGGCCGACGTCAATGGCGACCGCAGGACCGACTACCTGGTCGTCGGCGGCACCGGCGCCGTTCACGCCTACATCAACCACATGGCGGGAATGTCCGACGGCAACTTCACGGAGCACAAGTACTTCGCACAGGAGTCCTTCTATCCCGACACGACCGTGGCCTTCCGCGACGTCACCGGTGACGGCACGGCCGACTACCTCGTGATCCAGGGCGACCAAGTACAGGCCTGGGAGAACCGGGGCGGAAACAACATGCCGTCCTGATCAGGCCCGAGAGGTCCGGCACGGCGAAGGGCCGCGGCTCCACCCCCGAGCGGGGGAGCCGCGGCCCTTTTGCTGCCGTATGCGGACTTCTGCGGTCAGAGTACGCGTACCGCGCCGCTCGCCGGGTAACCCGACAGGTCCTGGATGACCACGCCCTTGCCGGGGTTGGCCGCGTCCAGGTACTTGCCGTCGCCGATGTAGACGCCGGTGTGGTACGCGCTGCCCGCACCGCCCCAGTAGAGGATGTCGCCGACCTGGAGGTTGGACGTGCCGACCTGGGTGCCGGCCACCGACTGGTCCTGCGAGACGCGCGGCAGGTCGATGCCGACCTGGCGGAACGCGGCCTGCACGAGGCTGGAGCAGTCCCAGGAGTTGGGTCCGGTCGCGCCCATGACGTACGCGTCGCCGAGCTGCGCCTTGAGGAAGGCGACAACGGTCGCGGCGGAGCCGGTGGCGTTGGAGGAGGTGCTGGTGTCCGCGGAGAGCGTGGTGCGCTCGGAGTCGCGGGAGGCGCGCTCCTGAGCGGCGGCCTGGGCGCGCTTCTTCTCCTCGGCCTTCTTCTTGGCCTCGGCCTTGCGCTCGGCCTCTTCCTTGGCCTTCTTGGCCGTCTGCGCGGCCTTCTTCGCTGCCGCGTCCTCCTGCGCCTGCAACTCGAGGTCGAGGGCGACCTGCTGAGTGGCGTCCACGGACTGCTGGACGGCGGCCTGGAGTTCGGCGGTGATCGTGGGCATCTCAATGGTCTCGGTCACCGGCTCGGCGTTCGCCGGTCCGGCAGCTCCGGCCACTGCGATGGTGCTGAGGACGCCACCGGCGACTCCGGCCCTGAGCGCGATCTTCGAGGCGCTCTTGGGGCGGGGCTTCCGGTGGCTGGGTATGTGAGCGGTGTGGGACATGAGTACTACCGCTATCAGGGGCTCATGGTTCCCATCAAGAAACGTGTGTTGCGCCACAGTTACGACCGGAATCTCTGAATCCGCTCTCTGTGGACGCTTATTGACGCCGTAACGGGCAATTCGGGCACGCCTGATCACTGCTGCGATCATGGGCTTTCCGTAAAAGGTCCGAATTGCCTGGCGCTTACCACCGCTTCACACGGTTGGCCAAGCCCGCTTTTGTTGAGAGTTCCAGCGAGTGGTACAGGTCACAGAAAGGTCACCGCCAGGACGCCGCCGGGTTGCGTCCGGCCGACGAAAAGCCGTCGCCGGAAGTTCGTGAATTTGTGCACGCGTCCACCTCGGTCCGCGAGGCCCCTCGGCCGAGTGAGAGGCGTCCTCTATCACCCGATGCGGTCCATCTCCAATTTGCTCGGGCGTGCACCGGCTTGATATGGCCACAAGCCCTCCACCAGCGACGACGCACCCGGATGTCACTTCCCGTGACCGCGCGGGCGCTTCGCGTACGAAGGTCACCACTCATCCGTCTTCATGATCCTTCGCCGGGTGGTGGAGATCACAAAGGCGTTGTCGTACCCCGTGTCGCAGATCACAGACCGGCAGGCATAGGATGCGGGGCAGTCGGGCTTGTGAACTGCCTCACATGTACACGATCTTCGTGAGGCGGCGAGGCGGATGCCCGGTGCGGTCCAACGGTCAAGGACGACTGGAAGGAGCGAGGAGGGTGAATGCTTACGCGCCCATCCTTGTGCTCGGCGCCCTCGGGGCAGGGTTTGCGATCTTCTCCGTGGTCATGGCCACGCTTATCGGCCCCAAGCGCTACAACAGGGCAAAGCTGGAGGCGTACGAGTGCGGTATCGAGCCGACGCCCACTCCCGCCGGAGGCGGCCGCTTTCCCATCAAGTACTACCTGACGGCGATGCTCTTCATCGTCTTCGACATCGAGATCGTCTTCCTCTACCCCTGGGCGGTCACCTTCGACGCCCTGGGGCTTTTCGGGCTCGTGGAGATGCTGCTCTTCGTGCTCACCGTGTTCGTCGCCTATGCGTATGTATGGCGGCGCGGCGGCCTGGAATGGGACTGAGGGGCTGAGGAGCACACCATGGGAATCGAAGAGAAGCTGCCGAGCGGTTTCCTGCTGACCACCGTCGAGCAGGCCTCGGGCTGGGTGCGCAAGTCATCCGTCTTCCCGGCAACCTTCGGTCTGGCCTGCTGCGCCATCGAGATGATGACCACCGGCGCCGGCCGTTACGACCTGGCCCGCTTCGGCATGGAGGTCTTCCGCGGCTCGCCGCGCCAGGCCGACCTGATGATCGTGGCCGGGCGGGTCAGCCAGAAGATGGCGCCCGTCCTGCGGCAGGTCTATGACCAGATGCCCAACCCCAAGTGGGTTATCTCCATGGGTGTTTGTGCGTCATCGGGCGGAATGTTCAACAATTACGCGATTGTGCAGGGCGTTGACCACATTGTTCCTGTTGACATCTATTTGCCCGGTTGCCCCCCGCGTCCGGAGATGCTGATGGACGCCATTCTCAAGCTCCACCAGAAGATCCAGACTTCCAAGCTCGGTGTGAACGCTGAGGAAGCGGCCCGCGAGGCGGAGGAAGCGGCCCTCAAGGCGCTGCCGACCATCGAGATGAAGGGGTTGCTGCGATGACGGACCAGCCCAACCCCGAGAAGGAACTGAGCGAGCAGAACCTGCCGGGACAGCGCGGCGAGCACGGTGAGGAGGTCCGCGTCCAGCGCGGCATGTTCGGCGCCAACAACGGCGGCGACACCTCCGGTTACGGCGGCCTCGTCCGTTCCGTACGGACGCCGGGCCCGGCGTCCCGTCCGTACGGCGGCTACTTCGACGAGGTCGCCGACGAGCTCGAAGGCGCCCTGGAAGAGCAGGACCTCGTCCCCGAGAACGCCATCGAGAAGACGGTCGTCGACCGCGGCGAGCTCACCTTCCACATCGCCCGCGAGCATCTGCTCCAGGTCGCCAGGACCCTGCGCGACGACCCGGCGCTGCGCTTCGAGCTCTGCACCGGCGTCAGCGGCGTCCACTTCCTCGAGGACAAGGGCCGCGAGCTGCACGCCGTCTACCACCTGCGCTCGCTCACCCACGGCCGGCTGATCCGGCTGGAAGTCTCCGCGCCTGACAGCGACCCGCACGTGCCGTCGCTGGTGGCGGTCTATCCGACCAACGACTGGCACGAGCGCGAGACCTACGACTTCTTCGGGCTGATCTTCGACGGCCATCCCGCCCTCACCCGGATCATGATGCCGGACGACTGGCAGGGCTTCCCGCAGCGCAAGGACTATCCGCTCGGCGGCATCGCCGTCGAGTACAAGGGCGCCCAGATCCCGGCTCCTGACCAGCGGAGGTCGTACAGCTGATGAGCACTTCACACGCTTCCGCCCGCGAGACGACCGAGGGGACTGTATATACAGTCACCGGCGGCGACTGGGACGAGCTCGTCCAGACCGCGGCCAAGGCCGACGACGAGCGCATCGTCGTCAACATGGGCCCGCAGCACCCCTCCACGCACGGCGTGCTCCGGCTGATCCTGGAGATCGACGGCGAGACCGTCACCGAGGCCCGCTGCGGCATCGGCTATCTGCACACCGGCATCGAGAAGAACCTCGAGTACCGGACCTGGACCCAGGGCACCACCTTCGTCACGCGCATGGATTACCTGACGCCGTTCTTCAACGAGACGGCGTACTGCCTGGGCGTGGAGAAGCTGCTCGGCATCGAGGACCAGATCCCGGACCGGGCGAGCATCATCCGCGTCCTGCTGATGGAGCTCAACCGGCTCTCCTCGCACCTGGTGTGCATCGCCACCGGCGGCATGGAACTCGGCGCCACCACGATCATGATCTACGGCTTCCGCGATCGTGAACTGATTCTCGACATCTACGAGCTGATCACCGGCCTGCGCATGAACCACGCGTACATCCGGCCCGGCGGACTCGCCCAGGACTTCCCGCCGGGCGCCGTCGACCAGCTCCGCGAGTTCGTGAAGACCATGAAGAAGAACCTGCCGGAGTACGACAAGCTCGCCACCGGCAACCCGATCTTCAAGGCCCGTATGCAGGACGTCGGCTATCTCGATCTGACCGGCTGCATGGCACTTGGCGCCACCGGTCCGATCCTGCGCGCCGCGGGCCTCGCCCACGATCTGCGCAAGACCGACCCGTACTGCGGATACGAGACCTACGACTTCGACGTCCCGACCGCCGACACCTGCGACGCGTACGGCCGCTTCCTCATCCGCCTGGAGGAGATGCGGCAGTCGCTGCGAATCGTCGAGCAGTGCCTGGACCGGCTGGAGCCGGGCCCGGTCATGGTCGCCGACAAGAAGATCGCCTGGCCGTCGCAGCTCGCGCTCGGCCCGGACGGACTCGGCAACTCGCTCGACCACATCAAGAAGATCATGGGCACCTCCATGGAGGCCCTGATCCACCACTTCAAGCTGGTGACCGAGGGCTTCCGGGTCCCGGCCGGGCAGACGTACGCAGCCGTCGAATCGCCCAAGGGCGAGCTCGGCGTCCATGTCGTGAGCGACGGCGGCACCCGCCCCTACCGGGTCCACTTCCGCGACCCGTCCTTCACCAATCTGCAGGCCATGGCGGCGATGTGCGAAGGCGGCCAGGTCGCCGACGTCATCGTCGCCGTCGCGTCCATCGACCCCGTGATGGGAGGCGTCGACCGGTGACTGACGTATCGCTCGGGATGCCACAGCTCCCCGCCCCCGAATACCCGGCGGAGGTGCGCGAGCGGCTGGCCGCGGACGCCAAGGAGATCATCTCCCGCTACCCGGACAGCCGGTCCGCCCTGCTGCCGCTGCTGCATCTGGTGCAGTCGGAGGAGGGCCATGTCACGCGCACCGGCATGCAGTTCTGCGCGGACATGCTCGAACTGACCACCGCCGAGGTAACCGCGGTCGCCACCTTCTACACCATGTACCGGCGCAAGCCGTCCGGTGACTACCAGGTGGGCGTCTGCACCAACACGCTCTGCGCGGTGATGGGCGGCGACGCGATCTTCGAGGAGCTCAAGGAGTACCTCGGCGTCGGCAACAACGAGACCACCGACGACGGCAAGGTCACGCTGGAGCACATCGAGTGCAACGCGGCCTGCGACTTCGCGCCGGTCGTGATGGTCAACTGGGAGTTCTTCGACAACCAGACGCCGCAGTCCGCGAAGCGGCTCGTCGACGATCTCCGCGCCGGACGCGAGGTCGCGCCCACGCGCGGCGCGCCGCTGTGCACCTTCAAGGAGACCGCGCGGATGCTCGCCGGCTTCCCCGACGAGCGCCCCGGCGCGGTCGAGGCGACCGGCGGCGCAGGTCCCGCCTCGCTGATCGGTCTGCGCCTGGCGAAGGGCGAGACGTCGGCGGCCCGGGTGGTCTCGCCGCGCGCTGAGTCCCGCCGGGACACGGCCCAGCCCGGCTCGGAGCACCTCAGCTCGCATGACGCACCGCAGAAGACCTCGGACTCCGATCCCGAGCATCCGGCCGGCCCGGTGAACGAGGAGGGGAAGGGATGACCGTGTCCACCGAATTCGGCGGCAGCGTCCAGGGCGACACCAGCCCCGAGAAGCTGCTCGCGCCGGTGCTTTCGGCCTTCTGGGACGAGTCGGAGTCCTGGACGCTGGAGACCTACCGGCGGCACGACGGCTACCAGGGCCTGCGCAAGGCGCTGGCCATGTCGCCCGACGACCTCATCGCGTACGTCAAGGACTCCGGTCTGCGCGGCCGCGGCGGCGCCGGCTTCCCCACCGGAATGAAGTGGCAGTTCATTCCGCAGGGCGACGGCAAGCCGCACTACCTGGTCGTCAACGCCGACGAGTCGGAGCCCGGGACCTGCAAGGACATCCCGCTCCTGTTCGCCAACCCGCACTCACTCATCGAAGGCATGGTGATCGCCTGCTACGCGATCCGCTCGAACCACGCCTTCATCTATCTGCGCGGTGAAGTCGTCCCCGTGCTGCGGCGGTTGCACGAGGCCGTGCGTGAGGCGTACGAGGCGGGCTTCCTCGGCAAGAACATTCTCGGCAGCGGACTCGACCTCGAACTCACCGTGCACGCGGGGGCGGGCGCGTACATCTGCGGTGAGGAGACCGCGCTGCTGGACTCGCTGGAGGGACGTCGCGGTCAGCCCCGGCTGCGTCCTCCCTTCCCCGCGGTCGCCGGTCTGTACGCGTGCCCCACTGTTGTCAATAACGTCGAGTCCATCGCGTCCGTTCCCGCGATCCTGCATCGCGGCAAGGACTGGTTCAAATCGATGGGCAGCGAGAAGTCGCCCGGCTTCACGCTGTACTCGCTCAGCGGCCATGTCGCCAGCCCCGGCCAGTACGAGGCCCCGCTCGGGATCACGCTGCGCCAGCTGCTCGACATGAGCGGCGGAATGCGGCCCGGCCACCGGATGAAGTTCTGGACGCCCGGCGGCTCTTCGACGCCGATGTTCACCGACGAGCACCTCGATGTCCCGCTGGACTACGAGGGCGTGGGCGCGGCCGGCTCGATGCTCGGCACCAAGGCGCTCCAGTGCTTCGACGAGACGACCTGCGTGGTGCGGGCCGTGACCCGGTGGACGGAGTTCTACGCGCACGAGTCCTGCGGCAAGTGCACGCCGTGCCGCGAAGGAACGTACTGGCTGGTGCAGTTGCTCCGGGACATCGAGGACGGCAAGGGCCTGATGTCCGACCTGGACAAGCTCAACGACATCGCCGACAACATCAACGGCAAGTCGTTCTGCGCGCTCGGCGACGGCGCTGCGTCCCCGATCTTCTCCTCGCTCAAGTACTTCCGCGACGAGTACGAGCAGCACATCACCGGCAACGGCTGCCCCTTCGACCCGGCCAGGTCGACCGCCTGGGCCGACAAGCACCTGGAGGTGAACGCATGACTGTTCTCCAGCCGAACAGCGGCTCCGCCGCGGGCCAAAAGCGTCCCTCCGGGGGCGGCGAGGCCGCGGTTCCCCCCGAGGACCTGGTCTCACTGACCATCGACGGCATCGAGATCTCCGTGCCCAAGGGCACGCTGGTCATCCGCGCCGCCGAACTCCTCGGCATCGAGATCCCGCGGTTCTGCGACCACCCGCTCCTCGACCCGGCCGGCGCCTGCCGCCAGTGCATCGTCGAGGTCGAGGGCCAGCGCAAGCCGATGGCGTCCTGCACCATCACCTGCACCGACGGCATGGTCGTCAAGTCGCAGCTCACCTCGCCCGTCGCCGAGAAGGCGCAGAAGGGCGTGATGGAGCTGCTGCTGATCAACCATCCGCTGGACTGCCCGGTCTGCGACAAGGGCGGCGAGTGCCCGCTGCAGAACCAGGCGATGTCCCACGGCGGCGCGGAGTCCCGCTTCGAGGGCAAGAAGCGGACGTTCGAAAAGCCGGTGCCGATCTCCACACAGGTGCTGCTCGACCGTGAGCGGTGCGTGCTGTGCGCCCGCTGCACCCGGTTCTCCAACCAGGTCGCCGGCGACCCGATGATCGAGCTCCTGGAGCGGGGCGCGCTGCAGCAGGTCGGGACCGGCGAGGGCGACCCGTTCGAGTCGTACTTCTCCGGCAACACCATCCAGATCTGTCCGGTCGGCGCGCTGACCTCGTCGGCGTACCGCTTCCGCTCGCGCCCCTTCGACCTGGTGTCCTCCCCGAGCGTGTGCGAGCACTGTGCGGGCGGCTGCGCGACGCGCACCGACCACCGGCGCGGCAAGGTCATGCGGCGGCTCGCGGCGGACGACCCCGAGGTCAACGAGGAGTGGGTCTGCGACAAGGGACGGTTCGGCTTCCGCTACGCGCAGCAGCGCGACCGGCTCACGACTCCTCTGGTACGCAACGCGGAATCGGGCGAACTGGAGCCGGCGAACTGGCCGGAGGCGCTGGCCGCGGCGGCCGCCGGGTTCAGCGCGGCGCGCGGCCGGGCCGGCGTCCTGGTCGGCGGCAGGCTCACCGTCGAGGACTCGTACGCCTACGCCAAGTTCGCGCGGGTCGCACTCGACACCAACGACATCGACTTCCGTGCGCGCGTGCACTCGCCCGAGGAGGCCGACTTCCTGGCCGCCCGGGTCGCGGGCCGTGGCCGGGACCTCGACGGCAGCGGGATCACCTACACCACGCTGGAGAAGGCGCCGGCGGTACTGCTCGCCGGGTTCGAGTCGGAGGAGGAGGCCCCCGGCGTCTTCCTGCGGCTGCGCAAGGCGAACCGCAAGCACGGCCAGCGCACCTTCGCACTGGCCACGCACGCGACGCGCGGCCTCGAGAAGGCCGGCGGCACGCTGCTCCCGGCCGCGCCCGGCACCGAGACCGAGTGGCTGGACGCCATCGGCTCCGGCGTCGGTCTCGACGGCGACGGAGCGAAGGCGGCGCAGGCGCTGCGTGCCGAAGGCGCGGTGATCCTGGTCGGCGAGCGGCTCGCGGGCGTGCCCGGCGGGCTCACCGCCGCCGCACGGGCCGCGACCGCGACCGGCGCGCAGCTGGTGTGGATCCCGCGCCGGGCGGGCGAACGCGGTGCGGTCGAGGCGGGCGCGATTCCCTCGCTGCTGCCCGGTGGCCGGCCGGCCACCGATCCGCGGGCCCGGGAGGAGACCGCCGAGGTCTGGCGCGTACGCGAACTCCCGCACCGCTACGGCCGTGACACCGGCCAGATCGTCGAGGCAGCGGCCACCGGCGAGCTCGGTGCGCTGCTGGTCGCGGGCGTCGAGCTCGCCGACATGCCGGACCCGGCACGTGCGCGTGAGGCACTCGACGCGGTCGGCTTCCTGGTCTCGCTGGAGCTGCGGCCCAGCGAGGTCACCGAGCGGGCGGACGTGGTCTTCCCGGTCGCGGCCGTCGCCGAGAAGCCGGGCACCTTCCTCAACTGGGAAGGCAGGGCAAGGCTGTTCGAGGCCGCGCTGAAGCCGGAGCAGATGACCCGCAGGCTGGCGCCGAGCGACGCGCGGGTGCTGCACATGATCGCCGAAGAGCTGGATGTCAGCTTCGGCCTGCCGGACCTGAAGTCCGTACGCAGGGAGCTGGACCGGCTCGGCGCCTGGGACGGTCCTCGGGCCACCGAGCCGCTGGAGTCGGCGCAGCCGCTGCCGCGGCCGGGCGAGGGCGAGGCGGTCCTCGCGGGCCACCGGCTGCTGCTCGACCAGGGCCTGCTGCAACAGGGTGACGAGGCGCTGGCGGGAACTCGCCATGCGGCCGTCGCCAGGCTGTCGGCGGCGACCGCGGCGGAGACGGGCGTCAAGGACGGCGACGTCCTGGCGGTCAGCGGCCCGGCCGGTTCGGTCGAACTGCCGCTCCAGGTGAGCGCGATGCCCGACCGGGTGGTGTGGCTCCCGCTGAACTCCACGGGCGGCGGCGTTCCTTCGGACACCGGGGTCAATCCGGGCCGGCTGGTCCGGATCGGCCCGGCGGCGAAGGCTGCCACCACTGACGAACCGGAGGTGCGAGCGTGAACCCGACCCTCCTCGCCGCCGAGGATCTCTCGATGTTCGGGACCGATCCCTGGTGGCTCGTCCTCATCAAGGCCGTGTTCTGCTTCGCGTTCCTGATGATCACTGTGCTGTTCTCCATCGTGTGGGAGCGCAAGGTCGTCGCCTGGATGCAGCTGCGCATCGGGCCCAACCGGCACGGTCCCTGGGGCATGCTCCAGTCGCTCGCCGACGGCATCAAGCTGATGCTGAAGGAAGACGTCATCGTCAAGCGGGCGGACAAGGTCGTCTACGTCCTCGCGCCGATCATCGCCGCGATCCCGGCCTTCATGGCGATCGCGGTGATCCCGTTCGGACCGGCGGGCAACGAGGTCTCGATCTTCGGCCACCGCACCTCGATGCAGCTCACCGACCTGCCGATCGCGATGCTCTACATCCTCGCGATCGCCTCGGTCGGCATCTACGGCATCGTGCTCGCGGGCTGGTCCTCCGGCTCGACCTACCCGCTGCTGGGCGGCCTGAGGTCGTGCGCGCAGATGATCTCGTACGAGATCGCCATGGGCGCGGCGTTCGCCTCGGTCTTCCTCTACTCCGGGTCGATGTCGACCTCGGCGATCGTCGAGGCGCAGGCGGACCGCTGGTACATCATCCTGCTGCCGGTCTCCTTCATCATCTACATCGTGACGATGGTCGGGGAGACCAACCGCGCGCCGTTCGACATGCCGGAGTCCGAGGGTGACCTGGTCGGCGGCTTCAACACCGAGTACAGCTCGATCAAGTTCGCGATGTTCATGCTGGCCGAGTACGTCAACATGGTCACCGTCTCCGCGGTCTCCGTCACGCTCTTCCTGGGCGGCTGGCGGGCCCCGTACCCGATCAGCACCTTCTGGGAGGGCGCGAACCACGGCTGGTGGCCGATGCTCTGGTTCGTCATCAAGGTCCAGGTGCTGCTGTTCTTCTTCATCTGGCTGCGCGGCACGCTGCCGCGCGTCCGCTACGACCAGCTGATGAAGCTCGGCTGGAAGGTCCTCATCCCGGTCTCGGTGGTCTGGCTGATGCTGGTCGCGACCGTGCGGGCGCTGCGGAACGAGAACTACGACTTCCAGGAAATCGTGCTGTACGTCGGCGGCGCGGTCATCGCCGTACTGCTGCTCTCCTTCGTCGCGGACATCTTCCGCGGCAGAAAGGAGAAGGAGGCGGAGGCGGCCAAGCCGGAGCCTCCGGCCTTCGACCCGATGGCGGGCGGATTCCCCGTACCGCCGCTTCCCGGGCAGGAGTTGCCGCCGGTGCCGCGCAGGCGGCCGCGCCGGGAGCGCGAGTTGATTGTCAGTGGCGGCGTGGACACTCAAGGTGACGGTCCAAGTGACGGAAAGGAGGCTGACGGTGTCTGAGGGATCCGAGGACAAGTTCCAGAATCCGGTTGCCGGCTTCGGCGTGACCTTCAAGGCCATGTTCAAGAAGCGGCTGACCGAGCAGTACCCGGAGCAGCAGAAGGTCACGGCGCCGCGCTTCCACGGCAGGCACCAGCTCAACCGCCATCCGGACGGGCTCGAGAAGTGCATCGGGTGCGAGCTGTGCGCGTGGGCCTGTCCGGCGGACGCGATCTATGTGGAAGGCGCGGACAACACCGACGAGGAGCGCTACTCGCCGGGCGAGCGGTACGGCGTCGTCTACCAGATCAACTACGCCCGCTGCATTCTCTGCGGACTGTGCATCGAGGCGTGCCCCACGCGGGCGCTGACGATGACGAACGAGTTCGAGCTGGCCGACAGCTCCCGCGAGAACCTGATCTACACCAAGGAGCAGCTGCTCGCCGGACTCGAAGAGGGCATGGTCGAGTCGCCGCACTCCATCTACCCGGGCATGGACGAGCAGGACTACTACCGGGGCCTGGTCACCGAGGCCGCCCCGGGCACGGTCCGGCAGACCGCCACCTCCAAGGGTGAGAAGGGCGAGGAGGTGGACGCATGAACGCCCTTGCCGGCATGAACGCCCTGGCCGCCACCACGACTTCGACGGGCGAGGCCTTCCAGTTCTGGGTGCTCGGCATCGTCGCCGTGGCCGGGGCGCTCGGCACGATCCTGATGAAGCGGGCCGTGCACAGCGCGCTCAGCCTCGCCGGGACCATGATCGTTCTGGCGGTCTTCTACCTCGCCAACGGCGCGTACTTCCTCGGCGTCGTGCAGATCATCGTCTACACCGGCGCGATCATGATGCTGTTCCTGTTCGTCGTCATGCTGGTCGGCGTCACCGCGGCCGACTCGCTCAAGGAGACGCTGAAGGGCCAGCGCTGGATGGCCGCGCTCTGCGGAGTCGGCTTCGGTGTGCTGCTGATCGCCGGAATCGGCAATGCCTCGCTGAAGAACTTCAACGGGCTCGACGCGGCGAACAGCGCGCACGGCGGCAATGTCGAGGGACTGGCCGCGCTCATCTTCACCAAGTACGTCTTCGCCTTCGAAATCACCGGCGCGCTGCTGATCTCGGCGGCCGTCGGCGCGATGGTGCTCACGCACCGCGAGCGCACCGAGCGCGCCAAGAC
Organism: Streptomyces sp. NPDC020681; assembly: GCF_044334895.1. Classification (NCBI taxonomy): domain Bacteria; kingdom Bacillati; phylum Actinomycetota; class Actinomycetes; order Kitasatosporales; family Streptomycetaceae; genus Streptomyces; species Streptomyces sp. NPDC020681. Next base: position 493,543 of record NZ_JBIRTX010000005.1, on the reverse strand, counting down.
CCAGCGCGAGCTGGCAGAGCAGCGCGTGCGGGAAGGCAAGCACCTGCCGCCGCTGCCCGCGCCCGGCGTCTACGCCCGGCACAACGCCGTGGACATCGCCGGTCTGCTGCCCGACGGCACGCCGTCCCAGCTCAGCGTCAGCAAGACGCTGCGGGACCGTGGCCAGATCCGCGATGTGTCGACCGAGGCGATGAACGACCTCAAGGCGCTGGAGCAGCGCTCGGAGGTACGGCTCGGACGGGACCGGGACGAAGAGGAGGTCACACGGTGAATCCGGTCAACTACCTCTATCTCGCGGCGCTGTTGTTCACCATCGGCGCGGCCGGGGTGCTGATCAGGCGGAACGCGATCGTGGTCTTCATGTGCGTCGAGCTGATGCTCAACGCGTGCAACCTCGCGTTCGTCGCCTTCTCCCGGATGCACGGCAATCTCGACGGCCAGATCATCGCGTTCTTCACGATGGTCGTCGCCGCCGCCGAGGTCGTGGTGGGGCTCGCGATCATCGTGTCGCTGTTCCGTTCCCGCCACTCGGCCTCGGTCGACGACGCCAGCCTGATGAAGCTGTAAGGGGTCGGAAGAATCGTGGAGAACCTGATTGCGCTGCTCGTCGCGGCGCCTCTGCTCGGAGCGGCGGTACTGCTGTGCGGCGGGCGGCGGCTCGACCGCAGCGGCCACTGGATCGGCACGCTGCTGGCGGCCGTGTCCTTTGTGCTCGCCGCGGTGCTCTTCGTCAACATGCTGGGCAAGGGCGCGGACGAACGGGCCCTGCACAGCACGCTGTTCACCTGGATCGACGTCGGCAGCTTCCAGGCGGACGTCGCCTTCCAGCTCGACCAGCTGTCGATGACCTTCGTCCTGCTGATCACCGGTGTCGGCTCGCTGATCCATCTGTACTCGATCGGGTACATGGAGCACGACGAGCGCCGCCGCCGCTTCTTCGGCTATCTGAACCTCTTCCTCGCGGCGATGCTGCTGCTCGTCGTCGCCGACAACTACCTGCTGCTGTACGTCGGGTGGGAGGGCGTCGGCCTCGCCTCGTACCTGCTCATCGGCTTCTGGCAGCACAAGCCCAGCGCGGCCACGGCGGCCAAGAAGGCCTTCCTGGTCAACCGCGTCGGCGACATGGGTCTGTCGATCGCGATCATGCTGATGTTCACCACGTTCGGGACCTTCACCTTCGGGCCGGTCTTCGAGGCGACCGGTGAGGCGAGCGAGGGCAAGCTGACGGCCATCGGGCTGATGCTGCTGCTCGCGGCGTGCGGCAAGTCCGCACAGGTGCCGCTGCAGTCCTGGCTCGGGGACGCGATGGAGGGCCCGACTCCGGTCTCGGCCCTGATCCACGCGGCGACGATGGTGACCGCCGGTGTGTATCTGATCGTCCGGTCCGGCACGATCTTCAACGCGGCGCCCGACGCGCAGCTCGCGGTCGTGGTCGTCGGAGCGGTCACGCTCCTCTTCGGTGCGATCGTCGGTTGCGCGAAGGACGACATCAAGAAGGCGCTGGCCGGTTCGACGATGTCGCAGATCGGCTACATGGTCCTGGCGGCCGGGCTCGGCCCGATCGGATACGCCTTCGCGATCATGCACCTGGTGACGCACGGCTTCTTCAAGGCCGGTCTGTTCCTCGGCGCCGGTTCGGTCATGCACGGCATGAACGGCGAGGTCGACATGCGCAAGTACGGCGGCGTGCGGAAGTACATGCCGATCACCTTCGTCACCTTCGGGTTCGGCTATCTCGCGATCATCGGGATGCCGCCGTTCTCCGGCTTCTTCTCCAAGGACAAGATCATCGAGGCCGCGTTCGCCCAGGAGGGCGCGCGGGCCTGGATCTTCGGTGGCATCGCGCTGCTGGGCGCGGGCATCACCGCGTTCTACATGACCCGAGTGATGATCATGACCTTCTTCGGTGAGAAGCGCTGGCAGCCCGATGAGCAGGGCAACCAACCGCACCCGCACGAGGCGCCGAAGTCCATGACGATCCCGATGATCGTGCTCGCCTTCGGGTCGGTCTTCGCGGGCGGGTTCTTCAGCATCGGCGACCGGTTCGTGGACTGGCTGGCTCCGGTCACCGAGTTCGAGCACCCGCACCCGGTCATCAGCGTGCCGACGATCACCGCGTGCACCATCGGGATGCTGCTGATCGGAGCAGCCATCGCCTGGGGCATGTACGGACGCAGGCCGGTCCCGGTCATCGCGCCGCGCGGCTCGCTGCTCACCCGGGCCGCCCGCCGCGATCTGCTCCAGGACGACTTCAACCATGTGGTCCTGGTCAGCGGCGGCACCCATCTCACCCGCTCACTGGTCTATGTCGACCACACCCTGGTCGACGGAGTGGTCAACGGCACGGCGGCCTCGGTCGGCGGTCTTTCGGGCCGGCTGCGCAAACTGCAGAACGGCTACGCCCGCAGTTACGCGGTCTCGATGTTCGGCGGTACGGCGATCCTCATCGCCGCCACCCTGCTGATGAGGACGGTCTGAAATGTCCTTCCCAATCCTCACGGTGACGGCGGCACTGCCGGCCGTCGGCGCGATCGTCACGGCCGCAGTGCCGGCGGCGAGGCGCACCGCCGCCAAGTGGCTGGCGCTGCTGGTTTCGCTCGCCACGCTCGTACTGGCCGCGATCGTGCTCGTACGGTTCGAGCCCGGCGGCGACCGGTACCAACTGACCGAGTCCCACAGCTGGATCAGGGACTTCGGCGTACGGTACGAACTCGGCGTGGACGGCATCGGGGTCGTGCTGATCGCACTGACCGCGCTGCTGATCCCCTTTGTGATCCTGGCGGGCTGGCACGACGCAGATCCCCAGGAGACCGGCAGCAAGCGCTGGCGGCCCACGCAGGGCTTCTTCGCCATGATCCTCGCGGTCGAGGCGATGGTGATCCTCTCCTTCGAGGCCACCGACGTCTTCCTCTTCTACATCCTCTTCGAAGCCATGCTCATCCCGATGTACTTCCTCATCGGCGGCTTCGGGGACCGGGCCCACGCGGGCAGCGACGAGAACGCGGCGACCCAACGCTCGTACGCGGCGGTCAAGTTCCTGCTCTACAACCTGGTCGGCGGACTGATCATGCTGGCCGCGGTCATCGGGCTCTATGTGGTCGCGGGCAGCTTCTCGCTCTCCGAGATCGCCGAGGCGCGGGCGTCCGGCCAGCTGGACATGGCGACCAACACCGAGCGGCTGCTGTTCCTCGGCTTCTTCTTCGCCTTCGCGATCAAGGCGCCGCTGTGGCCGCTGCACACCTGGCTGCCGAACGCGATGGGCGAGGCGACCGCGCCGGTCGCCGTGCTGATCACCGCGGTCGTCGACAAGGTCGGCACGTTCGCGATGCTGCGGTTCTGCCTCCAGCTCTTCCCGGAGGCGAGCAAGTGGGCCACGCCGGTCATCGTCGTACTGGCGCTGATCAGCATCGTCTACGGAGCGCTGCTGGCGGTCGGCCAGCGCGACATCAAGCGGCTGGTCGCGTATGCCTCGATCTCGCACTTCGGCTTCATCATCCTGGGCATCTTCGCGATGACCTCCCAGGGCCAGTCGGGCGCGACGCTCTACATGGTCAACCACGGAATCTCGACCGCCGCGCTGATGCTGGTGGCCGGCTTCCTGATCACTCGGCGCGGCTCGCGGCTCATCGCGGACTACGGCGGAGTGCAGAAGGTCGCACCGGTCCTCGCGGGAACGTTCCTGATCGGCGGCCTGGCGACGCTCTCGCTGCCGGGTCTCGCGCCGTTCGTCAGCGAGTTCCTGGTCCTGGTCGGGACGTACAGCCGCTATCCGGCGGCCGGCATCGTGGCGACCTTCGGCATCGTGCTCGCCGCGCTCTACACCCTCGTCCTGTACCAGCGGACGATGACGGGCCCGGTGAAGCCCGAGGTGTCGAAGATGCCCGACCTCAAGGCGCGTGAGCTGGCGGTGGTCGCACCGCTGATCGCGCTGCTGCTCTTCCTCGGCGTCTTCCCGAAGCCGGTGATGGACATCATCAACCCCGCGGTGGAGCACACGATGTCCGATGTACAGGAGAAGGACCCCAAGCCCGAGGTGGAGGCGGCCAAGTGAGCGCTACAGCTGTCCACAGCCTGTGGACGACGGCCGCAGAGCCGATCGACAAGATCCCGGCCCCGCACATCGAGTACGCACAGTTGGCGCCCGCGCTGATCGTGGTCGGCGCGGCGATCGTGGGCATCCTCGTGGAAGCCTTCGTACCGCGCAGGTCCCGCTACTACACGCAGGTGTTCCTGACCGTCGTCGCGCTGGCGGCCGCCTTCGCGGCGGTCGTCGGCCTCGCGGCCGCGGGTTACGGCACCACAAAGGCGCACATCGCGGCGATGGGCGCGATCGCGGTCGACGGCCCGGCGCTGTTCCTGCAGGGCACGATCCTGCTGGCGTCGATCGTCGCGGTCTTCACCTTCGCCGAGCGCCGGCTCGACCCGGCGGCGCACGGCAACCGCATCGACTCCTTCGCCGCGCAGGCCGCGTCCGTGCCGGGCAGCGACAGCGAAAAGGCCGCGGTCAAGGCAGGGTTCACCACCACCGAGGTGTTCCCGCTGGCGCTCTTCGCGATCACCGGCATGCTGGTCTTCCCGGCCGCCAACGATCTGCTGACGCTCTTCATCGCGCTGGAAGTCTTCTCGCTCCCGCTCTACCTCCTGTGCGCCGTCGCCCGCCGCAAGCGGCTGATGTCGCAGGAGGCGGCGGTGAAGTACTTCCTGCTCGGCGCCTTCTCCTCGGCCTTCCTGCTGTTCGGCATCGCGCTGATGTACGGGTACGCGGGCTCGGTCTCGTACGCCCGGATCGCCGGGGTGGTCGACGGCAGCGTCCGCACGATCGACCCGGCGCTCGCGGACACCATGGGCAATGACGCGCTGCTGCTCATCGGCGGCGCGATGATCCTGATGGGCCTGCTGTTCAAGGTCGGCGCGGTCCCGTTCCACATGTGGACGCCGGACGTCTACCAGGGCGCGCCGACGCCGGTCACCGGGTTCATGGCGGCGGCGACGAAGGTGGCCGCGTTCGGCGCGCTGCTGCGGCTGCTGTACGTGGTGCTGCCGGGGCTGAGCTGGGACTGGCGGCCGGTCATGTGGGCGATCGCGGTCGTCACGATGCTGGGCGGCGCGATCGTGGCGATCACCCAGACCGACATCAAGCGGCTGCTCGCCTACTCGTCGATCGCGCACGCGGGCTTCATCCTGGCCGGTGTGATCGCGATGACGCCGGACGGCATCTCGTCGGTGATGTTCTACCTCGGCGCGTACTCGTTCGTGACGATCGGCGCGTTCGCGGTGGTCACCCTGGTCCGCGACGCGGGCGGCGAGGCGACGCACCTGTCCAAGTGGGCGGGTCTCGGCCGTCGTTCGCCACTGGTGGCCGCCGTCTTCGCCATCTTCCTGCTCTCCTTCGCCGGCATTCCGCTGACGGCCGGCTTCTCGGGCAAGTTCGCGGTCTTCTCGGCGGCGGCGGACGGGGGCGCGGGGGCGCTGGTGGTGGTCGGTGTGATCTCCTCCGCGATCGCCGCGTTCTTCTACATCCGGGTGATCGTGCTGATGTTCTTCAGCGAGCCGAAGGCGGACGGCCCGACGGTCGCGGTGCCGTCGCCGCTGACGATGACGACGATCGGAGTGGGTGTGGCGGTGACGCTGGTCCTGGGCGTGGCGCCGCAGTACTTCCTGGATTTGGCGAGCCAGGCGGGGGTGTTCGTCCGCTAGCCGGGTCTCTGAGCGCTCGCCGTGGTGTCTTCTGCGACGCCACGGCGAGCGCTTTTGTGTGCGGGCATGTACGTGGGCGGGGCGCTGGGGGTCAGTGGTCGTCCGGCAGTACTCGGAACGCCTTGTGGGCCGTGAGTGGCCGGATCGCGCGGAAGTCCCGGCGGTCAAAGGTGAGCACCGCGTCGGTGCGGAACTCGGAAGCAAGCACTACATTCACGGCATCGGCGAGATCGAGATCCAGATCGCGGTACCGACGCATGACGGCACGGGCCTCGGCCAGCATGTCCGCGGTGATATCCGGAATGATGAACCTCTGCCGTCGGGCCTCCGCGACGATCCCGTCCAGGAATTCCTCCCGCATCGCGGGACCGCCGATCCGGCGCATCAGGTGATCGGCCTCAGCGAGTACGAGTGGAGACAGCACCACCAGTCCTGCTGTCTCCAGCACCCCACGGCTCGCCGCCATCTCGGGGTGGTCCTCGTCAGTGGCGGCCAGTAAGGCGGACGTGTCCGCGACGATGACGATCACGGACGCCGCCTCTTGGTCTCCTCGTAGGCACGGGCCTTCTCGTCCCAGATCTCTCCGAGCGAGGCGTCGTCCGCGGTGCCCGAGGCTCCACTGCGGAACCTGGGCAGCTCAAGGGGAGCCTCCCAATCGCGCTTGGACAAGGCTGCCAGGTGAATGGCCTCGCGAATTATTTCGGCCTCCGCGATGCCTTCGCGCGCGGCGGCCGCTTTGATGATCGCCAGGTCGTCGGCGTCGGCGTAGACCGTGGTGCGCTTGAGTCCCATACACGTATGGTACTCGTTGTATACGTCGGTGGGAGCTGGTCAGCCTGCCGAAGACCGGCCATCCGGCGAGGTCTCATCTGGCTGCGCGGCCCAGTGCGCCGTCGACGCACCCTGCCATCCATCGCTCCGTGAGCGGGAAGGGTGTGACCCCCTCCGTCTCGCCGTGTTCGCCGCACTCCGACTCCGCGCCGCCGTCGTCGCCCGGGCCCGTGGACGTGCCCGCATGTCCGGACGGGATCTCCTCCCGGCCGAAGCGGTAGCCGTCCCGGTACTGCGCCTCCGGGCTCGGCGCGTCCGAGCAGCATGGGCCTGCTGTTGTGCGCCCGTCCAGTACGCCGTGCAGTACGCCGTGGCGAGCGGCGGCTCGGGTCAGGCCGGGGCAGCCGCCCGGGCGGCATAGGCGCGTACGTCCGAGTCCGGGTCGGTGACCGCTGTGGCCAGTGCGGCCCGGGCGTCCTCGTGGGCGGAGTGCCTGAGCAGGGAGAGGACCGCGGCTTTGCGGACATCCGCGTTGGGGTCGCCGAGTGCCTTGGCCAGGGCGGGCACGGCGCGTTCGGTGGTGGCCGTGCCGAGGGCAGTGGCCGCGCCCGCGCGGATCTGCCAGGCGGCCGACGACAGTTCGGTGACCGCCGCGGTGTCGTACGGAGCCGGGCAGCCGGCGGTGGACAGAGCCGCGAGTGCGGCCGCGCGCACCAGGACGTCGGGGTCCTGGAGCAGAGGGGACAGGGCGTCCGGATCGGTCAGGCTGCGGGCGACGGCGACGCGGACCTCGCGGGCCGGGTCGGTGGTCGCGCGGGCGACGGTGTCGAGGGCGTCGACCGAGACCAGGGCGCGTACGGACGCGATACGGACCTCGATGTCCGGGTCGTCGAGCGTACGGGCGTAGCCGGCGGCGTCGCCCAGGCGCAGGGCGCGCTGCACGTCGAGCACCGTGGAGCGGATCCGGGGGTCGTCGTGGGCGAGCGCCGTCACCAGTGGAGTACTCAACTCGGCGGTCGGCGGGAGGACTTCGACGAGCTCCAGGAGAGACGCCGCAGCGGCCGTGCGCACGCCGCGGTCCGGGTCCGCCAGGGTCTCGGCGAGCGCCGGGCCGGTCCCCGGCGGGACGGTCTCGGTGAGTGCGGCGACGGCGGCGCGGCGGACGGCGGGGTCGGGGTCGGTCAGGAAGGGGCGGAGTTCGGGTAGTTGGGGCTCGTCCTCGGCGAGGGCCAGCAGTTCCAGGATGCGGGGTGAGGCGGTGGCAGCCGAGATGTCCTGGCGGATCGTGGCGCGGACGCCGGAGCCCGTCGGGGCGATGTCGCGCGGGCCCGCCGTGGAGACCTGCTCAAGTGGGGCCTCGCCCAGGTGGCGGGACGGGCCGCCCGTGGGGCTGAACTCGTCGACCGGCACCAGGTACGGCGCGACCGGGCGGGCCGTGAACTCCATTGTCCCGGACGGGGACTTGCGCAGGTCCAGGTGGTGCAGCCAGTCCACGTCGTCGCGCCGCGGGTGGTCCGTACGCTCGTGGTACAGACCCCAGCGGGACTCCGTACGGGCGAGGGAGGAGCGGGCCGCCATCTCGGCGCAGTCGCGGATGAAGCTCACCTCCGCGCAGCGCATCAGCTCGTGCGAGGTCTGGGCGCCCATCTCGGCGATCTCGCCCCGCATCCGCTCGAAGTGTTCGACGGCCAGCGAGAGCCGGGCGCCGGACTTGGGCGGGGCGACGTAGTCGTTCACGAATCGGCGGAGTTTGTACTCGACCTGCGGCTGGGGCGGGCCGTCCGGGTTGCGCAGCGGGCGGTAGATCAGTTCGTGGGCGTCCCGGATCTGGTCGGCGGGCAATGCGCCTTCGTACGCGGTGAACCGGGAGGCGTCCTCGCCCGCCAGGTCGCCGAAGACGAACGCGCCGATCATGTAGTTGTGCGGGACGCAGGCCAGGTCCCCGGCTGCGTACAGACCGGGGACGGTGGTGCGGGCGTGGTCGTCGACGCGGACGCCGGAGGCCGAGTGGCCGCCGCACAGGCCGATCTCGGAGATGTGCATCTCGACGTCGTGGGTGCGGTAATCGTGGCCGCGGTTCGCGTGGAAGGTGCCGCGGGTGGGGCGTTCGGTGGAGTGCAGGATGCCCTCCAGCGCGCCGATGGACTCCTCGGGAAGGTGGCTGAGCTTGAGATAGACCGGGCCGCGGTCGGAGGCGAGTTCGGCGGCGAACTCCGACATCATCTGGCCGGACCAGTAGTCGGAGTCGACGAAGCGCTCGCCGTGCCGGTTGACCTGGTAGCCGCCGAAGGGGTTGGCGACATACGCGCAGGCGGGACCGTTGTAGTCCTTGATCAGCGGGTTGATCTGGAAGCACTCGATGCCGGTGAGTTCGGCGCCGGCGTGGTAGGCCATGGCGTAGCCGTCACCGGCGTTGGTGGGGTTCTCGTACGTGCCGTAGAGATAGCCGGACGCCGGGAGGCCGAGGCGGCCGCACGCGCCGGTGGCGAGGACGACCGCGCCCGCGCGGACCGTGACGAACCGGCCGGTGCGGGTGTTGAAGCCCGCCGCTCCGACCGCCTTTCCCTGGGCCGTGAGGACCCTGACCGGCATCACGCGGTTCTCGATACGGATGCGCTCGCGCATCTCGCGGCGGCGCAACTGCCGGTAGAGGACCTTCTTGACGTCCTTGCCCTCGGGCATCGGCAGGACGTACGAACCGGAGCGGTGCACCTGGCGGACCGCGTACTCGCCGTGCTCGTCCTTCTCGAACTTCACGCCGTACGACTCCAGGCGCTGCACCATGCCGAAGCCGCGGGTCGCGGTCTGGCGGACCGTGGACTGGTCGACGATGCCGTCGTTGGCGCGGGTGATCTCGGCGACATAGTCGTCGGGTTCGGCGCGGCCGGGGATGACGGCGTTGTTGACGCCGTCCATGCCCATGGCGAGCGCGCCCGAGTGGCGGACGTGCGCCTTCTCCAGCAACAGCACATCGGCCCCGTGCTCGGCCGCGGTGAGCGCCGCCATCGTGCCGGCCGTGCCGCCGCCGATGACGAGGACGTCGCAGGAGAGTTCGTCCGAGTCCGCGAGTGCGGGGATCTGCATGGCGGTGCCTTTCAGGAACCGAGGGATTCGAGCACGTCGCGGCGCAGGGCGACGGTCGCGGGATCGGCGTGGGCAGCACGGTCGCGCGGCCGCGGCACGTCGAGGACGCGGCCGGTGCCGAGGAGGGCGACCCGGTCGCCGAGGAAGAGCGCCTCGTCCACGTCGTGCGTGACGAAGACGACGGTCGCGCCGGTGCCGCGCAGTACGTCGACGAGGAGCTGCTGCATACCGGCGCGGGTCTGCGCGTCGAGCGCGCCGAAGGGCTCGTCCATCAGGACGGCGCGGGGCTCGGCCGCGAGCGCCCGGGCGAGCTGGACGCGCTGGCGCTGTCCGCCGGAGATGCGGTACGGGAGGTGGGCCGCGCGGTCGGCGAGCCCCACGCGCTCCAGCCACTGCTCGGCCTTCCGGCGGCGCTCGGCACGCTTCGATCCCCGGATGGCTAGGGGCAGTTCGACATTGGCGCGGACCGTGCGCCAGGGCAGCAGAGCGTCGTCCTGGAAGACCAGTGCCCGCTCGGCGCGAGGGGCGGTGATGGGCTCGCCGTCCTGTGCGACCTCGCCGCCGAGCGCGGGAAGCAGCCCGGCGAGCGTGCGCAGCAGCGTGGACTTCCCGCAGCCGGACGGTCCGACGACGGCCAGGATCTCGCCGGGTGCGATGTCGAGATCCAGCCCGTCGAGGACGGTGGCTCCGGGACGGCCGAGTGCGACGCCGGAGAGGGTGAGGCGGGCGCCGCGCGGTGAGGTCCTGGCGGCGGTGGGGGAGAGGGTCTTGGAGGGGCTGGTCACGGGTCACGCCTCCTTGTGGGTGCGGATGGGGGCGGTGGCGCTGCGCGTGGCCGGCTGGGCCGGGGCGGGAGCAAGCGCGGCATCGCGGACCCGGACCCGCGCCACCGGTGTGTGTTCCGTGCGCGGGAGCCACCGCGTCACCCGGCGCCCCGCCAGTTCCACCGCCGTCGACGTCAGCCAGCCCAGCACGCCGATCGTCGCCATGCCCACGAAGACGCCGGGGTAGTCGACGACCGTGTAGTCCTGCCAGGTCCGGTAACCCACCCCGTACTCCCCGGAGATCATCTCCGCCGAGATCACACAGATCCACGAGACGCCGATGCCCACCGAAAGCCCGCCGAGGATCCCGGGCAGCGCGCCCGGCAGGACCACCGAGCCCAGCACGCGCCACCGGCCGCCGCCCATCGTGAGGACCGCCTCCTCCCAGACCGGGGTCAGGGCGCGGACCGCGTGCCGGGTCGAGACCATCACCGGGAAGAACGCCGCGGTGAAGGTGATGAAGACGATGCCCTGCTCGTTGCTGGGGAAGAGCAGGATCGCCACCGGCACCAGCGCGATCGCCGGTATGGGGCGCAGCACTTCGAGGACCGGGCCGAGCAGGTCGGCCGCCAGACGGGAGCGGGCGATGGCCGTGCCGACGGTCACACCCGCGACCGCCGCCAGCGCGAAGCCGGTGACGATGCGGGTGAGGCTGTCGGTCAGGTCCTGCCAGTACGGGCCGCTGCCGACCCGTTCCCCGAACTCCCGCGCCACATCGACGACGGTGGGGAACTGCTCGAAACGCAGCCACAGATTGACGTCGAGCGCGGTCAGCGACTGCCACAGCCCGAGCGCCCCGGCGAGCGAGAGGACGCGCAGGGCATGGCGGCCGGTCATGACGCCTGCTGCAGAGCGTCGGCGTACGGGACGGTGCGGGCGCCGGCATGCGCCGAGACATAGGCCGCGGCACCCGAACGTGTCACGAAGGGCAGCAGCTTCGCGCCGTCCGCCACCCATACCGCCTTGTCGGCGAACCAGAGGGTGCCGGTCGTGGCGTCGGGGACGTACGCCGCCCGGATCAGGCCCTGCTGAGACGCCACATGGCGCAGCAGTTCGGCCGGCGTCGCGAAGGACTTCGTCGTGCCGCCCTTCAGCCACACCTCGCTCTTCGTGGCGTCCGGGGCCGCCGTCAGCGCCTGCGCATAGCCGTCGCCGTACGCCCGCTTCACATACTGCTCGTCGACGAACGCGTCGACATCCACGTCCCCGACCAGCTTCGCCGACTTCAGTACCGGCACGTCCTTCTTCAGCGCGTCCACCAGCGCGGGCTTGACGGCCGTGCCAAACGTGGCGATGCCGTTCGCGCCGTTGTAGAGATAGACGACCTCGGGCGGCAGACCGGTCGCTTCGGCCACCGACTCGGCCGCCGCGACCGGCTGCTTGTTCAGATAGTCCGTCGCGTCGGCCTGGGCGCGCAGGAAGTCCTCCAGCACGGCGGGCCGCTTCTTCGCGAACTCCTCACGCACGGTGACCCCGTGGAAGGTCGGCAGGTTCAGCTCGGCACCGTCGTACAGCGCCTGCGCACGGCCCTGGAAGGCCAGCAGTCCCGGCCAGGCCACGAACTGCGAGAGCGCGTCCGCGCTGCCCGCCTGGAGCGCCGAAGCGCCCACCGCCGGCTGCTGGTTGAGCTTGCGGATGTCCTTCTCCGGGTCGATGTCCGAGCGCTGGAGCGCCCGTACGAGGGTGCCGTCGGCGGCCGAGCCGACGCTCGTCGAGACCTTCTTGCCGCGCAGGTCCTTCAGCGATGCCAGCTTCGAACCGGGCGCGGTGACAATGGTGTTGAGGCCGCCTCGCAGGTTGTAGCCGGTGATGGAGACGAGCTTCGTCGGCCGGTTCAGCTGCTTGCCGCGGGCCGCGTTGATGAGCAGCGGAAAGTCGCCCATCGAACCGATGTCGATCTTTCCGGCGGTCATCTGCGCGGTGATCGGCGCACCTGTGGCGTAGTCCTGCCACTCCACCTTGTACGTGACGCCCTCACGCTTGCCGCGGGCGGCGAGCTCCCGCTCGAAGTAGCCGAGCGAGCGCAGCAGCGTCCCGGCGGTGACGGTGTTGATGGTCTTGGACTGGTAGCCGACGGTGACCGTGACGGTCGAGCCGTCGCCCGCCTCCGCGGAGCCGCCGCAGCCGGTGAGCGGCAGCAGCAGGGCGGCGGCGAGGAGTGGAAGTGGCTTGCGTGTCATGGGAGTTCGGACCTCTCGACCTTCGCCGGGTTCACCGGAGCAGATAGGGCATGTTGACCGTGACCGCGTCGGTGGGACACCGGGCCGCGCACGGGCCGCAGTACCAGCACTCGTCGACGTGCATATAGGCCTTGCCGCTGTCCGGGTTGATCGCGAGGGAGTCGAGCGGGCACATGTCGACGCAGAGGGTGCAGCCGTCGATGCACTTCGACTCGTCGATGGTCACGGGCACGTCGGCGCGCTGGGGGGCCAGAGGCATGGCTGTCTCCAGGAAAGGGGTGCGGGGCGAGGGTCAGAGAGAGCGGTGGAGCAGCCCGCTCATGGTGATGCGGTCGCCGCGGAAGCGGATGAACTCCAGGTCCACGGGGCGTCCGTCGGACAGCTGCGTGAGCCGTTCGAGCATGAGCACGGCGGCGCCGCGCGGGGCTTCGAGTACGGCGGCGGAGTGCGCGTCGGCGTTGACGGCTTCCAGGGTGATCTCCGCCGTGCCCAAGGGCTGTCCGGTCAGGGTCTCGAGCAGTCGGAACACGTCGGTGTGCTCCAGGTCGCAGCCCAGCAGCCCGGCGCCGATGTCCATCGGGACGTAGGTGAGGTCGAGGGAGAGGGGCAGGCCGTTGAGCCGGCGCAGCCGCTCGATGTAGAGCACGTCGGTGTGCTCCGCGACGCCCAGCCGCCGGGCCACGGGTGCGGGCGCGGGGACGGGGCCGACGGTACGGACTTCGTTGGTGACGTCGCCGTGTTCGTGCAGTGTCTCGGCCAGGCCCTGCAGCCGGTCCAGGCCGTGCGGGTACTTCTCGGACACCACGACGGTGCCGACGCCGGGCTGCCGCTCGACCAGGCCCTCCGTGCGGAGCAGATCCAGCGCCTGCCGCACGGTGTTGCGGGAGACCCGGTAGTCGTCGCCGATCGTGCCCTCCAGCGGCAGGACGCCGCCGGGGAAGCCGCCGGTACGCACCTGGTGGCGCAGCAGGTCGGCGAGCTGCCGCGCCTGGTCCGCGCGCAGCCGCCGCCGTCGTGCGGCGGCGAGCGGCACGGTGTGCTCACGGATGCGTTCGGCTGGCATGCGAGGGACCATACCGACGCTGTGTCGCCCGTGGTGTTGCCAGAGTGTTGCGCCACCGGCGACTACCAGCACACCGCGCTGACCTGCGGTGATGCTGGTCAGCGGGAAAGATCTGCCACCCGGGGTGCAGCCGGGCCGTCAGTCGCCGCCGCCCCCGCCTCCGCCGTCGCTCCCGCCGTCTGGACCGATGCTGACGCTGGTCCCCGACTTCTTGTCCTGCTGCACGGCGCGGTACACCGCGTGCGGCGCCCACTCCTCCCGTACGAGGATGCGCAGCGCGCCGCGCTCCCCGCGGGACCCGAATCCCGGATGCAGCACCGAGGCCAGACCGATCGCCGAAGTGAAGGCGGCCAGCAGCCGGCTGCGGCGGTCCGGGAAGCCGGCCGTCACCGACTCGGCATAGCGCCCGCGCACGGGCGCCGACCAGTCCTCGGCGGCCGCGGGGTACCGGTGGTACGGGAAGACGCCCAGGAAGCGGCGTCGGTCCACCCGCAGCGCCCCGCGCTCCACCAGCCGGTGCAGGCACAGCTCTTCCACGTGCCGCCCGGTGCCCCTGACCCACTGCCGGACCCGTAGACCGCGCGGGGTCAGAAGGCTCGCCAGGATCTGCGACGACAGCGGGTCCTGCGGCGGCAGTGGATTGACCACCGTCACCCGGCCGCGCGCCTCGGCGACCCTGCCCTGGAGCTCCAGCTCGGCGAGTGACGCCCCGGCCAGCCCGTACTGGAGATAGCGCCGGTTGACGTACCGGCGGCCCGTCTCCGGGTTGAGCGCGAGCAGCAACAGTTCTTCGGCCAGGGTGAGTCCGGTCATGCTCCGGCGCTCGGTACGACCCGGCCCGTGACCTCGCCGAGGCCGACCCGGACGCCGTCCGGACCCGGCGCCCAGGCCGTCATCCTCACCACGTCGCCGTCCTCCAGGAACGTGCGCTTGCCCTCCGGGAGTTCGAGCGGGTCCCGGCCGTTCCAGGTCAGTTCCAGCAGCGAGCCGCGCTGGTGGACCTCGGGGCCGCTGACCGTGCCGGAGCCGTACAGGTCGCCGGTGCGCAGCGACGCGCCGTTGACCGTCATATGGGCCAGTTGCTGTGCGGCCGTCCAGTACATCGTGGCGAACGGCGGCTCGGCGATCACATGTCCGTTGATCTCCACCGTGATGCGCAGGTTGAGACCGCCCTGCTCGTCCTCGGCCGAGTCGTCGAGATACGGCAGCAGGTCGAATTCGCGGGCCGGCGGCGCCGTGCGGGCCGCGTCCAGGGCCTCCAGCGGGGTGACCCACGCGGAGACGGAGGTGGCGAAGGACTTGCCGAGGAACGGGCCGAGCGGGACGTACTCCCAGGCCTGGATGTCACGCGCCGACCAGTCGTTGAGCAGCGAAAGGCCGAAGACATGCTCGCGGAAGTCGCCGAGCGCCACCGGCCTGCCCAGCTCGGACGGCGTGCCGACGAGGAAGCCGACCTCCGCCTCGATGTCGAGCTTCACCGACGGGCCGAAGACGGGAGCGGCGTCGGCGGGCGTCTTGCGCTGGCCGGCGGGGCGCACGACATCCGTGCCGGAGACGACGACGGTGCCCGAGCGGCCGTGGTAACCGATCGGCAGATGCTTCCAGTTGGGAGTCAGCGCGTCGCCGTCCGGGCGGAACATCCGGCCCACGTTCGTGGCGTGGTGCTCGCTCGCGTAAAAGTCGACATAGTCGGCGACCTCGTACGGGAGGTGCAGCGTGACCGAGTCGATGGGGTGCAGCAGCGGCTCGATGTCGGCCCGGTGTGCGGGCACGGTCAGCCAGGCGGTGAGCGCGCGGCGCACATCGCGCCAGGCGGTGCGGCCCGCGGCGAGCAGCGGATTGAGGCTCGGCCTGGCCAGCAGCGCGGCGTACGGGGAGCCGAGGCTCTGGGCCGCGGCTCCGGCGTCGAGCACATGGTTGCCGATGCGGACGCCGAGCCTGCGGCGGTCGGGCTCGTCGGGCGTGGTGAAGACGCCGTACGGGAGGTTGTGCGGGCCGAAGGGATCGCCCTCGGCCAGATCGAGCGGGCTCTGCTCGGGCATCGGTGCTTGCCTCGCTTTCCACGGGTGTGGACGACACGTTACGTGGACGCGGCCCTGGTCAGGCAAGGGTGCCCGGTGAGGTGCTCAGCCGGCCGCCCGAGGAATCCGCTTCTCCCAGGTGCGGTGGAAGACGATCTCGTCGCCGTCCTTGCAGACCACCTCGTTCTCGGTGACGAAGTCGGCCGCGTCGCAGGTGATTTCGGAACGGGTCCGGACCGTCACGTCCCACTCGGCGTCCGGTTCCGGCTCCGGCCGGTGGAGCCGGGCCGTCCAGTCCGAGCGGGTCCGAGCCGACAGCGGGTCGTCCTCCCGGATCGTGTACGTCTCCACGGCGGTCTCGGTGAGCTCCAGGCCGTCCGGGAACACGCGGGTGCCGTCGGGGACGGGGTCGGTCTCGACCTGCCACTCGCCGGTCGCCACATCGCGGACCACCTGCCGCTCCGGCCGCTGCTCGTCGAGGGTCGCCGCCGAGCCGACGACCGGCGGCCCGGACTGCTCCGGCTCCTCGAAGGCGATCGCGTCGTCGGTGTGCGCGCGTACGGGCAGTTCGAGCCGGGAGCCCGCCGGGTCGATGGTGAAGCCGGCCGAGTCGGCACGGGGCCAGATCCACGGCCAGTACGCGGAGGAGACGGCGAGCCGGATCCGATGGCCCGGCGCAAAGCTGTGGCCGGTCGCGGACAGCTCGAAGGTCACGTCCGCCGTCGCACCGGAGAGGTTGAGCGCGCCGCGGGTCACCAGCGTGGATTCGCCGCCGGGAGCGACATCGCAGAGGCGGGCCACGGCCTGGCCGGACGGGGCGTGAAGGCGCAGCACGACCCGCGGCCGGCCGAGGATCTCCACCGCGTCGCCGGCCACCGGGAAGTCGAAGCAGGCCGAGCGCGCGTCCTCGGCCTGCTGGTCGGGCGGCAGACCGGCATCGCTGTCCGGCAGGAAGCCGCCGGCGTCCAGCCCGGTGTGCTGCGGTGAGTCGACGCGCAGCGGTGCGCCCGGAAGGTCGTACGCGACGGGCGTGACGCGCGGCGACGGCCAGGCGGTGTCGCCGGCCCAGCGGCCCGGCAGATCGCCGCGGACCGCCTCCGGCGGGTGCGAGTCGCTGATCCAGGACCGCAGCAGCGGCTCGCTCATCACGCCGTTGTCGATGCCCTTGAGATGGCAGTCCCACCATCTGAGGGTCTCCTGGAGGAAGCCGATCGCCGGTCCCGGCGCCTGCTCGCGGTCCGGGTACTGGTGCGCCCACGGTCCGATCAGTCCCCGTACGCGATCGGACGGCAGGTGCTCCACCAGTCTGAGGACGGTGTCGCGGTACGGGTCGAGCCGGCCGCCGACGGCGAGGACCGGGGCCTCGACGGCCGAGTAGTACTCGCTGACGCTGCCGTGCTTCCAGTACTCGTCGCGGAGCTGGTGCGCCAGCCAGGTGTGGACGAACGGCTCGACGGCCTCCAGGCGCTTCAGCCACAGCTCGCGCCACTCCTCACCGGCGTACCGCGGGTCCGGCGGGCGGCAGACCGAGGAGAGCAGGGCGGCGGCGCGGGCGGGCATCGCGCCGGCGAGCAGCGAACCGCCCAGGTAATGGGCGTCGTTGTCGTAGCGGTCGTCGGTGGCGCAGACCGTGACGACCGCCTTCAGCGGTTCGGGCGCGAGCGCGGCGATCTGGAGCGCGTTGGTGCCGCCCCAGGAGATGCCGAACATGCCGACGCGGCCTGTGCACCAGGGCCGGGCGGCCAGCCAGTTGACCACCGCGACTCCGTCGGCGAGCTCGGTCGCGTCGTACTCGTCGCCCGGCAGGCCCTCACTGTTCCCGTGTCCGCGAACATCGACCCGTACGGAGGCATAGCCGTGGCCCGCGTACCACGGATGGCGCTGCCAGTCGCGTGGCGCGGTCGCGTCGGTGAGCCGGTGCGGCACATATTCGAGGAGGGCGGGGACAGGCTCTTCGGTGACCGGCCGCCAGATGCGGGCGTACAGCCTCGAACTGTCCGCGACCGGGATCCTTACGTCCTCGTGCAGCGTTTCGTGAGGGAAGCGAGTAGGGAAGCGAGTGCGGTGGCGCATGGCTCTGACCTCGGTCACCCATTCCGGCAAAGCGGAGTACTCCTGGTCGTATCTGCTGATGCCGAACATACCGGCGGTGGCGGGAAGGCGCTCATGGTGATCGAAAGGCGACCGGATACGCTGACTTGAGTGAATCCAGCGACACATCGACAATCCGTGTGATCGTCAGCAGACAGGAGACCCCCTCGTGACCGTCGTCGGGCCGTTCGGGCTGAGCGTGCGGGACCAGGCTCTTGAGGCCGATGTCCAGACCGGACTGTCGGCTGTCGAGGCGGGTCTGCTCGATGCCACCAAGAGCGAGGTGCCCTTCATCACGGAGGCCGCACAGCACCTAGTGCGGGCCGGGGGGAAGCGTTTCAGGCCGCTGCTGGTGATGCTGGCGGCCCAGTTCGGCGATCCGTACGCGCCGGGCGTGGTGCCCGCGGCCGTGGTCGTCGAGCTCACCCATCTGGCGACGCTGTACCACGACGACGTGATGGACGAGGCGGAGGTGCGGCGCGGTGTGGACAGCGCCAACTCCCGCTGGGGCAACTCCGTGGCGGTGCTGACCGGCGACTTCCTGTTCGCCCGCGCCTCCCACATGCTGGCCGATCTGGGACCCGAGGCCGTACGCATCCAGGCCGAGGCGTTCGAGCGGCTGGTCACCGGCCAGATCCTGGAGACGGCGGGGCCGCGCGACGGCCGCGACCCGGTGGAGCACTACCTCGATGTGATCGGCGGGAAGACGGGCTCGCTGATCGCGGTCTCGGGCCGGTTCGGCGCGATGATGTCGGGCGCCGACGAGGGTGTCGTGGACATCCTCACGCAGTACGGCGAGCGGCTCGGCGTGGCCTTCCAGCTCGCC
Source organism: Streptomyces sp. NPDC020681 (assembly GCF_044334895.1). Lineage (NCBI taxonomy): Bacteria > Bacillati > Actinomycetota > Actinomycetes > Kitasatosporales > Streptomycetaceae > Streptomyces > Streptomyces sp. NPDC020681. The sequence continues at coordinate 474,986 of NZ_JBIRTX010000005.1, read as the reverse complement.
GACGACGTACTCGACATCGCGAGCGACTCGCACGAGTCCGGCAAGACGCCCGGCACCGATCTGCGCGAAGGCATCCCGACGCTGCCGGTGCTGCGTCTGCGGGCGCAGGCCGAGGCGCACGGGCGGCCCGAGGACCTGGAGCTCGTCGCGCTGCTCGACGGCGATCTGACGGACGACGACCGGCTCACCGAGGCGCTGGCTCGGCTGCGGGTGCATCCGGCGCTGGAGCAGGCCCGGCGGGACACCGTGCGGTACGCGGAGGAGGCGCGGGCGACGCTCGGGCCGCTGCCGGAGTGCTTTGCGAAGGCCGCGCTGGAGGAGCTGTGCGACGCGGTGGTCCACCGCGCGGGCTGAGGGCCCGGCACCTCCTGTTTACCTTGGGTTACCGGTCCCGTTTGCCATGAATTAACGGCGCATGCCTATGTGACCCAGGTCACACTGTTGGATTGAGTCTAACCTCGGATCCACTCCGTACCCATGCCCGGAAGCCGACGCACGGGGCGTTGGCATCGGTACGGGGAGATTTCCTGATGAAGCGGACCAAGACCATCCTTGTCGGCACCACCGCTGTCGCCGCCGCGGCCGGCGTCGCGTTCGCCGTCCTTCCGGCCTTCGCCGCCGACGGCAACAGCTCCGCCGGGCACACGGGCCACGGGAACAGCGGCGCGAGCATCGGCGTGCAGAGCGGCGGTGGCAGCGGTACGGACGGCGACGCCGCACTGTTCGTCGCCAGCCTCCGGGGTGCCAATGAGGTTCCGGTGCAGGGCGGGCCCGCCGTCGGTGACCGCGACGGCGCAGCGCTCGAATTTGTGAAGGTCGACGGGGACAAGGTCTCGGTCGCCGTGAAGTTCCGCGGCGTCGACAAGCCGACCGCCCTCCACATCCACCAGGGCGCGAAGGGGGCCAACGGAGGCATCAAGGTCGACTTCGGCGAGGTGCTCACCAAGGGCAAGACCAAGAGCAAGGGCTGGACCGGCGCGGTCACCGGCACCGTCACGGTCAAGGACGCGGCCGTACTGGACGCCTTCAAGAAGGACCCGAACGGGTTCTACGCCAATCTGCACACGGCCGAGTTCCCGGGCGGCGCCGTCCGCGGCCAGTTCCACAAGGTGACCAACTCCTTCCGGTTCGACCGGGCGCTGAGCAACGTCCAGGCCTCGGTCATCAAGGGCAAGCAGATCTACGAGTGCAAGAAGGGCGACGACGGCACGTTCTCCTTCCAGCAGCGCGACGTGCGCGCCGTGCTCGGCGGCGCCATCGCCCACTCCTTCATCGCCCCCAACTCCGGTACGCCGCAGTGGATCGCACCCGACCGCAGCGCCGTCACCGGCAAGCTGATCAGCAAGGTGGCGAACGGCGAGAAGAACATTCCCGAGCTGGATCTGCAGGCCACTCAGTCCGGCAAGAAGCGGGGCCTGTTCGCCGGGACCCAGGAGATCTTCCGGCTGAACACGGTGGGCGGCGTCGCCCCGGCCGGCAGCTGCGAGCAGGGCACGATCGCCGGTGTCCCGTACGGAGCGGACTACGTCTTCATCAAGAAGTGACGGGTCTTCATCAGAAGTGATGGCCTGATCCGGCCTTGCACGCAACAGCCGCGGCGCATCCCCTACTGGATGGGGGAGGCGCCGCGGCTTTCTGTCATCCCAGAGCAGTACGCGAAGTTGCTCCCGCGGACTGACGCCTTCCTCACGCCGATTTGGTCAGATTGAAGCACCACGGACCAACCACGGAGGTAGGGCACACCATGGCACCGAACGACAGCGCAGAGACCACCGAAGAGGCCAAGGACCTCGCAGCGGGCCGCCGCAAGGCCGCGCGCTACATCGTCCCGGTCGCGGTGGCCGGCGTGGCGGCGGCGACCATCGGGCTCGTCCCGGCGCTCGCCGCCTCCGGTGACCCCGATCTGCCGGACATCACGGCGCAGAAGCTCATCGAGAAGATCGCCGCGTCCGAGACCCAGCAGCTCTCGGGCACGGTCAAGATCAAGACGGATCTCGGCCTCCCGGACTTCGGCGGCCTTGCCGAGTCCTTCGTGCCCAAGGGCGGCGCGGGCGGCGGCGAAGGCTCCTCCGCGGCACCCGAGAGCAAGCTGATGGAGCTCGCCTCCGGCTCGCACACGCTGCGGGTCGCCGCCGACGGTCCCGAGAAGACCAAGGTGTCGATCCTCGAGGACAAGGCCGAGTACAGCCTCATCCACAACGGCGACGAGGTCTGGGCGTACGACAGCGCCTCGAACGAGGTATTCCACGCCAAGGACGCCGACGCGGGCAAGGACTCCGGCAAGGAGAGCAAGGCCCCGGGCGAGGACCTTCCGCAGACGCCGAAGGAGTTCGCCGACGAGGCGCTGAAGGCGGCGGACGACACCACGTCGATCACGGTCGGCGGCACCGCACAGGTCGCCGGACGGGACGCGTACCAGCTGGTCATCAAGCCCAAGCAGAGCGGCTCGACGATCGGCTCGATCAAGGTCGCGGTGGACGCCGAGAACGGCACTCCGCTCAAGTTCACGCTCACCCCGAGCAGCGGCGGCAAGGCCGCGATCGACGTCGGCTTCACCAAGGTCGACTTCTCCAAGCCCGCCGCGTCGACCTTCGAGTTCACCGTGCCCAAGGGCGCGAAGGTGACCGAGGCCGACGAGCTGGAGAAGGGGAACGGGGCGAAGGGCCACGAGAAGTTCAAGGAGGAGTTCAAGGGCGGCGAGTTCAAGGGCGAGGACTTCGGCGGCCCCGAGGACTTCGAGGGTCTGAACGTCATCGGCGAGGGCTGGAACGCCATCGCCAAGTTCGAGTCCCCGGCCGGTTCGGACGTCAAGGCGCCCAAGGACGGCGACGTCCCGCCGGAGGCCCAGAACTTCCTGGACGCGCTCGGCGACCCGGTCAAGGGCGACTTCGGCTCGGGCACGGTCTTCAAGACCCGCCTGGTGAACGCCCTGATGACGGACGACGGCACGGTCTACGTCGGCGCCGTCACCAAGGACGCGCTGGTGAAGGCCGCGAACGAAGGCAAGTAACGCTCTTCTGCTCCGCCCCGCCGTACGCGACGTACGGTGGGGCGGAGTGCTGACGCGAGGAAACGAGGCAACGGTGCCAGGCATGACAGCCGTGAGCGAGACAGCCGTCATCCAAACGCGCGGGCTCACCAAGCGCTACCGCGGCGGCCAGCTCGCCGTCGACGGACTCGATCTCGCCGTGCCCGGCGGCAGCGTCTTCGGATTCCTCGGGCCCAACGGGTCCGGCAAGACCACCACCATCCGCATGCTGATGGGCCTCATCGAGCCGACGGCGGGCAGCGCGACGGTCCTCGGCAGGCCGATGCCGCGCGCCGTGCGCTCCGTACTGCCGCACGTGGGGACGCTGATCGAAGGGCCCGCGCTGTACGGGTTCCTGAGCGGACGGGACAACCTGCTGCGCTACGACTCCGCCGACCCGAGCGCCGACCCCCGAACCCGCAAGGCGCGGGTGGCCGCCGCGCTGGACCGGGTCGGGCTGACCTCGGCGGCGGGCAAGAAGGCCAAGGCGTACTCACTGGGCATGAAGCAGCGGCTCGGGCTCGCCTCCGCTCTGCTGCAACCGCGCAGACTGCTGGTGCTCGACGAGCCCACCAATGGCCTCGACCCGCAGGGCATGCGGGAAATCCGTTCACTGGTACGGGAGTTGGCCGCGGACGGCACCACCGTGTTTCTCTCCTCGCATCTGCTCGACGAGATCGAGCAGGTCTGCACGCATGCCGCGGTGATGGCGCAGGGACGGCTGCTGACACAGGGTCCGGTGGCCGATCTGGCGGCGAACGCGCGGGGACGGCTGGCCGTCGTCACGCCCGACACCGGCGATGCCGCGCGGATCCTCAAGGAGCAGGGAGTGGCCGATGTGACGGTCGCCGACGACCGGGTCACCGGCGAGCCGCCCGCCAAGGACCTCGCCGAGGTCAACGCCGCGCTGGTCCGGGCGGGCGTACGGGTACGGGGATTCGGCGTCGAGCGTGCCTCGCTCGAGGACGCGTTCGTGGCGCTGACCGGGGAGGGCTTCGATGTCGCAGGCTGATACGGCTTCGGCCGGAGTGGACCCGACCGGGACGGCCTCCGGCGAGGTGATGGGGACGGGCGAAGCGGGCCGCGGGACGAGTCCGCTGTGGACGCTCGGCCTCTTCCGCTCCGAGCTGGTCACCACGCTGCGCCGCTGGCGCACGCTCGCACTGCTCGGTGTGCTGGCCGCCGTGCCCGTACTGATCGGCATCGCCGTGAGGATCGAGACGGGCAACGGCGGATCGGCCGGCGGCCCGGGTGGCGAAGGCCCCGCCTTCATCACGCAGATCACCAACAACGGCCTGTTCCTGGTCTTCGCCGCACTCGCCGCGACGCTGCCCGTCTTCCTCCCGATGGCGATCGGCGTCATCGCGGGCGACTCCATCGCGGGCGAGGCGAACGCAGGGACGCTGCGCTATCTGCTCGTCGCACCCGCCGGACGCACTCGGCTGCTGCTCGCCAAGTACGCCACGATCTGCGCCTTCTGCCTGGTCGCGACCCTGGTCGTGGCGGCGTCGGCGCTCGCCGTGGGAGCGCTGTTCTTCCCGCTCGGCGAGGTCACGACCATCTCCGGAACCACGATCTCGTTCGGCGACGGGCTGCTGCGGGCCGCGCTGATCGCGGTGGTCGTGGCGGCCTCGCTGACCGGCATGGCGGCGCTGGGCCTGTTCGTCTCCACGCTCACCGGCAGCGGTATCGCGGCGATGGCGACGACGATCGGCCTGCTGATCACGGCGCAGATCCTCGACACGATCCCGCAGTTGCACGCGATCCAGCCGTATCTCTTCCCGCACTACTGGCTGTCCTTCGCGGACCTCATGCGGGAGCCGGTCTACTGGGACGAGGTGCAGAAGAACCTCGGGCTGCAGGCGGTGTACGCGGCGGTGTTCGGGTCGGCGGCGTGGGCGAGGTTCACGACGAAGGACATCACTGCGTAGGACATCGCGGCATAGGCGTGACTGCATGCGCGTGCGGTGAGTGCACGCGCATGCAGTCGGTGGGGGGTGGCGGTCGTGGGGCTCAGAAGGTGAGTTTCCAGCTGTCGATGTAGCCGGTGTCCTGCGCCGCGACGTCCTGGACGCGCAGCTTCCACGCCCCGTTCGCCGCCTCGCTGGACGCGTCCACGGTGTACGTGGCGATGACGTTGTCCGCCGAGTCGTTGCCGCTGGAGTTCTTCAGCCGGTACGTCGTTCCGTCCGGTGCGACCAGGTCGAGTACCAGATCGCCGCGCCAGGTGTGCTTGATGTCCACGGAGGCCTTGAGGGTCGCCGGGGCGTTTCCGGTGCGGCCCGTGACGGACACGCTGGAGGTGACGGCGGTGCCGTTGTCCGGGATGGCGACGTCGGCGGTGTTCTCGTAGAAGTCACCCGGCGGAGTGGTCGGTTCGGTGGACAGGGTCCAGATGGCGTGGGCGATGGCGTCGCTGTTGCGGTCCAGCGCGGTGTCGTTGATGTTCGAGGTGTTGTCGCAGGAGGAGTGGTAGCAGCGGTCGAAGGCCTGGCCCGCCGTGCCGCCCCACTTCTGGGCCTGGGCGCTGGACTTCGTACGGCTCGCGCCGGTGAACAGGCCGCCGACCGCTATGCCCACGTTCTTGAACGAGGCGTGGTCGGAGCGGCCGTCGCCCTCGGTCTCGATCTCGGTGGCGACGCCGATGCCCGCGAAGTAGTCCTTGAGGGTCTTCTCGATCGCCGGGTCGTCGTCGTAGACGAAGTAGCCGGGGTTCGGGGAGCCGATCATGTCGAAGTTGAGATAGCCGGAGATCTTCGAACGCTCCGCGGCGGGCAGGTTGTTGACGTAGTACTTCGACCCGACCAGGCCCAGCTCCTCCGCGCCCCACCAGCCGAACCGCAGATGCTTCGTCGGCTGGAGCTGCGCGCGGGAGACGGCGAGCGCGGTCTCCAGGACGGCGGCCGAGCCGGAGCCGTTGTCGTTGATCCCGGCGCCGGAGGACACCGAGTCGAGATGCGCGCCGGCCATCACGGTCTGGTTGGCGTCTCCGCCGGGCCAGTCGGCTATCAGGTTGTAGCCGGTTGCGCCGCTGGTGGTGAACTGCTGGACGGAGGTGGTGAATCCGGCCGCGTCGAGCTTGGCCTTCACATAGTCGACGGACGCCTTGTAGCCGGCTCGGCCGTGGGCGCGGTTGCCGCCGTTGGCGGTGGCGATCGACTGGAGTTGGGTGAGATGCGCCTTGACGTTGGCGAGGGGTATGTCGGGGGCGGCGAGTACGGGTGTCGGTGCCGCAGTCGCCGCGGGTGCCGCGGAGGCGAGCAGCCCGGCGATGGCCAGGACCGCGGTCGCGGCGACGTGTCTGTAGAGCTTCATGTGGGGGGCTCCCGGATTCCGTTCGGGGACATGACGGAACGTGCGGGTGTGCATGGAGCGCTGTGCGTGAAGCTGTGTGAAGTCGTGAAGCTGAGTGCGTGCTGAGAGTTCAGCGATTCTTTGACCCACCGTCAAGGGCGGAAACCGGTCAGCGGTGTTCAGATAACGGACGAGCGATGTCCCGATCGCTCATTCCGCGTCACACCGCGCTCACTGCACGCAGAACTCACTGCACGCAGAACTCATTGCCCTCCGGGTCGGCCATCGTCGTCCAGCGGCCCATCGGCTGATCCTGCTGGTACAGGACCGTCGCCCCCAGCCCCTCCAGTCGCGCCACCTCTGCCTCGCGGCGCTCCGGACCCACATGCAGATCCAAGTGCAGCCGGTTCTTGGCCGTCTTGGGCTCCGGGACGCGCTGGAACAGCAGCCGGCGACCCTGGCCCATGCCGGTCTCCTTGTCGAAGGGGTCGTCCGGATGACGGACGGCGGCGTAATCGCGCCAGGCGTCCCGGCCGTGCCACTGGACCGTGGAGTCGTCCGGCAGTTGCCCGTACCCCCGCAGGCGCTCGATGAGGGCGCTGTGGTCCTCGGTCTCGTAACCGAGGGCCGCTGCCCAGAAGTCGGCCTGTGCCAGCGGGTCGGACGTATCGACGACAAGCTTCCAGTGCGTGGTCATGAAACCAGTTATAGTGGTTACATGAGCGAGGCTGCAAGAGGACTGACCCTGCACACGAGGGAGGGCCGTCCCTATCGTTTCGACCCCGGCGCGCTCTGCCTTGAACTGCTGCCGACCGGCGGCCCTGGCGAGTACGCACGCTGGGAGGTCCTGCACACCACCGCCGACCTGGTGCGATGGTTCGGCGAGAGCCGGCTGCCCACCGGTGTCGAGCCGGTCGTCGTGGACGCGGAGGTGGCCGCGGCCCGCGCGCTCAGGGATGCGCTGTGGGCGCTGGCCGAGGGCCGGGTGTTCGGTCGCGCCGCGCGTGTCGCCGACCTCGACGTGGTCAACGCGGCCGCGGCCGAGGCCCCGCCGGTCCCGCGGTTCACGGCGGACGGGCGGCTCGCATGGGCCGCCGGGGTCACCGGCACACAGCTGCTGTCGGCGGTGGCCCGCGACGCGGTGGAGCTGTTCACCGGGCCGTACGCCGACCGGATCCGCCAATGCGGCGGGCACAACTGCTCCTTGCTCTTCGTCGACACCTCACGACCCGGCCGCCGTCGCTGGTGCGTCATGGAGAACTGCGGAAACCGCAGCAAAGTCCGGGCGCACCGGGCCCGTCAGAGCGAGGGAGAAGACGGATGACCGCAGGTCTGACCCAGGACGCCGGCTGGGAGATCGGCGTGTCCAGGACCCTGCCGTTGCCCGAGGTCGTGAAGACGCTAGAGGCGGCCTGAGGTCTCGGGCACCTCTGTCTCCACCTCTCTCTCCACCTCGACCTCTGCCTCTGCCGTGCGGGCGTCGTAGGTCGCCCGCGCCGCCGCGATCTCGCGCTGGTGCTCCTCGGTCCAGGTGACCAGTGCGCGGATGGTGGTGTGCAGCGTGCCGCCGAGCGGAGTCAGCTCGTACTCGACGCGCGGCGGGACGACCGGATGCACGGTGCGCTTCACGAGCCCGTCGCGCTCCAGCTGGCGCAGCGTGACCGTCAGCATGCGCTGGCTGATGCCGTCGATCTCGCGCCGCAGCTCGGTGAAGCGCAGCACACGGCTCTCGAGCAGAGCGATGACCAGCAGCGACCACTTGTCGGCGACGCGGTCGAGGATCTGCCGGACCTCGCAGTCCTCGCGGGTGTCCCATTGGAAGGGGCCCGGGTCTCCGGAGTCGGCGGGGCCGGTCACTCGGCAGTGACTCGGTGACTTCGAAGTGCCTTCTTCCATGTCAAGCCATGCTGCCGGAGGATCGAGTCGGTTACAAGAGAGAACTGGCCACCCGATCAGTAACCGCCTATTCCTCTTCTACGGAGTCCTCCATGTCTTCAGCCGTGCCTTCCTCCGGATCGCCCGCGTCCATGGCGATGTCCGCCAAGGCCTGGGCCCTTCTCCTGGTCCTCTGCGGCACGATCTTCCTGGAGGGCATCGACGTGGCCATGCTCGCCGTGGCCGTGCCCTCGATCAGATCCGACCTCGGCCTGTCGACCGGCACAGCGGCCTGGGTGATCAGCGCCTACGTACTCGGCTACGCCGGCTTCACGCTGCTCGGCGGCCGCGCGGCCGACCTCCTCGGCCGCCGCCGGATGTTTCTCGCCTGGCTCACCGTCTTCCTGGTCTTCTCCGGACTCGGAGGCTTCGCCGACGAGGGCTGGATGCTGATCGTGGCGCGCTTTGTCACCGGGGTCTCGGCGGCGTTCATGACACCGGCCGCGATGTCGATCATCACCACCTCGTACGAGGAGGGCCCGCAGCGCAACAAGGCGCTGCTCGTCTTCGCCGGAACCGCGGCCGGCGGCTTCTCGCTCGGCCTGGTCATCGGCGGACTGCTCACCCAACTCGGCTGGCGCTGGGTCTTCTTCGCGCCGGTGCTGCTGGCCGGCGTGATCCTGCTGGCGGCCGTACGCCTCATCCCGTCCGAGAAGCCCCCGGTCCGCAAGGGCGGCTTCGACCTGGCGGGCGCGGCGACGGCCGCGGGAGCGATGCTGCTGCTGGCCTACGCAATCGTGCGCCTGGAGCACGGGCCGGAGGGCTGGGGCACGACGGTGGCGGCGGGCGCCGGCGGGCTGCTGCTGGTGGCCCTGTTCACGGTGATCGAACGCCGCTCCGCGTCGCCGCTGGTCCGGCTGGGAATCCTGCGCCGCACGTCGATGGTGCGGGCGGACCTGGGGGCGCTGCTGTTCGTGGGCTCGTTCATGGGCTTCCAGTTCGTGGTGACGCTCTACCTCCAGGAACTGCGCGGCTGGTCCTCGCTGGAGACCGCGCTGGCACTGCTGATCGTCGGCTCCGACGCGGTGCTGGCCCCGACGCTCACCCCGCGCCTGGTGAACCGCTTCGGCAACGCGCGGGTCATCCTCGGCGGGTTCCTGCTGGCGACCGTGTCGTACGCGCTGTTCCTTCCGGTCGGCCTGGACTGGACGTACGCGTCGATGCTGCCGACGCTCGTCCTGACAGGCGTGGCGTTCGCCCTGGCGTACGGCCCGCTGACGATCGCCGCGACGGACGGCATAGCCGCGGAGGAACAGGGCCTGGCGGGCGGACTGCTGCACACGTCGACGCAGTTCGGCGCCGCGGTGGGGATCTCGGCGGTGACGGCGGTGTACGGCCTGGCCCGGTCGGGGACGGACCCGGCGTCCACGCTGGAGGCGTTCCGGTGGGCGCTGGGAGTGCCGGTGCTGATGGTGGTACTCGGCACGGCGATCACGCTGACAGGCGTCCGCCGGACTCCTCACCGCGGGTCCCCGGAGCGAGCGGAGTCCCAGGCGCCTGCGGCCGGCACGCACTAGGTCCCGAACTCCGGAGAGCCTTGACCCTCACATCGGGTCGATGTTCTCCGGGGCTTCGAGGTCCACCGGGCGCGCAGGGCGGGTGGGGCGCGCGGGGCCTCGGGCGGTGGCGCGTTCCGCCGAGGACAGCCAGCGTTCCCAGCGGTCGCGCATCGGGTGGATCAGGCCCCCGCCCACCCCCACGATCAGGATCCCCGCGATCGCCGCCAGCGCCGCCGTGAGCAGCGGGCCCGTCACCGTTGTCGCGATCTCCGCCTGGCCCAGCGCCGCGATCACGCCGAGGGTGACGATGGACGCCCAGACCACCGTGGACACGACCTTCGCGTACGGCGCTTCGCCCAGCGCCGAGGCGACGATGTCGCGGACCGCACGGGCGATCGCCAGCGCCACCACCACGATCACACACGCCACGATCGCCTTCGCTAGCCAGCCGACGACGTCGGCGATCATCGCGCTGACCGGGTTCGGCCCGAACACCCCGAAGCCCAGCTGCAGAACGACCAGCAGGATCCCGTAGTAGAGGATCTTGACGATGATCCCGGTCGCGTCGTACGGCGAGTCCTTCAGCGCGTGAGCGACCCCGCTCCGCTCCGCGAGCTTGTCGAAGCCCGCCTTCCGCAGCAGCCGGTCCGCGAACCGCGCCAGCAGTTTCGCCACCAGCCAGCCGATGAGCAGGATGACCAGAAACGCCAGCAGCTTCGGTACGAACCGGGCCACCGCCGACCATGCGTCGGTGAAGCCCTGGCCGAAGTCCACCGACAGGGCGAGAGGCTGGGGCAGGGGACGCGACATGCTTCGGTCGTAGCACCGGTCCGGCGGCCGGACCTGCGCCCAGGCCCGGACCTGGGCCGTTCGGGTCCCGAATCAGCCGGAGGACTCAACGGGCAACGGCTGCCGCGCCACAGCTCCCGCACCGGCAAGCCGTACCGCCTCCGCCCTCGTCCGCCGCGCCGTCCTCAGCGCATCCCACGTCAGGCAGGTCAGCGCCAGCCACACCAGGCCGAACCCGGCCCACCGCTCCGCAGGCATCGACTCGTGGAAGTACCAGATGCCCAGCAGGAACTGGCAGACCGGAGCCAGATACTGCAGCAGCCCCAGCGTGGACAGCGGCACCCGGATCGCGGCCGCTCCGAAGCAGACCAGGGGCGCCGCGGTGACGACGCCGGTCGCGGCGAGCAGCGCCGCGTGTCCCGCGCCGTGCGCGCCGAAGGTCAGAGTGCCGTCCGCGCCCAGCCAGAGCAGAAAGCCGAGCGCCGGCAGGAACTGGATCGCGGTCTCCGCCGCCAGCGACTCGAGGCCGCCGATGTTGACCTTCTTCTTGACCAGTCCGTAGGTCGCGAAGGAGAAGGCGAGCGTGAGCGAGATCCACGGAGGCCGGCCGTACCCGATCGCCAGCACCAGCACCGCCGCGAAGCCGATGGCGACCGCCGCCCACTGCGCGGGCCGCAGCCGCTCCTTGAGCAGCAGTACGCCCATGGCGATGGTGACCAGCGGGTTGATGAAGTAGCCGAGCGAGGCCTCGACGACATGGCCGGAGTTCACGGCCCAGATGTAGAGGCCCCAGTTGACGGTGATGACCGTGGCGGCGACGGTGATCAGCCCGAGCTTGCGCGGCCGGCGCAGCAGTTCGCGTATCCAGCCCCAGCGTCTCAGGGCCACCAGCGCGATGCCGACGACGGCCAGCGACCAGACCATCCGGTGGGCGAGGATCTCCGCCGCTCCGGACGGCTTCAGCAACGGCCAGAAAAGCGGGACCAGGCCCCACATCCCGTAGGCCCCGATCCCGTACAGCAGTCCTGCCCGCTGTTCGCCCTCCGGCTTCACTGACCCTCCCAGCCCCGCGCGCGTCACCTCGACGAAGGTACGCGCCACAGGGCCGGGCTGTCATGCCCGTATCGCCATACGGTCATGACGGCTGTGGAGCGTCAGGCGAGCGCCGCGGCGACCGATTCGGCGAGCGGAGTCGTCGGACGCCCGGCCAGCCGCGCCAGGTCGCCGGTCTGCCGGGCCAGCAGGCCCCGCTGGACCGCCGCGTCGACGTCGACGAGGATCTCGGCGAACGGCCCGGGCAGCCCGGCGCCGGACAGGATCTCCAGATGCGCCTCGGCCGGGACGTTGTTGTACGCGATGGCCCGGCCGGTCTGCCGGGAGAGCTCGGCGGCGTACTCCTCCAAGGACCAGGCGACGTCGCCGCTCAGCTCGTACGCGCGGTTCAGGTGGCCGTCTCCGGTCAGTACGGCGGCTGCGGCCGCCGCGTAGTCGGCACGGGCGGCCGAGGCGACCCGGCCGTCGCCGGCGCTGGCCACGACGGCGTTGTGCTCGAGCACGGGCGCGAGGTTCTCGGTGTAGTTCTCGGTGTACCAGCCGTTGCGCAGCAGGGTGTACGGCAGCCCGGAGTCCAGGATCAGCTGCTCGGTGGCCTTGTGCTCGCCGGCCAGCAGGAAGTCGGCGTCGGGACCGCCGAGCACGCCCGTGTACGCGAGCTGCGCGACGCCCGCCGCCTTCGCGGCATCGATCACGGCGGTGTGCTGCTGCACCCGCTTGCCGACCTCGCTGCCGGAGATCATCAGCACGCGGTCACCGGCCCGGAAGGCCCCGGCGAGCGTCTCGGGCCGGTCGTAGTCGGCGACGCGCACCTCGACACCGCGCGCGGCGAGGTCCGCGGCCTTCTCCTTGCTGCGGACGACGGCGGCGATCCGGTCCGCCGGGACGGTGGTGAGCAGCTCTTCGACGACGAGGCGGCCGAGAGCTCCAGTGGCTCCGGTGACAACAATGCTCATGGGTGATTTCTCCTCTTTGAAGCGTTTCCGGAGCTCACCCTACGGCGTGCACTAACTAGTGGAAAGTACCCACTTTGAAGTAAGGTACTGGCATGGCCGTAAGCAAGAATCTACGAGGGCCGGACGTCAATGAGCCGATGTGTCCCTCCCGCCTGATCCTCGAGCACGTCACCAGCCGCTGGGGTGTGCTGGTGCTCGCCGCGCTGCTGGACCGCTCGTACCGCTTCAGCGAGCTGCGCCGCGAGGTCGGCGGCGTCAGCGAGAAAATGCTCGCGCAGACCCTCCAGACGCTGGAGCGCGACGGCTTTGTGCACCGCGACGCCAAGCCGGTGATCCCGCCGCGCGTCGACTACTCGCTCACCGAGCTCGGCAAGGAGGCCGGCGAGCAGGTGTGGGCGCTGGCCCGCTGGACGGAGAAGCGGGTGGACGAGGTCGTCGCCGCGCGCGCCTCGTACGACGAGGAGAAAGCCCGAACTGCCGGATAGATGAGGCCTGTTGGTGGGTTGGCCGAGGGCCGTACGATCGGCGCACAACCCTGGGGGGAGAATTTCGTGCGGTACGCGAGAGCGTTACGGGCCGCCAGTTTCGTGCTGGCGGGCGGGCTGATCTGGACCGGCTGTTCGTCCGGCGCGGACGACACCAAGTCCAAGTCCAAGGCCGACAGCAAGACTTCCGCAGATGCGAAGGGCAGCACGCCGACGAAGCGGCCGACACCGCAACCCAGCCCATCGCCCGATGCTTTCGACTTCGACCCCGACCCCTCGCGCGCCCCCAAGACTCCCGCCGACGGTGTACGCATCGCTCGCGCCGTGGCCGCCGGGCCCGAGCTCCTCGGCCCCGACTTCGTCCGGCGCACGCCGTTCGAGACCGACCCGGCCACCTGGGCCGTCCTCGACACCGACTGCGTATGGCAGCGCTCGCCGCTTCCCGCCGGAGTGCTCGCCAGCCTCACCCGGCGCAGCGAGCTCCCGGCCGAAGGCGCCAAGGGCCCGATGTTCTTCGCCACCGTCGTCACCGTCCACCGCGATGTCTCCAGCGCCGACTGGGAGTTGGCGCGCAGCCTCGAAGAAGCGCTGCGCTGCCCGGACCAGCAGCTGAGCCGGAACGAGCGGGTCGTGGGACTGATCTCCCAGGGCACGACCTTCGGAGCGGGCGGCAACCGCTTCGCCGAGGACTCGATCGGCGAGGCCGGCGACTACTACAACGATCAGGGCGGCGGCCCGTACGACTACTACTGGGACCAGGCCCGCATCGGCCAGGTCACGGTCGCGGTCGTCGGCAAGGGCGGGAAGGGCCGCACCGACCAGGACATGAACGGGGCGATCCAGCGTGCGATCAGCCCCATGCTGATCCGCGCCGAGAACGAGCAGGAGGCCGCGCGATGACCGGTCCGCTGCTCCCCTCCGACCCTTCCTCGATCGCGGGCCACCGCCTCCTCGCCCGGCTCGGGGAGGGCGGCATGGGCGTCGTCTATCTCGGCCGTACGGACCAGGGGGCGCTCGCCGCCGTCAAGGTGATCCAGGCCGAGTACGCGTCCGAGCCGGAGTTCCGGGCCCGCTTCCGCCGCGAGGTCGAGGCCGCCCGGCGGGTCACCAGCCCCTGGGCCGTGCCCGTCACCGGCGCCGACCCGGACGCCGATTCGCCGTGGCTCGCCACCGCGTTCGTGGCCGGCCCTTCGCTGGGCGAGGCGGTCACCGCCTGCGGCCCGCTGCCCGTCCGGAGCGTACGGGTGCTGGGCAAGATGCTCGCCCGGGCACTCACCGCGGTGCATGCGGCGGGCCTCGTCCACCGCGATGTGAAGCCGGGCAATGTGCTGCTCGCGCTGGGCGGTAACGACGGGGCCGGAGGCTTTGGAGGAGGGCCGCGGCTGATCGACTTCGGCATCGCGCGCTCCGCCGAGGACACCGCGATCACCTCGGCCGACATGGTCATCGGCACGCCCGGCTTCCTCTCGCCCGAACAGGCCGAGGCACGCGGCGCGGAGACCGGACCGCCGAGCGACATCTTCTCGCTGGGCTGTCTGCTGGCGTACGCGGCGACCGGCCGGGCCCCGTTCGGTACGGGAGCGGTGGACGCGCTGCTCTACCGGACGGTCCATGACGCGCCCGATCTCGACGGCATCGAGGGCGAGTTGGCCGGGCTGCTCGAAGACTGCCTGGCCAAGGACCCGGCCGACCGGCCCAGCGCCGACGAGCTCGACGCCCGGATCGTCGAGGACACCCCGGAAGGCAGCATCGACTGGCTGCCCGACGACGTCGTACTGATGATCGCCCAGCGCTCCGCCGAGCTGCTCGCGCTGCCGGACATCGAACCGACGCGTGCCGAGACCGTGGCACCGGAACAGTCCACATCCCGGCGGCGGTTCCTGCTCGCGGCGGCCGGCGGGGCCGCGCTGCTCGCGGGCGGCGCCGGCGCCTGGGCCGTACTGCGTGACGACGAACCCTCCGCGGCCGGCCCGCCGGCCGGGACCCGCACCTGGACCATCGGCGTCCAGGCCGACCTCAGCGGCCCGCTCAAGTCGACCGGCCGCGCACAGGAGCAGGGCGCGCGCCTCGCCGTCGAACAGTTCAACTCCCGCAAGGACAAGCCCTTCCGGCTGCAGCTGAAGGCACTCGACGACGGCGGCGGCGCGGACCGTGCGCCGGCCGTCGCCAAGCAGTTCACCGCCGACCGCGATGTGCTCGCGGTACTCGGCCCGACCGACGACGCGACGGCCCGCGCGGTGCTGCCCGTGTACGACGAGGCGCTGCTGCCGCTGCTCGGCGTCTCTCCGGGCGCGATGGACCTGCCGAAGGCCGACCACCGCTCCTTCCTGAACGTCCGGCCCGGCGACGCGGTCGTCTCGGTGCCACTCGGCCTGCACCCGGCGGCCGAGCTCAAGTCGGCCCGTCCCGGGCTGGTTCAGGACCGGACGGCGGGTCAGTACGGCTGGGAGTCGGTCTTCATGGCCAGCGTCGGCATACGCCGCTTCGGCCGGGTGCCGTATCCGCGCGTGGTACCCGCGAACCTCACCGACTTCAAGCCCGTCGTCGCCGACATGCTGAAGGCGGGCGTGGACTCGTTCAGTTACTGCGGCTACGCACAGGGCGCGGCCCGCTTCGCCCGTGATCTGGCGGCCGCCGGTTTCCAGGGCCCGCGGATCGCGCCGCAGGCCGTACTGGATCCGGCGTTCCTTCGGGAGGCGGGCGACGCGGCCGAGGGCTGGCTGATCGCCGCCACTTTCGTCGACCCGTCCGCCGTGCCCACGGCGAAGGCCTTCACCGCCGCCTTCCGCAAGCGATTCGGCACGGCACCCGCCTACTTCGCGGCCGAGGCGTACGACGCCGTCAACCTCGTCCTCCAGCAGCTCATGGCTCATCACAAACAGAAGCGTGCTCTGCCGGACCGCAAGACCCTCGTAGCCCTGCTGCGCAAGGGCAAGTACCAGGGCATCACCAAGCCGTACGCCTTCAACCCGGAGGACGGCCGCTTGCTTGCAGGCGGTGTGTTCTACCACCGGGTGGAGGGCGGCCGCTTCCGCTACGTCGGCCCCGCGCCCTCGACCTGGTAGCCCGTGCAGCCGCTCACCGCCGGAGATCCGCCCGGCATCGGAGGCCACCGGCTGCTCGGCCGGCTCGGCGCGGGCGGCATGGGCGTGGTGTATCTGGCGCGTTCGGCGGGCGGCGCGCTGGTCGCGCTGAAGGTGATCCGCGCCGAGCACGCCGCCGACCCCGGCTTCCGGGCCCGTTTCGAGCGTGAGGCGCGGGCGGCGGGCCGCATCACCGGCCGCTGGACCACGCCGGTCGCCGGAGCCGATCCGTTGGCCCGCGAACCCTGGCTGGCCACCGCCTTTGTGCCCGGGCCCTCGCTCGCGGAGGCGGTCGCGCTGCACGGGCCGCTGCCGTACGCCACGGTGCGCGTGCTGGGGGAGCGGCTGGCCGAGGCGCTCATCGAGGTCCATGCGGCAGGGCTGGTGCACCGGGACGTGAAGCCGGGCAATGTGCTGCTCGCGCTGGACGGTCCTCGGCTGATCGACTTCGGCATCGCTCGGGCCGTCGGCGCGACCGCGCTGACCGCCACCGACATGGTGATCGGCTCCCCGGGCTATCTCTCGCCGGAACAGGCGCAGGCGGGGCGGGCGGGCGAGATCGGCCCGCCGAGCGATGTCTTCTCGCTCGGCTGTGTGCTGGCGTACGCGATCAGTGGCCGCCGCCCGTTCGGCACCGGCTCTTCGGCCGCGGTCCTGTTCCGCACGGTGCACGAGGAGCCCGAACTCGGCGGAGTTCCCGGCGAGTTGCTGCCGCTGGTGACCGCCTGTCTGGCCAAGGACCCGGCGGCCCGACCCACCGCCGAGGAGATACGGGCCGAACTGGCCGGGCCCGAGCCGGGCCCTGAGGCCGCCGACTGGCTGCCGTCCGCCCTGCCCCGCCTCATCGCCGAGCGTTCCGCCCGCGTCCTGGAACTGCCCGACCCCGAGCCGGACGAGCCCACGCGGACAGGGGAGACGGCCGTACAAGCCACTAGCCGCCGCCGCTTCCTCGCGGTCGGCGGATCGGCGGCGGGTGTGCTCGCGGTCGGCGGCGGCATCGCGGCCTATCTGGCGAGCCGCCCGGACGGCGGCTCGGACGCCGGGCAGACCCGCGGCGGCCAACTGCCGCGCCATGCCGTCGGGGTGCTGGCGGATCTGTCCGGCGGCGGCCGGGCCGCGGGCCGCGGCCAGGAGCGCGGCGCGCGCCTGGCGGCCGAGGAGTTCAACGCCCGCAAGGACCGGCCCTTCGACCTGACGCTCAAGGTCTACGACGACGGCGGGACGCCGAACCGGTCCAAGAGCGCGAGCGCCAAGCTCATCGCCGACGCCACGGTAAAGGCGGTCATCGGCCCGTCCGCGGACGGACCGGCGGAGGCAGTGTCGCCGCTGTACAAGGCCGCGTTGCTGCCGCTGCTGTGTGTCTCCGTCGGCTCGTCGCGCATCTCGACCATCAACAACCGCACCTTCTTCCAGCTCAGACCGGACGACAACAACGTAGCCACGCCCCTGGTCCACTACCTCACCGTCGTGACGCCGACCCGGCGGACCGCGATCATTGAGGACCGGGCGGCAGGCGACTTCGGCTGGGAGCTGGCGAAGAGCCTGAGCGAGACACCGCCGTCCAACGGCACCGCCACGGTGCATCAAGTGCCCGCGGCGAGCGAGGACTTCGGGCCCGCCGTCGCAGCGGCCGCCGCGGCCGGCGCGCAGGGTGTGATCTTCGCCGGGAACTCACCTCACCGGGCCGCACTCTGCGCCCGTGCGCTGAAGGAGGCGGGGTTCAAGGGCTCACGGATGGGCGTCGGAGAGGTACTGGAGCCCGCGTTCCTGTCCGAGGCCGGCCAGGCCGCCGAGGGCTGGGCCTTCGGCACGGCCTTCGTCGACCCGGCGGCGCAGCGCGGCGCCGAACGCTTTGTCGCCGCGTACAAGAAGCGCTTCCGGGTGGCGGAGGTGGACCGGTACGCCGTCGAGGCGTACGACACGCTGCTGTTCATCGCTCAGGCCATGCGCGGTCTGGGCACGGAGGGCGTGGAGCGCGGCGCGATGGTGCGCAGGCTGCGGGAGAGCTCGTACAAGGGACTGGCGAAGACGATCGCGTTCGACCGGCTCACACAGGCGCTGATCGCGCCGCCGGCCCAGTTCCTGCACCGGGTAGAGGGCGGCCGGGCGCGCTTTCTCGGACCGTACGGAAAGGTCAGGAGCACGGGCTCCTGACCTTTCCGTACCTGCCCGACGTGCCTGTGAGGAACGTCAGCCGACGACGGTCCAGGTGTCGTTCCCGGCGAGCAGCGCGGCCAGGTCGCCCTTGCCGTTCTGCTCGATCGCGGAGTCCAGCTGCTCGGACATCTGCGTGTCGTACACCGGCCGCTGCACACTGCGCAGCACACCGATCGGCGTGTGGTGAAGCGTGTCCGGGTCGGCGAGCCGAGACAGCGCGAACGCCGTGGTCGGGCTGGGGTTGTGCGCGTCGTGGACCAGGATCTGCGACTCGTTCTCGGCCGTGACCTGGACGACCTTGAGATCGCCGGTCGCCGGGTCCCGTACGACGCCCTTGCCGCCGTCCGCGCCGAAGCGGATCGGGCTGCCGTGCTCCAGGCGGATCACGGCCTCTTCCGCCTGCTGCTTGTCCTTCAGCGCGTCAAAAGCGCCGTCGTTGAAGATATTGCAGTTCTGGTAGATCTCGATCAGCGCCGTGCCCTGGTGCTGGGACGCCTGGCGCAGCACCTCGGTGAGGTGCTTGCGGTCGGAGTCGACGGTACGGGCGACAAAGCTGGCCTCGGCGCCGATCGCCAGCGACACCGGGTTGAACGGCGCGTCCAGCGAACCCATCGGCGTCGACTTGGTGATCTTGCCGACCTCGGAGGTCGGGCTGTACTGGCCCTTGGTGAGTCCGTAGATCCGGTTGTTGAAGAGCAGGATCTTCAGGTTCACATTCCGGCGCAGCGCGTGGATCAGATGGTTTCCGCCGATGGAGAGCGCGTCGCCGTCACCGGTGACGACCCAGACGGACAGATCGCGGCGCGAGGACGCGAGCCCGGTCGCGATGGCGGGCGCACGGCCGTGGATGGAGTGCATCCCGTACGTGTTCATGTAGTACGGGAAGCGGGAGGAGCAGCCGATTCCGGAGACGAAGACGATGTTCTCCTTCGCCAGACCGAGCTCGGGCATGAAGCCCTGCACGGCGGCGAGGATGGCGTAGTCACCGCAGCCCGGGCACCAGCGCACTTCCTGATCGGACTTGAAGTCCTTCATGGACTGCTTGGCCTCGGCCTTGGGAACCAGGGAGAGCAGAGTAGACGCCGTCTCAGTCATTGATGGCCTCCTTGAGAGCCGTGGCGAGCTGCTCGGCCTTGAACGGCATGCCGTTGACCTGGTTGTAACTCTGCGCGTCGACCAGATACTTCGCCCGGATCAGGCTGGCGAGCTGGCCGAGGTTCATCTCGGGTACCACTACCTTGCTGTAACGCCCCAGCACCTCTCCGAGATTCCCCGGGAACGGATTGAGGTTGCGCAGATGAGCCTGTGCGATGGGAATGCCTGCGGCACGCAGCCTGCGGACGGCGGCGGTGATCGGCCCGTACGTCGAACCCCAGCCCAGCACCAGCGTGCTCGCCTCGTCCGGGTCGTCCACCTCGAGATCCGGCACCTCGATGCCGTCGATCTTGGCCTGGCGGATCCGGACCATGAAGTCGTGGTTGGCCGGGTCGTAGGAGATGTTGCCGGTGCCGTCCTGCTTCTCGATGCCGCCGATGCGGTGCTCGAGACCGGGCGTGCCGGGCACGGCCCATGGACGCGCCAGCGTCTGCGGATCGCGCTTGTACGGCCAGAACACCTCGGTGCCGTCGGCCAGCTCGTGGTTCGGTCCGGTCGCGAACTGCACGCGCAGGTCCGGCAGCTCGTCGATGTCCGGGATCCGCCACGGCTCGGAGCCGTTGGCCAGATAGCCGTCCGAGAGCAGAAGCACCGGCGTGCGGTAGGCGAGCGCGATCCGGGCCGCGTCCAGCGCCGCGTCGAAGCAGTCGGCGGGCGTGCGCGGCGCGACGATCGGGACCGGGGCCTCGCCGTTGCGCCCGAACATGGCCTGCAGCAGATCGGCCTGCTCGGTCTTGGTCGGCAGCCCGGTCGACGGACCGCCGCGCTGGATGTCGATGATCAGCAGCGGCAGCTCCAGCGAGACCGCGAGACCGATGGTCTCCGACTTCAGCGCCAGGCCGGGGCCGGAGGTGGTGGTCACGGCGAGCGCGCCGCCGAAGGCCGCGCCGAGCGCCGCGCCGATGCCGGCGATCTCGTCCTCGGCCTGGAAGGTCCGCACACCGAAGTTCTTGTGCTTGGACAGCTCGTGCAGGATGTCGGAGGCCGGCGTGATCGGGTACGAACCCAGGTAGAGCGGCAGGTCGGCCTGCTTGGACGCGGCGACCAGACCGTACGACAGCGCCAGGTTCCCGGAGATGTTGCGGTACGTGCCGGTCGGGAAGGCCGTGCTCGCGGGCGCCACCTCGTAGGAGACGGCGAAGTCCTCGGTCGTCTCGCCGAAGTTCCAGCCGGCCCGGAAGGCCGCGATGTTCGCCTCGGCGATCTGCGGCTTCTTGGCGAACTTGGTGCGCAGGAAGGTCTCGGTGCCCTCCGTCGGCCGGTGGTACATCCAGGACAGCAGGCCCAGCGCGAACATGTTCTTCGAGCGCTCGGCCTCCTTGCGGGTCAGGCCGAAGTCCTTCAGCGCCTCGACGGTCAGCGTCGTCAGCGGCACCGGGTGGACGTGATAGGCGTCCAGCGAGCCGTCCTCCAGCGGGGAGGTGTCGTAGCCGACCTTGGCCATGGCGCGCTTGGCGAATTCGTCGGTGTTGACGATGATCTCGCCGCCGCGCGGCACATCGGCGAGGTTCGCCTTGAGCGCGGCCGGATTCATCGCCACCAGCACGTTCGGCGCGTCGCCGGGGGTGAGGATGTCGTGGTCGGCGAAGTGCAGCTGGAAGCTGGAGACGCCCGGGAGCGTGCCGGCAGGGGCGCGGATCTCGGCGGGGAAGTTCGGCAGCGTGGAGAGGTCGTTTCCGAACGACGCCGTCTCCGAGGTGAACCGGTCACCCGTGAGCTGCATACCGTCACCGGAGTCACCCGCGAAGCGGATGATCACCCGGTCCAGGCGGCGGATCTCCTTCTCCCCGGCGGGCCTGCGCTGCCCGCCGACAAGTGCCTCATTGGCTTCGTCGGCCTCGTCGGCACGTTCGGCTGGGCTACTGACCTGGCTGGTCACTGAACTGGACCTCCCTCGAGGCGGCTCTCCTCGGGCCCGGCCGGCCCCGCCGGCCGTCCCAGTGCCACCTTACGTCGGTAAGGGTGGCCTTCCTTGGACCGCTCATATGTTGGACGTCCGTTTGGTACGTCCTGGCGCCCTGGTTTGCCATATTTCGTTCGCCCCCCGGATCCTTCCGGTCCTTCTTTGAAAGACGCTCCCTGCTCATTCTTTGGTTCTAGGACTGCCGTCCTGCTCAAATACCGCTCAATAGCTGACAGAGTGTCAGTCAATTAGGAGTTGAGGTAGGTCAACACCGCCAGTACGCGCCGGTGATCCCCGTCACTGGGGGACAGCCCGAGCTTCAGGAAGATGTTGCTTACATGCTTCTCGACCGCGCCGTCGCTCACCACCAGCTGCTTGGCGATCGCCGAGTTCGTCCGCCCCTCGGCCATCAGACCGAGGACCTCCCGCTCGCGGGGCGTGAGCCCGGCCAGCACGTCCTGCTTGCGGCTCCGGCCCAGCAGCTGCGCGACCACCTCCGGGTCCAGCGCGGTACCGCCCCGGGCCACCCGCACCACGGCGTCCACGAACTCCCGCACCTCGGCCACCCGGTCCTTGAGCAGATAGCCCACACCCCGGCTGCTGCCGGCCAGCAGCTCGGTGGCGTACTGCTCCTCGACGTACTGAGAGAGGACCAGCACGCCGATCCCGGGATGGTCCTTGCGCAGCCGGACCGCCGCGCGCACACCCTCATCCGTATGAGTGGGCGGCATCCGGACGTCCGCGACGACCACATCCGGCAGCGCGTCCTGCGCGGCCAGCTCGCCGACGGTCTTGATCAACGCCTCCGCGTCACCCACGCCGGCCACGACATCGTGCCCGCGGTCGGTCAGCAGCCGGGTCAGGCCCTCCCGAAGCAGCACTGAATCCTCGGCGATGACCACGCGCACTCTGTCCTCCACAGCCCTGCAGCCCCCATGTCGATCCGCTTCCCACCCCTGTGGCTACCAGCATCTCAGGCTTGGTTACCGGCTGAGGGGTATTCCGGGTGCGGGGTGGGTCGGGGGCTCGGCACGCAGGCGCGGGCAGGAGGCCTCGGGATCAGCCGCGCCAGGGGAGTTCCGCGGTCACCATGGTCGGGCCGCCCGTCGGCGAGTCCACGACGAGGAGGCCGTCGACTGCGCCCAGCCGCTCCGCGAGCCCGGCCATTCCGGTCCCGCCGTCCAGCCGGGCCCCGCCCCGCCCGTCGTCCGTGACCTGCAGCATCAGCCGGTCCTCCGAGCGCCAGACATCCACCGTCGCGCGCCGGGCCTGCGCGTGCTTGCTGACGTTCTGCAACAGCTCGGACACGGTGAAGTACGCGATGCCCTCGATGGCTGCGGCGGGCCGGGACGGCAGATCGACGTCGACGGAGACCGGGACCGCGCAGCGGGAGGCGACCGAGGAGAGCGCGGCGTCGAGCCCGCGGTCGGTCAGTACGGCGGGATGGATCCCGCGGGCGAGGTCGCGCAGCTCTTGCAGCGCCACCTTCACCTCGCCGTGCGCCTCGTCCACCATGCGGGCCGCCGCCTCCGGGTCCTCCAGCAGCTTCTCCTTGGCCAGGCCGAGATCCATGGCGAGCGCGACGAGCCGGGCCTGGGCGCCGTCGTGCAGATCGCGTTCGATCTTCCGCAGGTCGGCCGCGGCGGTGTCGACGACGACGCCGCGGTCCGACTCCAGCTCGACGACGCGGGTCGCGAGGGTGGAGGGCCCGAGGAGCCCGCTGACCATCAGCCGGTCCACGTGCGCGAGGCCGCGGATCAGCCAGGGGGTGGCGAGTACGAAGACCAGGCCCACCGCGGCGGTGCTGCCGATCTCGAAGGGAGTGTCGGCGTAGAACTGGCGGCCGTTGGCGTCGCCGAAGACCGCGATGCCCGGCTGGTCGGTATAGCGCGGGAAGGTCCACTGCCACAGCGGGTACAGGAACAGCCCCCAGCCCGTGGCCCAGAAGGTGACGGCGATGCAGAAGGCGGTCACCGCCCACGGAAAGTGCAAAAACCCGTAGAGGAGCTGCCGCCACGACGTCCCGCTCTTGAGGACCGCGCCGACCCAGGACATCAGCCCGTTCGTCCGGGCCCGCGCCGGAGCCGGGTCGTCCACGTCGAGGTGCAGCAGCCCCCGGGCCCGGGACCTCTCCAGCGCACCGAAGGCGCGGCAGCCGGCGAGACCGGCGGCCAGGACAGGGATGCCGAGGAAGGTGATCAGCAGCCCCGCGCCGAGGGAGACGGTGACCACGGCGAAAGTGAAGAAGACGATGCTGATCGGCAGGCTCAGCAGCAGATACCCGAACTCCCGCCACGTCCGGCCTTCGAGCGGCGCGCGCACGACGGCGGGAAGAAAGTGCTGCCGCTCCGAAAACTGGTCCGTGGCCATCGGCGCCGTCCGTTCTGCGATGGGTGCTGTCATACGTCCAGCCTGCTGTGCGGGGGAGGCCCGCACCATGAGGGCGGTCGCCGTCTTGGACCGGGGGTTTTCCCTACCGTGGCCCCGCCTGCGTCACCGCAGCGCGCTCGCGCCACGGCAGTTCCGCCGTCACTGTCGTCGGTCCGCCCACCGGCGAGTCCAGTACGAACAGCCCGTCCACCGCATCCAGCCGCTCCGCCAGCCCGGCCATGCCCGTGCCGCCCTCCAGCCGGGCCCCGCCCTGCCCGTCGTCCCTGACCTGGATCAGCAGCCGGTCCTTCGACCGCCACACATCCACCGAGACGCTCTTCGCCTGCGCGTGCTTGCTGACGTTCTGCAGCAGCTCGGAGACGGTGAAGTACGCGATGCCCTCGATCGCCTCGGCCGGCCGCTCCGCCAGATCCACGGTCACCTTCACCGGCGCCGTACAGCGTGACGCGACGGACGAGAGCGCGGCGTCGAGCCCGCGGTCGGTCAGTACGGCGGGATGGATACCTCGCGCGAGGTCGCGCAGTTCCTGGAGTGCCACCTTCACCTCGCCGTGCGCCTCGTCCACCATGCGGGCCGCCGCCTCCGGGTCCTCCAGCAGCTTCTCCTTGGCGAGCCCGAGCCCCATGGCGAGCGCGACGAGCCGGGCCTGGGCGCCGTCGTGCAGATCGCGCTCGATACGCCGCAGGTCGGCCGCGGCGGTGTCGACGACGACTCCGCGGTCCGACTCGAGTTCGGCGATGCGCCGCTCCAGTTCGTCGGAGGGCGAGAGCAGCCCGCGCACCATCGCGCGGTCGGCGTTGGTCAGCCCGCGCGCGATGAACGGCAGTACGGGCCAGAGCACGAACAGGCCCACCAGCGTGACGGTGAACGTCAGCACCCCCCACGGCAGCCGGATGAAGTTGTACAGCACCGTCCGCCAGCCGACCGGGTCCTTCAGGCTCGCCCACAACCAGGGGAAGAGCCCGTCGCGGCGGTGCGGTCCGCGCATCGGGCTCGGCTCGTCGATCCGTACGCCGAGCAGCGAGCGGGCGCGCCCCCGTTCGAAGTGTCCGATTCCGCGCGCGCCGGTCAGACCGAGGGCGAGAAGCGGCAGACCGACGACCGTCACTGACATGAGTGCGCCGACGAAAATCATGAACGCCACGTAAACAAAGCCGATCAGTGCGATCGGCAGGTTGGCGAGGAGATGTGCGATCTCCTTCCAGGTGTGGCGGTCGAAGGCGAACCGCGCAGGCAGCGGCCGGTCATGGTCGATGGCGGGGTTGTTCGCGGTCATACGGGCCAGCCTGCCGGGCGGCGTCGCCGTGCGCCATGGGGTGCGTGGGTGGGATGAAGTAGGGATAACCCCACCTGATGCGGGACGCGACTGCTTACCGTCCCTTTAGCAGGGCCTAGACTCCGGATGCGTACGGAGAGATCGTCGAACAAACGGATCGAACAAATCCGATAGATCCGACAGATCGACTGTGAAGTCAGGGAGCGAGGGGCGGACGTGCCGGAACCGACCGTGGCCGTGCTCGCGGCGGACTACTTCGAGAGCTATTCGGTCGTCGGGCTGCTCGCGGTGATCGGCGTGCTGTTCGTCGCCGTGGCTTTCGGCGCAGGCCGGCTGCTGCGGCCCGTGGTGCCGACGCCGGAGAAGATGCTCACCTACGAATGCGGCGTGGACCCGGTCGGCGAGGGCTGGGCGCACACACAGGTCCGCTACTACGTCTACGCCTTTCTGTACGTGATCTTCGCCGTCGACTCGATCTTCCTCTTCCCGTGGGCGACGGTCTTCGCCGCCGCGGGTTACGGCGCGACGACCCTCGTGGAGATGTTCATCTTCCTCGGCTTCCTGGCCGTGGGACTCCTCTACGCATACAAGAAGGGCGTCCTGGCATGGACGTGACCCAGCCCGAGGCCCAGCCGGCTGTCCAGCCCGTGATGCTGCCGGAGCCGCAGCGCCTGGGCGTGCTGTCGCGCCTGGCGCCCGAGCCCATGAAAGTGGTCCTCAACTGGGGCCGCCGCTACAGCCTCTGGGTCTTCAACTTCGGGCTCGCCTGCTGCGCGATCGAGTTCATCGCGGCGTCGATGGCCCGGCACGACTTCATCCGGCTCGGCGTGATCCCGTTCGCGCCCGGCCCGCGCCAGGCGGACCTGATGGTCGTCTCGGGCACGGTCACCGACAAGATGGCCCCGGCGGTCAAGCGGCTGTACGAGCAGATGCCCGAGCCCAAGTACGTCATCTCCTTCGGCGCCTGCTCCAACTGCGGCGGCCCGTACTGGGACTCCTACTGCGTGACCAAGGGCGTCGACCAGATCATCCCGGTCGACGTGTACGTCCCGGGCTGCCCGCCCCGTCCGGAAGCGCTGCTCCAGGGCATCCTCAAGCTCCAGGAGAAGATCGCCCGCGAGTCGCTCGGCGAGCGGTACGGGACGGGCCGCGCATCCGTGGGCGAACTCCGCAGCGGCCTGGTGACCCCGCCGCCGGCACCGGGAGGTGACCGGTGACCGCGTACGACCGGCTCCCCGACTCCGTCACCGAGATCTTCGGCGAAGAAGCCACCGCCGAGCGGGCCTACGACCTGCTCACCGTCGACGTCCCGCCCGGCTTCTGGATCACCGCGCTGGAGATCGCCCGCGACAAGCTGGGCTGCACCTACTTCGACTGGCTGAGCGCGGTCGACGAACCGGGCACGGGCTTCCGCGTCTGCGCCCATGTCGTCGCCCTGGAGGGCCACCAGGTCCGCCGCCTGCTGCTGCGTACGACCGTCCCGCACGAGGCTCCCGTACTCGCCTCGGCCGTGACGGTCTACGCCGGAGCGGGCTGGCACGAGCGCGAGACCCACGAGATGTTCGGCGTCGACTTCACCGACCACCCGCACCTCGTCCCGCTGCTCCTCCCGGAGAGCTTCGAGGGCCACCCGCTCCGCAAGGACTTCATCCTCGCGGCTCGGGTCGCGAAGGCCTGGCCTGGGGCGAAGGAGCCGGGCGAGTCCGAACACGGCGGCCCGAAGCGCCGCCAGATGCTCCCTCCGGGCGTTCCGGACCCGAACGACTGGGGCCCCCTCAAGGGCCAACTCCCCCCGGCCCCGGCCCGCCCGGCCCGCACCCCCCGAGCAGCCACCACCCCGGGCGAACGCCCCCCACGCCGCGCACGCACCGCGGGCGAGGGCTCGGCGAGCCAGACGGCCACTCCTGGGGCCGCCGAGGCTCCGGGTCCGGCCGCTCCGGCCGGTGCTCCGGCCGCTCCTGGGACTCCGGCGGCGTCGACCGAGGCGGGTCCGGGAGCTCCGGGCGCGACACCGGCTCGCCGTACCCGCACGGCGAGCGAGGGCTCTGCGAGCCAGTCGGCGACTCCGCCCGAGGCCGCCGAGGCCCCGGGTCCGGCCGCTCCTGGGACTCCGGCGGCGTCGACCGAGGCGGGTCCGGAAGCTCCGGGTGCGACACCGGCTCGCCGTACCCGCACGGCGAGCGAGGGCTCTGCGAGCCAGTCGGCGACGACGCCTGGGGCCGCCGAGGCTCCGGGTCCGGCCACCTCGCCCGGTGCTCCGGCCCGGCGCTCGCGCAGCGCCGCCGAGGGCTCGGCAAGCCAGGCACCGGAGCCGACCGGTACTCCTGACACGCCTCCTGCGAGCCAGGCCGCGGAGACAACGCCGGTCGAGCCCCCGGCCACGTCGCAGGCACAGCAGGCCCAGCAGGCACCGCAAGCCCCGTCGCCGTCGCCGCGAACCCGTAGCGCCGACGCCCCGTGGCATCACGCCCGCCCGGCATTCGACGACACGGATTCCGAGGCGAAACCGGACACCGAGGCGAAGCCAGCGGCTCAGCCCGAGGCAAAACCGGAGCCCGAGGCAAAACCGGAGGCTCAGGCTCAGCCCGAGCCGGGGCACCAGCCCGAGGCTGAGGCCGGTGCCGAACCGGCCGCGCCCGAGACCGACACCCCACCCACTCCACGGCCCGAGCCCGCGTCCGCTGACGGACCCGAGGACCGGCCGACCGACACCGCTGGAGGCGACCTCGCGTGAACGACGCTATCGACGTCGCCCTCCGGCTGGTCGTCGTCTTCGCCGTGTTCCTTGTGCTTCCGCTCGTCATCGGGCAGACCGAGCACAAGGTCATGGCTCATATGCAGGGCCGCCTCGGCCCCATGTACGCCGGCGGCTTCCACGGCTGGGCCCAGCTCGTCGCGGACGGCGTGAAGTTCGCGCAGAAGGAGGACGTGGTCCCCGCAGGCGCGGACCGCCGCATCTTCCAGCTCGCTCCCGCCGTCGCACTGCTCCCGTATCTCCTCGTGCTGGTCGCGATCCCGATCGGCCCGAGCGAGAGCGCGGTCGGCCAGGTCGTCGACGCGGGCATCTTCTTCGTGCTCGCCGTGATGGGCGTCGGCGTGCTCGGCTCGCTCATGGCGGGCTGGGCCTCTGCCAACAAGTTCTCCCTCCTCGGTGGTCTGCGGACCGCCGCTCAGCTGCTGGCATACGAGCTGCCGATGCTGCTGACCGCCGCCTCGGTGGCGATGGCCGCCGGCACGGTCTCGCTGCCCGGCATCCTGAACGCCTTCGAGTGGTGGTGGCTGCCCTGGCAGATCGTGGGCGCCTTCGTCTTCTTCATCGCCGGCCTCGCCGAACTCCAGCGCCCTCCCTTCGACATGCCGGTCGCCGACTCCGAGATCATCTTCGGCGCGTACACCGAGTACACCGGGCTGCGCTTCGCGCTGTTCCTGCTCGCCGAGTACGCGGGCATCGTCGTCCTGTGCGGTCTGACCACCGTCCTCTTCCTCGGGGGCTGGCACGGCCCGTTCGGCGCGGAGGGCCTGGGCTGGGTCTGGACGCTGCTCAAGACGGCCGTGCTCGCCTTTGTCGTCATCTGGCTGCGGGTGACCTATCCGCGGATGCGCGAGGACCAGCTGCAGAAGTTCGCGTGGACCACGCTCGTCCCGCTCGCCCTGGCCCAGATCGCTCTCACCGGCATCGTGAAGGTGGTGATCCAGTAATGGCTCCGATTCCCGGATCCGGCCTCGCCAAGGGCCTCGCCGTCACCCTCCGCACGATGACGAGGAAGTCCCACACCGCGCAGTACCCGGACGCCCAGCCCGAACTTCCGCCCCGCACGCGCGGCGTGATCGGCCTGTTCGAGGAGAACTGCACGGTCTGCATGCTCTGCGCCCGTGAGTGCCCCGACTGGTGCATCTACATCGACTCCCACAAGGAGACGGTGCCGGCCGCCGCGCCCGGTGGCCGCGAGCGGAGCCGCAATGTGCTCGACCGCTTCGCCATCGACTTCGCGCTCTGTATGTACTGCGGTATCTGCATCGAGGTCTGTCCTTTCGACGCGCTGTTCTGGTCGCCGGAGTTCGAGTACGCGGAGACGGACATCCGCGAACTCACGCATGAACGCGACAAACTCCGCGAGTGGATGTGGACGGTGCCCGCGCCGCCCGCGCTCGACCCGGGTGCCGAGGAGCCGAAGGAGATCGCCGCGGCCCGCAAGGCGGCCGAGAAGCTCGCCGCCGCCCAGGCGGAACCCACCCCGGCCCCCGAGGCACCGGCCACAGCCGGCCCCGCGTCAGACGCACCGGCCCCGGGCGCACCGGCCACGGACGGCCCGGCCCCGGACGGCCCGGCGTCGGACGGCCCGGCCGGCTCCGCCACGCCGCCCGCCGGTGACGGAGGTCCGGCATGATCCTCACCGCAGCCGCGACCCAGGGCTTCCTCTCGCCGACCGGCGTCGAGGTCGCCTTTCTCTTCGTCGGCCTCGCCACCCTCGGCGCGGCAGCCATAACCGTCACGACCAAGCAGCTGGTGCATGCCGCCCTCTGGCTGGTCGTGGCGCTCGGTGGCCTCGCCGTCGAGTACCTCCTGCTGACGGCCGAGTTCATCGCCTGGGTGCAGGTCCTGATCTACGTCGGTTCCGTGGTCGTCCTCCTTCTCTTCGGGCTGATGCTCACCAAGGCCCCCATCGGCCGCTCCCCGGACGCCGACTCCGGCAACCGCTGGGTCGCACTCGCCGTGGCCGCCGCCGCCGCGGCCGCCCTGGTCTGGGTGGTCGTCGACGCGTTCCGCACCACCTGGATCGACCTGGACGGACCCGCCCAGGGCTCCACCCAGGTGTCCGGCGAAATCCTCTTCCGGCACTGGGTGCTGCCGTTCGAGGCGCTCTCCGTGCTGCTGCTCGCCGCGCTCGTCGGCGCGATCGTCCTGTCCC
Source organism: Streptomyces sp. NPDC020681 (assembly GCF_044334895.1). Classification (NCBI taxonomy): domain Bacteria; kingdom Bacillati; phylum Actinomycetota; class Actinomycetes; order Kitasatosporales; family Streptomycetaceae; genus Streptomyces; species Streptomyces sp. NPDC020681. The sequence continues at coordinate 445,072 of NZ_JBIRTX010000005.1, read as the reverse complement.
GCAAGGGCACCAAGGATCCCGAGGGGGAGCGCTGATGCATCTCGCCTATCCCGCCGTGCTCGCCGTCCTCCTCTTCTGCATCGGGCTGTACGGCGTACTTGCCCGCCGCAACGCGATCCTGGTCCTGATGTCCGTCGAGCTGATGCTCAACGCGGTCAACCTCAACCTCGTCGCCTTCGACGTCTGGCTCCGCGACTCCCTGCACGCCGGCCAGGCGCTCACGCTCTTCACCATCGCCATCGCGGCAGCCGAGATCGGCATCGGCCTGGCGATCGTCCTGATGGTCTACCGCAACCGCGGCACGTCGGACGTCGACCGGCTCCGCGACACCGCCGAAGGCCCCGACGGCATCCCCGACACCCCTGACGAGACCGCCCCGGCGCAGAAGGCTGAGGCCACCGCGTGACCACGACGACCCTCGCCGTCCTCGTCCCTCTTCTTCCTTTCCTGGGCGCGGCGGCCGGACTGCTGCTCGGCCGTACGGCACCCGGTTTCGTACGGCCCCTGGCCGTCCTGCCGACCCTTGTCGCGACCGCGATCGCCGTGCTCGTTGCCGTCCGCCAGGGCGGGGAGAAGGCGATCAACGCCTCGACCCAGCTCACCCCCACCGGCTCGGTCCCGATCGACCTCTCGCTCTACCTCGACGGCTTCGCGGTCCTCGTCGCCGTCCTGGTCGGTGTCGTCGCGTCCTGCGTGCAGATCTACTCGACGGGCTATCTGCGCGACGACCCGCGCTACCCCTCGTACGCGGCTCTCGTCTCCCTCTTCACCTCCGCGATGCTGCTCGTCGTCTACTCGGGCGACCTGATGGTGCTGCTGGTCGGCTGGGAGATCATGGGCATCTGCTCGTACTTCCTCGTGGGCCACTACTGGGAGACGCCCGAGGCGCGCGCCGCCTCCCTGAAGGCCTTCCTGGTCACCAAGCTCGGCGATGTCCCCTTCCTGTTCGGTCTGTTCGTGCTGGCCACCGACGCCGGCACCTTCCAGATCACCGGGATCCTCGGCTCCGTCGCGGCGGGCGGGATCGATCACCCCACCCTCGTCGCGCTGCTGCTCCTCGCGGGCGTGGCGGGCAAGTCGGCGCAATTCCCGCTGCACACCTGGCTGCCCGACGCGATGGCGGGCCCCACTCCCGTCTCCGCGCTGATCCACGCCGCGACGATGGTCGCGGCCGGCATCTACTTCGTGGCCCGGCTCCTTCCCGTCTTCGCCGCCTCCGCGGCGGCGCTCATGGTGCTGGCCGTGATGGCCGCCATCACGATGGTCGGATCCGCTCTCGCCGCCCTCGCCCAGGACGACATCAAGCGGGTCCTGGCCTACTCGACCATCGGCCAACTCGGCTACATGTCAGGCGCTCTGGCCGTCGCAGACCGCGGCGCCGCCGTCTTCCACCTCCTTGCGCACGGTGCGTTCAAGGCGCTGCTCTTTCTCGCCGCCGGCGTGATCATCCACGCCGCCGGCACCAACTCGCTGGCCGCCATGTCCCGGATGAGCGGCCTCGCCAAGCGCATCCCCGACGCGTACTGGACGATGACCGTCGCCCTGTTCGCGCTCGCCGCGATCCCTCCCTTCGCCGGCTTTTTCTCCAAGGAAGCCGTCCTGGTGGCCGCCGAGCACGCTGCGTTCGGCGAGACCGACGTCGCTCCGAGCGCCGCGGGCTGGACGGTGCTGGTCGCCGGTCTGGTGACCGCACTCCTCACCGCCGCGTACGCGATGCGCCTGTGGCTCCTCGCCTTCCGCGGCCACGGAGCCGAAGCGCCCGACCACGGCCGCGATCCCATCGCCATGAACGCCGTGCTCTGGGTGCTCGCCATCCCCTCCCTCGGTTTCGGTCTGACCGTCGGCTACCTCGACGGCTGGTTCGACGGCCACCCGCTCACTCCGACGGTGACCACCGCCGTCCTCGGCACGGGTGTCGCGCTCGTCGGCGGACTCATCACCTACGGAGCCTGGCGCGCGCTGCACTACCGCGAGGACGCCCTTGCGGCCCGCACGCCCATGGGCGCCGTCGCCGCCCACCCGGAAGCCGCCCCGTCGGTCACCGAGGCGGAGGCCATCGCCACCCACACCCCCGCCTACGGCGACGTGGCCGCAGCACCCGACCCCGCCGACCCCGGCCGACTGCTGCTCGGCCCACTGCACCGCCACGCCGCCGCCGGCTTCCACGTCGACGCCGTCTACCGCGTGCTGTTCGTCCTTCCCGTCCGCGCGGGCGCCGAGCTGGTCCGCTTCCTCGACCGCGAGGTCGTCGACACGTACGTACGCGGCGCGGGCACCGGCTCCAACTGGCTGGGCTGGCTCGTCCGTCGCGCCCAGACCGGCAACGTGCAGACCTACCTCAGCGCGCTGCTCGCCGGTTCCGCCGTCCTGGCGGTCGCTGCCGTCGTCCTGTCCAACGTCAACGCGGGATCGTGAGCCGTGATCGATATCAGCGAGTCCGTGATGCAGTTCCTTCTCGCGTTCATCGTCGTCGGCCCGCTCGTCGGCGCCGCGGCGGCGCTGCTGCCCGCCCCGCCAGGGCTGCGCGGCAAGAGCCCCGACCAGGCGGTCCTACGACACGGACTGACCGTGACGGGCGCGATCCTGGCGGCCGCGATCGTGCTGGCAATCGGCTTCGACCATGACCAACCGTCGAAGATGCAGGCCACCACGGACATCAGCTGGATCCCGGCACTCGATGTGCGGATCCACCTCGGCATCGACGGCATTTCCCTCCCCCTCCTGGTCCTGACCGCGCTGCTGACCTTCCTGTGCGCGCTGTACAGCTACTACAAGATGCCTGCGGGCCCGTCCCCGAAGGCCTTCGTCGCGCTGCTGCTCGTCCTTGAATCGGGGACGCTCGCGACCTTCGCCGTCCTCGATCTGCTGCTCTTCTTCCTGGCTTTCGAGATGGTGCTCATCCCGATGTACTTCCTCATCGCCCGCTGGGGCGGGGAAGCGCGGCAGCCCGCCGCCTGGAAGTTCATCCTCTATACGCTGCTCGGCTCTGTCGTCATGCTGCTCGGCCTGCTGCTGATCGGGCTGAAGACCGGCACATTCGACATGGTGGCACTCGCCACTGACAACGGCCGTGGACTGACCACATCCGTCCAGGTCATCGCCGTTCTGGCGATCGGCGTCGGCCTCGCGGTGAAGACGCCGATGTGGCCGTTGCACAGCTGGCTGCCGGACGCGCACACCGCCGCTCCGACTGTCGGCTCCGTGCTGCTGGCCGGTGTGCTGCTGAAGATGGGTACGTACGGATTCGTCCGTATCGTTCTGCCGATCGCGCCCGACGGCATGCGCATCTTCGCGCCGTATCTCGCCGCGTTCGCCGTCGTCGGCATCATCTACGGATCCCTCGCCTGTCTTGCACTCGCCAAACAGGGCGCGGGCGGCGACCTCAAGCGTCTGATCGCGTACTCCTCCGTCGGCCACATGGGCTTTGTGCTCCTCGGCATCGCGACGATGACCCCGACCGGCGTGAACGGCGCACTCTTCGCCAACATCGCCCACGGCCTCATCACCGGCCTGCTCTTCTTCCTGGTCGGAGCGCTCAAGGACCGCTACGGCACCGCCGACCTCGACACGCTCGCCGGCGCGACCGGAGCGGCCCTCTACGGCCGCGCGCCCCGTCTCGGCGGCCTTCTCGCCTTCGCAGCCGTCGCCTCCCTCGGCCTGCCGGGCCTCGCCGGGTTCTGGGGCGAAATGCTCGCGCTGTTCGGCGCGTTCGACCCGGCCGACGGTCTGAACCGCCCCGCGTTCCTCACGTTCATGGCGATCGCCGGATTCGGCACCCTGCTCACCGCCGCGTACCTCCTGATCGTCGTGCGCCGGGTCTGCATGGGCGCGCTGCGGCCCGAAGGGGAAACGAAGCTCGCCGACGTGCAGACGTACGAATTCGCCGCCTGGACCCCGCTCGTGGCACTCACCGTCCTCGCCGGACTGTGGCCCGCGGTCCTCCTCGGCCTCACCGACCCGGCCGTGCAGAAGCTCCTCGCAGGAGGCAAGTCGTGACCGTGGCAGCCGACAGCGTCACCAGTCTCGTCCAGTCCGTCGACTGGCTCACGATCGCGCCGCCGACCATCACCGCGACGGTCGGCATGATCGTCCTGGTGGCCGACCTGTTCGTGGCGGAGAAGCACAAGCGCCTGCTCGGCGTCGTCGCGATCGCGGGCCTGGCGGCCGCGCTGATCACGCTCGTACCCCTGCGCAAGGGCGACCGCGAAACCTTCTGCCTCACGACCGACGCCAACGCCTGCAGCTACACCGCGGATCACTTCACGCTGGTCATCCAGCTCCTGGTGCTCGGCGGCGCGCTGCTCACCGCGCTGCTCTCGCTCCACGACACACGCAAGCAACTCCCCGCAGGGGAGTTCTGGTTCCTGCTGCTCTCCTCCGCCGCCGGTGCCGCGCTGCTGCCCGCCTCCCGGGACCTCGCCACCCTCGTCGTCGCCCTCGAAGTCGCGTCACTGCCGGCCTTCGCACTCGTCGGTCTCAGGCGCGGCGACCGCCTCTCCAGCGAAGCGGCGCTGAAGTTCTTCCTGTCCTCGGTCACCGCGACGGCCGTGATGCTGCTCGGCGTGAGCTTCGTGTACGCCGCGACAGGCACCCTCCACCTGACGCAGATCGCCGCCGAACTGGACAACGTCCCGGGCCAGCTCGACACCCTCGCCAAGGCGGGCGTCGCGCTGACCCTCGTCGGCTTCGCCTTCAAGACGGCCGCCGTCCCGTTCCACTTCTGGGTTCCCGACACCTATGTGGGCGCCCCGCTGCCCGTCGCCGCGTATCTCTCCGTCGTCGGGAAGGCGGTCGGCTTCTCCGGTCTCATCCTGGTGACCGTGATCGCGTTCCCCGCCTACGCGGACGTCTGGGGCCCCGCGATGGCCGTCCTCGCCGGCTTCACCATGACAGCGGGCAATGTCGCGGCACTGCGGCAGTCCGCCACGCGAGCGTGGAGCGCGGTTCGCCTGCTGGCCTGGTCCTCCGTGGCACAGGCCGGCTACCTGCTGGTGCCGATCGCGGCCGCCGCGTACTCCAGCGACGACCAGATCGGCGCCACCGTCGCGTACGCCCTGATGTACGCCGTCGTGAACCTCGGCGCCTTCGCGGTGGCGGCGCTGGTCGCCCGTACGAAGCCGCTCAACCGGATCTCCGACTACCGCGGTCTCTACGCCACCCGCCCGCTCACGGCCCTCGCCATGGGCTTCTTCCTGCTCTGCCTGGCCGGTCTCCCGCCCGGCATCGTCGGCCTGTTCGCCAAGGTCACCGTCTTCTCCTCGGCCGTCGACGCGGGCCTGGGCTGGCTGGCCGTGGTCATGGCCGTCAATGTCGTGATCGCGCTGTACTACTACCTCCAGTGGACGGCGATCCTCTTCCGGGCCCCGGAAGCCGCCGAAGTGAGCGCCGACGGGACCACGGAGGCGGCGGAGCCCGCACGCAAGCGCGCCCCCGCGCCGGTCACCGTGGCCATCGTGCTGACGGCCGTCGTCGGTGTCGTCCTGTCCGGCTATCCCCAGCTGGTGCTGCGCTTCGCGGCGAGCAACCTGTTCTGAGCGCCACCCGAACGGCCCAGCCCGGGGCCGGGAGCACAAGGGAACTAGCGTCCTTCGCCTGGCGTTGACCAGTACAGAAGGGTCCACTGAAGAGTGGAGCGACCACCACGCAAAGGGTTCCCCTGCTGCACCACCTGGAGGGCGTACCGTGCACCGCCGGCACAACGGGCTGAAGACCGCCGTACTCCTCGGGGGATTGTCCGCGATCATCCTCGTCATCGGCAGCTTCTTCGGCCGCACGGGGCTGATCGTCGCGCTCGTCGTCGCCCTCGGCACCAATGCGTACGCCTACTGGAACAGCGACAAGCTGGCGCTGCGGGCCATGCGGTCCCGTCCCGTCAGCGAGTTCGAGGCCCCGGTGCTCTACCGCATAGTCCGCGAGCTCTCCACCGCCGCCCGCCAGCCCATGCCACGGCTCTACATCTCGCCGACCCAGGCCCCCAACGCCTTTGCCACGGGCCGCAATCCGCGCAATGCGGCGGTCTGCTGCACCGAAGGCATCCTGCAGATACTCGACGAGCGCGAGCTGCGCGGGGTCATCGGCCACGAGCTGAGCCATGTCTACAACCGCGACATCCTGATCTCCTCGGTCGCCGGTGCCCTCGCCTCCGTGGTGATGTTCCTGGTGAACTTCGCCTGGCTGATCCCGATCGGCCGCTCCGACGACGACGAGGGCCCCGGACTCGTCGGCATGCTGCTGGTCATGATCCTCGGCCCGCTGGCGGCCTCCGTCATCCAGCTGGCCGTCAGCCGTTCGCGGGAGTACGAGGCGGACGCCTCGGGCGCCCAGCTCACCGGTGACCCGCTCGCGCTGGCGAGCGCCCTGCGCAAACTCGAAGCCGGTACGAAACAGCTGCCGCTGCCGCCCGAGCCGCGCCTCGAGACCGCCAGTCATATGATGATCGTGAATCCCTTCCGTCCAGGCAGGGGCCTTTCCAAGATGTTCTCCACGCACCCGCCGATGGCAGAACGCGTTGCCCGGCTCGAGCAGATGGCAGGTCGTCGACCGTGAAAACAATCCTGAACGTCATTTGGCTCATCCTGTGCGGCTTCTGGATGTTCCTCGGCTACATGCTCGCGGGCCTGCTGCTCTGCATCACGATCATCGGCATCCCGTTCGGCCTGGCCGCCTTCCGCATCGCCGTCTACGCTCTATGGCCCTTCGGCTACACGGTGGTCGAGCGCCGGGACGCGGGCGCGCCGTCGTTCATCGGCAATGTGCTGTGGCTGATCCTCGCCGGCTGGTGGCTGGCGCTGGGCCACATCTTCACCGGCATCGCGCTGTGCATCACGATCATCGGCATCCCGCTGGGCATCGCCAACTTCAAGCTGATTCCGGTCTCGCTGCTGCCGCTCGGCAAGGAGATCGTTTCCACGGACCGGCCGTTCGCCTCTCGGTGACGCAGGCCCGCTCGCGCGCCTGCCGTTCGTTCCATGACGAGGATGTCCACGGCGAGGACGTCCACAGCGAGGACTGAGCACCCACCTGATTGTCAGTGCCGTGGTCCACCATGAACACATGACCGAGATCGAGCAGTTGCTGGACCGCGTCGCCACTCAGGCGCGCAACAACCACCCGTGGGGCTGGGATTCGCTTCCCGAGCCGGTGAGCGGCGAGACCATCGCCCGCGCCGAGGCCGCCCTCGGGTTCGCCCTGCCCTCGCTGCTCGCATCGCTCTACTCGCGCATAGGCGACGGCGGATTCGGTCCGGAGTACGGATTGCTGCCCCTGCTCGAGGGGCCGCCACGCGGCGAGCGTCCGGCTGTCGTGCAGTACCTGGCCAATCGCAAGGACGGCGAGCAGGACCCCGACTGGGCCTGGCCCGCGGGAGTGCTGCCGATATCCCACTGGGGCTGCGGGATGTACGCCTGCGTCGACGCGCGCAGCGAGAACGGCACGGTCCTGCTGTTCGAGCCGAACGCGGACGAGGCGGACCACGCCTGGTACGTGGACGCGCCCAGCCTTGCCGACTGGCTGCGGGGCTGGCTCGACGGCACCGGCTGGTACGAGGAGGCGAACGACGGAATGGACCTGGAGGCCTGGCCCGACTTCAGGACCCGGACCGCGGCCGTCTGACCTTCCGTACGGCGTACAAGCCTGCTCCCGCCGCGATCACGGCCGCTCCCGCCACGACGGAGGAGACCGGCAGGGCGAAGGCCAGCACCAGACAGCCGAGCAGGCCGAAGCCCGCCGTGATCCGGACCGCGGTCGTCCCGGCCGTCGTCGGGCTGTCAGCCGTCACTCGAACGTGTGTATCCCGATCCCGGCCGGAACTCAGCGTCCACGCCGAGGCGTTGGCAATGGTGTAGTACAGCAGCACTCCGAACGACGAGAAGCCGATCGCGCCGCGGACATCCGCGGTCGCCGCCACCACCGCGACGACCGCTCCCACCGCCACCTCGGCCCGGTGCGGCACCTGAAACCGAGGGTGCACGGCAGCCAGCCCGGCCGGCAGATGGCCGTCCCGGGCCATCGCCAGCGTCGTCCTGGAGACGCCGAGAATCAGAGCGAGCAGAGAACCGAGCGCTGCCACCGCGGCACCCACTCGTACGACGGGCACGAGCCAATGCGCGTCCGCCGCGCGCACCGCGTCCGCGAGCGGAGCCGTCGACAGGCCCAACTCCCGGGCTCCCAACACAGAAAGGACCGAGACCGCGACACATACATAGACCACCAGCGCGATACCGAGCGCCAGCGGCACGGCGCGCGGGATGGTACGCGCCGGATCCCGCACCTCCTCGCCCAGCGTGGCGATCCGGGCGTAGCCGGCGAAGGCGAAGAACAGCAGCCCCGCCGCCTGGAGAACCCCGCCCACCGAGGCGTCCGCACCCACGTCCAGTCGGCCGAAGTCCGCAGCGCCGGACCCGAGAGAGGAGACGACCACTGCCGCGAGGACCGCCAGTACCGCCGCCACGATCGCGCGCGTCAGCCACGCCGACTTCTGAACGCCCCCGTAGTTCACGGCAGTCAGCGCGACCACCGCGGCTACGGCCACCGCATGCGCCTGATCCGGCCACGCATACGCCCCGACCGTCAGCGCCATCGCGGCGCATGACGCGGTCTTCCCGACGACGAATGCCCAGCCCGCCAGATAGCCCCAGAACGGCCCCAGCCGTTCCCGCCCGTACACATAGGTCCCGCCGGACGCCGGATAACGGGCGGCAAGACGGGCAGACGACATGGCGTTGCAGTACGCGACCACCGCCGCGAGCGCCAGACCCAGCAGCAGCCCTGAGCCCGCGGCCCGGGCGGCCGGGCTCAGCGCCGCGAAGATCCCGGCCCCGATCATCGACCCGAGCCCGATCACCACGGCGTCGAAGAGTCCGAGCGATCGCCGCAGTTCCTGTGTCATGGGCCGCACCCTACTGAGACCCGCAACCGCGGCCCGCACCAGGGACGTCCTTGATTGCGACACCGTACGAAAGGCAGGTTCACGGCATGGGCATCATCAGCTGGATCATCCTCGGACTGCTCGCCGGGGCCATCGCCAAAATCCTGCTCCCGGGGCGGGACCCGGGCGGTCTGATCGGCACCACGCTGATAGGCGTCGCCGGCGCGTTCACCGGCGGCTGGATATCGGCCCGCTACCTGGACCGGCCGATCACCAACGAGTTCTACGACGGCGCCACCTGGGCCGCGGCGATCGGCGGCTCGCTGGTGCTGCTGGTCATCTACCGGATCCTGTTCGGCCACTCCCGCTCGCGCTAGCTCCCGCCGGGCGAGTCAGTCAGGCACGTCAGCCCGGCAGGCCGGTCTCTCGCAGGGTGATGTTCAGGCGCCCGGCGCTCATCCCTGTCGCAGGGTCGGCCGTGCCCGGGTACACCTTCGGCACGCCGTGGTACGCGAAGCGCGCCGGGCCGCCGAAGACGAACAGGTCACCGGAGGTCAGCTCGACGTCGGTGTAGGGCCGCCCGCGCGTCTCGGCGTTGCCGAACCGGAAGACGCAGCTGTCACCGATGCTCAGCGACACCACCGGCGCACCGGACCGCTCTTCCTTGTCCTGGTGCAGCCCCATCCGGGCCGCGCCGTCATAGAAGTTGATCAGCGCGGTGTCGGGTGTGTAGCCCTGATCGGCCTCGACCTCGGCCGCGCCGTACGCCGCAACCAGCGCTGTACGGCCCAACTCCACCAGCCAGTCCGGGAATTCGGCGACCCGTGCGCCGTTCACATCGTCGGCGGTGCGGCTGTACCGGTACGGCTGCCAGTGCCAGCCGATGCACACGGTCTGCACGGACATCACGCCGCCGGGCAACACGGTGTGCCGGATCGGCACCGGGCCGCGCGCCCATGACCGGCAGGCTTCGACCAGTTCCCGCTGGCGGTCCACCGGCAGCCACCCCGGCACATGCACCGCGCCAGGGGCGACCACGGTCCGCTTCCTCGGGAAGAGGGTCTCGCCGTTCACGACGCGGGCGCGCCCTCGAGCCCGAGGAGCCGCTCCTTGCGCTCCAGCCCGCCCGCGTATCCGCGAAGCGCCCCGTCCGCGCCGATCACCCGGTGGCAGGGCCGCACGACCAGCAGCGGATTGCGGCCGATCGCGGTGCCCACTGCCCGTACGCCAACCTTCGAAGCGCCGACCCGCTGGGCGATCTCGCCGTAGGTCGCCGTCGCCCCGTAGGGAATCTCCTCCAGTGCCTGCCACACCCGCCGCTGGAACTCCGTGCCGCCGTCGACGTACTCGATGTCGAAGTGGGTGAGGCGGCCTTCGAAGTACCAGGTCAGCTGCTTGCTGATCTCCTCGAAGGCGGCGGGGTCGCTCCGCCATCCGTCCTGGACGACGGCTGCGCCTTTCTGGCCGGGCAGCGAGAGCGAGGCAAGCGCGGTGCCGCCCTTCGCCGTGGCGGACTCCTCGCCCACCAGCAGCAGTTCGCCCAGCGGGCTGTCGATGGTCGTGTAGACCGTCGTGGCGGTCATGGCTCGTTCCTTCCCTCGCGGCGATTCCTGCGTCCTACGCCTACGAGTCTGCGGCCCGCGTCCCGCCGAAGCTGGCGGGATTCGGACATCACGCCCGGACTCCGGAGCCACGGTCGCCGGGCCCCGGGGGGGGGGGGGGGGGGGGGGGGGGGGGGGGGGGGGGGGGCGGCCCCCGCCCCCCCCCCCCCCCCCCCCCCCCCCCGCCACTCGGCGAAGGCTCGTCTCACCAGCCGGTACTCCCGTTGACACTCTCCGTGTTCGAAGGCTAACTTCTCGCGTCGTCGCCACACCAGGAGCACAAGGCTCCCAGGGACTAGCGACGCCGAAGGACGCTTTCAGTTGACGACAGCGACCGAAATCTTAGAGATTCAGTCCTGCACATCCGTCGCGACAGCGAACGAAGTCTTCGAGGTTCAGCCCTACACCCCCCACTGCCAGGTGATCTGCGCCGAGGGTGACCATGCCGTGATCGGCGTCTCGCCGGGCAACAGCTACTTCTCCGCCCAGCGCCTCATCGATCTCGCCCACTGGGGCACCGAGAACTTCACCGAAGTCGACTTCGTCTACACCGATCTCCATGTGGCCGAGATGTACGAGACGTTCGGCTACACGCCCGAGGACGCCCGGCGCAAGGCCGTCAAGAATCTGCGCGGCGTACGGGCCAAGGTGACCAACGCGGTCGAGGCAGCCGGGCCGATGGGCGGCAGACTCAGGGCCCACCCCATGTCGGCCTTTGTGGACAACCCGGCGTACCGGAAGATCCATGACCACATCTGGACTCTGCTCGACAAGGACGCGGAGTTCCGCGAGACGTGCGACGCACTGGTGGACTCCTTCCTCTCCTCCAAGGTCCTGGACGGCAGAGCCAGCAACGCGCGGCAGCGCGCGGTCTGCCTCGAGTACATCTGCGCGGAAGCCCCGTTGTTCCTCGACACCCCCGCCATCCTGGGGGTTCCGTCCTCTCTCAACTGCTACCACCAGCTCCTGCCGATGGCCGAACTCCTCTACTCGCGCGGATCGGGACTGCGCGCCTCCCGCAACCAGGGACATGCCATCGTCACACCCGCACAAGGAGACTCCGATGTCCGTTGAGACGCTGCACCACCGGCCCGCCGACGCGCTCCTCGACTTCCCGTTCTCCTGGCGCGGTGACCAACTGCCGCACGAGTTAGCGGCGTTGCGCAACGAGCCGGTCAAGCGGGTCCGTACGATCGCCGGTGACGAGGCGTGGCTGGTCTCCTCCTATCCGCTGTGCAAGCAGGTACTCGAAGACCGGCGGTTCAGTCTGAAGGACACCTCCGCGCCGGGTGTGCCGAGGCAGTACGCGCTGACGATCCCTCCGGAAGTCGTCAACAACATGGGCAACATCACGGGGGCGGGGCTCCGCAAGGCGGTGCTCAAGGCGATCAACCCGAAGGCCGAGGGCCTGGGGGAGTGGATGCGCTCGTACGCGTCCGAGCTGGTCGACGCTCTGATGACCGAGGGCGCGCCGGTGGATCTGCGGACGCAGTTCGCCAACCCGTACGCGGAGGCGCTGCACTGCCGCATCCTCGGCATCCCGCTGGAGGACGCGCCGCGCCTGGCCGCGTCTTTGGACATCGCGTTCATGAACTCCGCCTGCCCGGTCACCGGCGCGAAGCTGAACTGGGACCGCGACATGGCGTACATGGTGGATCGTCTCGACGACCCGTCAACCACCGGGCTGATGGCCGAGATCGCGGCGCTGCGGCTGGACCCGGAGTACGCCCATCTCACGGACGAGATGCTCGCCACGGTCGGTGTGACGATGTTCGGCGCGGGCGTGATCTCGACTTCGGCGTTCCTGACCATGGCGGTCTTCTCGCTCATCCAGCACCCGGAGGCGGTGGCCGAACTCCGTGCGGATCCCGGCAGGATCCCCGCGGCGGTCGACGAGCTGCTGCGGATCAATCTGTCGATCGGCGACGGCCTGCCGCGGCTGGCCACCGAGGACGTCACCCTCGGAGACGTCGGGATCAAAAAGGGCGAGCTGGTGCTGGTCCTCGTCGAGGGCGCCAACTTCGACGCCGACGTGTTCGCCGATCCGCACCGGATGGACATCGGCCGGGAGAACAGCGCCGCGCACCTGTCCTTCGGAGGCGGCCAGCACTACTGCCCTGCCACCGCGCTGGGCAAGCGGCACACGGAGATCGCTCTGGAGACCCTGCTCGAGCGGATGCCGGACCTGCAGCTCGCGGTCCCGGTCGAGCAGCTCGTATGGCGGACCGGGTTCATGAAGCGGATGCCCGAACGGCTTCCCGTCATGTGGTAACCGGCTGACACGCGAGGGAGGTTCCAGGACCGGGGGGTCCTGGAACCTCCTTGCGGGTTCCGGGGGTGCGGGCGCTCACCTGTGGTGGCAGTCCCAGTGTCCCTTCACCCAGTGCTTCTCCCAGTGGCTGGGAATGTGGTCCCACTTCCAGTGGCCCTTGCCGTGGTTACTCCAGTGCCCCTTGTGCCACTTGCCGTGGGGGTCCTTGTGACCCTTGTGCCAGGTCTTCGGGTGGGACCGGTCGTGCTTGACCCACTTCTTCTCCCAGTGGCCCTTGACCCACTTCTTCTCCCAGTGCCCCTTCTTCCAGGTACACCGGTCATCGTGGTCGCCGGCGACGAACGACGTCGTCGCCGAGGCGGGCGCCGGAGCGGCGGCAGCCGTCCCGGCGGTGCCCAGAGCGGCACCACCCGCCAGCAGACCTGCTGCTGCGGCTCCCGCAACCAGACGGCGGGCTCGGACGGAAATCGTCATCAGACTCACCTCCCTTGTCTCGGATCTCATGTGCGGTTCTGCCGTACACGCGTGCCGTGTACGGCGTGACACAGGGGATTCGAGGCAGGCCCCGACCCTGGATTGGAGCAAATCCCTATAAAGCAGAGAAACTTCGCATTCAACGCATGTAGTTACAAAGAGTTGCCGGGTCAGGTGAAACTGATCAGGCCGAGCGGCGCGGTCGTGGGCTGGGCCGAGCCGCCTGCCGGCTCGACCGTGACGCCGACGCCCGTGGCACCGCCCACGGGCCCGTCGAGAAGAGTGAGCTGCCGACTGGCCGTCCCGCTCAGCAGTCCGGCCGGGCGCATGGTGCCGGCTTCGGCGAACCACAGTTCGTAGACCTTGCCCGCGGGAAGCTCCGGCAGGCCCGTGGCGATGAACGCCGCCGCGTCCTCGTTGCGGGAGACCGCGACCGTGGCCAGGCCTCCGCCGGCGAGTTCCTGGGTCTGGTACACCGCGTCCGGCGCCGACAGCACATCCGCGGCCGCAGCCTCCCGCTGTTCGGCCTGCCGCACCGCCGACCTGGCGGTTTCGGCTTCCTCGTGCTGCCAGATGGCGATGCCGCCGAAGGCCACGGCGGCGGCGAGGCACGCGGCCAGCGCAAGCCGGGGAAGCCACCGGGCGGGCGGCCCGAACCGGTCGCGCACCGGCAGCGGGCGCTCCTGGCCGGTGGCGGCGACCCGGCGCATGACCTGGTCCTTCAGCTCCGCGGGCGCGCCGATCGCCACGGCCCGGCCGAGTCGCGCGGCCGTGGCGTTGAGTTCGTCCACCTCTTGGCGGCAGGCCTCGCAGTCGGCCAGATGCTGCTCGAAGGCGCGCCGTTCGTTCTCCTCAAGGGCGTGCAGCACATAGGCGCCGACGGCGGCGTGCAGATCCGGGGCGTTCATGGCGTCACCCCCAGACAGTCACGGAGCCGGATCAGGCCGTCCCGCAGCCGGGTCTTCACCGTGCCCAGCGGCAGTTCCAGCGACTGGGCGACTTCCTTGTGCGTCAGCCCCTGGTAGTAGGCGAGGGTGACCGACTCCCGCTGGATGTCGGTGAGCATCCGCAGGCACCGGCGTACCTGCTCCCGCTCCAGCCGGGTCTCGACCTCCTCGGTCACCTCGTCGAAGGGTGTGGTGACATCCAGCAGCGCCGCCTTCTGCTCACGGTCCGATCTGGCCTGGTCGGAGCGGACCCGGTCCACCGCCCGCCGGTGGGCGAGCACCATCACCCAGGTCATCGCGCTGCCCCGGTCGGGCCGGAACCGTGCGGCGATACGCCACGTCTCTACCAGTACGTCCTGGGTCACTTCCTCGGACTGCGCCGGGTCCCGAAGCACTCGGCGCACGAGCCCCATCACTGGGCCGCTCACCACGTCGTACACCGAACCGAAGGCCTCCCGGTCACCGCGGCCGGCCCGGACCATCAGCTCGTCCAGGTCGGGCTCGATCGACTGCGTACGGACTTCACGTCCGCCGCCGGCGGATGACACGCAAGCCCCCTCGCTCGGCTGCCCGTATCGGCGTTGTCGGGCATCTACACCATCAATGCCACCACTGAAACGAGGCGGCCGCACCTGTGAGGGGAGCGATCCAACGGGACGTCGGCTCCGAATTACCTGTATCAAGCCGACGTCAGGGCACGGAGAAAGGAGTCGCTGAGAAGCGGGGCCGGCGCATTCCGGCGGAATGGGGTCGTCCGCCCTGTGTGGACCGCGGCATATCGGCAAACGCTCATTCGGGCATCACGGCTCGACGGTAACCAGTCCGCGAGTAGACCCGATCCCACGGTCCCGCCACGGTGCGGATGACCTGCCCGGCAGGTGCCGGGACACCGGCGTACGAGAAGTCCGGCGGCGTGATCAGCGGGCGTCGAGCTCCGCGACCAGCTTCTTCGTGGCGATCGTGCGGTAGCTCTCCTCGACCCAGTCGCAGAGCACGTCCGCCGGCGGCGCGCCTTTCTGGGCGAGCGGGATCTGCACCCAGCCGGCCTTCCCCAGCCCGTATCCGGACGGCTCGGCGCCCGGGCACGACAGGGCGTGAGCGTGCATCGCCTCGTCCTTCAGTTTGACGCCGACACCGAGCGGATAGCTGCCGTCGTCCACGCCCAGAAAGACAAAGATCTTCTTGTTGACCTTGACGACGGTCTCGCCCCACGGAAATTCCTCACCGGCACCGGGCAGCCCCAGGGCAAAGCCCCGCACCTTCTCCCACTTCGCCAGCGCGTGCTTCGGTGGTGCGGCCATCTGGTCCTCCCGGTAGCAAAATCTGTCCCGTCTCACGTTAGGGCCTTTCGTCTGGATCAGGCCGGATCAGTGAGCGGGTCTGGTGCCATGGGGCCTCCCCGGGCCCTCAGGGCCCAGGGGACGGATCGCAAGGCGGAGGAGGGAGGCATGGCGGAGCCATGCCGACCGACGACAACGCGGCGAGGCGCGGTGCCAGGGCACGCGAGCCCGGCAAGATCCAGACGACAGGCCCTAGCCGCGCCCGGCGACCGTCGCCGAGCAAGTGATGGGAGTGGACATGGGCATTCTGGACGACGCCCGGGTGGCCACGCGGCTTCCCGCCCAGGACCTGGAGCGGGCCCGGCGTTTCTACTCCGAGAAGCTCGACCTGGAGCCGATCGACGAGCGCCCCGGCGGGCTGTTGTACCGCTGCGGAGGATCGGACTTCGCACTGTTCCAGTCGGCGGGGGCTTCACCGGGCACCTTTACTCAGATGGGCTGGGAGGTGGACGACATCGAGGCTGTGACCGCCGAGCTGAAACGGCGTGGAGTGGTGTTCGAGGAGGTCGACCTGCCCGGGCTGCGGACCGTGGACGGGATCGCCGACATCGAGGGCAACTACCCGAGCAAGGGCGCGACCGGCGAGCGCGGGGGATGGTTCCGGGACAGCGAAGGGAACATGATCGGGGTCGGACAGCCGGTCCGCTGAACTATCCCCGGCTGCCGGAGGACGTGGCGAGAAACTACCTGGAGTCCAAGGACCTGCTCGGCACGTCCGGTTGAGGCGAGCCGTGAGCCGACTGGTGCGCCTGGTGCGGCTGGTGCAGGCTCTCGAGCCGCCGTTGCAGCACCTGAAGAGCTCCGCGCTGACGTCCCGGCACAGCACGGCGCAGCGTGACGAGCCGTGGAGCGAGCGCGCGGGCCCGCGGCAGGTCTCGTATCTGCTCCCACTGGTGGTGCGCACGGTCGACCGCTCCCTCGACATCGGGGCTGTCGGCACTCTGCCGGCGCGCCAGCCTTGCGTCGGCGGCCGCCATCCACAACTCGCAGCTGAGCCCGGGGTCGCGGGCGAGCCGCGCGAGATCGGCCCGCACCTCCATCCAGTGAATCGCCTGCGGCGAGCCCGGCCCATGGGACCGCAGCTCCTGCTGCTCCCAGGCCGCGGCGGCGGCAGCGGCCTCGCCGTGCCGTCCGGCATGTGCGGCGGCGAGTATCGCGGCATGGGGGTCGTCGGCCGTGGCCCGAACGGTCTGCCCGGGCACGGGCTGCGCCGTCGGGACAGCGCCGGCCACCGCGGAGGGCCCGGCCTGCGCCGGGGCAGCGCCCGCCGCGGGCGCCGTGCTCACCGCCCCGACCGTGCCCGGCACGCCGCCCGGCGCGAGCAGCAGCGCCTCGCCGCCCGCCCGCGCCGCCGCCTGTTCGTGCAGCGCCTCCAGGCCCGGCCGGGAACCGCTGCGCCAGATCGACGCGTAGGCCTTGAGATAGTCGGGGCTTGCCACTGCCCGGCGCTGCGGCATCGGGGCCAGGCGTCCGTAGACCCGTACGCCGGGCCCGAGCGCGAGGCCTTCCCGTACGAGCTGCGGCCAGGCCTCGGCGTCGGCGACCAGGTCCACCACGACCGTGGTGGAACCAGGAGGTCTGATCGCGAGTTCGGAGGCGAGCCAGTGCCACGGCAGCCCGGTGTACCGCATCGTGGCCGGCGTGGTCCGGGCCAGTGCCAGATGCGGCAGCCGCTGCTTGCGGTCGAGCTGCAACTGCCCGGCGACGTACAGGAACAGTGGTCCTTCCGCGGCCGCGGCCGCCCGGATCCGGGTGAGCACCGTCTGCGGATCGAGCGGGTCGGCGAGCTCGATCACGGTCGCGGACGGCGTGCCCGTCAGCGCGCTCGGCGGTACGGCGGCGAGCGCGGGCAGCACGGAACTGGCGTCGATCAGACGCCCTTTGCCGACCGGCGCGGCCGCGATGAGCAGCGCTGTCCCCGATGCTGCGCTGTTCCCTCCGGTGATCACCACACCCAGCACCGTAACCGACGCCACTGACGGCCGAGACCGCTCTCCGGTGTGGTGCCTGCCTCCCGGCCCGGCTCAGCGGTCCCACTTCGCGCCAACAGCCCCATGGGCCCCAGCAGTTGACCTGTAGCCGTCGTCGACGCCGATGGCGACGTGCCCTCCGCCGCGCTCAGATGTCCGAGACCGAGTCGAACTCCGCCTCGTGGTGCCGTCCGGGCAGACCTTTCTGACCTGCTCGAACCGGATCATCTCTGCACGCTGGAAGCGGCGGCGCGAGCGCGTACACGGGCCGGGACCGGACGAGTCATCCGGCCTGCGGTCGCGGATCAGTCTTTGTCATGGCCCTTGCAGCGCGGGTCGGACGCTGCTATTCCATTCGGTTAGGAAAGTTTCCTTTCAGTCCCGGATCCCCACACCAGGCAACGGAGACCTCATGAGACCGGCACGGAAGTGGATACGCACACTCGGCAGCGTCGGAGCCCTCGGCGCCGCGCTGCTCCTCGGCCTCACCGCGGCCCCCGCCGCCCCGGCTGCACCCGCCGCGGCCGAGGCCCCGGCGGCAGCGGCAGCCGTCACCCACGAGGCCGAGAGCGCGGCCATCTCGCAAGGAGTCGTGGAGTCCAACCACGCCGGCTTCACCGGCAGTGGCTTCGTCAACTACAACAATGTCACCGGCAGTTATGTCGAGTGGACGGTCAACGCGGCCCAGGCCGGCAGCGTCGGCCTGACCCTCCGCTATGCCAACGGCACCACCGCCAACCGGGCCATGGACATCTCCGTCAACGGCTCGCTCGCCGCCGACGAGAAGGCCTTCGGCGGCACCGGCGCCTGGACCACCTGGAAAACCACCACCGTCACCGCCAACCTGAAGGCCGGTGCCAACACCATCCGGGCGACGGCCACCACCGCCAACGGCGGGCCCAACGTGGACAGTCTCGCGACCGGCACTGGCACCCCCGCCCCCGGCGGCACGCCCGTCGAGGCCAACGGCCAGCTCAAGGTCTGCGGCACCAAGCTCTGCAACCAGCAGGGCAAGCCGATCCAGCTGCGCGGCATGTCCACCCACGGCCTCCAGTGGTACCCCCAGTGCGTGACCTCCGGCTCGCTCGACGCCCTGGCCAAGGACTGGAACGCCGACGTCCTGCGCATCTCCATGTACATCCAGGAGGGCGGCTACGAGACCAACCCGCGCAAGTACACCGACCTGGTCCACTCGATCATCGAACAGGCCACCGCGCGCGGCATGTACGCGATCGTCGACTGGCACATGCTGAGCCCCGGCGACCCGCACTACAACCTCGCCCGCGCCAAGACCTTCTTCACCGAGATCGCACAGCGCCACGCGAACAAGAACAACCTGCTGTACGAGATCGCGAACGAGCCCAGCGAGGTGCCCTGGTCGCGCGTCAAGAGCTACGCCGAGCAGCTCATCCCGGTCATCCGCCAGCACGACGCGGACACTCCGGTCCTGGTCGGCACGCGTGCGTGGTCCTCGCTCGGTGTCTCCGACGGTGCCGACGAGACCGAGGTCGTCAACAACCCGGTGAACGCCTCCAACATCATGTACACGTTCCACTTCTACGCCTACTCGCACCGGGACGAGTATCTGAACACCCTCTCGCGCGCGGCCGACAAGCTCCCGATGTTCGTCACGGAGTTCGGCACGCAGAACTATGCGGGCGAGGGCAGCAACGACTTCGCCATGTCCCAGCGCTACATCGATCTGATGGCGAGCAAGAAGATCAGCTGGGTCAACTGGAACTACTCCGACGACGAGCGCAGCGGGGCCGTGTTCAAGGGCGGCACCTGCAACAACAACGGCCCCTGGACCGGCACCGGGCCGCTGAAGCCCGCCGGCGTCTGGGTCCGTGACCGGATCAGGACAGCGGACGACTTCTGACGTCCGTTCCCTGCGACCCGCGTCCGCCCATGTGATCCCATGGGCGGACGTGGGCGCAGAAGGAACAGGAGCATCAGTGACCAGCTACCGCCAGCCGGGCGTCGTCCTCACCGACCGCCACTTCACCGTCCCGCTCGACCACTCCGATCCGGGCGGTGAGCAGATCGAGGTGTACGGGCGCGAGGTCGTCGCCGCCGGACATGCCGGCGCGGATCTGCCGTGGCTCGTCTATCTGGAGGGCGGACCGGGCTTCGGCGCCCGCCGCTTCAACGGCAAACAGGCCTGGCTGGGCCGTGCCGTACAGGATTTCCGGGTACTCCTCCTCGATCAGCGCGGCACCGGCCGCTCCACCCCGCAGAACCGCCAGACGCTGGCCGGGCGCGGCGGACCGCAGGCCCAGGCCGACCATCTCGCCCACTTCCGGGCGGACAACATCGTGCGCGACTGCGAGACGATCAGACGGCAGCTGACCGGCGGCGCGCCATGGACCGTGCTGGGCCAGAGCTTCGGCGGGTTCTGTGCGACGCACTATCTCTCCGCCGCACCCGAAGGGCTGCGCGCCGTGCTCATCACCGGCGGTCTGCCGTCTCTCGACGCGCATGTCGACGACATCTACCGGGCGTCCTATCCACGCGTCCAGCGCAAGGTCGAGGCCCACTACGCCCGCTACCCGCAGGACGTACGCCTGGTCCGCCGCATCGCCGGGCACCTCGCCGAGCACCGGACCGTGCTGCCCGGCGGTTACATCCTCACGCCCGAGGCCTTCCAGTCGCTCGGGATCGTGCTCGGCGGGGGCGAGGGCAGCCATCATCTGCACTACCTCCTCGAGAACGCCTTCGTACGCGTGGGGGAGCGGTATGAACTCTCCGACGCCTTCCAGGAGTCGGTGCTCGCCGGGCTCTCCTTCGCCGGGCATCCGCTCTACGCCCTGCTGCACGAGGCGTGCTGCGCCCAGGGCAAGCGGCCGACCGACTGGTCCGCCGAGCGGATCCGCGCGGAGTTCCCGCAGTTCGACGCCGCCGCGGCGCTGGCCGGGGACGGACCGGTGCTGTTCACCGGAGAGACCATCCACCCCTGGCACTTCGAGGTGGACCCGACCCTGCGCCCGCTGCGCGAGTGCGCCGACCTTCTTGCCGCACGCACCGACTGGCCGGTGTTCTACGACCCGGCCCGGCTCGCCGCGAACGAGGTCCCGGTCGCCGCGGTGGTGTACCACGACGACATGTATGTCGACACCGGCCATGCGCTGGACACGGCCCGCGCGATCCGCGGGCTGCGCACCTGGGTCACCGACGAGTACGAGCACGACGGGGTCAGGGCGAGCGGTCCGCGCGTACTCGACCGGCTGCTGGCCCTCGTCAACGGCGAGATCTGAGTGGGCTGAGCGGGTACGCTGGCCTGATTTCTGATGGTGCGTCAGGAAGGGGCGGGCGGCGATGATCGACACACTCGACCGGGAGATCGCCGAGGGTGAGGAACGGATCCGGCTCGACATGGAGGGCGGCATCGGCGTCCTCACCCTCTGCCGGCCCGGCCAACTCAACGGCTGGAGCTGGGAATCCAGCCGCCAGCTCGGCCTGATGGCCGACCGCATCCGCTTCGACGACACCATCAGGGCCGTCCTGTTGCGTGCGGAGGGGCGGGCGTTCTGCGCGGGCATCGACGTCACCGCGCCAGGTGGCGCGATCACCGGCCGCACGCCCGCCGAGCGCACCCAGCGCTACTACGAGGGCATCCGCTGGGCGCACGAACAGTTCGCCGCCTTCGCCAAGCTGCCGCAGCCGGTCGTTGCCGCCGTCCAGGGCTACTGCCTCGGTTTCGGATTCGAGCTCGCGCTGCTGGCCGACATACGCATCGCCGCTGCCGACGCCGTCTTCGCGCTGCCCGAGGCGCAGCTCGGCGTCGCGGTCGACGCCGGCGGCGATCTGCGGATCGCCCGTGACGCGGGCGCGGGCTGGGCGAAGTATCTGGCTCTGACGGGCCGCCGAATCGACGCCGCGACGGCCGAGCGTCTCGGGCTCGTGCAACTCGTCACACCGGTCCGGGAGTTGGACGGTGCCTCGCGCGAAGCGGCCGCCGAGATCGCCGCCAACGCACCGCTGGCCGTCCGGGCGATCAAGCGCGATATCGATGCCTTCGCCGACGCGGGCCTGGCCGAGGCGCTCGACCGTACGGCGCTGAGCGCGGCCCTCACGCTCACGTCGGACGACTGCCGCGAGGGCTACGCGGCCAAGGCCGCCAAGCGGCGCCCGGACTTCGACGGCGGCTGACCTACCTCGGCGTTCAGCCCTCGAACGGCCCGCGTCCCAGCTGCTCCCGCACCGTCACCACCGGCTCGTTGACCAGGGCCCGGCGCTGCCAGTTCGCGCCGTCCACCACCAGCGTGTGCCCGGTGATCAGTCGCGCGTACGGTGACGCGAGGAAGGTCGCAGCCCAGCCGATCTCCCGCGGCTGCCCGACCCGCAGAGCCGGCTGCCGTACGTCCTTGTCCTCGGCCCGGTCGAGGCCGCCGCGCAGATCGGCGCTCATGTCGTCGTGCGGTACGAGGCCGGGGACGAGCGCGTTGATCTGGATGCCGTACGGCCCCCACTCCACCGCCAGCGTCTCCACCAGGTTCTGCACTCCGGCCTTCGCCGCCGCGGAGTGGACGAAGCCCGGGCCGCCGGTCCAGGCGTACGACGCACCGAGATTGATGATCGACCCCGGCGTGCCCGCCGCGAGATGGCGGCGGCCGAACTCCTGGGTCATGAACCATGTGCCGCTCAGCGTGATGTCGACGACGGCGCGCCAGCCGTTGGGCGACAACTCCTCGGCGGGGACAGGGAAGTTGCCGGCCGCGTTGTTGACCAGCACCGCAGGCAGTCCGAGCGCCGCCTCGGCGGCGTCGAAGACCTCGGCTATCCGGTCCGGCTCCCGGATGTCGCACACGGCGGCGGTGACCTTCCCGTCGCCGAGTTCGCCGAGTTCGTCCTGCGCCGCCTTCAGCCGGTCGGCCTTGCGGCCCACGAGCATCAGGTCCGCGCCGAGCCGGGCGAACTCCAGGGCGATGGCTTTCCCGAGTCCGGAACCGCCGCCGGTGACGATCACGGCGGTCCCGTCGAAGGTCCCGCCGGGGAGGGCGGTGGCGCCGAGCGGTGGAGGCGCGGGCAGTCCGAAGCGGTCAGTCATGACCGAATGAGTAGTCGGTGAAGCCGGAAAGTGCCATGGGCTTGCACGGAACTTTGCGATAACCGCTGGTACGGGCGCTGAGCGTGAGCGCGCGGCCACTGTCGACTACTGCTGATTGACAAACGTGCTTGCTGTTTCTGCAATGGACGCATGGATGACGACTCTCCGCTCGACTCCGTACTCGATGCCGTCGGCCCGCGGCTCCGCAAGATCAGGCGTGACCGCGGCGCGACTCTCGGCGCGCTCGCGGAGGTGACCGGCATTTCCGTGAGCACGCTCTCGCGGCTGGAGTCCGGCCGCCGCAGGCCCAGCCTCGAACTGCTGCTGCCGATCGCCCGCGCCCATCAGGTCCCGCTGGACGAACTGGTCGGCGCGCCGCCGGTCGGCGACCCCCGGGTGCGGGCGAAGCCGATCGTGCGCCACGGCCGGACCATGCTGCCGCTCACCCGCCAGCCCGGCGGTCTGCAGGCGTACAAGGTCGTGCAGCAGGCGGGCGAGGGCGAGCCCGAGCCGCGTACGCACGAGGGGTACGAGTGGCTGTATGTGCTGTCGGGGCGGCTGAGGCTGCTGCTCGGTGATCACGATGTGGTGCTCGGTCCCGGCGAGGCGGCGGAGTTCGACACCCATGTGCCGCACTGGTTCGGGCCTACCGCGGACGGGCCTGTGGAGTTTCTCAGCCTGTTCGGCCCCCAGGGTGAGCGGATGCATGTCCGGGCGCGGTCCAAGCAGAGCTGACGGGGGCTTCCCGAGCAGGCAAGCGACCGCTTAGTCTGTGGTCGAGCACAGTACTGCCTACGGTTTGTGGAGGCCCCGAAATGCAGGCATGGCGAGTGCACCGGAACGGCGAGCCGAGCGAGGTGATGCGGCTCGAAGAGGTGGACCGGCCCACGCCGGGCGAGGGGCAGCTGCTGCTGAGGGTCCGCGCTGCGAACATCAACTTCCCCGACGCGCTGCTCTGCCGCGGCCAGTACCAGATCCGGCCGCCGCTGCCGTTCACGCCAGGTGTCGAGATCTGCGGCGAGACCGAGGACGGACGCAGGGTGATCGCCAACCCCGCGCTGCCGAACGGCGGACTCGCCGAGTACGTCGTGGCCGACGCGGCGGCCGTGCTGCCCGCCCCCGACGCCCTCGACGACGCCGAGGCCGCCGCGCTGCACATCGGCTACCAGACGGGTTGGTTCGGCCTGCACCGTCGCGCACACCTCCAGTCGGGGGAGACGCTGCTGGTCCACGCGGCCGCCGGTGGCGTCGGCAGCGCCGCCGTCCAGCTCGGCAAGGCGGCCGGCGCACGCGTGATCGGTGTCGTCGGCGGCGCCGAGAAAGCCCGTATCGCACGGGAACTGGGCTGCGACGTAGTCATCGACCGCCGCGAGGAGGACATCGTCGCCGCGGTCAAGGAAGCGACCGGCGGCCGCGGAGCCGACGTCGTCTACGACCCGGTCGGCGGCGACGCCTACGCCAAGTCCGTCAAATGCGTCGCCTTCGAGGGCCGGATCGTGATCGTCGGCTTCGCCAGCGGCGTGATCCCCACCCCGGCGCTCAACCACGCCCTGGTGAAGAACTACTCGATCGTCGGCCTGCACTGGGGCCTCTACAACCAGAAGGATCCGGCCGCGATCCGCGCCTGCCACGAGGAGCTGACCAAGCTCGCCGAGCAGGGCGTGATCAAGCCGCTGATCAGCGGGCGGGTCGCCATGAAGGACGCCGCCGACGCCGTGCAGCGCGTCGCCGACGGCACGACCACCGGCCGCCTGGTCGTCGTCCCGGAAGGAGAGGCGCGATGACGGACGCCGCCGAACTGCTCGGCCGCACCAAGGAGCTGCTGGCAGCGCACCCGCCGGCCACCACGGAACGCACCGACTTCCTGAAGGCCCGTTTCGACGCCGGTCTCGCCTGGGTCCACTACCCGAAGGGCCTCGGCGGACTGGACGCGCCGCGCTCGCTCCAGGCGGTCGTCGACGCCGAACTGACGGCCGCCGACGCGCCCGACAACGACCCGCGCCGGATCGGCATCGGCCTCGGCATGGCCGCGCCCACGATCCTCAAGTACGGCTCCGAAGAGGTGAAGCAGCGTTTCCTGGGGCCGCTGTGGGTCGGCGAGGAGGTGTGGTGCCAGCTCTTCAGCGAGCCCGGCGCGGGCTCCGACCTCGCCGCGCTCGGCACCCGGGCCGTACGGGACGGCGACGAGTGGGTCGTCAACGGCCAGAAGGTGTGGACCTCCAGCGCCCATGTGGCCCGCTGGGCCATCCTGATCGCCCGCACCGACCCGGAGCTGCCCAAGCACCGCGGCATCACCTACTTCATCTGCGACATGACCGACCCCGGGGTCGAGGTGCGTCCGCTGCGCCAGATCACCGGTGAGGCCGAGTTCAACGAGGTCTTCCTCACCGATGTGCGCATCCCCGACGCGCACCGCCTGGGCGAGGTCGGCGACGGCTGGAAGGTCGCGCAGACCACCCTGATGAACGAGCGGGTCTCGATCGGCGGCAGCCGCATCCCGCGCGAGGGCGGCATGATCGGCCCGATCGCCACGACCTGGCGCGAGCGCCCCGAACTGCGCACACACGACCTCCACCAGCGCCTGCTGACGCTGTGGGTGGAGGCCGAGGTCGCCCGCCTCGCCGGCGAACGGCTGCGCCAGCAGCTCGTCGCGGGACAGCCGGGACCCGAGGGCAGCGGAATGAAGCTCGCCTTCGCCCGCCTCAACCAGGAGATCAGCGGCCTGGAGGTGGAACTGCGCGGCGCCGAGGGCCTGTTGTACGACGACTGGACCATGCGCCGTCCCGAGCTCGTCGACTTCGTGGGACGCGACGCCGGCTACCGCTACCTGCGGTCCAAGGGCAACTCCATCGAGGGCGGCACCAGCGAAGTGCTGCTGAACATCGTCGCCGAACGCGTACTCGGACTGCCCTCCGAGCCGCGCAACGACAAGGACGTCGCCTGGAAGGACCTGACCCGATGAGTAGCCAGCGCCCGCAGCCCGATCTGCTGTACTCCGAGGCAGAGGACGACCTGCGCGCCGCGGTACGTTCCCTGCTGACCGACCGCGGCGACACCGCTTCGATGCTGCCGCGCGCCGAGGCGGGCGCGCCGTACGACCCCGAGCTGTGGAAGGCTCTCGCCGGTGACATCGGCGCGGCGGGACTTCTCGTACCGGAGAAGGCTGGCGGGCAGGGCGCCTCGCACCGGGAAGCCGCGGTGGTCCTGGAGGAGCTGGGCCGCAGTGTCACGCCCGCGCCGTACCTCACCAGCTCGGTGATCGCGACCGAGACGCTGCTCGCCCTCGACACCGAGACCGCGGAGGTCACCGAGCTGCTGACCGCCCTCGCGTCCGGCCGCAGCACCGCCGTGCTCGCCGTGCCGTTCTCGGCATCGCCGCACGGCCCGCTCCCCGTCGGCACTTCCAGGATCACCGGGGTCGCGGACGCCGCAGCGGCCGATGTGCTCCTGGTCCTGAAGTCCGACGGGCTGTACGCGGTCGACCCGGCGAGCGTCACCGTCGAGCCGCTGACCCCGCTCGATCTCACCCGCCCGCTCTCGGCCGTGACCATCGGCGACACGGCGGGCGGCACCCGCCTCGCCGACGCGGCAACCGCCGAACAGGCGGTACGCCGCGGACTGCTGGCAGGCGCCGGACTGCTCGCGTCCGAGCAGCTCGGGCTCGCCGAATGGTGCCTGGAGGAGACCGTCCGGCACACCCGCGAGCGCCATCAGTTCAACCGGCCCATCGGCTCCTTCCAGGCGCTCAAGCACCGTATGGCGCAGCTGTGGCTGGAGGTCGTCTCGGCCCGTGCCGCGGCCCGCAACGCGGCCGACGCGCTGGCTGCCGGTGACGGCCCCGAGGCCGCGCTCGCGGTCGCCGTGGCCCAGGCGTACACGGCCAGGGTCGCCGTGCACGCGGCGGAGGAGTGCGTGCAGCTGCACGCCGGCATCGGCATGACCTGGGAGCACCCGGCGCATCTGTACCTCAAGCGCGCCAAGTCCGACGAGATCGCGCTCGGCACGCCGGGCAGCCACAAGGAGGCACTGGCCGAACTGGTCGATCTCCAGGCTCCGTAGGGGGCAGTCCGCACGCGGGCCGCCGCGCCGCCATTCGGCGCGGCGGCCTTCTCGATCCCCGGCGGTGCCGCCATCTGATCGTCGTCGATCCGTCGCGGGTGCCCGCCAGGCCGTCGAAAGCCCCGGCGCACGCAGCCGAGTTGCGTCCGAAACCGCCGAAGTGAGCTGACGACAAACCCAAGGCACACGGCCTGATCAACAGGTGACAGGTGGCCGAACTCTTCGTGTGCCACTGCCAGTTGAGCCCTGCCGCGGCAGATACTGACCCTCCCGACCCCCACGAGCCCGGAGGGCACCCATCGTGCTGACCACCCGCCGCAGAGCCGTCACCACCATCGCCGCCGCGCTGGCCGGCACCGTCGCCGTCCCGGCGGTCGCGCAGGCCGCCGAGAGCCACGGCCGTCCGCGGCCGCTGCGCCGGGCACACGCGCACAACGACTACCTCCACGAACGTCCCCTCCTCGACGCCCTGTCGCACGGCTTCACCAGCCTGGAGGCCGACATATTCCTGGTGAACGGCGAACTCCTGGTCGCCCACACTCCGGAGGAGCTCGACCCGACGCGCACGCTGCGCTCGCTCTACCTCGACCCGCTGCTGGCCCGCGTGAAGGCCAACCACGGCTCCGTGTACCGCGGTTACCGGCGCCCGGTCCAGCTTCTGATCGACATCAAGACGGACGGCATCAACTGCTACCTGGAGCTCGACCGTCAGCTCCAGCGCTACCGCCGCATGCTGAGCAGCTACGTCAACGGCCGTGTCCACTTCGGCGCCGTCACCCCGGTCATCTCCGGCGACCGTGCCGCCCGCGTGCCGATGGAGGCGCAGCGCGTGCGGTACGCGTTCTACGACGGTCGCCTCGACGACCTCGGCACCACCGCTCCCGCGTCCTTCATCCCGCTGATCTCCAGCAACTGGACCCAGAGCTTCACCTGGGCGGGTACCGGCCAATTCCCCGCCGCCGAGCGGGCCAAGCTGCACGCGCTCGTCGCTCAGGCTCACGACCACGGTCAGCGCGTTCGCTTCTGGGCCACGCCCGACACGCCGGGACCGGCACGGGACGCCTTCTGGACCGAGCTGCTCGCAGCCCGCATCGATCACATCAACACGGACGACCTGGCAGGACTTGAGCGCTTCCTCCGCGCGCGCGGCGAGTAGTCGCGAGTAATCGAACTCACCAGCAGACAACACCCGTACGGCGGACACGCCAGTCGGCCGTACGGCCCCTCCGCTGCGCCAGACTGACGGCCGGACGCCGCAACTCCGGCGCGGCGGAGGAGGTTGGCGATGGCCATTTCGATCTCGATCGTGTTGCTGCTGGTGGTGCTCGCGGTGATCTTTGTGCGCAACGGCGGACTGAAGCTCTCCCACGCCATCGTCTGCGCCATGCTCGGCTTCTTTCTCGCGGGCACGAGCATGGCGCCGACCATCACCGAGGGAATCGCGGCCACCGCCGAGGTGGTCGGCAGCCTCAAGCCCTGAGCGCCCTCAGTCGCCGATCAGCTGCGACCGGATGAGGAACCGCACTCCCTCCGGCGCCTCCAGCGAGAAGCCGCTGCCCCGGCCTTCGACGACATCGACGACGAGCCGGGTGTGGCTCCACAACTCGTACTGACTCTTCGAGATCCAGAACGAGATGTCCTCGGCGACGCCCTCGACGTGGAGGTCCTCCAGCAGGACGTCGGACTGACCCGTACGGAATTCGCCCTGCGGATAGCACATGGGCGCACTGCCGTCGCAGCAGCCGCCCGACTGATGGAACATCAAGGGACCGTGCGCCGCCCGCAGCCGGCGCAACAGATCGGCGGCGGCCGGGGTCAGCTCCACGCGCGGGGACGGTGTCATCCCGACAGCAGAGCACCGGCAAGGTTGCAACGCCGTTGCAGCGCGCGGCATCGAAGACCCGGCCGCCCGGAATGATTGCGTGGACCAGGCACGTTCCACACGGTACGTGAGTCCTCGACGACAGGATGGATGCCATGCCTCTTGATGGTGAGTACGAGCCGAGCCCGACGAAGTGGGTCCGTGACCAGGTCGATCTCTACGAGAGCTCCGGCGGCACCAAGGGCACGACGATGCGTGGAATGCCGGTCATCGTCCTGACGACCCGCGGCGCCAAGAGCGGCAAGGTCCGCAAGTCGCCCCTCATGCGAGTGGAGCACGAAGGCACTTATGCGGTGGTGGCCTCGCTCGGCGGAGCGGTGAAGAATCCGGTCTGGTACTACAACGTGGTGGCCGACCCCCATGTGGAGCTGCAGGACGGCCCGGTGCGCCAGGAGATGACCGCCCGTGAGGTGACGGGCGAGGAGAAGGACGTGTGGTGGGCGCGTGCGGTCGAGGCGTACCCCGACTACGCGGCCTACCAGAAGAAGACCGACCGCCAGATCCCGGTCTTCGTCCTGGAGCCGGCGACCAAGGACGGCTGAGCGCACCAGAGTTTTCGCGCGTACGAAGGGCCCGACTCTGCGGAGTCGGGCCCTTCGTCGTGGCAACCCCCTGTATTTGGTTGACCTTTCATCGCTCTGACACCTGTCGACGCCGGGCGCGTCAACGAGGTTCGGACACGCTGAGCTGGGCATGTCAACCGGATCGCGTGCCCCACGCCGCGGTCGATCAGGAGGACGCTTTGAAGACTGGCTCGCGCATCCGTAAGGGTTCGCTCATCGTCGGCAGCGCCATGGCGCTGGTCATCGCTTTCCCGGGCAGCGCTTTCGCCGCGCCTCCCAGCGCATTGCCCGCCAACGCGGACGGGCTGGAGCAGACGTTCCAACCCGCCTACGACTACGACGGGGACGGCTGCTACTCCACGCCGGCGATAGGCACGGACGGGACCATAAACGGCGGACTCAACCCGTCCGGCGCGGTCAACGGCCAGTGCCACGACCAGTCGGACCTGGACAACACCAACGGATACGCGCGGTACAAGTGCAACAACGGCTGGTGCGCCATCATGTACGGCCTCTACTTCGAGAAGGACCAGGCCATCGCCGGCAGCAGTCTCGGCGGGCACCGTCACGACTGGGAGCACGTCGTGGTGTGGGTGCAGAACAACGAGGCCAAGTACGTCTCCACCTCTGCCCACGGCAACTTCAACACCTACGGCCGTGACCAGATCCGCTGGGACGGGACGCACCCCAAGATCGTCTATCACAAGGACGGCATCAGCACGCACGCTTTCCGCCCCGCGAGCGCCAACGACGAGCCGCCGGAGAACCACTACCACAGCTGGCAGTTCCCCAGGCTGGTCGGCTGGAACGGCTACCCGGCGGGTCTGCGCGACAAGCTGAGCCAGGCCAACTTCGGCAGCGCCGTCTTCGGCCTCAAGGATGGCAATTTCAACTACCACCTGGAGAAGGCCAAGCCGGCCGGTATTCCGTTCGACCCCAACGCCTGATGAGTGCAGGGCCGGTGGACTTGGCGCGTCAGCCGCCGCGTCCCCCTGCCCTGCCGGCGGGCGGACAGCGCGTCGACGCGACGCTCGGCACTGTCCCTCGCCTATGTCCTGGCCTGTCGGCGAGGCCCCGCGCTGATCTGCAGGAGCGGCGAGGCCGAACGGGGCATGCCGACGTAGGGGCAGCCGACGGCTGTCCAGTCGCCGTTTGCCCAGCCGCGCAGCCATGGAGTCAGGCGTGCGTCGTCAATGTGGATTGTGCCGTCCGACGCGAGTCGGCCGATGTCGTTGGACGGATCGGAGAGCGCCACGGTGCACTTTGCGATGCGTCCGTTCGCGCGAATCACCAGGGAGTTGGGGCGGGCGGCGTAGCAGACGTCCGGCCCGGAGGGAGTACGAGAGGCAGGCACCCCGGCCCGGACTACCGCCTCCAGTTGTCCGACAGCTTCCGCCCTGGCTTGCTTCGAAAGGACTTCCAGGGTCTCGTCGTTGGGCCCACCCATCCGCTCCACGGGCTTGAGGCTGACGGAGAATCGGCTGTCGCCCAGGAATGTGTCACGTACCTGGCGCAGGAATTCTGGCATCGACGGCAGGTTTTCCGGGGTGAGATGGATCCGTAGCAGGATCCGCACCGGGAGCCGGCTGTCCCGGATCGCGAGCAGGTTCTGCCAGATGCGCTGGAACGAAGCGCCGCCGTTGCTTCTGACCCGAGTCGTGTCGTGTACGGATTCCGGGCCATCGAGGGAGATCTGGTAGATCGTGACGCCGAGCCCTGCGAGTTTCTCCGCTGTGGGAACGTCGAGCAGATAGCCGTTGGTCGTCATGTCGCCCTGGTACTGAAATTCCGGGCGGTCGGCGACGGACGTCATCACGTGGGCCGAGATCTCTTCCACGATGGCCTGGGCCAGCAGGGGTTCGCCGCCGAACCATGCGATGTCCAGCCGCTGCAGGTCGGCGAAGCGCCGGTTGAGCAGCAGCTTGAGCGCTTCGACCGTCTCCCGCTCCATTCGGCCGATCGCGAAGTCCTCGTAGCAGTAGGTGCAGCGGAAGTTGCACTGCTCTGTGGGGAGGAGAATCAAGTGCAGCGTTTGGTCTGTCAGCGCTGACGAGAGCTCTTCCTGAAAGGCGGCGTCCCCACGGCGGGAGGTGTCGGCGATCTCACCCATGCGTACCTGTCCAGACGTGATTGTTCGGGGCTGAGGAACTTCGGTGCGGGCCGAGGGCTGCCGGAACTCACATCTGCGGCCCGCCGGATCCGCAGCCCACTACGGCGTTGACGATCGGGCAAACACCGTTGGTCGGCCTGAACCCCGCCGTGGCGATATGGGCGCTCCTCAGCGCCGCGGCGAGCTCCGGCGCGTTGATGACGATGCGGCCCTCCTGGTCCAGCTGAATGTCGGCCGGTGACTTGGGGGTGGGTGCGGGGGAACTCACAGCGCTCTCCTGTCGTCGAAGCGAGGCTCTCGCCTTTGTTGTCCACTGTCATGCGCAAGCCCTGCCTCCGCGAGCGGCATGGGCCGGACGGAGGAGGGCCGGGAGTCGTCGTCGCGAGGGGCATTCATGGTGAGCGTTGTCGGCGCTGCCAGAAAGCGTGCTTCTGCCAGCGCTGCTCCTGGTGGTAGGACTCCGCGTGATGGCGGCGGTAGGCGTCCGCGATGTGATCCAGGAATGCGGCGTATGCCGCGACGGCGCCTGTCTCGCCGGCCAGGCACAGGTCAACGGTCTGGCCGGCGCGGGCTCCCGTGTGCAGGGCCGTGAGGATGCCCTGCGAGGACAGCGGGTCGAACGCGATTGCGGCGTCTCCGGCGGCGACCCATCCAGGACCGGTTGGCGTGGACAGACGCAGCCCGTGGGCTGCGGTCCAGCGCGGCGCCGGGACATGTGCCGGGTCGTAGCCGTCGAGACGGACCCGGATGTGCCGGGTCCTCGCGACGCTGCCGAGGAAGCCCTCGGCGGTGCGCAGTCCGGTTTCGGCGAGGTCGACGTCGGTCAGATGGGCGACCAGCCGCCCGTCAGGAACTCGGGCCGTGTACCACCAGCCCTGGGGTACCGCCTCGACCAGCGTACGGAGCTCCGAGTCCTCGGTGTGATGACCGGGAACACGGTGACTGAACAGGGCGAATGCAGCCACGAGTCGGTCCTGCCTGCGCCGGACGGCCCGTTGGCGGCCGATCACGGCACGGCGACCGGTCGCGTCCACGACCCAGTCGCAGCGCACCTCTTTGAGGAGTCCCTGTTCACGGATCACCACGCGTGGTTCTCCGGCGTCGGTGAGGTGCCGCACGACGTGGGCCCTCAACAAGCGGGCGCCCGCTTTCTCCGCCGCGTCGCGCAGGAACGCGTCGAACCGGATCCGGTCGAGGTGCCAGCCATGACCGTGCGGGTCGTAGAGGTGGCTCCGGCCGTGGAGCTTCTCCGATCCCCAGGACGCGTAGGTGCCCGCGCAGCGAAGGTGTGCCTCGGCGGTGAAAGCGGACCACAGGCCCAGATCGTGCAGCAACGGCCGGGCCGCGGGCGGCAGAGTCTCTCCGACCTTGAGCGTGGAGAGCCCCGACCCGCCGGTGGGCCCGTCGACGAGAAGAACGCGACGCCCGCCCCGCGCCAGTACCAGAGCCGCGACGGCGCCTGCCGGGCCACCTCCCGCCACGACGGCCTCGAAGTGTTCGCCCGGCTCCGCGGGAGCGGCCGGCCGGATGCGGGCGGTCACTGATCGCCCGGGAACCGTACGACCTTGTCGAAGAAGCCCGCCATCACCTCTTCGTCCGGCACGTCGGCCTGGCTGATGGCAGCGGCCACGGCAGCCTCCCTCAGCTCGGGGTCGGCGGCCTCGGGTACGTGCAGGCACAGGAGGCTCCGCAGCTCGGGCGGGGCCTGCTCGGGGTGGAAGCCCACCTCGGACTCCACCAGCATCGTCGCGGGGAGGTCGGGACCCGCAGCGGGCCCCACCCGCCGTTCGATGAGGCCGAGCTTGCCGAAGTCCTTGACCATGGCGTTCATCTGCTCGATGCGATCGGCGGGCAGCCATCTGTCCCAGACGGCTCGGCGTTCGAAGGCGGTAAGGCGCTCCTCGGAGGTGCTGGAGGGGTCGATGGCCTTCTCGTAGTCCTCTGCCGTCAGGACATGGTTGGGCACCCGCGCAGGCCAGAACGTGGGGAGGTACGGGTCGTATCGCGGGCCGTAGCCCAGGTAGTAGCCGGAGCGGCAACGGGCGGTGTCGGTCTGCCAGGGCACGGCCATCCAGCGGGTCAGATCGCCCGGACCCTGCTCGTACAGAGGACCGTCGACGGAGAGTGCCGTCTGTGGCGTGAGTACGGTGCCGTACGACGGCTGGGGTGTGCCGGGATCGCGGTGCCGCACCCGGAACGGCGCGGAGTACATGGTGGGATGGCGCATCGGCCAGGAGAGCTCGCAGCCGGGATGGAACGCGTCGGCCAGACAGAAGGACAGGGCCGCCCGGTCGAGTGTCCGGGGACGTTCCGCCAAGGGCAGGGCGTCGAGAGACGTGGGAGCTGCCGCCGCCGGATCGTGGTCGGCGTCGAAGTCTCCGGCGGCCCAGCGGGCCAGCAACCGGTACTGCAGCGGAGAGAGCGCCAGATGCTGCCGCGCGGAGATGGGCCGCAGACTCATCGTGTCGCCATAGAGCGGGGGCCACGGCACGGGAGAGAGTCCGTCGCGATCGGGATCCCGCATCATGGCCCAGATCTGCTGACGCAGTTCGTCGTGGCGGGAGCTGGGGTCGGCCAGCTCGGCCAGCCGATCGGGGGCCAGGAAGTGTTCGCGCCCACCGTGTCCGAATTGGGCCGCGAACCCTCGGTTGACCCATTGCAGGTCGCACAACCGCCGCAGTACCGGAAACACGTCGCGGGTGAACGAGACCCGGCGTGGGGCCGACAGCATTCCGGCGGACACGAAGGTGTCCCGCAGCAAGTCGTACAGCGTCCGCACGGACTTGAGCTCCGGCGCAAAGTTCGGCGGAGCCACCACCACCCAGGCCGGATCGACCGGTACGGCCCGGCCGTCGATGCGCACCTGCGCGGTCACCGGACCGTCGGAGGTGTCGTCGTGCCAGCCGTCGTTGTTCGCGAAATGCTCTGCCTGGGTGTTGTTCTTGGAGGCGGAGACACCGCGGCCGCCGAGGAAGATCAGCCGGCCCGCGCCATCGGTGCGCAGCTCACCCAGATACACGGGTTTCTCGAAGAAGTAGCCCGTGTCGAACCGGTACTCGGGTCGCCCCCCGCGGTCCCGGCCGCGGATCGACCTGTGCCCGGGGTCGATGACCAACTTGTTCCGCTCTCCGGCCGGAACCATGGCGTTGCGCAGTGCGCTCTGTGCTGCCTGGGCTGCCTCCGGGATGTCCAGGGCCAGTTGGAACTGGTACCACGCCGCCTTCTTGTTGGCCACATGGACCGTCCAGCGCAGGTCGGCATTGTCCGCCGTGAGTTCGGCGACGGGCTCGCCGGCGGCGTTGTAGCCGTAGACACGAAAGCGCGCCGCCTGACGCTTGAGGGCGCCCGTCGCGTCCTTGTAGGTGCCGGTGGCAAGGGGAGGAGGATCGTCGACCTCCGGGGCGAGGATGAACTGGTCGGCGCTGTCACCGACCCGAGCCACTCCGATCGCGGGATGGATCGCGGCCCTCACGATCCGCGTGTCGCGCCCGTGCGGTTCGACAGACGCCGGCCGCGCGGGACCCGGCTCCGTCGCCGGAATGCCGTTCGCGTCGCGACGTCGTGCCGCCGACGCGAGGTACACGACCTTCCGCGCCTCGGCGACGCTGCTGATCGGCCGGTGCTCGGGCAGGCTGTGCCAGGGGTTGTAGGCGAGGTTGTCGCCGTAGGCGTCCTGGCCACGGGCCAGGGTGTCCTGTTGATGCAGGGTCAGCCTTGCCACGCGGACGGGGACACTCTGCGCCTCCTCCCAGCGCACGGTGGCGCGGTCCAGCGGCATCCGGTCCGGGTCCGTGCGGAACTGCAGCATCACATCGAAGACGGCCTCGCCGGCGGACAGACGGTGCCGCAGATCGCTGCGCAGGAATGAGGGATCCTCGTCCGGTGGCGCAGCCTGCGGGTCACCGGGCGGGCAGCCGACCGGCACGAGCTTGTACTTCACGTACCGGTCGGGCCCGAAGGCGTACGGCAGCACACCCCAGTAGGTGGCCTTCAGCGCGCTTTCCTCCGGCTTTCGCATCTCCTCGAGGATGCGGCGGGTGTCGGGGTGGGCGTTCTGGTACGCCACGGGGTCCTGCTGGAATTCGCAGAAGTCCTGGGCGGTGTCGACGAAGAAGACGTCGTGGTTCTGGACCACGAGGTCCTGCGTGTCCGCCTGGCTCTCTTCCTCCAACAGCTTCGGACCGGGAACGCCGAACAGCTTGATGCCCATCCCGACGGTCCGCCGGAAATCTGTGCGGCTCGGCAGAGTGTCGCTGGAGAACCGCACCCAGGCGGACAGACCGCCTTCTTGCTCCTGAGCGACCCTGAGAAATCCGATGGAGAGTTCCGGCGGCAGATCGGGGACGACCGTCAGAACGCCGCGGGCAGTGCCGTGATACTTGACGAAGACCGGTCGCAGGACAGGCTCCTGACCCTGCGAAATCCGGTCACCCATACGCTCGCCCACGAACTCGGCCAGAATCCCGGCAATCGGCTCGGTGGCACAGTCGGGCAATGCGGCGGACGAATTCCGGTGCGGGTCGGATACGCCAGTCATGGCAACGCTCTCCTGCTGGTCGAGCCGATGTGGTGGTCTCTGCTCATGACTGGAGCAAATTCACCCAAAGTATGCCGAATATGGTGCAAGGCATGCAGATGGGGGCATGGGTGCTCCGCCGTGACCTGCGTCTCTCGCCGCCGCACCGCACAAAATCGCTGTCGGTCAGCGCCTCCCGCACGAAAGAATCACGCATCTCAATCCGGGAGGAACCCATGAGCCAGGCCCACCTGACTCTTCAGGAGCTGCTGCCGCCGCAGGAGTTGACGGCCGCACTCGATGCCGGGCACGTCACGCGCAAGTCGCACCCCGAGCTGCCGCTGTCGATCTACACCTACACCCAGACCTGCCAGTACGAGCGGATCTGGAACGAGGTGACCACGCGCTGCCGTGGCCTCGTCGCCGACGACGCCACGGGCGAGATCGTCGCGCTGCCGCTGCCGAAGTTCTTCAACGTCGGCGAGCACGAGGCCGGTCAGCCGTACGCGCCCGCCCTGCCGGACGAGCCGTTCGAGGTGTACGACAAGGTCGACGGCAGCCTCGCGGTCGTCTTCCACTACGCGGGCCGGTGGCGGGTCGCCTCCAAAGGATCGTTCATCAGCACACAGGCGACCTGGGCGCAGCGCCGCCTCGACGCCAAGGACACCTCGGCTCTGACCCCCGGTGTCACCTACCTCGCGGAGATCCTGTACCCGCAGAACCGGATCGTCGTCGACTACGGCGACCGCCGGGACCTGGTGCTCCTCGCCGCGTTCGCCAAGGACGGCTCGGAGATACCCCTCGACGAGGCCGCCGGCGACTGGAAGGAGATCGGCTCGGTGGTCACGGTGTGGCCCGCCATGCCGCCGCCGAACTGCTCGCACTGACCGAGTCGAACACGATGCCCGGCGGGCGGACCGCCACGGGCACCGACGCCGAGGGCTTCGTCCTTCGCTTCGCGTCCGGTGTACGGGCCAAGGCCAAGCTCTCCGAGTACGTACGGCTCCACAAGGTCCTGACCGGCGTCACCGAGCGGGACATCTGGCGCAGCCACGGCATCCAGCGCTTCGCCGGTCTGCCTGCCAAGCAGACGGCCCAGGCCCTCGGTTGCTCGCTCGCGGACATCGAGGCATCGGGCAGGCCGCTCGACGCACTGCTGGAGCAGGTGCCGGACGAGTTCGACACATGGGTGCGCGAGGTGATCACGCGCATCGAGCGCGACGCCGCGAACCGTGAGCGCGCCATCGACGAGGCCTTCGAGTCGATCGCGCATCTCCGCGCCGACCGGGGCGCCTTCGCCCGCGCCGCCCAGGCGCTGCCGGACGCGAGCATCCGCTCCACCATGTTCCTGCGCCTCGACGGGCGCCCGACCGAGCTTGTCACCTACCGATCCCTGCGGCCGGAGCCGTCCGACCCGTTCACGACCGACGAGGAGAACTGACCAGTGCCCGTAGTACACGTCATGACGGGGCTGCCCGCCTCGGGCAAGACGACTGCCGCCCGCAAGCTCCAGGCGGAGTCCGAGGGCCGGATACGCCGGGTCAACCTCGACGACCTGCGGGCCATGCTCGACATACCGGCGCCCGAGCGGGGCCGGTCGCACGCGCATGAGCAGACCGTGTTGGCGGTCCAGGACGCCGCCGTGCGGGCGGCCGTTGACGGCGGCTTCGACGTGGTCGTCGACAACACGCACCTGACACCCCACATCCCCAAGCGGCTGAAGGCCGCCGTCGCCGGACTGGCCACCTTCGTCGTGCACGACTTCACCGACGTACCGGTCGAAGAGTGCATCCGCCGGGACGCCGGCCGCCCCAGGGCCGTCGGCGAGGAGATCATCCGCATCCTGGCCGACAAGCATGCGAAATCCACCCGTGGCGGCTGGCGCCTCACCGACACGTGGCTGAACGACGAGCCGGCCGTCGAACCGTACGTCGCCGACCCGGCGTTGCCGGCGGCGGTGATGTGCGACATCGACGGCACACTCGCCATCAGAGGCGCCCGCGGGCCCTACGACTTCACCCGCTGCGGTGAGGACCTGCTCAACGTCTCGGTGCGCCAGGCCCTGCGCTCCTTCCAGCGCGCCGACAGCGACGTGATCGTGCTCCTGTCCGGGCGCGGCGAAGAGCACCGGCCGCAGACGGAGGCGTGGCTGGAGCGCCACGAGGTGCCGTACGACGAGCTGTGGATGCGTGCCGCGGGTGACGGCCGCCGTGACGACGTCGTGAAGGCCGAACTGTTCGATGCGCATGTACGTCACCGCTACGCGGTCAGGGTCTCGCTGGACGACCGCGACCGCGTGGTCGCCGTCTGGCGCCGCATGGGCCTGCCCACCTGGCAGGTCAACTACGGCAACTTCTAGCTCCACCGTCGAGGGGCGGGCGCGGGGACCGGGAAGGGACCGGATCCCGCTCGGGCGGTACCGCTCAAAAGATCATCTTCGCCGGGGGTTAGCATATGAGCACCGCCTAGCTCGAAAGATATACCTGTGACTGTCAAAGACGACTCGTTCACCAATTGGCAGACCCGCGAGGAGATCGCGGAGTCGATGATCCCCATCATTGGGAAGCTGCACCGGGAGCGGGACGTCACCGTCCTGCTTCACAGCCGCTCCTTGGTGAACAAGTCGGTGGTCAGCCTCCTCAAGACCCACCGGTTCGCCCGGCAGATCGCCGGTGAGGAGCTCTCGGTCACCGAGACGCTGCCGTTCCTGCGGGCTCTCACCACGCTCGATCTCGGCCCCTCCCAGATCGACATCGGCATGCTCGCCGCGACGTACAAGGCCGACGAGCGCGGCCTGACGGTGGAGGAGTTCACCGCCGAGGCCGTCTCCGGCGCCACGGGTGCCAACAAGATCGAGCGCGGCGAGCCGCGCGACGTCGTCCTGTACGGATTCGGCCGCATCGGCCGCCTCGTCGCCCGCCTGCTCATCGAGAAGGCCGGCTCCGGCAACGGCCTGCGGCTGCGTGCCATCGTCGTCCGCCAGGGCGGCGACCAGGACATCGTCAAGCGCGCCTCGCTGCTGCGCCGTGACTCGATCCACGGCCAGTTCCAGGGAACGATCACCGTCGACGAGGCGAACAGCACGATCATCGCCAACGGCAACGAGATCAAGGTGATCTACGCCGGCGACCCGACGGAGATCGACTACACGGCGTACGGCATCAAGGACGCCATCCTCATCGACAACACCGGCAAGTGGCGCGACCGCGCAGGCCTGTCGAAGCACCTGCGTCCCGGCATCGACAAGGTCGTGCTGACCGCGCCGGGCAAGGGCGATGTCCCGAACATCGTCCACGGCGTCAACCACGACATGATCAAGCCGGACGAGCAGATCCTGTCCTGCGCCTCCTGCACCACCAACGCGATCGTCCCGCCGCTGAAGGCGATGGCGGACGAGTACGGCGTCCTGCGCGGCCACGTGGAGACCGTCCACTCGTTCACCAATGACCAGAACCTGCTGGACAACTACCACAGCTCCGACCGCCGCGGCCGTTCGGCGCCGCTCAACATGGTCATCACCGAGACCGGTGCCGCGTCCGCCGTAGCCAAGGCGCTGCCCGACCTCAAGGCGCCGATCACCGGCAGCTCGATCCGCGTCCCGGTGCCGGACGTCTCGATCGCCATCCTCAGCCTGCGGCTCGGCCGCGAGACCACCCGCGCGGAGGTCCTCGACTACCTCCGCAACGTGTCGCTGACCTCGCCGCTCAAGCGCCAGATCGACTTCATCAGCGCCCCCGACGCGGTATCGAGCGACTTCATCGGCTCGCGCCACGCCTCGATCGTCGACGCCGGCGCCACCAAGGTCGACGGCGACAACGCGATCCTCTACCTCTGGTACGACAACGAGTTCGGCTACTCCTGCCAGGTCATCCGCGTCGTCCAGCACGTCTCAGGGGTGGAGTACCCGACCTTCCCGGCACCGGTGGTCTGACGTCTGCCGGCCGCTCCGGTGTCGCGGCGCGCCGCGGCGGCAGCGGGGCGGCAACCGGTCCCGATCGGCATCCGGCTGCTCCTTCGTGGAAACGGGGGAGCGCCGGTGCGGCGTCGAATCGGCGGTGAATGAGGTCGGTCACAGCGCCTTCCCGCGCGGCGGCCCGCTCTGGTAGACGTGGCGGGCCCACCCGTTCCCCGCGAAAGCACCGCCCCATGGATGACAGCTCCCGCCCCGACCACCTGGCCTTCACCATCGACCTCACTCTGGAGGAGGCCCGGAGACGGGCAGAGGTGCTCGCCGCGCTCGGACCCGACTGGGACCCCGTCGCCGCGCTCCGCTCGGAGGAGGCGGCTCACCGCCTGCTGTACTCCGGCCTGGACGCGGAGCAGGAGCGGACGTTCGCCATGCTGGTGGAGGCCGGCGTGCTGCCGGGACGGGACGCGGGCGATGCGGCTTCCCATTGATCCGCAGGCCGACCGGGCCCGCCGGGCCTGGGTCCCCTGTCCCGGCTGCGACGACGCGCGCGACTGCGCGACCTGCGCGGGGCGGCGCAACTGCCCGGTGCACTGGCGCTACCTCATAGGCAACGAGGGCGCCCGAGTTCATCTCCAGTGCCCGGGCTGCACCCACACCTGGACCCTGGACACTCATCGCGGCAGGCGCGGCCGGCCCGCCTGAACGGCCGCACGGCCTGACGGGCGCGGCGCCGGACCCCGTGTACCCGCGAGTCCGGCGCCGAGTCCGATCAGCAGATCCGCGGCAGCTGTTCGCCGATCGGCATGTCCACCACGCGCGTGCCGCCGAGACCGGTGCGGGCCACCACCATGCCCGGATGGTCCTCGACCGCCTCGCCGATGATCGCCGCCTCGCCGCCGAGTGGATGGGCCCGCATCGCGGCGAGGACCGCGTCGGCGTGGTCCCGGGCGACGAAGGCGACGAGCTTTCCCTCATTGGCCACGTACATCGGGTCGAGGCCCAGAACGGCGCAGGCGTTGGCCACCGGGGGCGGAACCGGGACCGCGCGCTCCTGGATGACGATCCCGGCTCCCGAGGCCGCCGCGATCTCGTTGAGCGAGGCGGCCAGGCCCCCGCGGGTCGGGTCGCGCAGGACGTGCAGTTCCTTGGTGACGGCGAGCATGGTCTCGACGAGTCCGCCCAGTGCCGCGCAGTCGCTCTCGATCTCGACCTCGAACCGCAGGTTCTCTCGCACGCTCATGATCGCGACACCGTGGGCGCCGATGCTCCCGCTGACGATGACCACGTCACCGGGGACCACTCGCTGCGGACGCAGATCGACTCCGGGAGGGATGAGGCCGATGCCCGAGGTGTTGATGTAGATGCCGTCGCCGTGTCCGGCCTCCACGACCTTGGTGTCGCCCGTCACCACCCGCACACCTGCGGTGCGGGCGGCGGCGCCGAGCGCCTCGGCCACCCTGGAGACGGTGTCGATCTCGACGCCCTCCTCCAGGATGACGCCGCACGAGAGGTAGGCCGCGCGTGCCCCGCTCATCGCGAGGTCGTTGACCGTGCCGTTCACGGCAAGGTCGCCGATGCTGCCGCCGGGGAAGAAAAGAGGCCGCACCACGAACGAGTCGGTGGAGAAGGCGAGCCGTGCCCCGCCGAGCTCGACGGCGGCGGAGTCGGTCAGCGGCGCGGGGTCCGAGCCCCCCAGCGCCGGCAGGAAGACCTGCTCGACGAGTTCGGCGGACAGGGCGCCGCCTCCGCCGTGGCCCATCACCACGCGTGGCCGGTCACGCAGTGGAGCGGGGCAGGCCAAGGACAGCATGTCCGGCGCTGCGTAGGTGTCAGACAACGGGGCTGCCCTCCAGGGTCTGGGTCGACGTGACGGAAGCCGTCGGCGTCACGGCCGTTGGCGGGGTCTGCGCCGGACGGGCCGGCAGATCGAGCCGCCGGTACAGGTAATAGGCGGCGCACGCGCCCTCGCTGGA
Source organism: Streptomyces sp. NPDC020681 (assembly GCF_044334895.1). Taxonomy (NCBI): domain Bacteria; kingdom Bacillati; phylum Actinomycetota; class Actinomycetes; order Kitasatosporales; family Streptomycetaceae; genus Streptomyces; species Streptomyces sp. NPDC020681. The sequence goes on along the minus strand of NZ_JBIRTX010000005.1, from coordinate 403,542 downwards.
GACCATCGTGGCTCCGAGCGGCGAGCGCGGGGTGCACGTGGTGCCGAAGGCCTCGCACTCGTGGGGCTTCAGCAGCCCCTGCAGCACCTCCCCGCTGCGGCACTCGGCCGGCTCAAGGGTGGTGATGTCCCCGACCTGGAAGCGGTGTTCGGCGTCGTGGTCCCGGTAGCGCTCGGACAGCCGCCATCCGCTGTCGGGGATGACGCCGATGCCGCGCCAGGCCCGGTCGGTCACCTCGAAGACGTCGTCCAGCATCGCCCGCGCGGCGGGGTTGCCCTCGTCCCGGACGGCACGCGGATAGGCGTTCTCCACCGTGTGCTCGCCCCGCTCCAACTGCCGTACGGTGCGCCGCACGCCTTCGAGGATGTCCAAGGGTTCGAACCCGGTGACCACGATGGGCACCTGGAACCGCTCGGCGAGCCCCGGGTATTCCCCCGTCCCCATCACGCTGCACACGTGACCGGCCGCGAGGAAGCCCTGGACGCGGCAGTCCGGCGACTGCATGATCGCCTCGATCGCAGGCGGGACCCGTACGTGCGAGACCAGCAGGCTGAAGTTGCGGATGCCGCGCTTGCGGGCCTGGTAGACCGTCATCGCGTTGGGCGGGGCCGTGGTCTCGAAGCCGATGCCGAAGAAGACGACCTCCCGGCCCGGGTTCTCCTCAGCGATCCGCAGTGCGTCGAGCGGCGAATAGACCACCCGGACGTCGCCGCCCTCGCCGCGTACCTGGAACAGGTCGCGGCCGGTGCCCGGCACCCGGAGCATGTCGCCGAAGGAGCAGAAGATGACGTCGGGGCGCGAAGCGATCTCCAGGGCCTTGTCGATCACCTCCAGCGGCGTCACACACACAGGGCAGCCCGGTCCGTGGATCAACTCCACCTCGTCCGGCAGGAGTTGGTCGATGCCGTGACGGATGATGGTGTGCGTCTGGCCGCCGCACACCTCCATGAGCGCCCATGGCCTGGTGACGGTGGCCCTGATGTCGTCGAGCAGTCGTGCTGCCAGTTCCGGGTCCTGGAACTCGTCGATGTACTTCACCGCAGCACCTCCCCGGCGGCGGGTCCGTTGCCGTCGGCCTGCGCGGCCTGCTCCCACGGGTCGCCGAACTCCTCCTGGAGCATGCCGAGGTTCTCGAACAGCTCCAGCGTCCTGCGGGCCGACTCCTCGTCCAGTCGTTGCAGGGCAAAGCCGACATGGACGATCGTGTACTCACCCACCTGAAGGTCCGGCAGGTACTCCAGGCACACGTCCTTGACCACACCGCCGAAATCGACGGTGGCCATACGCGTGCCGTCCCGTTCCTCGACCCCCAGCACTCTGCCAGGTACGGCCAGGCACATATGTGTCTCCTCACTCTCGCCCTGTGGAGCCCGTGTCCGTCGATCCGGCACGTGCCGTGGCGCGGGCGGCCACGATGAGCTGGCCGAGCGCCAGCCCCCCGTCGTTCGGCGGGATCCGGTGGTGGCGAAGTACGTTGAACCCGTCAGCGCGCAGGCCGAGGGCGCAGGCCGAGGACAGCAGCGCGTTGGAGAACACCCCGCCGGACAGCGCGACGGTCTCCAGGCCGCTGGTCTCGCGGGCCAGGGCGCACACCGTGCGTACGAGCCGGGCGACGGCGAGATGAAAACGGGCGGCGACGACCGGGGTAGGGACTGCCTGCCGTACGTCCTCGACGACAGCGGCCAGCAGCGGCGCCGGATCGGCGGTCAACGGCGGCGCACCGGGCGACCGGACATCTCCCGTCAGACGGAAGGCGTAGCGCGGGTCCTCGTCCTCGGCTCCCGCGGCGACAGCGGCGGCTTCCAGCTCGATGGCCGCCTGTGCTTCGTACTCGGCGCGGTGGCAGACGCCTGCCAGGGACGAGACGGCGTCGAAGAGCCGTCCCATGCTGGATGTGGGCACGCAGTTCAGGTCCCGTTCCAACTGCTGCCGCAGCAGAGCCAGTTCCTCCGGCGGACAGGCGGCAGTGCACGGCAGGTCCGCGCCGGGCGCGATGCCCGCCGACCGCAGATGCGACAGCGCCATGCGGTAGGGCCGCCGCACGGCCGCGTCACCCCCGGGAAGCGGTACGTAGGCCAGGTGCGCGAATCGGGTACAGCCGCTGTAGTCCGCGACCAGGAACTCTCCGCCCCATACGGCACCGTCGTCGCCGTGGCCCGTACCGTCGAAGGCGACCCCGATCACCCGGCGGCCGTCCTCGAGACCGTGCTCGGCCATGACGGCGGCGATGTGCGCGTGATGATGCTGGACACGAACCACCGGGCGTCCGCCGGCGTGCCGCCGCGCCCAGCTGCCCGATCGGTACGCCGGGTGCGTGTCGGTGACGAGCAGTTCGGGGCGCACGCCGGTGATGGATTCCAGCTGCTGCTCGGCGCGGCCGAAGGCCTGCTGGGTGGCGAGGTCGTCCATGTCACCGATGTGTGCGGACAGCCAGGCCCTGTCGCCCTGCCCGAGGCAGAAGACGTTCTTGAGGTCGCCGCCGACTGCCAGGGCCGGAGCGACCGGCACCGGCAGAGTGAGCGGCAGCGGGGCGTAACCGCGGGAGCGGCGCAGCACCAGCGGCTCGCCGTCGCAGACGCGTACGACCGAATCGTCACACGGCACATGAATGGGACGGTCGTGCGCGAGCCAGGCGTCCGCCAGTCCGGCCAGCCGTTCGAGGGCCTCGTCGTCGTCGCTGACGATGGGCTCCCCGGAGAGGTTGCCGCTCGTCATCACCAGCAGTCGGGGCCCGCCCGCGCCGAGCAGCATGTGGTGCACGGGCGTGTACGGCAGCATGACGCCGAGGTCGGGACTGCCGGGCGCAACGGCTTCGGCCGGCACGAGGGTCCCCGGCCCGGCCGGGACACCGGTGCGCCGCCGCATGAGGACGATGGGGCGCACCCGGCCGGTGAGCAACTCCCGTTCGGCGGGACCCAGGTGCACCAGGTGCTCCACGTCTCCGACGCTCCCGGCCATCACGGCGAACGGCTTGTTCCCGCGCGCCTTGCGGCGGCGCAGTTCGTCGACCGCACGCGGATTCGTCGCGTCGCAGGCCAGGTGGTACCCGCCGATGCCTTTGACGGCGAGGATCGCTCCGGCGGTGAGCAGCGCACGCGCCCGGTCGACCTGGTCGTCGCCGGCACTGGTGTGGGCGCCGACACCGGGTGCGACCGTCAGCCGCAGGCGCGGGCCGCAGGAGTGGCACGCGACGGGCTGCGCGTGGAAGCGGCGGTCGGCAGGGTCGTGGTACTCGCGAGTGCACTCCGGGCACAGCGGGAAGTCCGCCATCGTCGTGTGCTCGCGGTCGTACGGAAGTCCGGTGACGATGGTGAAACGCGGCCCGCAGTGGGTGCAGGTGATGAAGGGGTGGCGGTGGCGCCGGTCCGCCGGGTCGGCTAGTTCGGCGAGGCAGTCGTCGCAGGTGGCGGTGTCCGGGGAGACCAGTGTGCGGACCTGGCCGGCGCTGTGCGAGGCGACGATGCTGAAGCCGCTGTCACCGGTGGCCGGCAGGCCGGCGGTGTCCACCGACTCCACGATCGCCAGGGGCGGGGCCTCGGGCGCGATACGAGCGCAGAACCGGTCAACGGCCTCCGCGTCGCCTTCGACCTCCACGACGACGCCGTCTCCTGTGTTGGTCACATGGCCGGCGAGCCGCAGGTCCGACGCGAGTGAGTACACGTACGGCCGGAAGCCAACGCCCTGCACCACGCCGCGCACGACGACACGGGTGCGCCGCAGCAGGGGCGCCGCCGCTTGCCCCGGTGCGCCCACGTCGTGGGTGGTGCTCACGGCTGGGCCCGTGCCATCACCGGGGCATGCACCTCCGCGCCCTCGGCCGTTGCCAGCGCCCGGTCCACCAGCAGACCGGCGCCCTCCGAGGTCCGTACGGAGCTGAGGACGACCTCCACCCCAGGGTTGACCTGCTGGACGTTGGCGCGGAAGGCGGCCTCGTCGAACTCGGCGGGAACGGCCAGGTCGGCCTTGGTGACGATGACCAGGTGCGCCAGGCCGAACGCGGTGGGGTACTTCAGCGGCTTGTCCTCGCCCTCCGTGACCGAGGCGAGGACCACCCGCAGTGACTCGCCGAGGTCGTAGGAGGCCGGGCAGACGAGGTTGCCCACGTTCTCCACGAACAACAGACGGGTGTCCTCGGGGAGCCAGTTGTGCAGATGCCCGGCGAGCATGTCCGCCTCCAGGTGGCACAGCCCGTCGGTGAGTACCTGCTTGACCGGCACACCGGAACGGGCCAGGCGTACGGCGTCGTTCTCCGTCGCGAGGTCCGCGGTCAGAGCCGCGGACGGGATGCCACGCTGGCGGGCGAGCAGCAACTCCCGCTCCAGCAGGGCCGTCTTGCCGCTGCCGGGGCTGGACAGGAGGTTGACCACGGTCGTGCCCTTGGCCGTCAGTTCGGTGCGCAGGATGCGGGCGGCCATCGTGTTCTTGGCGAGCACCGCCTGCTGGAGGTCGACTACACGGCACATGGTCAGCTCTCCTCGACGAGGGTTGCACAGGGGGAGTCGGGCGCGTCGGGCTCCGCGGCCCAGCGCACCTCCGCGATCCGCAGCTCGCGGCCCGACAGCAGGTCGGTCGCCGCGCCGCCGCAGTCCGGACAGAGCATGTCGGGCGGCATCCCGGTGTCCCAGGTCCGTGCGCACGATGCGCAGCAGGCGCGGCCTGGGACGGGCCGGGTGATCAGCCGGGCGCCCTCCAGGACGGTCCCGGCACAGGCGAGTTCGAAGCAGAAACCGAGAGCGTCCGGGACCACACCGGCCAGTTCGCCGATGTCGAGATGAACGTGCTGGACGCCCCGCGCGCCGCGGGACCGTGCCGCCTGCTCGACCTGGTCCACCACGGACAGGGCGACGGACATCTCGTGCATGCGTCTCCGTCCCGGGCCCGGGGTTGTCTCTCGTCGCCCATTAGAGGCCGGGCCCCGGGGGCGTGCCGACCGGCGCGCCGGGGGCAGCGGACGGCGTAGGCCGTTCGGCCCATGTGCGTCACCACGGCCGGCCGGCGGGTCACATCCGGCGGATCCGCAGGTAACGCCGGACGTCGGGCAGGATGTTCGCGATCACGGCCGCGATGGCGGTGGCTGCGGCGGTGGCGGCGGCTCCGCCGACGATGCGCTTGTTCATGGTGCCCTCCGTGGGGGTGGGGCCTCGGCGGTTCGCCGGGGCTGTTGTCTGCACGTCATACGACGGCTTGGTCGCGGACCAGTTCGGTGACGAGGCGCACCGCTTCGGGCACTGCGGCGGCCACTTGGGGACTGAGACCGATGGCTTCCTCGACGGCGGCGGGTTCGCAGCCGACGACGAGAGTGCGCCTCGGGGGCGTGGCGCCGGTGCCCGCGCACAGGGTGTCCAGCAGGGCCAGTACGGCGTCCGGTGTCATGCGGTGACCGTCGAGGGGCACGGTCTGCGACGACCGGCCGCCGTCGGGTTCCGCGGCGTCGATCACGTACAGCGTTCCCGGTTCGCCTCCGCGCGCCGTCGCGTCGAGCAGGATCAACGTGTCGTACCCGTCGAGGACCTGGTAGGCCAGGTGGACACCGCGGATGCCGATGTCGGTGACCTCGACGCCGGGCGGCAGCTCTTGGCCGGCCAGCACGCGAGCGGCCTCGACGCCGAATCCGTCGTCGCCGAGGAAGATGTTGCCGACCCCGGCGACCAGGGTGCGGGGGCGCGGCGTTGCGTCGGTGGTCACTCGTCCTCCGGGGCGGGTTCGACCTCGTCGGGCTGGAAGTAGAGGAAACGGCCCTGCTCGCGGCGGATGTCGGCGCCCGGGTCGTCCTCGACGGTGACCGCGATGTGCACGCCGCCGTCGACGTCGTGCAGGACCGCCTCCACCTGGGCGTGCCGACCGCTGAGGAAGAGATCCTGGGCGTCGGAGTGCCGCAGCCGCGGCCGCAGTACGACGCGGCTGCCCGCCCGCACCGCCTGACCGTCGATCAGGACATGGTCGTGGGCCGGGTCCACGGAGGCGTCCGCGCCCGGATCCCACCAGGGGGTGTCCGGCCGGGTGACGCCGGCTCCCGGGAAGGGATCCGACGGTCCGTCGGCGGCGGGCGTCCCGAGCGTGGTCACGCCGTGCGCCGGCGCGCCCGCCGTCGTCACCTCGCGCAGGCCGCGTACCGCGCCGTGCAGTCGTTCCAGAACCTCCGCCGGCATGGAGTCGGCCAGGTCGATGACAGCCGCCGCCCGTGCGTCCGTGCCCCGGGCCTCGCGTTTCTCCTCGTCGGTGAGGGCGGCGGTGCGCAGGGCGAGGATCTCGTCGATCTCCGTCGCGTCGTACAGGGCACCGAGGCTCTCGGGGGCGATGGCCGGATGGTCCTCCAGGATGATCGGCGAGGAGAGCACCAGGTCGCAGCGGCCCGGTTCACCTGCCAGCACCGGCCAGGTGTGCAGGTTGCGGCATGCGGCGGAGGCACCCTTGGCCCACTCCGGCGGATCGGTCAGCGACAGGAACCCGCCGGAGTCCAGGCAGAGCAACGTGTGGCTGGCGACCAGCGAACGGGGCAGGGCAGCATCGCGGTCGGCGTCCTCGCCGGGCGTCCAGTCGCTGGTGTTCTCCACGATCACGCTCAGCCGCTGCGTGGCGTACGGGCCGGTCAACTCCTCCGCCGACAGCCGCAGAACGCCGCGGATCTCCTCGCGGCGGCGCACCAGCCGTCCCACGACCTGCCCGCCCGTGTCCGTGACCGGTTCGGACTCCTCGGCTGCCGGCCGGCTGAAGGGAAAGACGAGGCCGGCGTCGGCCAGTTCGTCGACGGGGACGGCGAGCCGGACCGTCTCTTCGTGGCCCTCGTCCCAGGGGAACAACACCTGGTCGTCCAGACGCAGTTCGCTCACCGTCTCGAAGCCGCCGTCCGAGCGCAGCCGTTGCACGGTACGCCGCCGGGTGTGCAGGAAGCGGACTTCGAGGGCGAGCGTGGCCCCTCGTTTGGGTTCCATCAGCAGTTCGGTGTGCTGGAAGTCGTGCTCATCGGCGGCCGAGGTCCAGGCCGGTGGCACGAGCACACCGAACTGCCAGCGCAGACGGTTCTTGGCGGCCGAAGCACGGTACGGGTAGAGCACGTATCCCTCGAACAGCACCGCGTCGGCGACCTGGCGCGCGACGGCCAGCCGGGCCTCGCTCTCGGGGGTGAACGTGGTGGTCGTGGTCACGGTGTCCGCTCCCCGGCCTCTTCGAGGAGAGCCTCGACCGCCGCCTGCCAGGAGGGCAGGGCGCGCCGAGACCGGAGCGCGAGCAGCGCGTCCATGGTGTCCCTGGGCAGCCGGATCCAGCCGCAGCCCGGGAAGTGCTGGTCGACCATCTCCTGCCAGGTCTTCACCGGCAACCGGAAGGTGGCTTCCTTGTCCCAGGGGATCGGCTCGACGTGGAAGCCGCCGGCGCCGGTGAACGCGGTTCCGGAGAACAGCAGCAGCAGCGGCACCTCCCCTTCTTCCAGGGCGTTGAAGTAGCGGGTGGACGCGATGTCCATGTCGTAGGTGCAGGGCACCACCAGGTCGGTCTCGACCTCGCCGGTGAAGCTGGGGACCATCACCGGCACCTGGGCGAACTGCACGGGGTTGAGGCTGCTGCCCCAGCGGGACCGTTCCCCGAACAGGTCGGACAACGCCGCGGCCTCGCCGTCGCCGTAAGAGCGCCGGACGGGTTCGATGCGGATCTGGCAGCGCAGCGCCAGGGCGTGGACCCGGGTCTGCGGGGATGCGGTGATCCGCAGCCGGAACACCAGGGTGGGGCCCGCGGCGTGCGGGTCGGCGCGCACCCCGGTGCACACGAAGCCGAACTCGGTCACGACCGGCTCCCTCGGGGGTCACGGGCCCGGTCGCGGACAAGGGCGAAGAAGGCCTCCAGGTCGGCGCGGGCCTCCGCGCCGCCGTCGAAGCCCTGCCACAGCAGTCGCATACGGCCCACCAGTTCGTAGCAGATGTCGATCGGGACCAGGAAGCACTCGACGCGCCCCTCCTGACGGCGCAGCAACAGCGCCTCGACATCGGGTTCGAGGAGTCCGGCCAGCTCGGTGGCTGCCAGGACGGACTGCCAGGACTCCGGGTCCAGCTCGCTCTCGGTCGCTCCGGCCGGGCTCGGGTAGAGCGCGACCAGCCGGTCGAGCGCGGAGTTGCGGAAGAAGAAGGCGACGCCGACGGGGATGCGCAGTTGCTCCCACGCCTGCTCGTCGATGCGGTGACCGGGGTCGCTCAGGAATCGGCCCGGGACCGCGCGGAAGCGTCCCTGAGGTCCGCCGGTGCGGTCCAGCAGCTGGGCGCAGGGGCGGCAGGCGCAGGCCAGCGCTCGCTTCTCGGTGTCGACGAGGTGGTGGTGACGCTCGTCGGCGAGCGGTGCCGAGCACAGCTCGCAGCGCTCCTCGGGAGTCCGGCGGGGCGACGTGAAGCGGCGCAGGCCCCGTGGGCCGGGGCTGCGCCGTGTCCGGTCCGCACCGGCCTGGGGCGCGCTCACGGCGCCTTGGCCGGTGAACGGCCGCCGGCGCGGTGCGGTGCGGTGCTGATCTGGAGGAGCGCAGGTTCCTTTGCGGGGGCGGCCAGTTCGATCTCCGTCACCTCCGGTGCCAGGGCGGCGAGAGCGTCCGTGGCCGCCTGCTCGACGGCCTCCTGCGTGCCGCCGCAGCCACATCCGGACGAGCCGGTGAGCCGCAGGCGAAGCACACCGCTCTCCGGGTCGAAGCCGGCGTTCTCGACGGGGTGCGGTACGCCGTCCAGGGCGCGGGCGATACGGGTGTGCGGGTCGTCGGGGTGCAGTTCGTGCAACACCAGCAGGCTCGCCACGAGTTGGTCGCCGAGGAGCGCGCCCAAAGCGTCACCGGCGGAGGCCTCCGGGTCCCGTCCCACAAGTTCCACCACGCGGGCGAGGCCGGCGCCGTAGAACTCCATGAGGCCCCGTACGAGTTCCTCGGCGGCGTCGCAGGCCGCGCGGTCGCCGGAGGCGGCCAGCCGGTCGAGTACCTCCTCGACGAGCCGGCCGGCCGCCTCCGCGTTCACCGTGTTGTGCGCGCCGCTCATCCGGCGAGACCGCTCAGGCCGGTGGGGACGTGCATCGACTTGACCGTCTTGCCGCCGCCGACGTACATGTGGACACCGCACGGCAGGCAGGGGTCGAAGCTGCGCACGGCGCGCATGATGTCGATGCCCTTGAAGTTCTCCGGCGGGTTCTCCTCGAAGATGGGCGTGTTCTGCACGGCGTCCTCGTACGGCCCCGGCGTCCCGTAGCTGTCACGGGTGGAGGCGTTCCAAGGCGTCGGCGGGTACGGGTGGTAGTTGGCGATCTTCCCGTCCCGGATGACCATGTGGTGCGACAGGACGCCGCGCACCGCCTCGGTGAAGCCGACGCCGATGGACTCGTCGGGCACCTCGAACTTCTCCCAGGTCTGGGTCCGCCCGGCGCGCACCTCCGCCAGGCCCTTCTCCGCACAGTGCAGGGCCACGGCGGCGGCGTAGGCCTGGAAGTAGGTGCGGGCCCGGTTGCGCTCGAGGGCGTTGCTCCACTTCGGGATCTTCCACTCGAAGGTGGTCTCCGGCTTGGTGAGCGTGCGGGGCAGGTTGATGACGACGCTGTGCCCGGTGGCCTTCACGTACCCGATGTCCACCAGCCCGGACAGGGCGGTTGACCACAGGCGGGCGAGGGGGCCGCCGCCGGTGTCGAGCGGCAGGTAGTCCTTGCCGTCGAACCAGCGCGGGGACATCACCCAGCTGTACTTGTCGTTGAAGTCCCGCTTCTGGGGCGAGGGGATGGTGTGCTGGTTCCACGGGTGCCGCGGGTCGACCGGGTTGCCGAGCGGGTCGTGGGTGACGAACTGCTCCTGGCCCTCCCAGTCCTCGTAGTAGGAGCTGCCCAGCAGGATCCGGATGCCGAGGTTGATCTCGGTCAGGTCGTTGGTGACGAGCTTCCCGTCCACGATCACGCCGGGCGTGACGAACATGCGCCGGCCCCAGTCGGTCATGTTGGCGTACGTGAAGTCGCAGTACTCGGGGTCGTTGAGGGCGCCCCAGCAGCCGAGCAGCACGCGGCGGCGGCCGACTTCCTCGTAGCCGGGCAGCGCTTCGTAGAAGAAGTCGAACAGGTCGTCGTGGAGCGGTACGACCCGCTTCATGAACTCCACGTAGCGCATGAGCCGTGACATGTAGTCCGTGAAGAGCTGTACGGACCCGATCGTCCCGACACCGCCCGGATACAGGGTGGACGGGTGGACGTGGCGGCCCTCCATGAGACAGAACATCTCGCGGGTGTAGCGGCTCACTTGGAGCGCTTCGCGGTAGAACTCGCCCTCGAGCGGGTTGAGGGAGCGCATGATGTCGGCGATGGTGCGGTAGCCGTGCTCGCCGGCATGGGGCGCCTCGGTGCGCTCGGCGAGTTCCAGCACCCCCGGGTTTGTCTCGCGGACCATCTTCTCGCAGTAGTCGACCCCGACCAGGTTCTCCTGGAAGATGTTGTGGTCGAACATGTACTCCGCGGACTCGCCGAGGTTGATGATCCATTCACCCAGGTGCGGCGGCTTCACGCCGTACGCCATGTTCTGCGTGTACACGGAGCAGGTCGCGTGGTTGTCGCCGCAGATGCCGCAGATGCGGCTGGTGATGAAGTGGGCGTCGCGCGGGTCCTTGCCCCGCATGAAGACGCTGTAGCCGCGGAAGACCGACGAGGTGCTGTAGCACTCGGCGACCCGCTTCTGCTTGAAGTCGATCTTCGTGTGGATGCCGAGGCTGCCCACGATCCGAGTGATCGGGTCCCACGACATCTCCACCAGGCCGGTGCCGTCACCGGACTTCTTCGAGGTCGCCATTGTGTTTGTGATGCCCTTCGGTCGGTCGGGTCTTCGAGCGGGGGAGGGAGCAGCGGGTCGCGGGAGCGGTGGTCACCACGGCGGCCGGTAGCCGGTGGTGATCTTCCGGCCCGTGCGCCGCCACTTCGGCTCCTTGTCCACGGTCCTGGCCGTGATGGTCCGGAGCCTGCGGATCACCGCGCCGTAGGCTTCGCTGGTGGTGCTGGACAGCTTGGCGCCGGGAGGTTCGTCCATGAACGGCATGAACTTGTCGGGGAACCCGGGCATGGTGCACGCGATGCAGATGCCGCCCACGTTCGGGCAGCCGCCGATGCCGTTCATCCATCCGCGCTTGGGTACGTTGCACTTGACGACGGGTCCCCAACAGCCCAGCTTGACCAGGCACTTGGGCGAGTCGTACTCCGTCGCGAACTGGCCCTGCTCGTAGTAGCCGGCCCGGTCGCAGCCCTCGTGAACGGTGGCGCCGAACAGCCAGGTGGGGCGGAGCTTGTCGTCCAGCGGGATCATCGGCGCCGAACCGGCCGCCTGGTAGAGCAGGTACGTCAGTGTCTCGGCGAAGTTGTCGGGCTGGATGGGGCAGCCCGGCACGCACACGATGGGAATGCCGGCCTGCGACTTCCAGTCCCAGCCCAGATAGTCGGGCACACCCATCGCGCCGGTCGGGTTGCCGGCCATGGCGTGGATGCCGCCGTAGGTGGCACAGGTGCCGATCGCGACCACGGCCAGGGCCTTGGGGGCCAGGCGGTCGATCCACTCGCTCGTGGTGATGGGCTGGCCGGTCTCCGGGTCGTCACCGAAACCGCACCAGTAGCCCTCCTGCTTGATCGCCTCGTTGGGGACGGACCCCTCGATCACGAGCACGAACGGGTCGATCTCGCCCCGCTCACCTTTGAAGAACCACTCGATGAACGTGTCCGCGCCGCCGACCGGCCCGCACTCGAAGTCGATGAGCGGCCAGTGCACCGCGATCTTCGGCAGCCCGGGCAGTGCGCCGAGGACAATCTCCTCGATGCTGGGCTGCATGGCGGCCGTCAGGGCGACCGAGTCACCGTCGCAGCTCAGCCCGGCGTTGATCCAGAGGATGTGGATCGGCTTCTCATCCGTGCCGGGCGAGCCGGACGCGCCGGGCTCCTGGACCGTGGTCGGCGATGCTGCGTTCATCAGAGCCTCCTGGGGAGGTATGCGGCAAAAATGCTCAGATCAACTTTTGTCTGGCCCAGAGTCCGCCAGCGGGGCGCTCCTCGCATCCGCGGTGACTGGGTCGGGCGGACCCGCTTCCTTGCGTACGAACGCCCTGCGCAGGGCGTGGTACGGGGCGGCGGGGTCCCAGAAAATGGTCTGTATGCGGGCGAGTTCCCGCTCGCGGAAGGCCGCCAGTGGGGTGAGGGAGTCCCGGCGTTCGCTCTCCGCCTTCTTGGCGGCCAGGCGTGGCTGAGCCCCGGGGGAGGCCGCGAGCCGTGCGGCCAACCGGGTGACTTCCGCGGTGAAGCGCGACGGAGCGCACTCGACCACCCGGTCGATCAGGCCGATGTCCCGCGCGCGGGCGGCGGTGACCGGCAGGGCCTCCTCGGTGATCCGCTCGGCCGTGGCGGCACCCACCTTGCGCGGTAGGCTGTACGTCCAGTACTCCGAGCCGTACAGCCCCATGCGCCGGTAGTGGGGGTTGAGCACGGAGCCCGAGCGGCACCAGACCTCGTCGGCCGCCAGGGCGAGCATGACGCCGCCGGCTGCGGCGTTGCCGCCGATCGCGCTGACGACGAGTCGGTCGGTGGTGGTGAGAACGGCCTCGACGAGGTCGTTCATGGCGTTGATGTTGGCCCACGACTCCGCGGCCGGTTCGGCCGCAGCCTCGATCACGCTCAGATGGATCCCATTGGAGAAGAAGTCCCGGCTGCCGCCCAGCACCAGCATGGTGGTGGGCCGGACGCAGGCTGCCCGGTAGGCGTCCAGCAGGCGCCGGCACTGCTCGGTGGACATGGCGCCGCCCGGGAACGAGAAGGACAGCACGCCCACCGTGCCGTCCTCCCGGTAGCGGATGTCCGACCAGGCGGTGTCGTCGTTCACGGTCGGCAGCGCCGGAGCGGGGAGGTCCGGCAGGTTCGGCAGCCGCCCGGCCAGCGCCAGGACGGCGGGAAGTTTGCACGCGCGCGGGGCACCGGGGGCGGTACGGGCCCGGAGCTCCGGAATCCACACGGCCCCGTCCGCCGTGGCGCGACAGACGGCGTTCTCCCGGGTGGCCAGCAGCTCACCCGGGCGTCCGCGCAGCCCGCGCTCCGGGTGGCCGCCGTGGAGGAACCACTCCGCGCCGAGCAGGTCGTCCAGGACGCCTGGCTGGGAGGCGGCGGCCCGCAGCTTCCGCAGCACCGTGTCGGTGGTGTCGTCGGCCCAGGAGATGCGGCGGGCCGCCTGGCGCATCGGCGGCCGCTCGCGAGCGGCCGCCGTCCTCGGCAGTGCGTCCTGGCCGACGGGCACGTACTCGCCGGAGGCGAACCGCTCGACCGCCAGCAGCACCGCCTCGACGGCGGCGTCGGACACCTCGTTGCGATACAGGTCGCTCTTCGTCACGGGCGGCACGGGGAGGGCCACCGTCGCCCACACGGGGCCCGCGTCCATCTCGGCCTCCGCCTGAAGAACGGTGACGCCCCACTCTTCGGCGCCCTCGTGGATCGCCCAGTCCAGCGAGGACGGTCCTCGGTCACCCACGGGACCCGGGTGAACGATCAGGCAGGTCCTGCTGGACCACACATCGCGCGGCACGACCGCTCGCAGCATGGGCGCCACGATCAGGTCGGGCGTGTGCCGCTCGGCGGCCGCGCGCACGTCGCAGCCGCGGGGCGTCACCTCGACGGCGACGGCGTGCCCGCGTTCGCGCAGCTCGGCGTGCACCCGCTGGGTGAGGCTGTTGTAGGCGCTGGCGACGAGCAGGATGCGCAAGGCGGCTCTTTCCGGGGGAGGGCCGAGGCACGGTGAACCGGCTGCCTGCGATGGTCGAGCACGCGGTCACACGGTCGTCGACACGAATCCGGATCCTCACCCGTACGGGACCAGGTTCCCGCCACTTGGTCGGCTGCAGACGGCCCAGCCGGCTTCGCCTTCCGGGCTGCCTCCTGCGACGCGGCTCGCGCCTTGCCTGAGCCATGCGCCCGGCGCACGCTGGTCGTATGGCTGCTCAGGACGGCCCCACGCTCATCACTTCCGTGCAGCGGGCCTTCCGCCTGCTGGAGGCGGTGAGCGCGCACGAGAACGGCGCGCCGGCGAAGCAGCTGGCACGTGAGACCGGCCTGCCCCTTGCCACCGCCTATCACCTGCTGCGGACGCTGGTCCACGACGGATACATACGGAAGCTGAGCGACGGCGGGTTCGTTCTGGGCGAGAAGCTGCAGACACTGCACACCTCGGGCCGCGGGCAGGCGCTGCTCAGCCGTGTCCGTCCCACGCTCGCCGCTCTGCGGGACGAGTTCGCGACCGCGGCCTACCTCACGTTCTACGAGGAGGGTGAGATCCGGGTCGCCGAGATCGTCGACGGTCCACGGGCGCCCCGGGTCGATCTCTGGGTGGGATTCGAGGACGCGGGGCACGCCACCGCGCTGGGCAAGTCCGTGCTGCGAGAACTGGACGACGACGCGCGCAAGGACTACCTCTCCCGGCACCAGCTCGCCGACCTCACACCACGAACCATCACCAGCCGGGTGGAACTGCTCCGGCGACTCGACTCCTCACCGGTGGCCCCGGCCGTCACGGACCTGGAGGAGTACGCCCTCGGCACGGTCTGCGTCGCCGTGCCCGTTTACAGCGGCGAGACGCTCGGCTCGCTCGGCGTCTCGCTGCCGGCGGACCAGTTCTCGCGACTCGAGGAGATCCGGGCGCGGCTGATCCCGACCGCAAGCCGCGTGACCAGGGGCCTATCGCTCACTATCTGAAAATCCAGTCCTTGTGGCGGGTGCGCCGAAGCCGTTTCCTGGATGAAACACCCATTTCAGGAGTACACCCTGCACACAGGCGAGGACTGCGGACGAGACATGAGTCAGGCGAGAGATCATGGTGGCGGCCACTGGCCGATGCGGCCGTTCAGGAACCGAGTGGCCGGGCCCGGGGCGTCCGCGCAGAGGCGCGCGGCCGCACGGCTGGCCGCCGGTATGCCCGTACTGCCCGTGCTGATCGTCTCCGTCGTCGTGCTCGTCGACCTCGTCGGCGGAGCAGGAATGATCTGGCTGCCGCTGCTCGCGGCCGGGCCCGCACTCGCCGCCACCACCAACGGGCCGCGCGGAGTCCTCTGTGTCGGTCTCCTCGCCGCGGTGCTGGGCGCGACGATCGGCATCCGGGACGGTGTCCCGGGCCTGGAGCTGGCGGCCGTACTGTCCGCCCTGGTGGCCGTCACTCTGGCGAGCAGCCTGGCCAGCGCGCTGCGGGGACGTCGTGAACGGGTGCTCGCGGCCGTCCGCTCGGTCTCGGAGGCCGCCCAGCACGCGCTTCTCAAGCCTGTGCCGGAGACCGTCGGCCCGTTCCAGGTGGCCGTGCGCTACAGCGCCGCGGCGGCGGAGGCCCGGATCGGCGGGGATCTCTACGCGCTCGTGCCCACGCCGTACGGGGTCAGGCTGATCGTCGGCGATGTGCGCGGCAAGGGGCTGCCGGCCGTGGAGACCGCCGCGCTTGTGCTCGGTGTCTTCCGGGAGGCCGCCTACGACGAGCCCGATCTCCTCGCCGTCGTCGGCAGGATCGAGCGGAGCCTGGCGCGCAACCTCGGTCATGACGACTTTGTCACCGCCGTGGTCGCCGGATACCCGCAGGCAGGGCATCTGGAGATGGTCAACTGCGGACACGCGCCTCCGCTGCTGGTACGCGAATCCGGAAGCGTCGTGACGGTGGAGCCCACCCACCCGGCACCGCCCCTCGGGCTGCGCGCCCTCACGGGCGAGGTCCCCAGTCTCCAGGTGCTGCCGTTCGCCGACGGTGATCAACTGCTGCTCTACACCGACGGGGTCACCGAGGCCCGCAACCACGGCCGTGAGTTCTACCCGCTCGCCGAAGGGCTGGCGCGCCACCTGTCCGACGAGCCGGCCCGCACCCTCACCGCGCTCCACGACGAACTGCTGGCGCATGTGGGCGGCCGGCTGCACGACGACGCGGCGCTGCTCCTGCTCCACAAACCGGCTGTGTCCGAATCGGTCGCTTCCGAGCCGGTCGTTCCTGAGCCGGTCGTTTCCGCGCCGGTCGTTTCCGCGCCGGTCGTTTCCGCGCCGGTCGTTCCTGAACCGGCCTCCGACGCCGGCCGGGACAGCGGCGGCATCGCGTTCCGCACCCGGTTCTCCGCGATGGACGCGGGCCTGGGCGTGGCCGTGGGCGGCGGCAGCCGGAGCGGTTAGCGGCCGGAGCGCATGACGGCCGGCTTCCTCGTTCCCTTCGCCGAGGGTGGGTGCCGGACTCCCAGGAACGCAGCTCCTGCGAACACCGTGGCCTGGTTCCCTGTGTGTCGGGGCGCGACCGTTGTGCCATGAACACGAACACAGCGCCCCACCCCTTCGTCGGCATGTGGGTGACGGCAGACGGCCACATCCGTCAGGAACTTCTCCCGAACGGCCGCTACGACGAGGCCCGCGGCAACCGGCAGAGCGCCTACACCGGCAGCTACACCGTCACCGGCGACCACATCGACTACGTCGACGACACCGGCTTCACCGCCACCGGTGACGTCCGGGACGGCGTGCTCTTCCACGAGCATCTCGTCCTGTATCGCGAGGACGCCGGTTGAGTGTCCGGCGGTACGCGCAGCAGAGGCAACCGACATGGAAAGCCTGGAACTGATCGTTGTCGTCGCCGTCGGTGTACTGGCGATGGGCTGGCTGTCGCGTCGTACGGGCCTGAGTGAACCGCTGCTGCTGCTCGGCGCGGGCTGCCTCGTGGGACTGACACCGCCCTTCGCCTCGTTCGCGCTCTCCCCGGACGTCGTCCTGTTCCTCTTTCTGCCCGCCCTGCTGTACTGGGAGGCGCTGACCTCCTCGGTGCGCGAGATCCGCAACAACTTCCGCAGCATCGCCCTGCAGTCCACCGGGCTGGTCGTGGCGACCGCCGTCGCCGTCGCAGCGGTGGCCCACGCGTTGGGCTACAGCTGGCCCATCGCCTTCGTCCTCGGCGCGGTCCTGGCTCCCACCGACGCCGGGGCCGTCGCCGCCGTCGCCAAGGCCATGCCACGCCGCATCCTGACCATGCTGCGCACCGAAAGCCTGCTGAACGACGGGACCGCTCTGGTCCTGCTGGCCGTGACCATCGAGGTCGTCACCGACGAGCAACCCTTCTCCTGGTCCGGCACGGCGGTCGCCTTCGTCGAGTCCTACGCCGGCGGAATCCTGATCGGTGCCGCGGTCGCACTGCTCCTGATCCCGGTCAGGCGCCGGCTGGCCGAGCCCCTGCTCCACAGCGTGCTGAGCGTCGCCACCCCGTTCCTCGCTTTCCTGCCCGCCGAACTCCTCCACGTGTCCGGCGTCCTCGCCGTCGTCACCTGCGGCCTTGTGACCACGCGGCTCGGCCCTCGCGTCATCGGCTCCGACGCCCGCATCCAGGCCATCGCGTTCTGGGAAGTGGCCAGCTACCTGCTCGACAGCGCGCTGTTCATCCTCGTCGGCATCCAACTGCCCGCCGCGGTCCGGGCCTTGACCTCCATCTCCCTGGTGCAGGCGACGCTCGCCGCCGCCGCTGTCAGCGTCGCTGTGATCGGGACACGGCTGCTGTGGTTCTACTCGGTCCCCTATCTGGTCAGGTTCCTGGACCGGCGTTCCCAGCAGCGGGACCGCCGTATCACCGCCCCGCAGCGCCTGCCGCTGGCGTGGGCGGGGATGCGCGGAGCCATCTCGCTGGCCGCGGCGCTGACCGTGCCCGCCGTGACCCCGGAGGGACACGTCGTCGAGCAACGCGACGCCGTCGTGTTCATCACGACAGTCGTCATTGTCGTCACCCTTGCGTTGCTCGGTCCGACGCTGCCGGCCGTGGTCCGCCGGGCCCGCTTCCCCGAGGACGAGGACAAGACCGCGGAACTCACCCTTGCCCGGGGCCGGATGAGCAGTGCCGCGTTACGCGCCCTGCCGGAGCTGGCGCAGCGGTTCGGCGTCCCCGAGGCGGACACCGTTCGTATGGCTCAGGACTTCGAAGGCCGTACGGCCCCCGTGCCCGGCTCCACGCGTCGGCGCGAGAGTGTGCGGCGCCTCGAACTCGCGTTGCTTCAGGTCAAACGCGACACGCTCATCGGCCTTCGTGACGCCGGAAGTATCGACGACATCGTCCTGCGCGCCATTCAGGAAGTGCTCGATGCGGAGGAGGTCCGACTGATGTCCTGGGTGCGCCGCACCTAGGGAAACGGCGGCCTGGTTCGCCTGCCGGCACGGATCGACTCTGGACCAGAAGCCACTTGGCCCAGACTCAGAGCCTCCCGAAAGGGGCCCGCCATGAACTCCAACGACACCACCAGCGCCAGCCTTCTCGAGCAGCTGCGACGCCAGTCGGACGATCCGCGTCGGCGCATCCTGTTCACCGGCGCCACCATCGTCACGATGGACCCGGAACTGGGCATCCTGCAGAACAGCGACCTGCTCGTCGAGGGCGACGCCATCGCCGCGATAGGGCCGAACCTGACCGCGGACGGCGCGGTGGTCGTCGACGCCTCCGGCACGATCCTGGCCCCTGGCCTCGTCGATACCCACCGGCACGCCTGGGAAGCGCAGCTGCGCCGGATCATGCCCGACGTCGACGACCTCGGCGGCTATGTGATGGCCACGCTGGCCGGCTACGCCACGGTCTACCGCCCGGCGGACATGTACATCGGTACCAAACTGGCGGCGCTGACCGCGATCGACAGCGGTATCACCACCATGCTCGACTTCTCCCACAACTCCCGTACCCGCGAGCACTCCGACGCGGCGATCGAGGCCCTGCGGGACACCGGTATCCGTGGGGTGCACGCCTCGATGGGACCGCACTTCGGTGAATGGGACCGGCAGTGGCCGGCCGACCTGACCCGCCTCAAGGACCAGTACTTCAGCAGCGACGACCAGTTGCTCACGCTCCGCATGGCGACCCTGGCCACCGACGAGATCGCCGGCCCCGCTCTCGCGTACGGCCCCGACCTCGCCCGCACCGCGGCCGACCTGGGTATCGGCGTCAGCGTCGACGCCGTCTTCGGTACTGCCTCGTCGGAGGCCGTGCTGTCGTGGGCCGAGAACGGGATCCTCGGCCGCGACGTCACCCTGATCCACTCCACCGGTTTGACCACCGAGGCGTGGAAGGCGATGGGGGAGTCCGGCACCACGGTCGCCCTGGCGCCCACCTCGGATGCACAGATCGGTCTGGAGACGGCGATCCCCGCGGTGGACGAGGCGCTCGCGGTCGGCATCCGTCCCGGCCTCAGCATTGACGTCGAAGTCGCCCTCGCCAGCGACATGTTCACACAGATGCGGGCCCTGCTCGCGATCCAGCGGATGCGCGCGGTCAACGCCGCCTACGGAACGGACGGCGATCTCTCCCGCATCACCACGCACGACGTCCTGGACTTCGCCACCCTCCAGGGTGCGCGGACCAACGGCCTCGGCGACATCACCGGCTCCCTCACCCCCGGCAAGAAGGCCGACCTGCTGGTCGTCCAGGCCGAGGACCTCAACAACATGCCTCTCAACGACCCGATCGGCACACTCGTGTTGGGCTCCGACGCCCGTAACATCACCGCTGTCCTGATCAACGGCCGGCCCCGCAAGTGGAACGGAGAGGTCCTCGACGTGAACCTCCCCGCACTGCGCAGCGAGGTCAACGCCTCCCGCACCTACGTGCTCAACACGCCGGCCGGCTGACCGGAGTCCAGCTGACAGGCGAGAGCTCCAGCCCTCACCCCGGTTGCGGGTGAGGGCTGGAGCTCTCAGTGGACTCAGTGGTCTGATCAAGGCCGGTACGGCGAAGGGGTCAGCCCAGCCGCATGGCGTACCCCGCGTGGTGCAGCTCATCGCCCTGAAACTCCCCGAAGGCCCAGAAACCGAGGTCGTCCAGGTAGTCGATCCGGTTGCCGTCGATCCAGTACCGGCCCTGATATGCGTGCGGGCGGCCGCCCCGGGTCTCGTCGTAGCGGCCGTCGGCGGTGAGCTCCTGGTGCAGGAAGTCGTTCTTGTCGATCCAGACGCCGACCCGCGGGCTGCCGGTCATGTCCTGAGCCGCCGGGATTCCCGCTTCGGGTGCGGTGCGGCGGCTGGGGGCGTCGGTGCCGGCCCAGAGCACGGGCCTGCCGGCCGCGACCAGCGCGCGGACCTGCTCCGGGCGGGACAGGAGCGTGGCCTGTGCGCTCGCCACGTCGGGGGCGAGCTCGTCGGGCAGGACGAGCAGGTCGCCGGCGTTCCCCGGCGTCAGCGTCGCGACGTACTCCGAGCGGTGGCCACGTCCGCCGACCAGGGCGACGGTGTCCACGACTGCCGGCACGACGGTCATGCCCGTGCAGTCGACGACGATGGCGTTGTCGTCCTGTGCCGCGGTGACGATGCCGGGGCCGACGCCTACGATCAGGGCGCCCACGAGCAGGACGTCCGCGCCGTGCATGGTCCCGATCAGCGGGTCCATCGTCAGGACCCGGGCGTTGGTGAACAGGACGGGACGTCCCGCGTCGTTCGGGACGATCTCGTCGAAGGCCTTGTTGTTCCAGCTCATGGTGGTTGTGCGGGTGGCGGTCATCGCCTGCTCCTCAGGTGAGTGGGTCCATCGGCCTGTGGAATGCGTCAGGCGCGCTCGCGCGGCCGAGAGGGAGTCGGCAGCCCCTTGCGGCTGCTCCACCGCCAGCCTGGTCGCGTCCCGGGAACGCAACCAGGCCGCCGTTCACCCAGGTGTCCGGCACCCACCTTGCGCGCCGGTTCGCGCGCGGCGAGCGGCATCGAAGGTCTCTGTCAGTGCCCCCAACAGGAGTCTGTCCAAGGGAAGTTCGCGGTGGCCCCGACGGTTGACACCCTGTTTTCGGGCGCCCATCATCGGTGGAACTTCGACGAGGCTCCTCGTGCATCCAACTTTCCGATCAGCCAAGGGCCTCTTGGACCGCAGTTTTGAATCGTTTCAGAAGTTGCGTTTTCCGTGTTCCCGCATCCGATCGCAGGAGGTTTCCATGCGTCGTCGTTCCCCGCTGAGCAGATCGCCGGGTCGGCACCACTTGCTCGCGCTCGCCATGGTCGCGACCGCCGTGCTGGCCGTGGGTCCCGCGCCGTCCGGCGACGCCGCTCCTTCCGTGCCCGCGGCGGCTTCGGCGAACTCGGCATCCTCGACGGCCGCAACGGGCGTCAGCAAGGCGGCCCTTGGCGCCCTGAACTACTCGCCGACCTCCCGCACCCTCAAGCCGACCGCCGTGTACTCGACGTCCGGAAGCGTCGCGAACCCGCAGAACGTCCTCAGCGGACAGCCGACGCGGATCTCCGGCTCGCGGTCGGCCATCACCCTCGACTTCGGCAAGGAGGTCGGCGGCCTGACAACGTTGTCCTTCGGCTCCACCAGCAGCAGTGGCCAACGGGTCGGCCTGGCCTTCAGCGAGTCGTCCCTGTACGCGGGCACCAACAGCGACCGGAGCAGCGGCCGCGACGGCGATGACGGAGCGCTCTACGCCACGGCCTCCGCCAACGGCACGTACACGATGCCCGTCTCGCGACTGCGGGGCGGCTTCCGCTACCTCACCGTCTTCCTCGACACCGCGGGCTGGGTGGACCTCAACGGCGTCAGCCTCGACTTCACCGCGGCTCCGGGGAAGGCCAACCCTGCCGACTACGCCAACTACTTCCATTCCAGCGACGACCTGCTCAACCGCATCTGGTACGCCGGTGCGTACACCGTGCAGCTCAACACGATCGCCTCCGACCAGGGCCGCGCCTGGCCCCCGCCGGCCACGGAGTGGGACAACGCCGCCACCGTCGGCGTGGGCGACTCCGTCCTGGTCGACGGGGCCAAGCGCGACCGTACGGTGTGGCCCGGCGACTTGGGCATCGCCGTACCCACGCAGTACGCCTACTCGAACGACCTCACCTCGACGCGCAACGCGCTCACCACGATGTACGACGTGCAGTCGGCCGAGGGCGAAATCCCCTGGTCGGGACCGCCGTTCAACCTCAAGGGCTCGGACACCTACCACCTCTGGACGCTCCTGGGCACGGCGACGTACTACATGTACTCCGCCGACCGGGCGTGGCTGGACTCCGCATGGGCCGACTACACGCGGGGGATGGCCTTCATCGCCGGCAAGATCGGCGGCAACGGCCTCCTCAATGTGACCGCCACCCAGGACTGGGCCCGAGCCGGGCAGGGCGGCGAGAACATCTCCGCCAACGCGTTGCTGTACGCCACGCTCAAGGGCGGCGCCACCCTGGCCTCGGCCAAGGGCGACAGCGCGCTCGCCGCGAGCTGGACCGCCAAGGCGGCCGCCATCAAGACCGCGGCCAACTCCCGCCTGTGGGACGCCTCGAAGGGCATGTACAAGGACAACCCGACCAGCGGCCTGTACCCGCAGGACGGCAACTCGCTCGCGGTCTGGTACGGGCTCACCGACTCCACCGCGAAGTCGCGCAGCATCGTCAGCCGGCTTGCGACCCGGTGGGGCATCTACGGCCCACTCACGCCCGAGTGGGGCGGCAATGTCTCGCCCTTCGCCGGCGGAATGGAGCTCAACGCCCACTTCGCCGCCAACGACGACCACACCGCCCTCGCGCAGATCCGCCGTACCTGGGGCCACATGCTGGGCAGCGACATCGGCACCAAGAGCACCTTCTGGGAGGGCATCAGGGCCGACGGCGGCCACGCCTACGGCGGTTCGTTCATGAGCCTGGCCCATGGCTGGTCCACCGCGCCCACCTCCACGCTCACCTTCGACGTGCTCGGCACCGCACCGGAGTCGGCGACCGGCGCGTACCGCTTCGTCCCGCACCCCGGCGATCTGACCAGCGCCGAGGGCCGCATCACCATGCCTCAGGGCGCCGTCAACGCCTCCTGGTCCCGCGTCCCCGCCGCTGGCACGTACACGGCGCAGCTCACCAGCCCGGCCGGCACCACCGGCCGCATCGGAGTCCCGAAGTTCGGCGGCGGCAACATCTCGGTGTCCGTGAACGGCAACGTCGTCTGGAGCAACGGCTCCTTCACGCCCACCTCGGGAATCACCGGCGGGAGCCAGGACGACACCTACGTCTACCTCACCGGCGTCGCTCCGGGCAGCTACAGCGTGACCGCCACCGGACTGGGCAATCCGCCGGCACCCGCCGAACCCGGTAGCGGTGCGCTGCGGGCGGGCTTCACCCGGTGCGCGGGCGAGGGCGGCACCTGCTCCTTCAGCGGCACCCGCGCGGTGGCCTACGGAGCAGGGACCTACACGTACACAACGGTGACCGGCAGCACGGCCTGCACCAGCAATGCCTTCGGAGGCGACCCCGCGCCGAATCTTCTCAAGTCCTGCTACGTCGCCGACGCGGGCGGCCCGCCCGGATACACCGTCTGCGCGGCCGAGGGCAGTAACTGCGCCGTGCCCGGCTACAACCGTGATGTCGCCTACGGCGCCAACGGCAACTTCGCGCACCAGGTCACCAACGGCTCCGTCGCCTGCACCAACGCCCACTTCGGCGATCCCGTCGACGGAGTCGCCAAGTCCTGCTACCTGCCGCCCGGCGGAGCGCCGCCCGGTGGCTGGACCAAGTGTGCGGACCAGAACGGCACCTGCCCGGCCGTCGCCGGGCAGCCGGTGATGTACGGCGCCTTCGGCGCGTTCGCGACGATCAAGGCCACCGGCGACACTCCGTGCACGGACGCCGCGTTCGGCGACCCGATCCCTGGCGAGTCGAAGACCTGCTACACCGCCACCGGCGGCCCCGTCGGGTACGCCACGGCCTGCTCGGACGAAGACGGGGCGTGCACTTTCGGCGGACAGCGGACCGTCGCCTACGGCGCACGGGGCAGCTTCGTGTACAGGTCGTTCACCGGCGGCACCGGCTGCACGACGGCGGCATTCGGTGCTGATCCGCTGCCGGGCGTACGGAAGGGCTGCTACCTCACCTCCTGAGGAGCGCCAGGACGTGGTCGGGTCTCGGCCGACGCGTCATGGCGGGGGAGGGGCAGCCGAGTGCTGTACCTCCCCCGCCATGACGGGACGGACTTCAGATTGCCTGGGCGGTGGGCAGGATGGTGATCTCGGTGAGGTTGACGTGGCGCGGGACGGCGGCCATGAAGGCGACGGTTTCAGCGATGTCGGCGCTCTGGAGGACATCGATGTCGTGGATGAGGTCGGCCATCAGCTTGGAGGCATCGGGGTCGGTGACGTGGTCGGGGAGTTCGGTGTCGACCATGCCGGGTTCGATGGTGGCGACGCGGACCATCTTGGAACCTAGTTCGACGCGGAGCAGGCGGGTGAGGTGGCTGATGTAGGCCTTGGTGCCGGAGTAGACGGAGAACTTCGCCAGAATGCGGGTGGCAGCGATGGACGAGGTGTTGATCAGGTCGGCGGCCTTGCCCTGGGCGGCGGAGTCCGTCAGGTGCGGGAGGAACGCGGCGATGACGTTCATCAGGCCGCTGATGTTGAGGTCGATCTGGCGCTGCCAGTCGTCGACCTTCAGCTCCTCGATGCCGGAGATGAGCTGGACGCCGGCGTTGTTGAACACAAGGTCGGCCTTGCCGAAGCGTGCGGCGACCTGCCGGGCGGCGCTCTGGACTGCGTCGCGGTCGGTGACGTCGACGGCCAGGGCGAGCGCGGTGCCGCCGGCGGCCTCGATGTTCTTGACCACGCTGTCGAGGCGCTCCTTGCGCCGGGCCAGCACGACCACTGTGGCGCCGAGTTCGGCGAGGCGTTCGGCGGTGACGGCACCCATGCCGCTGGAGGCGCCGGAGACGACGGCGACACGGCCGGCCAGGGGAGTGCCGGTGAGCAGAGCAGCAGACATCACAAAACCTCAATCAGTTTGATCGGAAGGTGAGGAGAGTCGGATCAGTGCGGTGCCCGGCGGTGCGTCAGGCGGCGTCGCTGTGTGCGGTGGCGGCGGACTTCTCGCGCCACGGGGTGAGGTCGTCCTGCACCTGCTGGTACTTGACCTCGAGCCGCTCGATGGTGTCGCGCCCGAGGTAGAGGTGTGTGGGCAGCTTCTCGCCGGAAGCGGCCTCGACGATGAGAGCGGCGCCCTTGACGGGGTCGCCGAGCTGGGCGTGGTTGGCCTGGTCGATCCAGTCCAGCGTCACGTGCGCGGGAGTGTTGTCGTAGTCGGCGATGCGGTTCGCGGCGACCGACAGGGAGCTGGAGTCGAGGAAGTCGGTGCGGAAGACGCCCGGTTCGACGACCATCGACTGGATCCCGAACGGGGCCATCTCGGCGGAGAGTGCTTCGCTGATGCCGGCAACGGCGAACTTCGAGGCGGAGTACAGGCTGACGCCCGGCTCGCCCTCGAAGCCTGAGCGGGAGCCGATGTGCACCAGCGTGCCCGAGCCCTGCTTGCGCATGACGGGCAGCACGGCCCGGGTGACGTTGATCAGGCCGAAGACGTTGAGGTCGAACAGTGACCGGGCCTCCGCGTCGGTGATCTCCTCCAACGCGCCGAGCAGGCCACGGCCGGCGTTGTTGACCAGAACGTCGATGCCGCCGAACCGGTCCACGGCGGCTTCGACCGCCTGCGGAATGCTGTCGTTGTCCGTGACGTCCAGAGCGACGGCGAAGACCTGGTCGGAGTTCTTCAGATCGGCAGGCACACGTTCCGGGTTTCGTACGGCGACCACGACATTGTTACCGCCTGCCAGAGCGGCCCGGGCGATTTCGGCACCGATTCCACGGGAGGCGCCGGTGACAAACCACGTAGCCATGGGGATAACCTCTTTCTTCGCTTCCCCTTGTCGGGGATTTCCTGTTGACGCATTTGAGTTTGCCCGTCGGCTACGGCGCTATGAAGGCTGCGTTTTTCCTGGGAGTCTCACACCCACGAAGACGAGGCGGCAGGCTGCGCCGCGAGCTCCAACCGGACCGAATTGGAGCCGTCGAGAGGAAGACGGTTTTCCTGCGGCCCCTGGCTCAGGAGCCGTGTGCCGGATTCTGCTGGTGAGGTACTTCAGGTGCGTTGATGGAGCCCAGCAGGGCCAGGCCGTCCGCGGAGGGAGAGCCCGGCTCGGCCTGCAGGATGATGAGCTGCTGGCCCGGAGCGCTGCGGATGTTGAGGGCCTCGTGCCGCAACTCCAGGTCGCCCACGCCGGAGTGGTACATCTGCTTGACGTCGTAGGGCGGGAGCCGGGTGTACTCGCGTGCCCAAAGGGAGCGGAACTCGCTGCTGCGCACCGACAGTTCGCCTACGAGCTCCAGGATGCGGGGATCCTCGGGTGTGCTTGCGGCGGTCTGCTGAAGGTCGGCGACAGCGCGGTGCTTGGCCCGCTCCGCGTTCTTGTAGAAGGTCTTCGCCGCGGGGTCCAGGAAGAGCATGCGCAGGACGTTGTCGTGCTGTGCGAAGTCGCGGTAGAGGGCGTCGGCCAACGCGTTGGTGGCCAACAGGTCCTGGGCGTGGCCGATGATGAAGGCCGGCGTCCTGGTCCAGCTTTCGATCAGTTGCCGCAGGTGCGGGCGGACACGCTCGACCCGGGAGGGGGACTTCGTACGGCGGGCCGCCGGCCGGGCCAGCCGGAAGAGCTCCCGCTTGTCCTCTTCACCAAGTTGCAGCACGCGGGCCATGGACTCCAGCACCCGGAGCGAAGGCCTGAGTTCACGGCCCTGCTCGAGCCGGCTGTAGTAGCTCAGACTGACACCTGCGAGCGCCGCGACCTCGTCGCGTCGCAAGCCGGGCACCCTTCGGCGTCCAGTGCTGGGCAGTCCTGCGTCCACGGGTCTGAGGCGTTCCCTGTGGGAGCGGAGGAACTGACCCAGCCCTTCAACCGAGTCAGGGCGCGTGTCGTTGTACATGCTGCCGAGGCTAGGCGGGAAACGCCCGGAAAAGTTCTGCCGACGGTGGGTGCAGTGCACCCAGGATTACGGCTCCTTGGTTGGCGCCCGGCCTCCGCAGCGAGTCGGCGTGCCTGGAAGGTCCCACCGGTCAAGTCGGTGAACTACTCTGTGTGAAGGCCGCGCGACCTGGTGCCATATTCGAGACCGGCACTTCTCATCGGCTGGAAACCATCTAGTCTTGCCGCATGAGCAATGGGACGCCTTTGGGCGATTTTCTCAGAGCCCGCCGAGAGGCCTTGAAGCCGCACGATGTCGGTCTGCCCGAATACGGGCGTCGTCGGGTGCCTGGACTGCGCAGAGAGGAAGTCGCGCTCCTCGCCGGAGTCAGTTCCGACTACTACATCAGGCTGGAACAGGGGCGGGAAAACAGTCCGTCCCCTCAGGTGCTCGATGCCGTGGCGCAAGCGCTGAAACTGAATGCAGAAGCCACTGATCATCTCAACCGCCTCTGCCTCACCACCTCGCAGCGCCCGCGCGACTGGGGCGAGGCGGAGGTCAGCCAGCAGTTGTTGCAGCTGATGGACGGATGGGAGCACACTCCGGCCTTCGTTGTCGGCCCGGCCCTCGACATCATGGCGGGCAACTCCCTTGCTACGGCCCTCCACGGCGGGTTCGACCAGTTCGACAACCTGGCCCGGATGGTGTTCGTCGACCCGGCAGGGCGCGAGTTCTACCAGGAATGGGAGCGAGCCGCGCACTCCTGTGTTGCCGAAATCAGGGCCGCCTACGGCCACGATCCCGAATCGGCCCGCATCGCCGAAGTCGTGGCGGAACTGTCCGCCGAGAGCGAGGAGTTCGCCGAAATTTGGCAGATGCACGAGGTCAAGAGCAAATCCCAGGAAGGCAAGCATCTCAAGCATCCGCAGGTCGGCGACTTGCACATCAAGTTCGCGGCCTTCACGGTCAATGGGGCCCCGCATCAGCAACTGGTGGTCTACCAGGCTGAACCGGCGAGCCCGACGGCGGCCGCCTTCGAGGAGCTGAGGGCCATGGCCGTCGACCCGAAGCAGGCCCGGGCCGCTGCACCCGTGGGCGACCTCACCGTCCAGGAGCAGTAGCGCCGAACGTGAGCACGTAGCCCGGGCAAAGGCTGGTCCTGCCGCACCCAGGAACGATGCAGATGGTGCGCCATGACCCGCCGCTGATCGCGTGCACCATCGGCCCCTGGGACTACAGCTACCAGGCCCTGGCCGAAACCGGCGAGTGCGTCATCTCGGTCCCGACGGCGGACATGTACCCGCCTAAGCCGAGGCCTCTCGGCTTAGGCCGCCCAGGATCAGGGTGAGTCCTTCTTCGAATTCCCGGTGGGGGTCTGTGCCGGCTGTGGTGGCGAGTGCGGCGAGTGTGGGGTTGGCGTCGCTCGCGACGGTGCGGATGCGGTCGGCCTCCCCCTTGGGGTCGCTTTCGGGGGTGAGCGGTCCAGCGAGTTCGGACTGCGCGATACCGATGACGAAGCCCATGACCGCACGGAATGCCACCAGGAGGTCGAAGCCGGTGCGCCCGGACCGCGCCAGGGCGGCGGCCAGTGCCTCTGCCGGGGCCAGGGCACTCGGCGAGGTGGTGCGGCGGGTCAGGATCAAGGGGATGGTGGCCGGGTGTTCGCGGGCGGTGCTCCAAAGCGCTGTGGCTGCGGTTCTCGCATCGGCCATCCAGTCGTCCGTCGGTTCTGTCCGTGGCACCTGCGCCGCCACCGCGTCGACGACGAGTTCTTCCAGGCCTTCTCGGCCGTCAAGGTAGTTGTACAGCGTCATCGGCCCGGTTTGGAGCGCGGCCGCGAGGCTGCGCATGGAGAGCCCGGCGAGTCCCTCACGGTCGACGATCTCCAGGGCCTGCTGCTGGATCTGGGCGAGCGTGTAGCGCGCTGGCCTTGCCACGTGACCTCCACTTGACACGTACGTCGTACGTAAACGACTCTACATTACGTACACCGTACTTAAACGAGAGGAGTAGCGACGATGTTCGACACCATTGACACGTCGTTCCAGTCCAGGGGCAGCCGGTGCGCCGCCTGGCTCACCTACCCCGCCGGCACCGGGCCGTTTCCGGCCGTCGTTCTGGTCCACGGCTTCGGTGCCACCCACGAGATGCGGCTCGCTCAATACGAGCAGGCGTTCGCCGCTGGTGGGATGGCCGTGCTTTCCTTCGACTTCCGCAACATCGGAGCCTCGGAGGGAACTCCGCGCCAACTCATCTCGGTACGCCGCCAGCTGGCGGACATCGACGCTGCCCTCGACTTCATCCGACGGGATCCGAAGATCGATGGCAGCCGGATCGCCATCTGGGGCACCTCGATGGGCGCGACCCATGTCCTGCTGACGGCGGCCCGGCATCCCGAATTGGCCGCAGCCGTGGTGCAGTGCCCGGTGGTCAACACGATGGACGCAGCCTTCAGCTCGGGCCTGCGACACGTTCTCAGGCTCGTCGGCCCGATCACCGACGACCTGGTCCGAGCCGCCTTGCGGCTGCCCCGCCGGTACATCGCGGTCGTCGACGAACCGGGCACGTCCGCAGTCGTGACCGTGCCAGGAGCCAAGGAAGGCTGGTACGGCATGGTTCCCCCGGGCGTGGACTTCGACAACCGGGTCACCGCCGCAGTCGGCGCCGAACTCGTCACCCTCAACGCCTCCCGCAAGTCCCGGAAGATCAAGTCCCCGCTGCTCGTGTGCGTGTCGGACCACGAGACGCTGATGGACCCCCGCATCGCCGTGAAGACCGCCGAACGCGCTCCGAGGGGTGTCGTCATCCGCTACCCGGCTGACCACTTCGAGGTGTACCACACCCCGCTCGTCGACGGGATCATCGCCGACCAGGTCGACTTCCTCACCCGCCACCTCGGCCCGAGCGAGGCCCTCCATGCGTGACCTCGTGCGCCGCCAGGACGAGCACTTCCTGGAATTCGCGTACTCGCTGACCGATGACGAGTGGGCGGCACCCAGCCTGTGCGCCGGCTGGACGAACAAGGACGTCCTTTCGCACCTGGCCCTCGGCCTTCAGGCCCGGAGCACGCGGCTGCTGGCCGAAATGGCAAGACAGCGCGGCTCCTTCGACACCGCGAACAACGTGCTCACCCGCGCACATGCCCATCGCCACACCGCCGCCGAACTGATCGAGCAATTCGACCGCGGGCGCGACAGCCCCCGGGGAGTCGGACGGCTGCTCCCGACGCCGCTGCTCCTGGGCG
Source organism: Streptomyces sp. NPDC020681 (assembly GCF_044334895.1). Lineage (NCBI taxonomy): Bacteria > Bacillati > Actinomycetota > Actinomycetes > Kitasatosporales > Streptomycetaceae > Streptomyces > Streptomyces sp. NPDC020681. The sequence goes on along the minus strand of NZ_JBIRTX010000005.1, from coordinate 373,638 downwards.
ATCACACCGTCCACCATCTCGACATCGCGCTGGCCCTCGGCCGGTCCGCGGACCTCGCGCCCGAGGTGGCGAACGCTGTCCTGCACGTGGAGACAACCATCCCGAACCCGTTCGTGCCCGCCAAGGCGAGGAGCAAGAACCTGCACCTCTTCACAACCGACACAGGTTGGAGCGCCGGATCGACCAGCCAGCCACAGGCATCCGGCCCGGCGGAGGCCCTCATCTCCGTACTGGCCGGGCGCGGACACGCGCGCGACCAACTCAGGGGCCCCGGTGCGCCGATGCTGGCAGCCCGGCTCTGACGTTCCTCCCCGAGGGCGGACCGCCACCTCACTCAGACCGGTCACTCGGATTGACAGCCCAGGAACGTCGCTCCTGCGAACGTCGTGGCCTGGTTCCACGGCCGTCGTGGCGCGACCGTAGAGCCATGAACACACAACGCAACCCGGCCGACGACGGTTTACGAGTGTGCCGGTCAGTGTGAAGGCGGCGGCGCGGTACTGTCGCGCACCACGAGTTGCGTGGGGACCAGCGTGGTGCCGTGTTCTGTCGTGTCGCGACGCATCTGCCGCAGGACGCCCTCGACGCAGCGTCGTCCCACTTCGGCGAAGTCCTGGTGAACGGTGGTCAGGGGAGGCAGGAAAGAGCCGGCCTCGGGGATGTCGTCGAAACCGATCACGCTGACGTCTTCCGGTACTTTCCGGCCCCGCTCGTGCAGGGCCCGCAGGAGACCCAGTGCCATCTGGTCGTTGGCGGCGAACACCGCAGTGCAGTCCGACTGGGAAGCGAGTTCCAGGCCGGCCCGGTAACCGGACTCCGCCGACCAGTCGCCCCGTACGAGGGGCGGCGGGGTGCGGCCTGACTCGGTGAGTTCGGCGCGCCAGGCGTCGGTGCGGCGCTGGGCGGCGTAGGACTCCTCGGGACCCGCGAGGTGCCAGACCGTGCGGTGGCCAAGGTCCAGCAGATGGCGCACGGCGGTGCGCGTGCCGCCCGCCTGGTCGGTGTCGACCACGTTGTACCGGTCGCCGGCGTCCGAATCGGCCACGACGACCTGGACGTTCGGCGGCAGGGAGAGGGTCACCGCATCGAGCAGGTGCACCTCCAGGATGACGATGACGGCGTCGACGGCCAGCTCCCCGAGGCGGGAGAAGGCGCCGCGCACCTCGTCCTGCGTGGGGACGGCGACGGGCAGCAGCGTGACCGCGTAGCCCTCGTGCGCCGCCGAGGTGGCGATCGCGTCCAGGGTGCGGACATTGCCCGTGGTGGAGAGGCCGAAGGTGATGACGCCGATGGTGCGGAACTCGCCGCGTTTCAGCGCCCGGGCGGCACTGTTGGGCCGGTAGCCCAGTTCCCGCATGGCTGCCAGCACCTGCTGCCGGGTCTCTTCGTTCACGCCCGCGTAGCCGTTGGAGACACGGGACACCGTCTGCGAGGAGACACCCGCCAGGCGCGCGACATCCGCCATGGACGCGGTCTGGGTCCGGCCTGCGGCCTGTTTCCTGCTGCGTGCCGGTGCCTGCGGCCTGCTCGCCGAGGTGCTGTCCGCTGTGTCCACCCGTCTCCCTCGCTGTCCGAGTCGCGGTTTCCCGAGTGACTCTTGACCACCGTCAACGGGGCAGTGTAGACATGCCGCCATCGAATGTTTACGTAAACATAACAGGCCCGGGCGTCTTGCGGAGCGGGATGTTTACGTAAACATCGGGGCGGCGCTCGCCGCCGGTTCCGAGATGGACGAGCGAGGAACGACATGACGACGCTACAACCGCCGGTGGCCGCGCAGCGGCGCCCGGCCCGGGCTCCGGCGAAAGGGGACCGCCGCTCCTGGAAGGGGTGGGGTTTCATCGGTCCCTTCGTGGCCGTGTTCGCCCTTGTCTTCCTGGCGCCGATTCTGTACTCGATCTACCTCAGCCTGTTCCGGGACCAACTGATCGGCGGCACCACCTTCGTCGGCCTGGACAACTATGAACAGGCGCTGAAGGACGACCAGTTCTGGGCCTCGCTCGCACGGGTCTCGCTGTTCCTGGCCGTACAGGTTCCGATCATGCTCGGCATCGCCCTGCTGATCGCCCTCGCCCTGGACAGCGGACGCCTGTACGGCAGGGACTTCTTCCGCATCGCGATCTTCCTGCCGTACGCCGTGCCCGCCGTGGTCGCCACCCTGATGTGGGGCTTCATGTACGGCACGCGCTTCGGTCTGGTGGGCGACATCAACGAAGCCCTCGGTGTCACCCTGCCCGACCCGCTCTCCGCCGACCTCGTCCTGGCGTCCATCGGCAACATCGTCACCTGGGAGTTCGTCGGCTACAACATGCTGATCTTCTTCTCCGCACTGCGGGTCATCCCGAACTCGCTGTACGAGGCCGCGGAGATCGACGGCGCCGGGCAGTTCCGCGTCATCACCGCCATCAAGCTCCCCGCCATCCGCGGCGCCCTGGTCATCGCGACGATCTTCTCGATCATCGGCAGCTTCCAGCTCTTCAACGAGCCGAGCATCCTGAGGCCGCTGGCACGCAACGCCATCACGACGGACTACACCCCGAACTTCTACACCTACTCACTGTCCTTCAACGGCCAGCAACACAACTACTCCGCGGCGGTCGCCATCGTCATGGGCCTGATCACCATGGTCATCGCCTATGTCGTGCAGCTCCGCGGCATGCGGAAGGGAGCGTGAGCCGATGAGCACCACGAGCAGCTCCGTCACCACCGCCTCCCGGCCCGCACCCGCTCAGAACGCCGGCGGTTCCAAGGGCGTGCCCCGACTACGCATGCGCCACAAGCACGTTCCCGGGCGCCCCAGGCGCAGCGTTCTGCTGACCGTGCTCACCGGCCTGGTCCTGCTGTACACCGTGGTGCCCCTGGTGTGGCTGGTCATCAGCGCCACCAAGACCCAGGAAGGGCTCGCCGACTCGTCCGGACTGTGGTTCAGCCATGACTTCGCCCTCTGGGACAACATCAGCGAGACGTTCACGTACAACGACGGCATCTTCGTACGCTGGCTGCTGAACACCCTGCTGTACGTCGTGCTCGGCGCCGGCGGCGCCACCCTCCTGGCGATCCTGGGCGGCTACGCGCTGGCGAAGTTCAACTTCCCAGTAAAGCGCGCCGTGTTCGCCGTGGTCATCGGTGCCGTCGCCGTCCCGGGCACCGCACTCGCGGTCCCCACCTTCCTGATGTTCAGCAGGATGGGTCTCACCGACACCCCGTGGGCGGTGATCATCCCCTCACTCGTGTCGCCCTTCGGTCTGTATCTGATGTGGGTCTTCGCCACTGAGGCCATACCCAACGAACTGATGGAGGCCGCCCGCATCGACGGAGCGGGCGAGGTGCGCACCTTCTTCCAGGTCGCCCTGCCGCTGCTCGCCCCCGGCACCGTGACCGTCCTGCTGTTCACCACGGTCGCGACCTGGAACAACTACTTCCTGCCGCTGATCATGCTCAAGGATCCGGACTGGTACCCCCTGACCCTGGGCCTGGACGCCTGGAACTCCCAGGCCCAGACGATCGGCGGCGACGTGATCTTCAACCTGGTGATCACCGGTTCGCTGCTCACCATCGTGCCGTTGGTCGCCGCGTTCCTGCTGCTGCAGAAGTACTGGCAGTCCGGGCTCGCCGCCGGAAGCGTCAAGGAGTAACCCCGGCCTCAAGGCTCCACCCCCCTCAGCCTCACCTCTTTCACCTTCATCTCTTCACCCACACCCTGTCCCACCCACGAAGAAGTGGAAGCACCTCCATGCGCAGAACGCACCGACGCCTGATACGCGGCATCGCCGTCCTCTCCGTCCTCGCTCTCGGGGCGACCGCCTGCGGCGGCTCCGACGACGACAGCTCCGGCCAGAAGTCTGTCTCCGCCGGGGACATCCAGGCGGCCCTGAAGAAGGGCGGCACGGTCACGGTCTGGGCCTGGGAGCCCACGCTCAAGACGGTCGCCGCCGACTTCGAGAAGAAGTACCCCAAGGTCAAGATCAACCTCGTCGGCGAGCGGTCCGGCGACAAGCACTACACCGCGCTGTCGAATGCCATCTCGGCCGAGAAGGGCGTCCCCGACGTCGCGCAGGTCGAGTACTTCGCGCTGGGCCAGTACTCCCTCACCAAGGGCCTCAGCGACCTGGCCCCCTTCGGCGCCGACAAGCTCAAGGCCACGTACACCCCGGGCCCGTGGAACGCGGTGAGCGAGGGCGAGGCGGTCTACGGCCTGCCGATGGACTCCGGCCCCATGGCGCTGTTCTACAACAAGAAGGTCTTCGACAAGTACAAGGTCGCGGTGCCGACCACCTGGGACGAGTACGTCGAGGCGGCCCGGACCCTGCACAAGGCCGACCCCAAGGTCTACATCGCCAACGACGCCGGCGACGCGGGCTTCACCACCAGCATGCTGTGGCAGGCCGGTTCGCGTCCCTACCAGGTCGACGGCACCGAGGTGAAGATCGACTTCAACGACGCGGGCGCCAAGAAGTACACCGACACCTGGCAGCAACTCCTCGACGAGAAGCTTGTCGCGCCCATCAACGGCTGGACCGACGACTGGTACAAGGGCCTGGGCGACGGCACCATCGCCACCCTGGCCACCGGCGCCTGGATGCCCGCCAACTTCGTCACCGGCGTGCCGAACGCCTCCGGTGACTGGCGGGCGGCCCCGATGCCGGCCTGGACCAAGGGTGACAAGGCGAGCGCGGAGAACGGCGGCAGCTCCCTGGCCCTGCCCGCGCTGGGTAAGAACAAGGAACTCGCCTATGCCTTCACCGAGTACGCGAACGCCGGCGACGGCGTGCAGACCCGCATCAAGCAGGGCGCCTTCCCGGCGACCAGCGCGGAGCTTCAGTCCGACGCGTTCCGGAACACCGAGTTCAAGTACTTCGGCGGGCAGAAGGCCAACGAGATCTTCGCCGACTCCGCCGCCAACGTCGCCGACGACTGGTCGTACCTGCCCTTCCAGCAGTACGCCAACTCGATCTTCAACGACACCGTCGGCAAGGCCTACGTCTCGGGCACCAAGCTCTCCGGCGGCCTGAAGTCCTGGCAGGACGCGTCCGTCAAGTACGGCAAGGAGCAGGGCTTCACCGTCGAGTAGTCGGCGCAAGCCCTCCGCCTCCCCGCTTGTGACCCACCGGAAGGACCACGATGATCTCCACCCTCCTGTCCCAGCTGCACGGGCCGGACGGTGACCCCACCCCACGCCTCGTGTACGGCGCCGACTACAACCCCGAGCAGTGGCCCCGCGAGGTGTGGCAGGAGGACGTCCGGCTGATGCGCGAGGCCGGCGTCAACCTGGTCTCCGTGGGGATCTTCTCCTGGGCCCGCATCCAGCCTGCCCAGGACGAATGGGACTTCGCCTGGCTCGACGAGGTCATGGACCTGCTGCACGCGGGCGGCATAGGCGTCGACCTGGCCACCGCCACCGCGTCCCCGCCGCCCTGGCTCACCACGGCGCACCCGGAGATCCTCCCGGTGACCGCCTCCGGTGAGACGGTGTGGCCGGGGGCACGGCAGCACTGGCGCCCCACCTCGCCCGTCTTCCGTACTCATGCACTGCGCCTGGTACGGAAGATGGCAGAGCGGTACGCGGATCATCCCGCGCTGGTGGCCTGGCATGTCTCCAACGAGCTGGGCTGCCACAACATCTACGACTACTCGGACGACGCCGCCCGTGCTTTCTGTGACTGGCTGCGCGCCCGCTACACCACCCTCGACGGCCTCAACCACGCCTGGGGTACGGCGTTCTGGTCCCAGCGCTACAGCGACTGGGGGCAGATCCTGCCTCCCCGGCTGGCGGCCTCCCACCCGAATCCCACGCAGCAGTTGGACTTCAAGCGTTTCTCGTCCGACGCGCTGAAGGAGTACCTGCGCGCGGAACGGGAGGTGCTGCGGGAGGTCACGCCCGACGTGCCGGTCACCACGAACTTCATGGTGATGGGCGGGATCAAGGGCATGAACTACCCGGAGTGGGCGGGCGAGATCGACTTCGTCTCCAACGACCACTACGTCCATCCCGGCCGCCAGGACCGGGACGAGCTGTCCTTCTCCGCCAACCTCACCAGCGGTATCGCCGGCGGTCGCCCGTGGTTCCTCATGGAGCACTCCACCAGCGCCGTCAACTGGCAGCACGTCAACGTGCCCAAGCAGCCGGGCGACTTGGCCCGCGACTCGCTGCTGCACGTCGCGCACGGCGCCGACGCCGTCAGCTTCTTCCAGTGGCGCCAGTCGGCAGCCGGGGCCGAGAAGTACCACTCCGCGATGGTGCCGCACGCCGGACCCGACAGTGAGGTCTTCCGCGCGGTCGCCGGCCTCGGACAGACCCTGCGGTCACTGGCGCCGGTCGCCGGGACCGAGCGTGAACCGGCCCGGGTCGGCATCGTCTTCGACTGGGACTCGTGGTGGGCGAGCGAGCAGGACTCCCACCCCACCTCCCGGCTCGACTACCGCCAAGAGGCGCTGGACTGGTACTCCGCACTCCTCGCCCTCGGCGTACGGGCCGACGTCATCACCACCAAGACCGGCCTCGACCGGTACGACCTCCTGATCACGCCCGTGCTCCATGTGATCCCCGCCCCGCTGGCCAAGGAACTCACGCGGTACGTCGAGGGCGGAGGGCACCTCGTCACCACCTACTTCTCCGGCGTCGTCGACGAGAACGACCACATCTGGCTCGGCGGCCACCCCGGAGCGCTGCGCGAGCTGCTGGGCATCCGCATCGAGGAGTTCGGCCCGCTGCTCGACGGCGACACCGTCGAACTGGACGGTGCCGGTACGGGCACCCTGTGGACCGACCGGATCACCGTCACCGACCCCGAGGTGGAGGTGCTGGCCGGCTACCGCACCGGGGCGTACGCCGACCGCCCCGCCGTCACCCGCCGGGCGGTGGGCCGGGGTTCGGCCGCGTACATCTCCACCAGGCTCGGCGCGGACGGCCTCGCCGGTCTGCTGCCGAAGCTGCTCGCCGGCGCCGGTGTGGAGAGCGAACTGCCCGCATCCGCACGAGGACGCGTCGAGCCGGCCGTACGCCGTGACGCCGACAGCCGCTACCTGTTCCTGGTCAACCGGACCGACGAACCGGTGCCGCTGCCCGGGCTCACCGGGGAGCTTCTGGTCGGTGCGGCAGAACCCGAGGGCGCCCTTGTTCTGGCGCCCAGGGAGGTCGCCGTACTGCGACAGCCCACCCTCTGACTCTCCTCGAACGGCACCGCACCCCTTCGAGGGGCGGACCGTCCTGCCCGCCGGGGCACGACGGTCCACCGAAGCGACCACAATGAGTTGGGAGCACACGATGGCACGCCGCACCCGCACGCGACGGCTCCTGGGGGCCGTCGGCATCACCGCCCTGGCCACCGGAGCAGCCCTGGTCACCGCCCCGCCGCCGGACGCCCGGGCCCAGGCCGGAACGGAGGCCGCAGCGGCCTCTGTCACCGTCCGGCCCGACCCCTCGTACAAGCATGAGAGATTCGAGGGCTGGGGAACCAGCCTGGTCTGGTTCGCCAACGCCACCGGCGACTACCCCAAGGAGATACGTGAGAAGCTCGCCGACCTCCTCTTCGGTGACGACGGCCTCGCCCTGAACATCGCCCGCTACAACATCGGCGGCGGCAACGCCCCGGACGTCAAGGACTATCTGCGCGCCGGAGGAGCGGTCGAAGGCTGGTGGCAGGCCCCGGAGGGCACCACCCGTGAGGACACCGACTGGTGGAGCGCCGAGGACCGGGCCGACTGGAACCCCGGGGCCGACGCCACCCAGCGTTGGTGGGTGGACCGGATCAAGGACGACATCGACCACTGGGAGACGTTCAGCAACTCACCGCCCTGGTTCATGACCAACAGCGGCTATGTCTCCGGCAGCTTCAACTCCACCGACGAGCAGCTCAAGGCGGACTCCGTCGACGACTTCGCCGCCTATCTGGCGGGCGCGACCAAGCGGCTGGAGAAGGCGCACGGCATCAAGGTCGACACCCTCGACCCGTTCAACGAACCCAACACGGGCTATTGGGGTACGCGCCTGGGCGTCGACGGTCAGCCCGTCGGCGGCCGTCAGGAAGGTGCTCACATCGGCCCGGAGCTCCAGCAGAAGGTGATCAGCGCGCTGGCCCCCGCCCTGAAGAAGGCGAAGACCGGCACGAAGATCTCCGCGATGGACGAGACCAACCCGAACCTCTTCACGCAGAACTGGAACACCTACCCCCAGGAGGTGCGCGATCTCGTCGACCAGATGAACGTCCACACCTACGGCACCGGCGGCCGAACCAGCGCGCGCGACCTGGCCAAGGCGGCGGACAAGCCGCTGTGGATGAGCGAGGTCGAGGGCGACTGGGGCGACGGGCAGAGCTTCACGGACATGCGGCCCGGTCTCGGACTGGCCCAGCAGATGGTCGACGACCTGCGCGAACTCGAGCCCAGGGCCTGGGTGTTCTGGCAGCCCGTCGAGGACTACGACAACATGAAGCCGGGCGGGGAGTCAGCCAAGGGCGGCAACTGGGGCAGCATCCAGCTCCCGTTCAGCTGCACCTCCAAGGACACGCTCGACAGCTGCCCGATCTACACCAACACCAAGTTCGACACGGCCCGCAACTTCACCCACTACATCAAGCCCGGCGACCGGCTGATCAAGACCGACGACACCTCCAGCGCGGCCGCCGTCTCCCGGACGGGCAACGGCGCCACCGTCGTCCACGTCAACAGCACCGCCGAAGCCCGTACGGTCACGGTCGATCTCTCCAAGTTCGGCCACGTCAGCCGCGAGGCCATGGTCACACCTGTAGTGACCAGCACCGAGGGCAAGCTCGAACAGCACGAGCCCGTCAAGGTCAGCGACGGCAAGGCCACCTTCACCGTGCCCGCGCAGTCGGTGACCTCCTTTGTCGTGAAGGGCGTTTCGGGTGTCGCGAAGGATGCCGCCCTGCTCCAGAAGGGCCACAGCTACGAGCTGACCGGCGTCCAGAGCGGCAAGGAGCTCTCCGTCGCTGACAACGGCACCAGCCTGGTCATCAGGACCGCGACCGCGGACGCGGCCGACGCCGGCCGGCAGTGGCAGCTGCGACAGATCAGCGGTGACACCGGCAACCAGAAGCGGTACGTGTTCACCAACCCGGCGGAAGGAAAGCTCCTGACCGTCCGCAACGGCGCCCCGGTGCTGGAGGACGACAGCGGCGACCGCGACAGAGCCGCCCAGTGGATCATGTCGACGACCGGGGACGGCACTTGGACCCTCGTCAACGCCGCCACCGGAAGACTGCTCGAGGTCGGCGGCCAGGCCACGCACGACGGGGCCGCCGTCACGCTGTGGACGCCGAACTCCGGCTCCAATCAGCGTTGGAAGGTGTCCGAGGTATTGGCTCACACCGACTCCCAGCCGAATTAGCCACTCAGGCACGCACCTGGTGTTCGCCTCTGTCTCCGCCGAGAGTCCACGGCGGAGACGGAGGCTCGCGACGGCAAGCGGACGGCCGTGGTCCGTGACGCCATTGCGCCTGCGAGACCGTGCTCGATGCCTGTGGTGGCACTTCATCGGGCGCACCGAACGATGAGATCGCCCGGAACCGCGAGGAGTCGACGCAGCCTCCGCTGCCCGGCGCGGGCGGATCGACGCCTTAGTCTGCCACCGGCACCGGCACCGGCACCGGCATCGACCCAGGAGCGCACATCATGTTCGACCCCGTCCACAAGCACCCCTACCCCGACGCCTTCCGACCGGACGAAGCGCCCGCGCCACACGCACTGCTCGCGCCGCTGATCGGATTCCTGGGCACCTGGGCCGGCCGGGGCCGCGGCGGATATCCGACGCTCGCCGAGGAGTTCTCGTACGCGCAGGAGATCACCTTCAGTCACGACGGGCGGCCCTTCCTCCACTACGAGTCGCGCGCCTGGCTGCTCGACGCGGACGGCAACCCGCTGCGGCCGTCGGCTCGGGAGAGCGGCTGGTGGCGGCTGCAGCCCGATGGGCGCGTGGAGGCATTGATCACCCAGCCCACCGGTATCGCGGAGATCTCGATCGGCCGTGCGGTCGACGGCGCGGTCGATCTCACCACCCATCAGGTCGCTCTCGCTCCCACCGCCAAGGAGGTCAACGCGACCCGCCGCCGCTACACCCTGACGGACGAGCACACCCTCGACTTCGTCCACGACCTGGCGGCGGTCGGTCAGCCACTGCAACACCACCTTTCGGCACAGCTTCGACGCGCGGGCGGAAGTTAGGCAAAGGCTCCGCCCAGCGACCGGCCGACTGGTCCAGCCGGGTTACATAGCAGGAGGTAAAGGGTCATAGCGCCTAGCGTGGTGCTGTGTCCGAGCCCACCGAAGTCGCCGCGGCGGCGCCGCCACCCGAGGCGCCGCCCAAGACCCCGCTACGGCTGGGCAGAAGATCCGTCACCGCATGGGCGACGCTGGCCGGAACCGTCGTCTCGCTCCTCCTGATCGCAGCGATCGTGCTGGGCAGCCGTCTGCTGCGTGACTTCGACTCGGCGCTGCTGCCGTACGCCGTTGCCACCGTCTTCCTGGCCTTCGGCGTCGCCTACCGCTATACGGTCTGGGTCTCGGCGCCCGGCGCGCGCCGGCTCTTCAAGAAGGGCTTCGGCAGCTTCTTCTCGGCCGCCAACTTCAGGAAGGCGCCCACCGCCCTGCCGAAGATGATCGCCACCTACCTCGGATTCCAGAAGTTCCTCGGCGCCCGCTCACGCGCCCGCTGGGCAGCCCACCAACTGATCTTCTGGGGCTGCATCCTGGCCGCGCTCATCACCTTCCCGCTGACCTGGGGCTGGTTCACCTTCACCTCGGGCAGCGGGTCGGGCCCCGGCTACGAGATGCGGATCTGGGGCATCAAGGTCCTCGGCTTCGACTCACTGAACATCCTGGGCTGGCTGATGTTCCACGGCCTGGACGTCGCCGCCGTCCTGGTCATCCCCGGCGCCTCGTACTTCCGAAGAATGAAGGACCGCGGCGCGATCACCGGCCAGCGGTTCGCCTATGACCTGCTGCCGCTGATCTGCCTGATCGTCATCTCCGTGACCGGCCTGCTGCTCACCTTCTCGTCGATCTTTCTGCACGGCGGCGGCTACGAGTTCCTGGCGATCCTGCACATGGTGTCGGTGGTGTTCACCCTCGTCTACATCCCGTTCGGGAAGTTCTTCCACATCGTCCAGCGGCCGGCCGCCGTCGGGATGCAGTTGTTCAAGTACACCGCCCGGCAGAACGAGCAGGTCTTCGCCTGCAGGCGCTGCCAGGAGCCGATCGACACCACGCCGTACATGGAGAACCTGCGCGGCACGATGCGCGATCTGAAGCTCGACTTCGACGCCTGGGCCGAGTACTGCCCGCGCTGCAAGCGGGTGCTGCGCGGCAGCGCCTATCTCACCCAGGTCAAGAAGGGCTTCAAGTGACCGCCACCGACCCCTTCAAGGCCGCGTCCCGGCCCGTGCCGGTCTCCATCGACCCGTCGATCGCCCCGCACGGCACTCGCAACTTCCGTGACGCCGGCGGTATCCCGGCCGATCAGTGGCACGCCGACCAGACCGGCGAGACCCTCGTCCCCACCCACTGCTGCTTCTGCGGGGTGCAGTGCGGGATGTACCTGCGCGTGGACAAGGGCGGCAAGGTCTTCGGCGTGGAGCCCCGCAACCACGACATCAACCGGATGCGGCTGTGCCCCAAGGGCATCAACGCCTACCAGCAGGTCAACCACCCCGACCGGCTCACCGCCCCGCTGATGCGCCGCTCCCGCGACGAGGAGTTCCGGGAGGTCTCCTGGGAGGAGGCTCTCGACTTCACCGTCTCGGAGATCCGCCGCATCCAGGACCAGCACGGCAACGACGCGTTCGGGCTGCTCGGCGGCGCAAGCCTGTACTCCGAAAAGACCTATCTGGTCGGCAAGTTCGGCCGGGTGGCGTTGAAGACCCGGCATGTCGACTACAACGGCCGCCTGTGCATGGTCAGCGCCGCCGGTGCCAACAAGCTCTCCTTCGGCATCGACCGGGCCGCCAACGGCTTCTCCGACATCCTCCTCACCGACTGCCTGCTGATCGCCGGGTCCAACGTCGGAGAGTGCTTCCCTGTGATGACCCAGTACGTCTGGGGCGCCCGGGACCGCGGCGCGACCCTCATCGTGGTCGACCCGCGCGAGACCGCCGTCGCCCGCACCGCCGACATCCACGTGGCGATCAAACCCGGCACCGATTCGGCCTTCTTCAACGCCGTCCTGCACGTGGCCGTCGCCGAGGGCCTCACCGACGAGGCCTATCTCGCGGCCCACACCACCGGGTGGGACGGTGTCAGGGCGACCGTCGAGGCCTATCCGCCCGCCCGCTCCGCTGATATCTGCGGGGTGCCCGAGGCCCAGATCATCCAGGTGGCCCGGACGTTCGCGGGCGCCGACCGGGCCATGGCGATGCACGCCCGCGGGGTCGAGCACCACTCGCAGGGGGTCGAGAACTGTCTGTCGATCATCAACCTCTGTGTGGCCACCGGGAACCTCGGCAGGCCGGGCGCCGGCTACGGCACGATGACCGGCCAGGGCAACGGCCAGGGCGGCCGCGAGCACGGCCAGAAGGCCGATCTGCTGCCCGGCGGGCGTTCCATCACGAACCCGGAGCACCGCAGGCAGATCTGTGAGATCTGGGGCATCGAGGAATCCGAACTGCCGCCCGCCGGCACCTCGATGATGGAGATGGTCTGGCAGATGCAGCGTCGTGAGATCCGCGGCCTGATCGGCATCTGCAACAACCCCTTCGTATCGCTCCCCAACTACGCGACCGTGAAGGAGGGCTACGACGCCCTCGAGTTCCACGCTCAGTTCGACTTCTTCCTCTCCGAGACCGCGACCAACGCGCACGTGGTCTTCCCGGTCACCGTCTGGGCCGAGGACGAGGGCGTCATGGCCAACACCGAGGCCCGCGTCGTCAAGCACAACAAGGCACAGGAGGCGCCCGCCGGGGTCCGCACCGACACCTGGGTGATGTGCGAACTGGCCCGCCGCCTGGGCCAAGAGGACAAGTTCGACTTCGCTGACTCCCGCGAGGTGTTCGAGGAGTTGCGGGTTGCCTCCGCCGGCACGGTCAACGACTACTACGGGATTACCTACGAGCGTCTGGAGGAGACCTGCGGGATCGTCTGGCCGTGCCCCTCCACCGACCACCCGGGCACCCCGCGGCTGTTCGAGGGCGGCCGGACCTACCACCCCGACGGGAAGGTCCATATGCAGGTCGTCGAGTGGCACCCGCCGATGGACCCCTACACCGAGGAGTTTCCGCTCTCCCTCACCACCGGCCGCACCGTCGCGCACTACCTCTCCGGCAACCAGACCCGCCGCCTCGGCGGTCTCGTCGAGCAGACCCCTCGTCCGTGGGTGGAGGTCCACCCCTCGCACGGCTTCAAGAACCGTGACCCGGTCCGGGTGGTCACCCGCCGCGGCAGCGAGACCTTCCCGGCTCTGGTCACCGAGGCCATCCGCCCCGACACCATGTTCATCCCGTACCACTGGCCCGTCCCGACGGCCGCGAACGCCCTCACCATCGACGCCCTCGACCCCCGCTCGAAGATCCCCGAGTACAAGGTCTGCGCCGCCCGGATCGAGGCCGCCACCCGGATCGACGAGGTGCCCGCGCCACCCACCGCCCCGGGCCATGAGGCGTATCCGGAGACTCAGGTCTCCCGCAGCGACCCACTGCCGCCGACGGCGCCACAGGGCCGCGGCACGGCGGAGAGGGGCTGACCTCGTCATGATGGGTAAAACGATCTTCATTGACCCGGGGCGCTGCATCGGCTGCCAGGCATGCGTATCGGCCTGCCGCGAATGCGACTCCCACCGGGGCAAGTCGATGATCCACCTCGACTACACCGACGCGGGCCAGTCCGTCGCCTCCCTGCCCACGGTCTGCATGCATTGCGAGGATCCGGTCGCACCGTGCGCCGAGGTGTGCCCCGCCGACGCGATCCTGGTCACCGCCGACGGCGTGGTGCAGCAGGCGGACACCACCCGCTGCATCGGCTGCGCCAACTGCGTCAACGCCTGCCCCTTCGGCGTACCCAAGATCGACCTGCAGGCGAAGCTGCAAATGAAGTGCAACCTCTGCTACGACCGCACCGCGTACGGTCTGGCGCCGATGTGCGCCACCGTCTGTCCGACGGGAGCGCTCTTCTACGGAACCCTGGCAGAGCTTCAGGCCGAGCGGCCCGGCGTTCAGGTCGCCGACTCCTTCACGTTCGGCGATGTCGTCGTATCCACAGGTGTCGCGATGGTCGTGCCCGCCGACAAGGTCCAGTGGCCGGTGCCGGGAGGCCTTCCAGTGGTCGAGGTCAACGGACGGCCTACGCAGCAGGGTCGTCACGGCGGCGGGCTTCAGGCCGGCGACGTGGACGGAGACGTGGACGGAGACGATGTCCCATGAGCGTGAGCGAACAGCCTCCCTCCGGGCACACGTCGGGTCCCTCCGACACCCACGGTTCCGGCGTCGACCTCTCCCAGGCCGCCCTGCGCGATCGGATCAGCGCGGACTCGCTCACCTCGCGCCGCGACTACCTTCGGATCGTCGCCATCGTCTCCGGCGGCCTCGCCGTGGGCGGGATCGCAGTCGCCGGTGGCGTCATGCACCGGCACGGAGACAGCGACAGCGTCCTGCCCTCCCGGAAGATCGCGGACGAGTTGCCGCGCGGCCGGTCCATCGCCTTCCGCTACCCGGGAGAGCAGGACCGGGCTGTTGCCGTCCGGATGAGGGACGGCACGCTGGTCGCCTACTCCGCGGTGTGCACCCATCTCGCCTGCGCCGTGCTCTGGCGCGAGGACCGCGGAGCGGAGGGGGAGTTGTACTGTCCGTGCCACGAAGGCGTCTTCGACCCACGCAGCGGTGAGGTCACCGCGGGACCGCCCCCGCGTCCGCTGCCCAAAGTGGTCGTCGTCGAGGAGGCGGACGGCAGCGTGTGGGCCGTCGGCACCACCCGCTCCGGCGAGAGCGTCCAAGAGGGGCTGTGCCGGCAGATCCGGGACCAGGAGCCGGATGTCGCGCTGCGCGCCGGCTGCCCCGGCGTCACGGAGCAGGGCAGGCAGACATGAGCGAAACGCCCGAGCCGCCTCTGCCGGACTACCGGCCCGGGAGCGCCCAGCCACGCCTCAACCGTCCCGTACACGAGCGGTATCCGCAGATCCGGCCCACCAGCGGTTACGCGGACCCTCGAACCCGGCACACCGGCCCGGGTCCAGGCGCCGGCGGTGAACAGGACCCCGAACGCTCCTCCAAGCTCACGGCCCGTCTGGTCCTCGCCATGAGCGTGGTCACCGGCCAGCTCTGGGCGCTGACCATCACCGTCAACGAGTGGATGCGCGGGGAGACGGCGACTGCCTGGTGGGGAGCGGGTTTCCTGTGCCTGTCGTTCCTCGTCGTACTGGTGCTGTGGTGGTTCGACCCCAAGGACCGATGAACTCCCTTGGCTGAACGCCACCCCGCCCGGATCATCAGGCGGTCCCAGCCGTCGGGGTGTCGGTCTTCGGACCGGGCTGCGCTTGCGGGCGCAGGACGCGCATCCGACCGTAGGCGTACCCGCAGCCCGCGAGCGCCAGGTCGGACAGCAGCATGAACCCGATCGAGTACGAGTCCTTGGCGCTGTAGATCGAGCCCATCACCAGGGGCGGCACGAACCCGCCGAGTCCGCCGACCGCACCGACGATGCCTGTGACGCTGCCGACTTGTGCCTGTGGTGTGACCTGCGAGACCAGGGCGAAGACGCTACCGCTCGCCGTTCCGAGACCAGCCGCCATGGCGAGCAGCGCGATGGTGCCGACCGGGTAGAGCCCGGGGTCGAAGGCCTGGACGACTGCGAACAGCGCGACGACGCCGAGCGCACCCGCGGTCACCAGCGCCGGGTGGATGCGGTCGGACAGCCAGCCGCCGATGGGCCGGAAGACGACCGTGACCACAGCGAATCCGGCGGTCTTGGTCCCCGCGTCGGTTGGGTCCAGGTCGTACCAAGTCTTCAGATACGTCGGCAGGTACACGCCGAACGCGACGATGCCGCCGAATCCGATCGCGTAGAGCGCGGACAGCTCCCAGGTGACCCGCAACCGTCCGGCCTGCGCCAGGCGTGTGCCGAGAGAGGCCGTGGGCACCGGACGGTCGGGGCGGTCGGTGATCAGGACGGTCGCCAGAACCGCGAAGACGGCGAGCGCGGCCGCAACGATGATCGACGGCAGGTTCTCGCCGTGCTCGGCGATGCGAGGGGTGAAGAATCCGGACAGGGCGACACCGCCCATGCCCATGCCGAACACACCGAGTGCCAGGCCGCGTTTGGCGGGCGGGAACCACGAGTTGATCAGTGGGATGCCGATCGCGAAGGTTGTGCCCCCGAGGCCCAGCAGAAAGCCGACCGCCAGCATCGCGCCGTACGAGTCGCGGGCGGGGACGAGCAGCAGGACGGGAACGATCGTCAGCGCGGAGGCGAGAGGGAACATCCTGCGGGCGCCTAACCGGTCGGTGAGCGCACCCGCCGGGATACGCCCCAGCGAGCCGACGAACACGGGCACCGCGACGAGCAACGACTGCTGAAAGGAACTCAGGCCCAGCCGGTCCTTGTAGTCGGCGGAAAGCGGCGCGATGAGGTTCCACGCCCAGAAGGTCAGCATGAACCCGATCGTCGCCGCCGCCAGGTTCCGGTATGCGGCGGGAGTCGGTTCCTGGGCTGCTTCCACAAAGCCACGCTAGTTACGGCGGCGGGGCGGGGCTCACGTTGATGCTCCGAATGGGCGGACGGCGGAGCGGCTCGCGGTCGCCGGCATCTCGGTCCGATCGTGACCTCGCATCGGGTTGCCTGCGAGAAAATAGTAGCCATGTACATAGTAGCCATGTACTGTATTTCGAGTGAGTTCAGCAGCTGAAAATGCCACGGCGGGCTTCCTGGTCTGGCGCTTGTCGATGAAGTGGCGGGTAGCCGTCGACCGGGCGGTCGCGCCGCTGGGGCTGACACATGCCCAGTACGCGTTGATGGCGTCGCTGTACGGCATGAGGCGTTCCGGGCTGCGGCCCAGCCAGCGTCGGCTCGCCGACCACACGGGGCTCGAGCCGTTGTACGTTTCCAAGCTCGCCCGCGCCCTGGAGGCCGCCGGACTCGTAGCGCGCACCCGGGACCCGAACGACCCGCGGGCCGTGCAGCTTTCGCTCACTGAGCAAGGGCGCGATGTCACACGCCGTGCAATCAAGGTGGTCCACGGACTGCTGGACCAATTGCTGGAGCCGCTCGGGGGACAGGACAGCCCGCGCACACGGCAGTTCACCCGGGAGCTGGTGACCCTGCTCGACGCACCTCTTGATCCGCACACCGAGAACGACAAGGAGCAGTCATGACCACCACCGCACCCACCGTCAATGGCCGGGTCGTAGCGCTGGCGCACTACGCCGCGCGTGCCCTCCTGGAGGGCGTGCTGGCTCGCCACGGCACCACGTTCAACCAGAGTGTGACGCTCCGGGCCGTCGCGGTCGCGGGCGAGTCCATCGGCCGCGACGAGCTCGTCGGTGAGGTCAACGGCTCGCTGAAGACCGGCGAGTCGGTCGTCCGCGGTGTCATCGAGGAGCTGACGGCCGCGAAGGTGCTGGAAGAGGACCCGGCGGAGGCGTCCCGGTTGCGGCTCACGGATGCCGGACGGGAGTTGTACGAGAGCACAGGCGCTGAGAGCGCCGAGATCTCCGCCCGGCTGTACGCCGATATTCCGGCCCAGGATCTCGCGGTCGCGGGCCGCGTGTTGGCACTGGTCACGGAGCGCGCGAACGCCGAGTTGGCCGGCGCCTGAGGTTCTGTCCCGCCACTCACGATCGGAGCCGGGGCACGGACAGGCCGCCCCGCGGGTCTCCGCTTCCAGCATGCGCCCGGCCGACGGCTTCCCTGCGGGTCCGTTTCAGGCCGCCAGGAACCCGGTGAGTGCCGCAGCGACCGTCTCAGGATCCTCCAGCTGCGGGTAGTGCCCGACGGACGGCGGCCCGGCGAGCTCCATGACTTGGGCCTCCGGCATGCGCGCCCGGATACGGGTGAGTACGTGGGCCCCGCTGATGGGGTCGGCCGGCCCCCACACGAACAGCGTGGGACCGGGGAAGCCCTCCAGAGCCGAGGTCCAGCGCGCGGCGTGTCGGCGGCGCTCGTCGATGTAGCGCAGCAGCCGCGGGGCGAGGCGGTGGCCGTTGGCGCGGGACGCGGCCGCCCACAGGTCGCGCACATCCTCGTCGTGGATCGGCCGTCCCAGCACGGCGCGCAGGGTCGCGGCGAACCGCCGCTCCGTGGTGAGAGGCGCGAGCAGTGGCCCCAGCGGTCCGTGCAGCAGGCGCTGGATCGGCACGGGGCGGTGAAGATCGGGGTAGAGGCCGCCGTTGAGCCAGGCCATGCGCGTGATGCGGGCCGGGCCGCGGGCCAGCAGCTCCTGGCCGACGCTCACCCGTAGTCGTGCGCGACCAGAGCGGTGCTGCCGATCCCGTACCGGCGCCAGACCTCCTCTACCAGCGAGGCCTGGTCGAGCACCGAGTAGCGGTGGCGTCGGGGCTTGTCGCTCTCCCCGAAGCCGAGCAGGTCCAGCGTGGTGACTCGGAGTCCGGCTGCGGTGAGCGCCGGGACGACGGCGGCCCAGTCGTGGGAGGACGTCGGGAAGCCGTGGACGAGGGTGACGGGTGCGCCATGCGCGGGCCCGTCCTGGCGTACGAAGACCGAGTGGGCGCCGATCCGCAGGGCGCTGCCCCCCTCGGTCCAGCGGCGCAGCGGTGGCAGGACGCGTCCGCCGGTCATGCCGGGGCCCCCTCGGCGCCCAGGTGCCCCAGCCCGTGCAGCAGCGTTCGCAGGCCGAACTCGAACTCGGTCTCGGGATCGAGCGAGTTGAGTAGTTCGGCGTGTCGGTGGACAACAGGGTGGGTGCTAGGGGAGAGGGAGGCGAACAGCTCGGCCATCGCGGCACGCTGTCCGGCGGTGCGGGCCGCGCCGCCGGAGTCGAGCACTGCGGCACCGATCACGAAGTGGGTGACCGTGAGGTAGACGTGGACGGCGGACCGCGGGGCCCACCCGTGGGCGAGGAGTTGTCCGAGGGCGTGCTCACGAGCCCGCAGAGCATTGGGACCCAGCAACTGACCGGTGGTCAGCAGGGGGACGACCGCCGGGTGTGCCGCGAGGACCCGTCGGAACTCCCAGGCTCCCTGCTCCAGGCCGGCCCGCCAGTCCCCGTCGAGCGAGGGCAGCCGGATCTCGCCCAGCATGTGGTCGACGGTCTCGATCAGCAGTTCCTCCCGGCTCGCGATGTGCCGGTAGAGGGAGGTGTGGCGGACCTGGAGGTGGTCGCCGAGCCGGCGCATCGTGAGCGCCTCCAGGCCCTCACGGTCAGCCAGTTCGAGCGCGCCAGCGGTGATCCGATCGAGCGTCAGCCCACCCTGGCGAGGCCTGCGCCGGTCGCGTTCGGCATACCGAGCCTGCCACCAGGCCGGCGATCCGGGCTCCGCGGAGCGCAGGGAGGGGTCGGCCTGCTGTGGACGGGCGGAGGCGGGTCCGGCTTCGGCTTCGGGTTGGAGAGTCATGGACTGCGCCTACTCGAAGAGTTCGGGTTCCGTGCGGACGATCTCGTCCCAGAGGGGCTGGAAGGAGAACCAGCCCGCGAGCGGAAATCCGGTCTGTTCCCGGGTGTACCGGGCGGCCTGGGGGTCGATCAGGTGCGGAGTGCCCGCAGCCTCCGCCAGCAGCTGCGCTTGGGCGCTGCGCTCCATGGAGATGAACCACCAGGCCGCCTCGTCGACCGATTCGCCGACGGTGAAGATGCCGTGGTTCTGGTGGATGACGGCCTTGTGCGGCCCCAGCCCCGCGGCGAGCTGCCGGCCGGCCTCCTCGTCGACCACCACGGCCCCGGCGCCGTCCCGGTGGACGGTGTGCTGCTCGTACAGGGCGCACGCGTCCTGGGTGATCGGGTCCAGCAGTCGTCCCAGACTGGAGAAGGCCTTCCCGTGGACGGCGTGGGCGTGACAGGCGGCGATCACGTCGGGGCGTGCGGCGTGGATGGCGGAATGGATCACGAATCCGGCCCGGTTGACCGGGCGCCTGCCGTGGCGGACCTGTCCCTCGTGGTCGACGAGGATCAGGTCGGAGACCCGGATGTGCCGGAAGGACATGCCGAACGGGTTGACCCAGAACATGTCCGGGTGCTCCGGGTCCCGCACGGTGATGTGTCCCGCGACCCCTTCGGGGAAGCCGAGGCGGCCGAAGATGCGGCAGGCGCCGGCGAGCCGCTGCTTACGATGCTCGCGCTCCTGCGCGAGGTCGGTGAACACGGGCGGCAGGGGCAGTTCGAGGTTCTCCTGCCGCGGGACGAACGCACTGCCGCTCAGCCCGTCCCCGCCGCCGTCACCGGGAACGGTCCCCGTCGCCGGGCCTGTCCTGTGCTGCTCGTGAGTGCTCGTTGCCTGGTCCACGCCCGCCTCATTCACTATGCGTCCGATGGACGCATAGTGTGGGTCCATCGGACGCATAAAGCAAGACCCGCCGCCACTCGGAGGCGGTCGGGCTTTCCGGGAACGCCGTGAGGGAGGGCCGGGACCAGAGCGGTCCGCTCCCGGAAGCGAGGGGCGGCGGGGGAACGGATCGATGACCGTGGCGCCGAGGCGGAGGTCGGTGCCGTCGTCCAGCGCCTCTACGTGGCCCGTGGGGCCGTCAGGGGGTTTTCTGGGCTTGGTTCAGGGCTGCGATGCCTGTTCAGATGAAGCCGTTATGGCGGAGTCTTGAATGACCGCAGGTGGGCCTGGCGCAGGAGTGCTGGGGGCCTTTGAACTGTTCGCACGGGCACTGGTAGCAGTATGGGGCGTCGGGGTCGAAGCGCAGGTTGGCAGCGGCCAGCCGTGAGTTGGCGGTCCCCTGGATGTTGCGCATCTGCGTCTCGAAGTTGCTCAGGTCGGCTTCGTTTTCTGCGTAGGCCTTCTTCTGCTCGCCGGTGAGTTCGTACTCGCGTTCCATGCGTTCTCCCAATGGTGGGGCGGGTGCATTTCCTCCGTTTCCACGATGACTCGGTGACCATGGGACCGCATGTCGACCAGCGCAGCGATGTCACCGTGGGTTCGAAGCCCACAACCACCGAAGGTGAACGGCCCCTGATCCGTTCTCGGGAGACCGGGGTCCGCCTGACGGTGTGCCCGTCGGGCGTTCCTGCCCCAATCTCAACCGCCCCAGAGCGTGACGTACACCGGGGGTCGGAACTGGGAAGGCGGGACGCCCGCGCCGGGTGCGCCCATGATCCGGGTCGCCCCGGGGGTGTGAAGGAAGTGCAGGAACGCGTCGGTGGCCGGGGAACGGTGCTCGGGCTGGAGGACGGTGGCGTGCCACGTGGCGTCCGACGGTGTGGCCGAAGTTTCCAGTATGGACAGCTCGTCACGCCGGATGCGGGGCGACACCAGATGGGCCACGGCCGGAGCCACACCCGCGCCCTCGGCGGCGGCAGCCCAGGTCGCGGTCTGGTTCGGGAACACCAACACGTGCCGTTCGGGCACGTCCAGCCGACGCAGCAGCCGCCCGGAGTCCGCCTCCGGATCGGTGCCGGATGAGTCGACCAGCCACGACCACAGCGGTGGCGGACCCGGAGGCCGCGGCGCCCTGGCGCCGGTCACCACGACCAGCTGGGTGCGGAACAGCGGCTCGCTGACCAGTTCGCCCCCGCGGACGGCACCGAGATCCGGCCCGAGCGCGACATTTGCCAGCCGGTTCTCCACCAGCACGCGCATCTCGCTGCCGACTGCCACCCCGAAGGAGGTCTCGGTCCGGCGCCCCGCACGGTCGGCGA
Organism: Streptomyces sp. NPDC020681; assembly: GCF_044334895.1. Lineage (NCBI taxonomy): Bacteria > Bacillati > Actinomycetota > Actinomycetes > Kitasatosporales > Streptomycetaceae > Streptomyces > Streptomyces sp. NPDC020681. The sequence goes on along the minus strand of NZ_JBIRTX010000005.1, from coordinate 351,890 downwards.
AGGCCTCCATGAGCGACGGGAGTACGAACTCGGCCAGCGTGCTCGTGGCGACGACGCGCAGTTCGTCGGGCGCACCCCGCGCCACCCGTACCGCGGCCTCGGCATCCGCGCTCAGCGCGACCATTCGCGACGCGACCGGCAGGAGCCGCGCCCCCGCGGGCGTAAGGCGCATGCCACCGCCGCTGGTGCGCCGGATGAGCGGATCGCCGAAGTGGGTGCGCAGCGCGCTGACCGCCTGCGACACGGCGGACTCGCTCACGTTCAGGGTCCGCGCCGCAGCGGCCACCGAACCGAGCCGGGCAACCAGCACGAAGGTGCTGAGCTGTGTGACGGTCACTACCTGATTTTCCCGCATTTGCAGTGATAAGTGAATGCTTATTGAGCCCTTGTATGGCTGGTGCCGACGAGCGCAGCATCACGACAGGTCGGGGGTAGCGTCCCGGGAGGCCCGATGCAGGTTCCAGCCGCGTTCCAGTACGAGAAGGCCACCAGCCTCGATCACGCGATCGAGCTGCTCACTCAGTACGGCCCTGAGGCTCGGGTGGTGGCGGGCGGCCACAGCATGCTGCCGATGATGAAGATGCGGCTGGCCCAGCCCGAGGCGCTGATCGACATCAACAGCCTCGATGAGCTGGCGCTGATCCGGGTGGACGGGCACGAACTGGCCGTCGGAGCGATGGTCCGCCACGCGGAGCTGCTGGCCTCGCCGGTCGTCAGCGAGCACTTCCCCATCCTGCGGGACGCGGAACAGGTCATCGCCGATCCGCTCGTGCGCAACCGCGGCACCGTGGGCGGCTCGCTGTGCCAGGCCGATCCGTCGGAGGACCTGTCCGCGGCGTTCTCGGCGCTGCGCGCAACCCTTGTCGCCCAGGGTCCCGGAGGCAGACGCTCCATCGCGATCAGGGAGTTCTTCCTCGGCCCGTACGAGACCGCGCTGGACGATGCGGAGCTTCTGGTGGAGATCCGCGTACCCATCCGGTCGCATGCCAGCGCCTACCGCAAGGTCGAGCGCAGGGTCGGCGACTGGGCGGTCGTCGCCGCAGGAGCGGTGCTGGAGATCTCGGGCGGGGTGATCACCGAGGCCGGTATCGGGCTGACCGCGGTCGGCGCCCGACGGTTCGTGGCCGAGCAGGCCGAGGACTTCCTGCGCGGCGGGCGGCCGGACGACGAGGCCTTCGTCGAGGCGGGCCGGATCGCCTCGCAGGAATGCCGGCCGACAGCCGACCAGCGCGGCCCGGTCGACTACAAGCGGCATCTGGCCGGGGAGCTCACCACGCGGGCGCTGCGCGCCGCCGCCGCCCGCGCCCAGGGGCAGGAGGCGTGACATGCGGATCACCGTGACCGTGAACGGCGAGCAGCACACGCGGGACGTGGAGCCCAGGCTGCTGCTCGTGCACTTCCTGCGCGACGAACTCGGGCTCACCGGCACCCACTGGGGCTGTGACACCTCCAACTGCGGGGTGTGCGCCGTCTGGTTGGACGGGACGCCGGTCAAGTCCTGCACCGTGCTGGCGGTGATGGCCGACGGCCATGAGGTGCGGACCGTCGAGGACCTGGCGCACGGGGCCGAACTCGACCCGGTACAGCAGGGATTCGTCGCCTGCCACGGTCTGCAGTGCGGCTTCTGCACGCCGGGGATGATGATGACCGCCCGCTGGCTGCTGGACCACAATGCGGATCCGTCCGAGGAGGACATCCGCGAGGCCATCTCCGGACAGGTGTGCCGCTGCACCGGTTACGAGAACATCGTGCGCTCCATCCGCTGGGCCGCCGAGCACGGCGGCACTGCTCATACCGCCGACGCGGCCACCGAACCGGCGTCCGGCCGCGAGGAGGTGCGGACATGACGACCACCGAGGAACGGCCGGTCGGCTTCGGACGGATGCCCCGTAAGGAGGACGCGCGGTTCGTCCGCGGCCACGGAACCTATGTCGACGACGTCCAACTGCCCGGGATGCTGCACGGAGCCGTCCTGCGCAGCCCGCTCGCGCACGCCCGGATCGTGTCCGTCGACACCAGCGCCGCCGAGGCGCACCCGAAGGTCAACGCCGTGATCACCGGGGAGACTCTGGCCGGTCTCGGGCTTGCCTGGATGCCCACGCTCTCGTACGACACCCAGGCCGTGCTCGCCACCGACAAGGTCCGCTTCCAGGGCCAGGAGGTCGCCTTCGTCGTCGCCGAGGACCGATACGCGGCCCGTGACGCCCTCGAGCTGATCGACGTGGAGTACGAACCGCTCCCGCCGGTCATCGACGCCCGCAGGGCGCTCGACCAGGACGCACCGGTGATCCGCGACGACAAGGAAGAGCAGACCGACAACCACATCTTCGACTGGTCGGTGGGCGACAAGGAGCGCACCGAAGAGGTCTTCGCGGCCGCCGACGTCGTGGTGGAGCAGGACATGCTCTACCCACGGGTGCACCCGGCGCCGCTGGAGACCTGCGGCACCGTCGCGGACATGGACGCCATCACCGGAAAGCTGACGGTGTGGTCCACCACCCAGGCCCCGCACGCCCACCGCACGCTCTACGCGATGGTGGCCGGTATCCCGGAGCAGAAGATCCGGATCATCTCCCCCGACATCGGGGGCGGCTTCGGCAACAAGGTCGGCATCTACCCCGGTTACGTGTGCGCGGTCGTCGGCTCGATCGTCACCGGCAAGCCGGTCAAGTGGGTGGAGGACCGCTCGGAGAACCTGATGAGCACCTCCTTCGCCCGCGACTACCACATGCACGGCGAGATCGCGGCGACGAAGGACGGGAAGCTCCAGGGCCTGCGGGTCCGTGTGATCGCCGACCACGGTGCCTTCAACGCGACCGCGCAGCCGTCCAATTTCCCCGCCGGCTTCTTCGGCGTCTTCACCGGCTCGTACGACCTGGCCGCCGCCCACTGCACCGTGACCGGCGTCTTCACCAACAAGGCGCCCGGCGGTGTCGCCTACGCCTGCTCGTTCCGCGTCACCGAGGCCGTGTACCTGGTCGAGCGGATGGTCGACCTGCTCGCGGCCGAGCTCGACACGGACCCGGCAGAGCTGCGGATGCGCAACCTGCTGCGACCCGATCAGTTCCCGTACCAATCCCAGACCGGGTGGGAGTACGACTCCGGCGACTATCCGCGGGCCCTGCGGCTGGCGATGGACATGGCGCACTACGAGGACCTGCGCCGGGAGCAGGCCGAGAAGCGTGAGCGCGGCGAGCTGATGGGCATCGGAGTCAGCTTCTTCACCGAGGCCGTCGGCGCCGGCCCCCGAAAGCACATGGACATCCTCGGGCTGGGCATGGCCGACGGCGCCGAACTACGCGTCCACCCGACCGGCAAGGCCGTCCTGCGGATCTCCGTACAGACCCAGGGCCAGGGCCATGAGACGACCTTCGCGCAGATCGTCGCCGAGGAACTCGGCATCCCGCCCGACGACGTCGAGGTGGTGCACGGCGACACCGACCAGACACCGTTCGGGCTCGGCACCTACGGATCCCGCTCGACGCCCGTGTCCGGGGCGGCAACCGCGATGGTCGCCCGCAAGGTGCGCGAGCGCGCGAAGATCGTCGCCTCCGCGATGCTCGAAGTAAGCCCGGACGACCTGGAATGGGAGAAGGGCCGCTGGTTCGTCACCGGCGACCCCGACCAGGGAAAGACCATGTCCGAGATCGCCCTCGCGGCCCATTCCACCCTCGAACTGCCGGAGGGCGTCGAGGGCCAACTGGACGCGACCTGCGTCTACAACCCGCCGAACCTCACCTTCCCCTTCGGCGCCTACATCTGCGTGGCCGACGTGGACGCGGGCACCGGCCAGGTCAAGATCCGCCGGTTCATCGCCGTGGACGACTGCGGCAACAGGATCAACCCGATGATCGTCGAGGGGCAGGTGCACGGCGGGCTCGCCGACGGCGTCGGCATGGCGCTCATGCAGGTCATCGCCTTCGACGAGGACGGCAACTGCCTCGGCGGATCCTTCATGGACTACCTCCTGCCGACCTCGGTCGAGTGTCCGTCCTGGGAGCTCGGCGAGACCGTCACCCCCTCTCCCCACCACCCGATCGGCGCGAAGGGTGTCGGCGAGTCGGCCACCGTGGGCTCGCCCGCCGCGGTGGTCAACGCCGTGGTCGACGCACTGAAACCGCTCGGCGTACGCCACATCGACATGCCCCTGACCCCCGCCGCGGTCTGGCGGGCCACCCAGGGCCGGCCGCTGCGCTCCGACCTGGCGATCACCTGAGGCCACGTGATGACGAGCACCGAACTGCTGACCCGCGCGGACGCACTCCGGCACGGCCGGACCCCGTTCGTCCTGGCCACCGTCGTCCGCGCGGAACGGCCGACGAGTGCCAAGCCCGGGGACAGCGCGCTGGTGCTGCCCGACGGCACCGTCGAAGGCTTCGTGGGCGGGACATGCGCCGAGACAACGGTGCAACTGCAAGGTCTGCGGCTGCTGGAGACCGGCGAGTCGCTGCTGCTGCGGATCACGGCCGCCGCGGACGCCGGGGCCGAAGGCGCCCAGGCGACGGGCCAGGGCCTGGTGACGGTGGCCAATCCGTGCCTGTCCGGCGGGACGCTCGACATCTTCCTGGAGGCCAACCTCCCGCCGGCGCTGGTATACGTCTACGGGCACGCGCCCATCGCGCGAGCCCTGCTCGACATCGGTCGCGTGCTCGGCCTCGACACTCGGCCCGCCTCGCCCGGGGAGCCGTTGCCGCCCGATCTGGACGTCGTCGTCGTTGCCTCGCACGGCCGCGACGAGGAGCCCGTGCTGATCGAGGCCGTGCGCGCCGGGGTTCCGTACATCGGGCTGGTGGCCAGCCGGAAGCGCGGCGCGGCGGTACTTGCCGGGCTGGGCCTCACCGAGGAACAGCGCGCGCACGTCCGGACCCCGGCCGGCCTGGACATCGGCGCACGCACCCCGGCGGAGGTAGCACTGTCGGTGTACGCCGAGATCATCTCGCTGCGGCCCCCGCACGCCCGGGCCGTGCGGCCCGCACGCGCCGCAGTCGGAGCGCCCGCCGTCGTCGAGGCGGTCGATCCCGTGTGCGGCATGACCGTCGCGATCACCCCTGCCACCCTCTCGCTGGACCGGAACGGCGACACGGCGTACTTCTGTGGGCCGGTGTGCCGGCACGCCTTCGGCGACGACCCTTCCCGTTACGCGCATGCCTGACCTCGACGCCCTCGTACCGGATGCCCCCGCCCTGCGCTCGGGGCTGGACGCCGTCGGCTACCTGGCGGACGACGCCCTGGCCACGGCGCTGCTGCTCGCCGTACGCATGCGGCAGCCGATCCTGCTGGAGGGGGAGCCCGGCGTGGGCAAGACCGAGGCGGCCCGCGCCCTTGCCGCCGTCCTCGACACCCCGCTGATCCGGCTGCAGTGCTACGAGGGGCTCTCCTCGGCCGAGGCCCTGTACGAGTGGAACTATCCGCGGCAACTGCTGGCCATCCGGCTGGCCGAATCGCGCGGGGAGTCGCTGCGGGACACCGACCTGTTCGCCGAGGACTATCTGCTGCCACGGCCGCTGCTCGCAGCGATCTCTCACCCGGGACCGCGGCCGGCCGTGCTGCTCATCGACGAGGTGGACCGCGCCGACGACGAATTCGAGGCCTTCCTGCTGGAGTTGCTGGCCGATGCCGCGGTCACCATCCCCGAACTGGGGACCCGGCGGGCCACGGTGGCGCCGGTGGCGGTACTGACCTCCAACCGCACCCGGGATCTGCACGACGCGCTGAAACGCCGCTGCCTCTACCACTGGATCGAGTACCCGGACACCGCACGGGTTGCCGCGATCATCCGCAAACGGGTGCCGGAGTCGGCCGAGTGGCTGGCCGCGCGCGTGGCGCACGGGGTGGCGGTGCTGCGTGCCCGGCAGGAACTCACCAAGCCGCCCGGCATCGCCGAGGCGATCGACTGGGCAGGCGCGCTGCAGGCGCTGGGGCTCTCCGTTCTCGACGCCGACGCCGCGGACCGCACTCTCGGGGCGGTGCTCAAGTACGCCGAGGACCTGCAGGCCGTGCGCCGGGCCGGGCTGGCGGAGCTGGTCGATGCGGAGCGGGGCACCGATGCCTGACCTGCCGGAACTGGCCGCCTCGTTCAGCGCGGCCCTGCGCGACGCCGGGATCGCGGTGGGCCCCGACCGCACACGGTGCTTCGCCCGGGCCCTCACCCTGCTGGCGCCGTCGACGACGCGCGAGTTGCGGCACTGTGCGCTCACCACCCTGGTGTCCGACCGCGAGCAGATCGAGCCGTTCGACGCGGTCTTCCGCGAGGTCTTCGGCGGCCCGGCCGACCGCGGAGCAAGGCGCGGGCAGCCCGGCGACCCGCCCCGCTCGCTCCCGGGCACCGTCCCCGGCGCCGACAGGAAGGCAACCGCGGACGGAGACGGCCGGGAGGGCGACGCGCAGCCGCGGGAGGTGGCCCTACCCCTTGCCGCCAGTCCCCTCGACCATCTCGCCACCCGCGACTTCGCGGCCCTGTCCGCCGAGGAACTGGCGCGCCTGGCCGAGATGATGCGCACCGTCGCGCTTCGCACCCCGACGCGGCAGTCCCGTCGGCGCCGGCCCGCCCCCCACGGCGAGCGGGTCGACCTGCGCCGCACGCTGGCCCTCAGCCGGCGCACCGGCGGATATCCCCTGCGGCTGCGCCGCTTCGTACCGCGCAACCGTCCCCGCGATCTCGTCGTGCTCTGCGACATCTCCGGATCGATGGAGCCCTACGCCCGCGCAATGCTGCAACTGCTCTACTGCGCCTCGCGCGCAGCCCGGGCCGAAGTGTTCACCTTCGCCACCCGGGTCACCCGCCTCACGCCCGTCTTCCGGCGGGCCGGGCCGTACGACGCCCTGGCACGGGCCGGTCGGGCGGCCCCGGACTGGTCCGGTGGCACCCGGATAGCCGACTGCCTCGCGGAGTTCAACGAACGGTTCGGCCGACGCGGCATGGCGCACGGCGCCGTGGTTGTCATCGTCTCCGACGGCTGGGACACCGGCGCGCCCGTCGATCTCGCCACACACATGGCACGGCTGTCCCGCGTCGCATACCGCGTCGTTTGGGTCAACCCCCGTACTGCCAGCCCCCGTTACCGTCCACTCGTCGGTGGCATGGCCGCCGCGTTGCCCTACTGCGACGCCGTCGTCAGTGCCCACAGCTTCGCGGCCCTGGACGACTTCACCGCCGCCTTGTCCGCCCCCGGCCGCCGTCGGTGACCCGGTGCCCCTCCCGTGCCGATCCCATGACGTTTGCGAACTGGTGGTCCGGCGGCTCACCGTCCGCTCGCTCCTCACCCCGCCCATCGACCGCAGAGCCGAGCTGCGCTGCTACATGCGCTGTACGACGGCTGTCTCATGGAGGTTGGGCAGGCCACCGGGCCTCCTTGAGGGCATCCTGGCCGACCCACCCGCCGGAAGCTGACCCCGGCGCCGCGACGCAGGGGCCTCGGCCTGCTCGGGAGCTGGTGACTCCAGGCTCGCCGAGACCAGGGCGGCGCGCTCCCGGTCCGCCAAGTTCCATGCCGGGCGACTCAGTTGTCTGTCTTGGAAGAAGCCCAACTTCTTCGGCGAGTACGACACCAGCAGGTTCTTCGTCTCCTGGTGGTACATGCGTGACACCTCGCCTGACCAGTAGAAACAAACGAATCTGTCTCGAACGAGGGATGATAGCCCGGAATTGGCCCGGATCTTGGTCTGCTCGGAGGTCCCGGCTGACCGGTGCGTCGATGAGGCCTCGGCCGGGCAGGTCCAGCAAGCGCCGCTCGACCCCGGCGCTCTCAACGAGGATCGCGACGTTGTTGTGTGTTGCGCGGTGGAGTGCCCGGACGTGGAGTTCGTGTACCAGTGCGTGTCCTGTCGGTGATAGCCGTCCAGTCGTACGAGATCCCGTGGGCTCGGACCTTACGTACGGTCCGAGGCCACCGGGGTGTGACGACGGCTTCTATTGCGACGGAGCCACCCGGACGCCGCCAAGGAGAAGGGTGATGAAGCGGGCCACGTCGGTCCAGCGGTCGAAGTATTCGAGGCCCGGGACGTCCACCGGCGTTCTGTCTCACGGTGCGGCAGGTGTCTGGTCGGCAGTCCTCGCCAACCAGCTCTCGGTGCGCGCTGCGCCGAAGCTGATGAGGCCGGCAGCCGCGGCGAGTGCGATACCGGTCCACGATGGCGATGAGGTGTCCAACAGGTCTGCCAGGAAGGGTACGTAGAGTGCGGCAGCGCCCAGCCCCGCCGCAGTCAGCACAGCTGCGGGCAGAAACAGATTTTGGCGCGTGAACAGTCGCTCCCGCAGCCCCAGAGCGACGCCGAGCTGGGCGGCCAGCAGGGCGATGAACAGGACGGTCTGCCACGGGCCGCCGGAGTGCCGGACCCAGAGGCTGGCAGCGAGGCTGGCTGCCGTGACCAGGACCGACAGCCGCAGTACCCGCTGCCAGAGCCCGTCGCCGAGTACGTGCTGCTGCGGCGGGCGCGGCGCGCGTCGCATGGCGTGGGGTGAGATCGGTTCGGCGCCCATGGCGACCCCTGTCAGACCATGAGTGAGCAGGTTGATCCACAGAATCTGACCTGCTCGCAGAGGCAATGCGAGTCCGAGCATCGGGCCAATGAGCATAACGAGGATTTCCGCGGCACCGCCGGCCAGCGCATAGACCAGGAACCGGCGGATGTTGGCGTAGACACGGCGGCCCTCTTCCACGGCCGAGATCACCGAGGTCAGTTCATCGTCGGCGAGGACCAGATCGGCTGCTTGGCGGGCAACTTCGGTTCCCCGACGGCCCATCGCCACGCCGATGTCGGCCTGCCGCAGGGCGGGGCCGTCGTTGACGCCGTCGCCGGTCATCGCGGTGACCTCTCCGCGAGCGCGCCATGCTTGGACGATGTCCAGTTTCTGTTGAGGCGTGGTACGAGCGAAAACCCTGACCTGGGTGGGGTCCGGGATCTGTCCGGCGGCCAGCTCTTTGCCGGTGGCCACGCGGCTCGGCATGGTGGCGTCGGCTCCCGTGAGGATACCGACCCTTTCCGCGATCGCACGGGCAGTCGCTGGGTGGTCTCCAGTGATGAGAACCGGAGTGATCCCGGCACGGCGGCAGGCTTGCACGGTCGCCGTGGCTGCTTCTTTGGGCGGGTCGCTGATGGCTGTCAGTCCCAGCAGTCGCAAGCCGCTTTCCGACTCCTCGATCGGGACAGGAATCCGGGCGGACGAACCTGACGCTATGGCCAGGACGCGGTAGCCCTCGGCGGACAGGGCGGCGGCCTCCTTACGCGCATGCTCCAGTGACGCGGGACTCTCGTTCAGAAGCGCGGCGTCCAGCACCATTTCAGGTGCGCCCTTGAGGTAGATCTCGATCGTTCCCGAGGGCGTGAGGTGGATGGTGGTCATACGTTTGCGGAGGCTGTCGAACGGCACCTCGTCGACGCGGGGATGAGTTCGCACCAACTCGTCGGGTGTGCAGCCCACTTTGGCGGCGGCGGTCAGCAGGGCGGCCTCGGTTGGATCACCGAGCGGGGTCCATTGCGCGTCTGCTTCCCCGGGCGGAATCAGCGACGCGTCGTTGCACAACGCCGCTGCGATGAGCACTTCTCGTACGGCATCCCTGGTGGCGGGTTCTGGATGTCGGCCGGTCGTGAGAATTTCACCAACGGGTTCGTACCCCGCGCCCGTCAGGGTCACCGTGCCATGGGCGGCGGTCCACACTCGTTCGACGACCATGCGGCCTTCGGTGAGGGTGCCCGTCTTGTCCGTAGCCAGTACGGTGACCGATCCGAGGGTCTCCACTGCGGACAGGCGGCGAACCACGGCGTTGCGGGCGGCCATCCGCCGCGCGCCCAGCGCCAGGCCGAGCGTGACGACAGCCGGCAGTGACTCCGGGACGGCAGCCACGACGAGGCTGATGGCCGTTACCGCCATCGTCTCCAAGGACTGGCCGCGCGCCAGTCCCAGGACGAGCACGAGGAGGCACAGCGCTACAGCGACCAGGGCCAGCACCCGGCCGAGTCCGGCCAGGCGCTTTTGGAGCGGGGTCTGTTGCTGTCGGGGGTGCAGCGAGGCGGCGATCATGCCGAGGGCGCTGCGCGGCCCGGTGGCGGTGACGGTGGCGACTGCGCGGCCACGCAGTACGACTGTTCCCGCCTGTAGTTGTCCCGTGTGCGGATCCGTTCCGTGGACGTCCTTGTCGACCGGTACGGATTCGCCGGTCAGCGCCGACTCGTCGATCAGAAGGGCAGCGGCCTGCGTGAGCGCGGCGTCAGCGGGGACGATGTCGCCCTCAACGAGTACCAGCACGTCGCCCGGGACGACGGCTGACGAGGTCACCTCCTGTTCCGTCCCGCCGCGCAGTACTCGTGCGGCAGGCGCGGTCATGGCGGAGAGGGCAGCGACCGCATTGTCGGCGCGCACCTCCTGCACCACCCCGACGGTGGTGTTGAAGAGCACGACCACACAGATGACGACTGCGTCGGCGTAGTCCCCGGTCACCACGGTCAGTGCCACGGCGGCCAGCAGCACGATGATCAGCGGGTCACGAAGCTGAGCGAAGATTCGGGACCGAAGCGATATCCTGCGCTGTTCGCTGAGCTCGTTGGGACCGCACTCCGCCAGCAGCTGGGATGCCTGCTCCTGACTGAGACCTGTCGCCCGGGCGGCCCCTGAAAGGGGTGCGGACGTAAGGGGCATGGTGACTCCGGTTGCTTCAAGGTGCTCATGGTCTTACGGGCCTGGCTCAGTGGGCGCTGGGTGCGTTGGCCGCGTCAGTTGGAGCTTTGACCGCGTCAGTTGGAGCTGGGGTGCATCAGCGTCCTGTCTCCGACATCACGGACCAACGCCGGGGCGCTCAGCTGTTCCAGTTCCATTCGCTGACTTCGGGCAGGTCGGTGCCGTGCTCACGAATCCAGGCGTGGTGGCGCAGACGGACGTCCGCCATCTCCTGTCGGACTGTGGCGGCGCGTACCGCCAGCCCGGGGACGCGGTCGATGACATCCATGACGAGCCGGTACCGGTCGAGGTCGTTGCGCACGACCATGTCGAAGGGCGTGGTGGTGGTGCCTTCCTCCTTGTAGCCGCGCACATGCAGGTTGGCGTGCCCGGCGCGCCGGTAGGCCAGGCGGTGGATCAGCCACGGGTATCCGTGGTACGCGAAGATGACGGGCTTGTCGGAGGTGAACAGCGCGTCGAACTCCGCGTCCGGCATGCCGTGCGGGTGCTCCCCCTTGGGGAGCAGCCGAGCCAGGTCCACGACGTTGACGACGCGTACGGCCAGGTGGGGCAGGTGCCGGCGGAGCAACTGAGCGGCGGCCAGGATTTCCAGAGTGGGGACGTCGCCCGCGCAGCCGAGGACGACATCGGGCTCCCCGCTCTCATTCTCTGCGCCTGCCCAGTCCCAGATTCCGGCACCGCGGGCACAGTGTCCGCGGGCCTGCTCGAGGGTCAGCCAGTCGAAGCAGGGCTGCTTTCCGGCGACGACGACATTGACGTAGTCGCGGGAGCGCAGCACATGATCGGCCACCGACAGCAGGGTGTTGGCGTCCGGTGGCAGGTAGACCCGCACGACCTCGGGTGACTTGTTGAGGACGTGGTCGATGAAGCCGGGGTCCTGGTGGGAGAAGCCGTTGCTGTCCTGCCGCCATACGTGCGAGGTGAGCAGGTAGTTCAGTGAGGCGATGGGGCGGCGCCAGGGCAGGCGCCGTGAGGTGCGCAGCCACTTGATGTGCTGGTTGACCATGGAGTCGACGATGTGGACGAACGCCTCGTAGCAGGAGAACAGCCCGTGGCGGCCGGTGAGGAGATAGCCCTCAAGCCAGCCCTGGCAGGTGTGTTCGGAGAGGATCTCCATCACCCGGCCGTGGCGGTCCAGGTGTTCGTCGACCTCCAGGGTCCGCGCCTGCCATGCCTTGCCCGTCGCTCCGTACACGGCCTGCAGACGATTCGAGGCCGTCTCGTCCGGCCCCATCAGACGGAAGTCCCGACGCTCGGCGGTGTTCTCCATGACCCCCTCCAACAGGTCGCCCAGGACCCGGGTGGGCTCGTGCAGGGTCGTACCGGGCTTGTCGACCGGAACGGCGTACCGTTCCAGCGGCGGGATCGGCAGGTCCTGTACGAGCAGGCCGCCGTTGGCGTGCACGCTGGCCCCGAGACGGCGAGGGCCGGCGGGCACACACTCCAGCACCCGCTCGCGCGGGCGGCCGCGATCGTCGAAGAGTTCCGCCGGCCGGTAGGAGTGCAGCCACTCCTCCAACTGCCTGAGGTGGTCCGGGTTTTCGCGTACGGAGGACAGTGGCACCTGATGCGCGCGCCATGTGCCTTCCACCTGTACGCCGTCGACCTCGGTCGGCCCGGTCCATCCCTTGGGCGTGCGCAGCAGGATCATCGGCCAGCGCATGCGTTGGGTGACGCCCTCTTCGCGGGCGCCGTGCTGGATGGCGCTGATGCGATCGAGTGCGGTGTCCATGGCGCATGCCATGGCGCTGTGCACCTGAAGTGCGTCATTGCCTTCGACATGCAGCGGGTCATGGCCCAGGCCCCGGAGAAAGTCGTCGAGTTCGTCCCTGGGCAGGCGCGCGAGCACGGTCGGGTTGGCGATCTTGTACCCGTTCAAGTGCAGGATCGGCAGGACCGCTCCGTCGTGGACCGGGTCGAGGAACTTGTTGGAGTGCCAGGACGCAGCCAGCGGCCCGGTCTCCGCCTCCCCGTCGCCTATGACGCAGGCGACCAGCAGGCCGGGATTGTCCAGTGCGGCGCCGTAGGCATGGGAGAGCGAATACCCCAGCTCACCCCCCTCGTGGATCGATCCCGGAGTCTCCGGGGCTACATGGCTGGGCACGCCCCCCGGAAAGGAGAACTGGCGGAACAGGCGCGCCATACCCTCCGCGTCCCGGCTCACGTCCGGGTACGTCTCGGAATACGTGCCCTCCAGCCATGAGTTGGCCAGGATGGCCGGTCCTCCATGGCCGGGGCCCCAGACGCAGATGGTGTCCTTCCCATGGTCCCGGGCCACCCGGTTGAGGTGGGTGTAGACGAGATTCAGACCGGGCGAGGTGCCCCAGTGGCCCAGCAGCCGAGGCTTGATGTGCTCCGGCTTCAATGGCTCACGGAGCAGAGGATTGGCCATCAGGTAGATCTGGCCAACGGCCAGGTAGTTCGCGGCCCTCCAATGCGCGTCCAACGCCGCCAGCTCTGCTTCATCGAGGTAGTTGGCTGATCCCGGTTCGGGCATTTCGTGCTCCTCTGTAGGTGCCGAGAGGAGATTTCGGCACGGTCGGTCGGTACGGGCAGGCGGCCGTTGGGCCCGATGTGCTCGGCTCATCTCCCAACGGGGCGGGGTCGGTGGTCAGGGCGGAGAGCAGTGCTGAACCGGGCAGCACGACGACGCAGGAGACGGCTGTGGCCTACCGCGCCCCGCGGCTCGGCAATTGGTGTCGGCCGCCAGCGGTAGAAGATCCGCTTACCTACCTCGATCAGGGCGAGGTAGCAGATCACCATGGCGACAGGCGCGACGAAGAAGCCAAGCGGAAGCGGTTGGAACCCGAGCCTGGCGGCCAGCGGTGTAGCGGGCAGCCTGTGTGGAGCGGGCAATGCCCGCACGGACCGGTGTGGAGAACTCGGTGACAAGGCGCGCACCGGGCCGCTTGCCGCCCGTACAGCGTCACGATCATGGACACGAACTCCTGCCCTATGGTGTTGATCCTCGGCAGTCGCCATGCGCCATCACTTCAGTGGGTGAGGGCTCATGGGCGTGGTGCTCGCCATCTCAGCCTGTGCCGTATTCGGGTTCAGGGGCGAGGGCCGAACGGCCTCTCCAAGGGGCCCGCCGGCCCTGTCAGAGCGACTCGATGGCCTCTTCGCCGGCATCCCCGGCAGCATCATCCAGATCGTGGTGGGCGTCATCGAGCGTCGCAGGGCTGATGGGTTCGTGCCCCGCAGCATGCTGAACGGCTTCGTGAACGCGGGGTTCTTTGGCGGCATGGATTCGTCTTGGTACGCGTGGATGCGTGCAGACCGATCCGTCCGGGGCAGGCTGGAGGAGCCAAAGGCAATGTGCCGGCGGCCTTAGGGAGCCGAAGTGGGCGAGGACACGGATGCCGAGAGGGATACCGGGGCGGCAGCATCGCAGCTGCGGCTGGACGAGCTGCCGAACGACCCGCAGTCGCAGGCAGTCCTTGCGCGCTCGCCCCGGGATCGCGTAGATCCGCTGCTGGAGGCGGTTCTGGCCGTCGGCAGCGACCTGGACCTTGGTGTTGTACTGCAGCAGATAGTGCAGTCCGCAGCCGACCTGGTTGATGCTCGGTACGGGGCCCTGGGCGTGATTGGTGAGGAAAATGGGCTCAGCCAGTTCATCACGGTCGGCATGGACGACGAGACCATCGAGCAGATCGGGCCCTATCCGCAGGGCCGGGGCATCCTGGGGCTCCTGATCCGTGAACCGCACTCGCTGCGGCTGGTCGACCTGGGCGAGCAGCCCGATGCATCCGGCTTCCCGGCCGGCCATCCACCGATGCGGACCTTCCTCGGTGCCCCCGTCCGGGTGCGTGAGAAGGTGTTCGGCAACCTGTACCTGACCGAGAAGCGGGGCGGGGCCGAGTTCGGTGCCGATGACGAAGCGGTGCTGGTCACCCTGGCCGTGGCAGCCGGGGTGGCAATCGACAATGCTCGGTTGTACGACGCCGTCCAGCGTCGGGAGCGCTGGCTGATGGCCAGCGGCGAACTGACCCGTGCCCTGCTGTCCGGCGTTGAACCCGCCGAGGTACTGAGGAACTTCACCGCAACCGTCCTCGAGATGGCCGACGCCGACTTGGTCACCCTCGCCGTGCCTGTTCCCCGCACCGGCAATCTGGTGATCGAGGCCGCCGCCGGAACGGATGCAGATCGTGCCCTTGGACTGGTGTTGTCGCACACCACTTTGGCCGGGAAGGTCTACAGCTCAGGCGAGACGATCACCACCCAGGACTGGAACGCCGACCCCCGCGCCGAACGGGACACCGCTTCCACGACCCTGGGACCGGTCTTCCTGGTCCCCCTCGGTACGCCCGAACATGTGCGCGGTGTCCTGCAAGTTGCCCGCCTTAGCGGCCGTCCCGCGTTCGCCGACGCGGCCGTGGCTATGATCGCCGGATTCGCCAACCATGCCGCTCTTGCCCTGGAGATCGCCGGACACCGGCACGATGCCGAACGCCTCCTGGTTCTGACCGACCGTGACCGCATCGCCCGCGATCTGCACGACCTGGCGATTCAGCGCCTGTTCGCCAGCGGTCTGAGCCTGCAGTCCACCCTCGCCCAGGTCGCCGACCGGCCGCGGGTCGCCGAGCGTATTGCACGAGTCGTGGATGACCTCGACGACACCATCAAGGTCATCCGTTCCACCATTTACGGATTGCAACAGCGCGGTCGCCCCGAAGACACCGGGCTGCGCTCCCGTCTGGTGGCCGAATCGAACCGGGCATCCGAGGCGTTGGGCTTCGCACCTGCGCTGCGTATGACCGGGTTGCTGGACACCCTGGTCCCACTAGCCATGGCAGACCACCTTCTTGCAGTGCTCCGCGAAGCCCTAGCAAACGCCGCCCGGCACGCCGACGCCACCGAGGTGGAGGTCACCGCCCAGGTAACCTCGGCGCACCTTACGCTGCGGGTGACCGACAACGGCCGGGGTACTGCCCCCGCGCGCGCCCACCGCAGCGGCCTGGCCAACCTCCACACCCGCGCCGAGGAACTCGGAGGAGCTCTGGTCCTTGCGCCCAATCAGCCCACTGGCAGTGTCGTGGACTGGAGCGTTCCCCTTTCGGCCGACGAGTGACCCCGCCCCGGACAGCGCGGCGCGAAGTAGTGCACGGTACCCCGTGAGCGCTCAGCCTCCGCCCGTCGTAGGCCGGGCTCGGCGCCCGATGGACCGTCGACACCTCCCCGCACGGCGGCACGCGCCTGACGTGGCAGGTACCGGGCGTCCCTGGGTGAAGGCTCTCTCTCCCGGACTGACGAGTGCCTTCCTCCGCTTCAGCGGTCCCGCCGAACGGGGGCCTGCGGTGCGGCCTGCGTGACCATGACCGCAGCCTGGATGCGCCGCTCGACGCCCAGCTTGGCGAGCAGGCGGGAGACGTTGTTCTTGACCGTCTTCTCCGCGAGGTAAAGCCGTTTGCCGATCTGGGAGTTGGTCAGTCCCTCTCCGATGAGATCGAGGATCTCCCGTTCGCGGGCGGAGAGCTCGGACAGTGCGCCTGCTTCGGTGTTCTGCGGAGAGTCGCCGCGGAGGCTACTCATCAGACGGGTCGTGGTCGCTGGGTCGAGCATCGACTGGCCGGAGGAGACGGTGCGGACCGCGGCAACAAGCGCAGACCCTTTGATCTCCTTCAGCACATAGCCTGCGGCCCCCGCCATGATCGCGTCGAGGAGTGCGTCGTCGTCGTCGAAAGAGGTCAGCATCAGACATGCCAGGTCCGGCATCCTCGACCGCAGTTCTCGGCAGACCGTGATCCCGTCGCCGTCCGGCAGCCGCACATCCAGCACGGCGACGTCAGGACGCAGAGCCGGCCCTCTGGCAAGAGCCTGTTCTGTTGTCCCCGCCTCACCGACGACTTCGATATCGGGCTCCGCGTCGAGCAGGTCGCTCACCCCGCGCCGCACGACCTCGTGGTCGTCGAGCAGGAATACGCGAATCGGCTTCCGCGGTGAAGTTTCCAGGTCCTCGGTCATTGCTTGTCCTCCACACTGTCACGAGCACCTTGCCCTGTGGTTCCATCCTTAGTCCGTCGCCATGGGGCCGCGCCAGGGCCGGGTGGGCCCCGCGTATCTCGCCACGGGAGCCCCCACCCGACGGGCGGTCACCTGAACCGGGGCTTGGTCTCAGGCGTGGGGCACGACGGCCACTGGGCAGGCTGCGTGATGAATCACGCCGTGAGCCACAGACCCCAGATGCATTCCGAGGGGGGATGTTCGCTCGCGTCGGCCGATGACCAGCATCGGCGCATCGGCAGCCGCTTCGACCAGGTGGGCGACGGCCTGCCCCGAAACGCTGCTGGCACGGACGGCAAGGTCAGGGCTCTTTTCGCGCCACGGCTCCAGGACCGTGCTCAGCGCGTACTCACGTTCCCTGACCAGCCCGGAATCGGCGATGAGCGTGCCCTCACCGGCGGCGATCGCGTACGACGACGGCAAGGTGTAGCCGTGTACGACGTGCAGGCCCACGCCGCGTACGAGGGCCGCTTCAAAGGCGAATTCGATCACCTCGTCGCAGGAATGGGTGAGGTCGATGCCGGCCACAACGTCGGAGCTGTGGGGAGCGCCGGTCGGCCGGAGTACGTCGGGAGATGAGTGTGCCCCGGTATGCCTCTCGGATCGTACGAGTACGACCGGCCGCGGAGCATGGGCGACCACTCTGAGTGCTACGGAGCCGGTCACGAATCCGGCCATTCCGCTCAGGCCGCGGGAGCCGAGGACGAGTACCTCGGCGTTCTCGGCCGCTGCCAGGAGCGCGGCGACGGGCGAGTCCGATATCTGCTCGTGGGTCGGCCGAAGCCCAGGGTGGCTGCTACGGAGCTGTTCCACGGCCGTACGCAGGATACGACCGGCCCAATGACGCTGAGTCTCACTGGTCGGGACGGAAGCCGAGGGGGCGGGGGACCATTCCCAGGCGTGCACGAGATGGAGCGGAACGCTGCGGAGCACGGACTCTGTGGCTGCCCAGCGCGCGGCAGCCAGGCTCTCGGGAGAGCCGTCGATCCCGACAATCACGGCACGAGCCATGAGTAGTACCTCCTGCTTGGTCTGTTGTGTTCCTGGCAGCAGCTTCACCCGCGCCGAGCAAATGGGGCAGGGGCGCCAGGCTCCCTCTGCGGTCCGAAAGGCTTCTCCCGAGGGGCACGCTCGCGACCGAAGGTGGAATCGGGTGGAGGCCCTGCTCTCCGGCCGACGGAAGGCGGACAGTCATGGCGCGCAGTGTGGTTGTTGGAGTTGACGGATCGTCATGCAGCGCTGGCGCCGCACCAGGCCTGCCACAGGGCTCGCGAGCCCTCGGGCCGGGACACCCACATCAAGGTCCGCGGTGTGCGGCGAGAGCGTCCGCAGCACGTGGAAGAGATGGAGCCGCAGAATGCGCCCATCTGAAGGCCTTGTCGAAGAACGCCCAGAGGAACACGAAACCGATCAGAACGCGGGCGGCGGCAGCGCGGGCAAGGGCGCCGGTCACGGACCGGGGCTGCGCGCCGTCGCCGGTTCGGGTCGTCCCGGTTCGATGCCATGACGGAATACGGATACCGGTGTGCCGATGCGGAGGAAGGCGAACGACCATGCCTGTCAGTACCTTTCACGAGTGAGCGCGATGAGCGGTGTGCGTGCTCAATCTCCCGCTGGGGCCGGTGAGTACGCTGCGGCCGAACGGCCGAACGGCACTGTGGCGGCAGACCTGTTGGGGCGATCCGGCTCAGCCGTTGCGGTCCCGGCTGTCAGCTTCGGGCAGGACGGCTGAGATGCGTCGCGAAATCTGTATGGGGCGGCGGGCGCGGGGGCCAGTCACGGCCGGTTTGGGCGGACTTGCGCGATCACTTGCATGCGACCGCGACTCGGGAGAAGCGGCCGACCGGGCGAGG
This sequence comes from Streptomyces sp. NPDC020681, assembly GCF_044334895.1. Taxonomy (NCBI): domain Bacteria; kingdom Bacillati; phylum Actinomycetota; class Actinomycetes; order Kitasatosporales; family Streptomycetaceae; genus Streptomyces; species Streptomyces sp. NPDC020681. The sequence goes on along the minus strand of NZ_JBIRTX010000005.1, from coordinate 333,359 downwards.
CGGGGATTTCCGTGACCGTGAGCGGATCCGCTCCTGGGCGCAGGCCATCGCCCGTGAGCTGGTGGCGCTCCCCCCACGTGCGGCCGACGTTCGCCCGACGAGGGGAGACGCCGGTCGTAGCCCCGACTGCGTAGGGGCCCGAGCGCGGTGCAGGGATCGTTCCCGGCTCGGCGGTGGTCGGTACAGCGTGGAACAGGGCCGAGAGGACCCGGGCCAGGGACGATCGGCCCAGGCACCGCCGGTCCCTCCTCTGTAATCGTCTACCTCACGAAGTCAGCAAGTCCGTTGCGAATACTGACCGCGGCGGCACCACCGGGAGGCGACCATGCCTGGCACCATCACCGTTGGACTGGACGGAACAGACCACGCCCTCGCCGCCGCGGACTGGGCGGCGCACGAGGCGGCGCGCCGGGGGATGGACCTGCGCCTGGTGCACGCCTGGGTGTGGCGCGGCACCGACACGGTGTACATCGGGGACCGTGCTATGGAGGAGCGGTGGGTGCGCAACGTGCTGAACGAGGCGGAAGCCCGCGTGGCCAAGGTGTACCCGGACCTGAACGTCACTACCGAGCTGCTGGTCGATGACCCCGTACCGACGCTCGTCGCCGAAGCCGCGCGGGCCGAGATGCTGGTGCTGGGCTCTCGCGGCTACGGCACGCTGACCGGCTATCTGGTCGGTTCTGTGTCTCTGCAGGTGCTGCGCCAGGCGACCGGGCCGGTCGTCATGGTGCGCGGGCCGAGGCAGACCACAGTGCAACAGCGCTTCGACGAGGTCGTCGTCGGCGTACAGGAAGCAGAGGAAGCCGGCGGACCAGTCCTCGAGTTCGCCTTCGCGGCCGCCGCCGAACGCGGAGCGACGCTTCGAGCTGTACGCGCCTGGAGCATCCCGTCGGTCCTGTCCTGGAGTCCGGGATCGATGTGGCTGGCCGATCAGGCGGGTGGCTTGGAGCCGCTGCATAAGGAGATCCTGGCCGACGCCCTGGGGCCCTGGCGCCAGAAGTACCCCGATGTGGATGTCATCGAGCATGTCGAGATCGGCGCAGCCTCGGAGGTTCTGCTGTCCAACAGCGACCGCGCGAGCCTCGTGGTCGTCGGACGCCGCACCCACGACACGGGCCTGCGCCGTCTTGGCTCAGTTACCCATGCTGTTCTCCACCACGCGCCCGGTGCGGTCGCGGTCGTACCGCACCCCTGACACCGCGCGCATGGGAACGCGCCCTGCTACACCGCAACCGCCCTGGACGGGTCCGTCCAGGGCCGTTCGGTTTGGGCCGCGGCCGGCCAGTCGTGGGCCACCACGGCGACGGGCGACGTGGCGTGTTCGATGACGGCATGGGCGACATGGCCGATGTGCGGGCCCCAGCGGACCGCCCCGGATGCGACCGGCCGACCACCACCAGATCGGCGCCCTCGGCGGCCGCCGACAGCTGCCGCGTAGCAGAACCCGGGACCGGCTTCTCGACCACGTCCACCGTGTGGAACTTGTGCCACGGCAGCAGCATGTCGCCGTGCGCCTGAGCCACCTGGGCACTGATGTCGTCCTGCAGTCCGGCATCGAACACGGGCAGGTAAGTGAAGGCCGAGGCGGAGATGCGTCACGAGCGAGACGTGAACTCTTCCTGCGACACGTCCGCATGCTCACCTTTGGCTCGCTGAGGCCGGGGAAAGATCCGACGATATGGCGGCCCGTCGGTTCGCCGGGCCCGCTCCCGGGGTGTCCGGCTGTCGTGATCTGTCGGCTGGTGGGGGAATGGCGGTCCCACCAAGTCACGTCCGGGGGGCTGGGCGCGGCCGCGACATCTGGGGTGCGCCTCAAGCCGGGACCAGTGGTCCCCCGGCGGGCACCTGATGGCTCTCGCGTGTGGCGGGTGGTGCGGCGAGGCTGATGGGGCCGGTATGCCGGCGCTGTCACAGTGAAGGAGAGAGCCAAGATGCCTACGGCCCCCGCCCCCCATGCCCACGGGCGTATGCCCGTAGTCGCCGGAGTCAGCCAATCCGACGCAAGCAGAACCGGCCTTGCCTGGGCCTCGGACGAAGCCGCGCTGCGGCAACTGCCGCTGCGGCTGGTACACGCGCTGGAATGGCCGCCGGGAGCAGACCCCGACCCCCACGTCCCCCACCCGGAGCGCACCTGGAGCGCCCACTTCCGGTCCGGCGGAGAGGCGGTGCTGCGTGAGGCTGTGGAGTTCGTCCACGCACGCCATCCGGGCTTGGAGGTCGAGGCGCGTTCCGCTGACGGTCCGCGAGCCCGGGTGCTGGTGGAACAGGGTGCGGATGCCGCTCTGCTGGTGGTGGGTGCGAAGCGGCTGAACGTGGCGGAGCAGCTGTTCACCGTCTCCCCCCTTGGGGTCACCCTCACCGCCCATGCCGGGTGCCCGGTAGTGGTGGCCCGCGAACCCGAGCACGCCGTCGGCGAGCCGCCCCTGGTCGTCGTGGGGGTCGACGGGTCCGCCAATTCCCGCGATGCCATGGCGTTCGCCTTCGAAGAGGCCGCGGTGTCCGGGGCTCGACTGCGGGCGGTCATGGTGCGCTACCTGCATCGCGAGCGGGCAGTAGGCGGCGAGCGGGCCGATGTCGAGAATCGCTCCAGAATCGAGCTGTCGGAAGCGACAGCGGGCTGGCGGGAGAAGTACCCGGAGGTTGAGGTTGACTATCGGGTGAGGTATGGCCACCCGGCGCGGGCCTTGGCCCACACGGCCGCAAATGCGCGGTGCCTGGTGGTCGGGTCCCGCGGGCTCGGCGGCTTTCGCGGCATGCTGCTCGGCTCGGTGAGCCACGTGCTCCTCCATCAGGCGACCTGCCCTCTGATCGTGGTACCGCCGCGGGAAGGCATAGCCGCATACTGAACGTCCTACAGCGACTGGGGGCACCTCCCGGAGACCGGGTGAGGCATGCTCAACCTGACGGGGCGGGGTCGTAACCTCCGGCAAGGAGTGGACCGACGACGGTGAGGTCTATGAAGTGCACTCCCCAAAACGACGCGCTTCCAAGGCCACGCGGCCCGTGCCGATCCCGCCCTCCTTCGTGAGCACGCTGAGATCACACATCGACCGGTTCGGCGTGGCGCCGAACGGCCGGCTGCCACGAGGCCTTACGACCTTCGGCACGCCGGGATCTCCTTCTGGCTGCACTCTGACGTGGACCCCGGCCGAATGCGCGCGCCGAGCCGGGCAGAGCATTGAAGTCCTCTTCCGGCACTACGCCAAGTTCCCCAGGGCTGCCGGATCTGGTCCGCAACTGCTGGTCAGGAGTGGGAGACCGCTGGGAGGAGTTGGGATAGTCGACGCAATCCGGTCTGCTTTGTCATCGGATAGCGCAGAGGGCGCCTGACGGGGAGCAGCCCAGTTCAGGCGCCCTCTTCTTGGCCCTAGAAGAAGCCGAGCTTCTTCGGCGAGTAGCTCACCAAAAGGTTCTTCGTCTGCTGGTAGTGCTCCAGCATCATCCGGTGGTTCTCGCGGCCGATGCCCGACTGCTTGTAGCCGCCGAACGCCGCGTGTGCCGGATACGCGTGATAGCAGTTCGTCCAGACCCTGCCCGCCTGGATCGCGCGTCCGGCGCGGTACGCCGTGTTGATGTCGCGTGTCCAGACACCCGCGCCCAGCCCGTACAGCGTGTCGTTCGCCGTCTTGATCGCGTCGTCGAAGTCCGCGAAGGACGTGACGGCGACGACCGGGCCGAAGATCTCCTCCTGGAAGACCCGCATGCGGTTGTCGCCCTCGAAGACCGTTGGCTGCACGTAATAGCCGCCGGCCAGTTCGCCGTCGTACTCGATCCGCTGGCCGCCCGTCAGGATCTTGGCGCCTTCCTGCTGGCCGATGTCGAGATACGAAAGGATCTTCTGCAGCTGGTCGTTGGAGGCCTGCGCGCCGATCATCGTGTCCGTGTCCAGCGGGTGGCCCGGCACGATCGCCTGGGTGCGGGCGATGCCCGCGTCCAGGAACTCGCTGTAGTGGCCGCGTTGGATCAGCGCACGCGACGGGCAGGTGCACACCTCGCCCTGGTTGAGGGCGAACATGGTGAAGCCCTCCAGCGCCTTGTCGCGCAGGTCGTCGTCGGCAGCCCAGATGTCGTCGAAGAAGATGTTCGGCGACTTGCCGCCGAGTTCCAGGGTGACCGGTTTGATGTTCTCGGAGGCGTACTGCATGATCAGCCGCCCCGTCGTGGTCTCGCCGGTGAACGCGACCTTGGCGACCCTCGCGCTGGAGGCGAGCGGCTTTCCGGCCTCCACGCCGAAGCCGTTGACGATGTTGACGACGCCCGGCGGCAGCAGATCGGCGACCAGGCTCATCCAGAAGTGGATGGAGGCCGGTGTCTGCTCGGCCGGCTTGAGGACCACCGCGTTGCCGGCCGCGAGGGCAGGGGCCAGCTTCCAGACCGCCATCAGGATCGGGAAGTTCCACGGAATGATCTGGGCGACCACGCCCAGCGGCTCATGGAAGTGGTACGCGACAGTGTCGTCGTCGAGCTCGCTCAGCGAGCCTTCCTGGGCCCGCAGCGCTCCCGCGAAGTAGCGGAAGTGGTCGATGGCGAGCGGGATGTCGGCGGCCAGTGTCTCGCGGACCGGTTTGCCGTTCTCCCAGCTCTCGGCGACCGCCAGCTCCTCCAGATGAGCCTCCATCCGGTCGGCGATCTTCAGCAGCACGGAGGCCCGGTCGCCGGGCGAGGTGCGGCCCCAGCCGGGTGCGGCGGCATGGGCCGCGTCCAGCGCGCGTTCCACGTCGTCGGCGGTGCCGCGGGCGATCTCGGTGAAGGGGCGGCCGTTGACCGGGGTCGGGTTCTCGAAGTACTCGCCACGGGCCGGCGGGACGTATTCGCCGCCGATCCAGTGGTCGTAGCGGGACTCGTACGAGACGATCGCGCCGTCGCTGCCCGGCGCTGCGTATCGGGTCATGTCCTGGGCCTCCCGGTGAGGGCGCCGTCCGCCTTTGGACGGCGCTCGCCGCGAGGCTAGGGACCAGGAGGTTGCGAGGACGTTGCACAACGATTCGTCGCTCAGCCCGACTTGATCAGATCAGAGCACTTCTCGCCGATCATCATCGTCGTGATGCACGGATTGACCGCGGGCAGGAACGGCATCACGGACGCGTCCGCCACCCGCAGCCCGCTGACGCCCTTGACCCGCAACTGCGGATCGAGCGGCGAGTCCGCGTCGTCCGCCGCGCCCATCCGGACCGTGCCCGCCGGATGGTAGACGGTGTTGTGCGTCTCCCGGATGTACGAGAACAGCTCGTCGTCGGACTGCAGCGACGGACCCGGGGCGAGTTCCTTGCCCGCCCATTCCACCATCGGCGACTTCGCCGCGATCTTGCGCGCCAGCCGCAGCCCGTAGGTCATGACGCGGATGTCGTGCTCGTGCGTGAAGTAGCGCGGATCGACCTTCGGCTTGTCCCGGAAGTCTCGGGTGCGCAGCCGCACGGTGCCCATGGACCGCGCGCGGGTGACGTTCGGCGTGAGGCAGAAGGCGTTGTCCGAGGTGGGATATCCGCGCCGGTAGGTGTTCATGTCGAACGGCACAGAGCCGTAGTGGAACATCAGATCCGGCCGGTCGAGACCCGGCTGGGTGTCGGCGAAGATGCCGATCTCCCACCACTGGGTCGACGAGGTGACCATGGGCTGCTTCGCCTCCCACATGATCACGCCCTCCGGGTGGTCCTGGAGATGGGAGCCGACCCCGGGGGAGTCGACCCGCACGTCGACCCCGCACTCGCGCAGATGCGCGGCCGGTCCGATGCCGGACAGCATCAGCAGCTTCGGCGAGTCGATGGCCCCGCACGCGACGATCACCTCGCGGCGTGCCGCGACCGAACCGCTGTGAACGGTGTCGGGCTCCAGATACTCGACTCCGGTACACCGTCCGTCACCGCCGAACAGCAGCCGCTTGGCCTGCAGTCCGGTCCGTACCTCCAGGTTCGGTCGGCTGCCGAGGACGGGATGCAGATACGACACCGAGGCCGATGAACGGGTCCCGTCGGGGCGGGAGTTGATCTGGAACCAGTTCGCCCCGCGGATCACCGTCGTGCCGGAGTTGAACGGCGTGGTGGGGATGTCGGCGGCCGCGCAGGCCGCCAGCAGCGCACTGCCGCACGGGTCGTTCGGCGGTACGGTCCGGATCGTGACCGGGCCCGAGCGGCCGTGGTGCTCGCCCGGCGCGTCATTGGACTCCAGCCGCTGGTAGAGCGGGAAACAGTCCTTGGCGCTCCAGCCCGTACAGCCCATCGCGCCCCACTCGTCCAGGTCTTCGGCCGGGGCCCAGAACGCGATGCACGAGTTGTGCGACGAACAGCCGCCGAGCACCTTGGCGCGGGCGTGCCGCATGAAGCTGTTGCCGTTCTCCTGCGGCTCGACCGGGTAGTCCCAGTCGTAACCGGACTCCAGCAGCGCCATCCACCGGTCGAGCCGCAGGATGTTCTCGTCGCCGACGTCCGACGGGCCCGCCTCGACGACGCACACGCTGACGGCCGGGTCCTCGGACAGCCGCGCGGCGACGACGGCGCCGGCGGTGCCGCCGCCGACCACCACATAGTCGAACTCGTTGGCCGGGTTCTGTGCGGACATGGCGTCTCCAGGACGGGATCGGAGGTGTCAGGCGGTGGGGGAGTCCGGCTTGTCCGTGGCGACGGCGCGGTGCTCCTCGAGGACGCCGGTACGGTGCCGCTGCACGAACCAGTAGTAGGCGAAGCCACCGAGCGCGACCGCGCCGACGAACAGGAAGGCGCCCCAGCGCAGATACCAGTGCTGCGCACCCGTGGCGTTGTAGACCTCGGCGCGCGGCCAGGCGAGGTTCAGCGACATGGCCGCACCCCACACCACGGCGAGGATGTTGACGGGCAGCCCCCACCGGCCGAGCGAGAACCTGCCCTCGGCGGGCTGCCATTGGCCGCGCAGCCGCTGGAGCAGCATCGGCGCGGTGACGCACAGATAGGCCAGATAGATCATGATGACGGCGATGCTCGTGACCACCGAGAAGATCTGCGGCTGATTGATGTTGATGATCAGGATGACGAGGGCGACCACACCGATCACCACGGAGGGCACCACCGGCGTCTTGAAGCGCGGGCTGACCTTGGCCAGCACCGAGCCCGCGGGGAGGTTGTTGTCCCGGGCCATCGCGAACATCAGCCGGATGCCGGCCGCTTGCACCGCCAGTACGCAGACCGTGATCGCGACGACAACGCACCACAGGAAGATCTCACCGATCGTCGAACCCAGCGTCTCCAGCACCACGTACTGCAGACCGGCCGTCGACAGTTCCTCCGCGGCCAGGTTCGGCACCGCCATCAGGGCGAACAGCAGGATCAGTCCGCCGATGATGAACGACGCGATCAGCGCGCGCAGGATGGCCCGCGGCGCGTTGCGGCTCGGATCGTGGGACTCCTCGCCGAGTGAGGACGCCGTGTCGAAGCCGTACATCACGTAGGCCGAGGCCAGCGAAGCGGTCAGGAACGCGCCGAAGTAGCCGAGGGTCCGGTCGGCGCCCAGCCCGTAGGTGTCGGTGAGGACGGTGCTCGGGCCGCGGGTGATGTGCGCCGCGAGAAAGATGATCAGGCCGATGGCGGCGATCAGTTCGATGAAGACGCCCGTCGAGTTGATGCGGGCCATCAGTTGGACGCCGAAGGCGTTGACCAGCGTGGAGAACAGGATCAGCACCGAGCCGAGCAGCACGGCGTTGGCGGCCGCGTCGTTCGCGCCGGAACCGTCGCCGACGAACTGGAACCAGCCGTCGATCTGCGGCAGCGTGATCTGGTACGCGAGCGCCACGGCGGACAGCGTCACCATCGTCGCCGTCATCATCATCCAGCCGCCGAGCCAGCCGATGTGCGGACCGCCCATGGTCTTGGCCCAGTTGTAGACCGAACCCGCCACCGGATAGCGGCCGGCCAGCTCGCAGAAGCACAGCGCCACCATCAGCTGCCCGACGAAGACCATCGGCCAGGACCACCAGTAGGCCGGGCCGCCGAACGCGACACCGAAGTAGAACAGCTGGAAGGTGCCGGTGAGGATCGAGATGTAGCTGATCCCGGCGGCGAAGGTGTGGAAGTTGCCGAGGGTGCGCCTCAGCTCGGGCTTGTAGCCGAGCTCGCCCAGCGCCTCATCGTCCACCCGGCCCTGAGCGCTCTTCGTCGTACGATCGTCACTGCTCATGCGAACCACCGCTGCGGTCGCGGCGCGAGATTGCGCCAGATGTGTTTGGCTTCCTGATACTCCGCCAGACCCGCCGGGCCCAGCTCGCGGCCGAAGCCCGACTGCTTCATCCCGCCCCATTCGGCCTGTGGGACATACGGATGGAAGTCATTGATCCAGACCGTTCCGGCGCGCAGCTGGGAGGCCACCCGGTGCGCCTTGCCCTCGTCCTGCGACCAGACCGCGCCGGTCAGTCCGTAGATCGTGTCGTTGGCGAGCGCGACCGCTTCCTCCTCGTCGCGGAACCGCTCGACCGTGAGCACCGGGCCGAACGACTCGTCGCGCACCACCGACATGCCCGGAGCGCACTCGTCCAGCACGGTCGGCAGATAGTAGAAGCCGTCCCGCAGCGCCGGATCGGCGGGCCGCTTGCCGCCGCAGCGCAGTACCGCGCCCTCGGCGAGCCCTGCCGCCACATACGCCTCGATCTTGTCCCGGTGCTGGGCGGAGATCAGCGGCCCGGTCCTGGCCTGCTCGTCGAACGGGCCGCCGAGCGGGATCTGCTTCGCCTGCGCCACCACCGCGTCCACGAACCTGTCGTGCAACTCGTCCTGGACCAGCAGTCGCGCTCCGGCCGAGCAGACCTGGCCGGAGTGCAGGAACACCGCCATCAGCGCGTAGTCGACGGCGGCATCGAAGTCGGCGTCGGCGAAGACGATGTTCGGGTTCTTGCCGCCGAGCTCCAGCGCGACCTTCTTCACGGTGGGCGCGGCGGCCGCCATGATGCGCCGTCCGGTGACCAGCCCGCCGGTGAACGACACCAGATCCACCCGCGGGTCCTCAGTGAGCGGCGCGCCCGCCGTCGGGCCCGCGCCGAGCACAAGATTGGCCGCCCCGTCCGGCAGTCCGGCCTCGGCCAGCAGGTTCATCAGAATGATCGCCGTGTGCGGCGTCAGCTCGCTCGGCTTGAGGACGAAGGTGTTGCCCGCGCCGAGCGCCGGTGCGACCTTCCAGGCGGTCTGCAGCAGCGGATAGTTCCACGGCGTGATCAGCGCGCAGACGCCGACCGGTTCGTGCACCACCCGGCTGTCCGCCTCGGGATTGCCGGTGTCGACGATCCGGTCCTCGCCGCCGGAGGCCGTCAGACTGCCGAAGTAGCGGAAGCAGTTCGCGATGTCGTCCATGTCGATCTCGCTCTCGACCAGCCGCTTCCCCGTGTCCAGGGATTCGGCCCGGGCGAGCGCGGCCTTGTCGCGTTCGATCAGGTCGGCGACGCGCAGCAGCAGCCTGCCGCGCTCGGCGGCCGGAGTGCGGGGCCACGGTCCGCGGTCGAAGGCGTCACGCGCGGCGGCGATCGCCGCCGAACAGTCCTTCGGGCCCGCCTCGTCGACGGTCGCCACCAGGGTGCCGTCCGCGGGACAGCGGATCTCGCGTATCTCCCCTTTGACCGATGCGGTCCACTTGCCGCCGATGAACAGCTCCGGCATGGGGGCTCCTCCGGGTTGGACGATCGGGCATCCGGCGCGGGCCCGGCCGGTTCATGCCCTTCGTGCTCCATTCAACTGACAGTAAGGAGATCGGGCGGTCTTCGCAGTGCGGGAGCGGTCATCCGGTGGGTAAAGCCAGGCGTTCGGCCGTCCGAATGCCGTCGCGGGAGCAGCCGGAACCCTTCATGAGCGCTGCCAGTCGTCGAGCTCACGCACCCGCGCGAGCGCGGAAGGACGCTGCTGTACGGGAAGTACGGACGCCAGCGCCCGCCACACGGGGAGGTCCTCCTCGCCCCACGGGCTGTAGGCCCAGTCGGCGAGCAGGCCCGGATCGCCGCGCCCGATCAGCGCCGCCCGCAGTTGGTCCTCCAGACGGCGGCGCAGCCGGACCACCGCCGGCGCCTGCGAGGCGGGCAGCAGCGGACCGGCATAGCCGCTCAGCGCCCCGGTCACCGCGCCCGACGCCAGCCGCCGTGCCACCGCGGCGAAGTCCGCGTCGACACGGGCGTCCAGCCGGTACGGACGCGAACGGAGCAACTCGGGGCCGAGCAGCCCGCGCAGCCGGGACAGCTCCGCACGCAGGGTCACCGGAGTGACCGACTCGTCCTCGTACAGCTCCATCAGCAGCTCGTCGCCGCCGACGCCGTCCGGACGATGCGCCAGCAGCACCACGATCTCGCTGTGCCGCCGGCTCAGCCGCAGCTTGCGGCCTCCCGTCACCAGCAGCGCCTCGTCGCGGCCCAGCGCCGACAGCTGCACACCTCCGGCGGCGGGCGGCGGGGCGTGCAGCGCCAGCTCGGGCTGACATGGGCACGGGCCGAGCGCCGCCAGGAGTCGGCGACCACCGGACGGACGGGCCGCTCGACCCGGCCCGCCGTCAGATACGCGTCGTACGCACTGCGCAGCGCGGCGATCCGCTCCGTAGGATCCGCGCCGGACTCCAGGGCCACCCATGCGTCGCTCAATTCGGCCTCCCAGGCCTCATCGGCCCATCGTGACCGAGGCGGCGGGAGGCGACAAGCGTGCCGACGTCAGGGGAAACGTCGTCGAGGACGTCGGGCGAGGCCGATCACAGGGCGGTTCAGCCGAGGAGCGGACGCGGCAGGCGCACGTACGTCACCGTCGTCTCGATGCCGCTGTCCACCAGCCGGCCCTGCGCGTCGAAGGCCTCGGGCCCGTCCGTCATCCCGAAGTCGTTGTCGTTGACGAGCGCGAGCGTGTTCCGGCCGACGGGCGCGATGCCCTCGATCTTCCCGGGCACGCCGGCGACCTTGCCGAAGTCGACGACCAGCTGCTTGCGCAGCACCGGCACGCCGGCGGCCGCCGGGTCCTCGATCTGCTCGTACGAAGGTGAGGTCGCCGGGTCGTCCCAGGCGCCGCCCAGGATGCCCCGGCCGCGCGGCAGCGTGACGCGGTGCACGCGGGACGACTTGTCCGTGCGCTCCTGCACCAGCAGAGTGTCGCGGTCGAGTGCGACCACCGAGGAGATCTTCAGCTCGGCGGTCTCGTCCTCACCCGGGTCGACGACGTCCACCGCGTCGAACCGGTAGGCGTACTCGGCGGTCACGGTGCGCTTCTTCGGCGAGAACCGCAGCAGCCGGGCATTGCGCGACTCGTCGCCGGCGTCGGCGTCCGGCAGGGACAGCGGGCTCTGCACCGCCAGCACCAGGTCGCCGCCCGGCAGTTGGGTCAATCCCTCGAAGCCGCGGTTGATCTTGCGCTTCAGCAGAATGGCAGGCAGCGCCTCGACGACCGGATAGCCCGCGCCTTCGAGCTGGAGGCCCTTGGGCACATAGCGGGCGAGCACCCGGCCGTGGGCCGAGACATGCACCAGCGAGGGTCCGTACTCGTCGGCGAGCCAGAACGTGCCGTCCGCGGCGCGCACAATGCCCTCGGTGTCCAGGCCGCTCGGGTTGTACGAGAGAGGGGTCTTCGCGTCGTACGTGTACGGGGCCTCGTCGCGCGACGCCTGGTTGGGCAGCCCGGTGACCGGCTTCCCGGACCGAGTGGTGATCGCAATGGCCTTGACCACCTCCACGCGGTCACCGGTGACGCGCACCTTCACGATCGCCGGGTCGAACCCGGGGACGGGGAAGGTGCGGCGCTTCTTGCCGTCGACCTTGATCTGTCCGTTGGGCCCGCGGTCGGTCACCGTCCAGAACTCGCCCGCGCGGCCTGCGGGGTAGATGTCACTGCCGATCCCGCCGAGGTGTACCTCGCGGTCGTCCCCGACGGAGCCGGGCAGCAGCGCGTTGCTGAAGCGCCCGAGCGGTATCTCGCCGAGCACGGCGCTCCGCACGACGTGCGGAGCCCGCTCCTCGCCGTTGCCCGACGTACGGGGCAGACCCGGCGCGCCGGTGGCGGTCCCGGCCACGGCGATCGCCGCGACGAGGGCGATCGGGAGCCCCACGGCGATGGAACGGCGTACGGTGCGCTGCTTGTGCGCGAGCGGGGACATGAGGCCTCCTGGCCGAAGATCGGACGACAGCGGCCAGGTTGGGCGGTTGCGTCGAACGCGATGAGACGGCGGAGTGAACGGGGCCTGACGTGCCGCCATCATGCGGGCGGGGGGGGGGGGGGGGGGGGGGGCGCGCGCCCCCCCCCCCCCCCCCCCCCCCCCCCCCCCCCCGCGGCCGTTCAGTCGGCCTCGCCCGCCAACTCCGCCAGGGCCGCGGCCGGGTCCTGGGCCGGAGGCCCGGACGGGGTCCAGCGCCCGCGGGATTTGCGGTACGGCCACCAGCGGCCGTCAGGGCTCAGGCGCAGCTGGGCGTCCGCTCCCACCACGGTCCAGCGGGCGCCGCCTGCCGCGCGCAACTGGGGGCGGTCCGGGGCCTCCCAGGATTCCGCGAGCAGGGCTCGCGCTCTGGCCTGGGTCTCACGGTCCGGCGTCCACTCCTCCTCCAGCACCGAGAGCGCGGCAGCGCCTCCGGTGAGCCAGGCCCGTGCCGCCAGGTCCAGTTCGGCGCGCTGCCGGTCCGTGCCCGCGGCGAGCCGGGCGGCGATCGCCGTACCGGGCCCCGCGGCCGCCAGCCGTACAGCGTCCTGGTCCGTCGTCAGCCCGGGCTCCACCGGCTGGTGCCGGTGCCCCGGCGAAAGCGCTTCGATGAGCATCCGGCGTGCCCGCGCCGCCGCGTCGGCGGCGAGGAACTCCAGCGCCTGAGCATCCACGCCCGGCGCCGGTGCCGTCTCGGTGCCCAGCGCCTGCGGCCGGCCGGGCGAGTCCGGCAGCGGCGGAGGCGAGGGCAGCGGCGGAAGTACGTCCCGTGCCGCGAACGCCTCGTCCGCCCACATGCCTTCGACCGATTGCTCCGGCTCGTCCACCACCGCCCGCGCGGCGCTCCGCGCCTGCAGTTCGTCCAGCAGCCTCCGCTCCCCGCGCCCCCGCATCAGCAGCAGCACGAACGGATCCTGGTCGAGCAGGCGCGCCACCTGGTAGCAGAGTGCGGCCGTGTGCGGACACAGGTCCCACGCGCCGCAGCTGCACTCCGGCTCCAAGTCGCCGATACCCGGCAGCAGTTCGACACCGGCTTCCGCCGCGTCCTCGACCAGATGCGGCGGCATCTCGCGGTCCAGCAGCGCCGCGATGTGTCCCGCGCGGTCCACGGCCATGTCGAGGAAGCGGTCCCATTCGGCCTCGCTCAGCTCCTGCAGCAGCACGTCGCCGCGCTGACCGGTGCCGTCCCGGTCCCGTACGACCGCGGTGATCCGCCCGGGACGTACCGACACCGCCCCGACCGCACCCTCGCGCGCCTGCCTGCGGCCCTTCTTCAACTGCTCGGAGTCCAGCGCCGTGTCCTCCAGCGCCTTGAGCCACCGCCGGCCCCACCAGGTCTGCGCGAAACCATGGCCGCGCGCGGGCGGCAGTGCGGCGAACGTCCGCTCCGTCTCGGTACCGTCGCTCATCGTCCGCTCCCTCGCAGCTCGACCAGATCCGCCAGTTCGGCGTCGGACAGTTCCGTCAGCGCGGCCTCGCCGGAGCCGAGCACCGCATCGGCCAACTCCCTCTTGCGTTCCAGCATGTCGGCGATCCGGTCCTCGATGGTTCCTTCGGCGATCAGCCGGTGGACCTGCACGGGGCGGTCCTGGCCGATGCGGTACGCGCGATCGGTGGCCTGCGCCTCGACGGCCGGGTTCCACCAGCGGTCGTAGTGGACGACGTGCTCGGCCCGGGTGAGATTGAGCCCGGTGCCCGCGGCCTTGAGCGAGAGCAGGAAGACCGGCACGTCGCCGTCCTGGAAGCGATTCACCATGGCCTCGCGCTCGGGGATCGGCGTGCCGCCGTGCAGGAACTGCGTACGTACGCCCCGGGCTGCCAGATGCTGCTCGAGCAGCCGCGCCATCTGCACGTACTGGGTGAAGACCAGCACGCTCGCGTCCTCCGCGAGGATCGTGTCGAGGAGCTCGTCGAGCAGCTCCAACTTGCCTGAGCGGTCCGGGATCTTCGGCCGTTCTTCCTTCAGGTACTGCGCCGGGTGGTTGCAGATCTGCTTGAGCGCGGTGAGCAGTTTGACGACCAGGCCGCGCCGTTCCATTCCGTCGGCTTCGGAGATCGCGGCCAGCGTCTCGCGGACCACGGCCTCGTACAGGCCGGTCTGTTCACGGGTCAGGGACACGGCCCGGTCGGTCTCGGTCTTCGGCGGCAGCTCGGGCGCGATGCCCGGGTCGGCCTTGCGCCGGCGCAGCAGGAACGGCCGTACGAGCGCGGCGAGCCGCTGGGCGGCGGCGGGATCGTTGCCGCTTTCCACCGACTGCGCATAGCGCTTGCGGAACGTGCCGAGCCGGCCGAGCAGCCCGGGTGTCGTCCAGTCGAGGATCGCCCACAGCTCGGAGAGGTTGTTCTCCACGGGTGTGCCGCTGAGTGCGACCCGCGCCTTCGCGCCGATGGTGCGCAGCTGCCCGGCGGTGGCGGAGTACGGATTCTTCACATGCTGCGCCTCGTCGGCGACGACCATGCCCCATGCCACCGTGCCGAGCCGCTCGGCGTCGAGGCGCATCGTGCCGTACGTCGTGAGCACGAACTCCCCGTCGGCGAGCGCATCGAGACTGCGGGACGCGCCGTGGAAGCGGCGTACGGACGTGCCGGGCGCGAACTTCTCGATCTCGCGCTGCCAGTTGCCCATCAGAGACGCGGGACAGACGACCAGCGTGGGCCCGGCGGCCGACTCGTCGGTCTGGCGGTGCAGATGGAGCGCGATCAGAGTGATGGTCTTGCCGAGGCCCATGTCGTCGGCGAGGCAGCCGCCCAGGCCGAGCGAGGTCATCCGGTTCAGCCAGTTCAGCCCGCGCAGCTGGTAGTCGCGCAGCGTCGCCGCGAGGGCCGCCGGTGGGCCGATCTCCTGCGGCCCGCCCTCCGGGTCGGCGAGCCGGTCGCGGAGCGCGGCCAGCCATCCCGAGGCCTGTACGTCGACGCGACGGCCGCTGACCTCGGTGGAACCGGTCAGCACCGCGCCGAGTGCATCGACCGGAGTCAGTTTGCGGTCCTGGCTCTCGCGGGCCCGGCGGGCCTCCTCGGGGTCGATGAGCACCCACTGGTCGCGCAGGCGCACGACGGGCCGATTGGCCTCGGCGAGCAGATCCAGCTCCTCCCGGGTGAGGCGCTGATCGCCCAGCGCGAACCACCAGTTGAAGGCGAGCAGGGCATCGGCGGACAGGAACGACGGCAGTCCCGAGTCGTCTCGGCCGGACTGCGGGCCCTCGGTCCTTTCGCCCGCTTCTGCGTCGGGCGGCCCGATCACGGCACGCGCGGTGAGCCGGTGCGCCATGTCCTTGGGCCAGTGCACCTGGACACCGCTCGTGGCCAGCGCTCCGGCCGCCTCGCCGAGCAGTTCGGCGATCTCCTCGTCGGCGAGCTCGATCGTGTCTGGCACGGCGGCGTGGAGCAGCGGCATGAGCGGTGCCCATGCCCGGGCCGCGCGGCGCAGCGCGAGCAAGGCGTCCATCCGGGCACGCGGCCCGAACGCCGCGCCGGACCGGCCTCCTCCGGCCCACACCTCGGCGGCGTCCGCGACGACGGCCGGATCGCTGACGCTGTGCATCTGAAGGACGGCTCGGAAGTCCGGGCCTGTTTCGGCCTCCGTCCCGGTGAGCTCGATGCGCAGCGACAGGCGTACGCCCGCGTCATGACCCGCGGCCACATCAGCGGCCCAGGCGCGCTGCTCGGGAATGTGCTGCGGCTCCTGCGCGGCGAAGGCGGGGCCGCCCGCGGCCAGCGGCGCGGCGGGCGTGCGCGGCAGTCCGTCGGCGACCGCGTCGAGGAAGGACCGCAGCAGTCTTTCCGGTTCGGGCAGCAGCACGGGCTCGGCCGCCGGGTCCAGGGGCACGGCGTGCGCGGCCGGCGGCATGGAGGCCGCGAGCGTACGCACCAGATCGAGGTCCTGTGGTGTCAGCGGTCCGATCCGCCAGGCGTCG
Source organism: Streptomyces sp. NPDC020681 (assembly GCF_044334895.1). Taxonomy (NCBI): domain Bacteria; kingdom Bacillati; phylum Actinomycetota; class Actinomycetes; order Kitasatosporales; family Streptomycetaceae; genus Streptomyces; species Streptomyces sp. NPDC020681. The sequence goes on along the minus strand of NZ_JBIRTX010000005.1, from coordinate 317,343 downwards.
TGATCGGTCGCGGTCAGTCCGGGCAACAGCAGCCCGCGGGCGGCGAGTTGCAGAGCCAGGAGGGTCGCGGCACCCCAGAACGCCGCCGATGCCGAGGCGTCAGTACGGGCGCGCGCCCGGGTCAGGATCGGCAGCGCGTCCCGTACGGGCAGCAGCAGGGCCCGGACGGTGTGCGGGCGGGCATCGTCGGCGACCACGGTGAGCGACTCGACGGTGGCGGGCGTGAGAGGGAGGTCCAAGCCGTCGGGACGCCAGAACGCGATGCGTCCGGTGCGAGCCGGATGTCCTGTCGGCCCGGGCACGAAGACCACGGAGCAACCGACGAGTTCGGCAGTCGAAGAGGGCGTTGCCGGGTTGGGCTTGTGCACGGCGATGATGCATTCCTCAAATTTGACTACTGGAGCCGGAGCGGCCGAGGGTACCTGAAGCGCGGCACGGACGCAGACTGCCGGGCCGTGATCCGGCTCACATGCGACTGGGAGGGTGTACTTGGCACCACCAGATTCGCGGGTTTGCCCCAGCCCGGTCCGGGTGGTGGCGCCATGGTCGCGAAGGGGTGGCCGTACATACGTTTTCTCAGGTCAGAGCAGTCGCGCAGCAGCGCACGGCCCACAGACCGGAGACCGTCATGCCTCAGGCCACCGACACTCTCGCTCCACCGGCACCCGGGCCGGCCGCACCAGGAGGCGGAGCGAGGCGGAGCCTCGGAAGCGAGTTCGCGCCTCTCCTGCGGACCGTCAAGGAACAGGGACTCCTCGAACATCGCACCGGCTGGTACGCCCGCGGCATCACGCTCAATCTGCTCGGCCTCGCCGCCGTGATCACCGGCATGGCGCTGATCGGCGGCTCCTGGTGGGTGCTCCTGCTCGCGCCGCCGCTCGCCCTGCTGTCGGCACGCACCGCGTTCTTCGGCCACGACGCCGGGCACTCGCAGGTCACCGGCGACCGCCGGAAGAGCCGGATCATCCAGCTGATCCACGCCAATCTGCTCCTCGGCATGAGCCAGGAATGGTGGAACGACAAGCACAACCGGCACCACGCCAACCCCAACCACATCGACAAGGACCCGGACGTCGCCGCCGACATCCTGGTCTTCACACAGAAGCAGGCCGTGGGCCGCGCCGGGCTGCACGGCTGGCTCACCCGCCACCAGGCCTGGCTGTTCTTTCCGCTGACCACGCTCGAAGGCATAGCCCTCAAGGTCTACGGATTCCGGGCGGTGTTCTCGAAGCAGCCCGGCAATCGGCCCTCACGTCGCGAGCGTGCGGTCGAGGGCCTGTTGCTGATCGCGCACGCCGTCGCTTACGCCACGCTGCTGCTGACCACCATGACGCTCGGCCAGGCCGTGCTCTTCGCGCTCATCCACCAGATGCTGCTCGGCCTCCACCTGGGCATGGCCTTTGCGCCGAACCACAAGGGCATGGAGATGCCCGACGAGGAGAGCAACGAGCGCTGGGGTCATCTGCGCCGGCAGGTCCTCACCTCGCGCAATGTCCGCGGCGGCCCGGTCACGGACTGGTTCCTGGGCGGACTGAACTACCAGATCGAACACCATCTCTTCCCGAGCTTGCCGCGCCCGCACCTCGGGCTCGCGCAGCCACTGGTACGAGCCCACTGCCGCTCGCTCGGCATCCCTTATACGGAGACAGGACTCGTCGAGTCGTACCGCCAGGCGCTGGCCCATATGCATGAGGTCGGCGAACCGCTGCGAGCCGACGCATAGTGGAACCGTGGGACGTGCCTGCACGTTCACACGGCAGGAGCGGCCATGGCCGCGCAAGGAGGCGTCGAAGATGTCGACACGTACAAAGCTCGTCATAGGGGGAGTGGCCGTAGGCCTGCTCCTGATGCCGCTGATCGGATTCTGGCTGTCACTGCTGGTGGTGATCGGAGTGCCGGCGGTGGCGTATCTGATGCTCGATCCCAGCCAGCGCCGCAGGCTGCGCCGTGCCTCCCGCAAGGAGATCGGCCGCTGACCCCGGAGCGCCGGGTACCACCCCGCAGCCCTCAGCCCGTGCCGGGACAGAGTCGAAATCGATCACCGGCACGGACGAGGGGGATTGCGGGATGAGTGCAAGAGTCACCACGGTCAGCAGCAATGCGGAGTACTCCTTCACCAAGCCGAACCGCGCCAGCATCAAGCTGCTCGCCGGGCTCGGCGTCGAGGGGGATGTGCACGCCGGCGTGACGGTCAAGCACCGCTCCCGCATCGCGCAGGACCCCACCCAGCCGAATCTCCGCCAGGTCCACCTCATCCACCGCGAGCTCTTCGAGGAAGTCGCCGAGGCCGGTTTCGAGGTCGCGCCGGGCGATCTCGGCGAGAACATCACCACCAGCGGCATCGACCTCCTCGCGCTGCCCACCGGCACGGTGCTTCGGCTCGGTGAACAGGCGGTCGTGGAGGTCACCGGACTACGCAACCCGTGCCTGCAGATCGACGCCTTCAGCAGCGGCCTGCTCAAGCGGGTCGTCGGCCGGGACGACGCGGGCAATCTCGTGCGCAAGGCCGGGATCATGAGCATCGTCCGGACCGGCGGAGTGGTCAGGCCGGGCGACTCGATCACGGTGGAGCTGCCGACCGGTCCGCACCGTCCGCTCGACCGCGTCTGACCGCGTCTGGGGCTCAGCCGGCTCAGGCCGGGCGGACCGCCATCTTGTCCAGCGCCTCCAGGAGGCCCGGCAGGTCCGGCCCCCGGCCCACCGTCAGCACCTCGCACGGCTCTTCGTCCAGCAGGACAAAGGCGATGTCGTCGGTCCTGGCGACCATCGACCAGCCCGGCCCGTCGGCCCGCAGCATCCGCGCACCACCGGGCGCGAAGCTGGAGCGGACCCTGCCGGTCGGCGGCGTCGACTCCACATAGCCACGAGCCTCGGCAAGCGCCCGCCGGACCCCCTTGTGCGGCTGGTGGACCTCGTCCGCCGGCTTGTCCGGGGACGGGAAAGCCTCGTCTTCGTCGACCTGTTCGCGCCATTCCGCCCACTGGAGCGCGACCTCGTCCGCGCCGAGGCGGCGCTGCGCGGGCCCCCAGTTGTCGGTGTCGGGCGGTGCGAGCGGCGGCCGGTCGCCTTCCTCCGGCGGAGGATCGTGCGGCGCGGGCACTCCCGGTGCGGCGACGGCGAGATCCAGCGGCCAGCCCGGAAGCGCGGCCACCATGGTGCGCTCGTTGGGCGACAGCTCGTACTCCATGCCGCAGTCCCAGGACGCGATGGCGACGGCGACGAGCGACACGTCGTCGATCACGACCGTCCAGCGGGCGCCGCCGGAGTCCTGGCCGAGGACGAGCCCGTACCCCTCGTCGTACGGTTCCAGGCCCAGCTCCGCGCAGGCGGCAGGGAAGTCGTCGCCGAGCACGCTCGGGAACTGCGCCGGCGTCAGCAGCACGGCGGTCAGCACATACAGCGCGTCTTCGTCGACGGCGTCTTCCGTCCCGGCCACATCACCCTCCCAGTCCGATCGTCCCTGTCCGATCGCTCGTCGGCGCACCATAACCAGTGGGTAACCCGGACGTCGAGGGTCCACGGCGCGAAAATCGTGCGACCCGTGCCCCAACCGGGCCGTAGCATCCCACCATGCCCCCGGCCCGTCACCACTTCGTCTGCCTGCCCTGCCGCGCCTCCTTCAAGAAGGAGCCGGACTACGCCAGGGTCCGCACCGACCTGTGCCCGAGGTGCGGCGGCCAGTTGCTGAACGCGGGCTCGGCGCTCGCGGTGCCGCGCCGCCGCGACGTGTCCGGCTGGCGCGCGCTCTCCGCCGTGCTCAACGCGGGACTGCGCTTCCGCATGGGCTGCTGCTCCGGCCCCGGCTACCGTCCGCGCACCCTCGGCGAGGTCAAGGAGCGACTCGCCTACGCCGAACGTACGGGGCTGAGCCCGGCCCGGTCACTTGCCCGCCACGACCTGTCCGTCACCGACGTCAGGCGGCAGGCAGGCCGAGGAGACTACGCGCCACGGTCTGCGGAGACTCGTCCCGCTCGCGGGCGAGCGCAATGACAGCCCGGCAGGCCAGCTCGTTTATCCCGAACGAGAGCGCCTCCGGCGACACCCAGCTCACCGCCTCGTCCATCTGGTCCTGATCGTCCTCCGCGCACCCTGACACATAGGACGCAGCGGCCTCGAAAATATTGTGCTGCCGCGTGCCGGACGGTGCGTCCGTCGGTTTCTCCGAGCGGGGTGCGAGGAGCTTACGGAGTCTGCTGAACACCGGGACCACCTTCCCCAGGGCGGCAGTTGCCACCGATCTTTCAAGTTTTGCATTCCTGCGCCGAGTTGGCTTCCCGGCAACCGTCGGGGGGAACGGCGCGTGCAGCGGCTCAGTCCTGACGCACCGCGAGCGCCAGGAAGCGGTTGTCCTCGTCCACGTATGTGGTCATGAGCCAGCCGGATCCGGCGAGCAAGGGGCGCAGGTTGGGCTCGGCGCGCAGGTCGTCGTCGGTGATCTGCCGGCCCTGGCGCGCGGCGAGTGCGGCCCTGCCGATCGGATGGAACAGCGCCAGCCTTCCGCCCGGCCGCACCACCCGTGCCAACTCCCGCAGATTCGCGCCCGGTTGCGGAAGGTGGGCGATCAGGCCCGCGGCGAACACGGCGTCCAGCGACCTGTCCCGCAGCGGCAGTCGTGCCACGTCGGCGAGCAGCAACTGTCCACTGTTGTCGCGTCCCGCGGCCGCGGCCGCTGCCAGCATCTCGGGTGTCAGATCCGCCCCGAGCACTGTGCCGCCCGGTCCCACGGCGGAGCGCAGCGCCGGCAGCGCCCGGCCGGTGCCGCAGCCCGCGTCGAGTACGGCATCCCCCTCGCGCAGCCCCAGCTCGGCGACGGCCGAGGCATAGGCCGGACCGTCGTCCGGGAAGCGCGCGTCCCAGTTTGCGGCGCGGGCGCCGAAGAAATCCTGCACATGTGTGTGGTCGTCCGACATGACCTCATGATCCCTCAGTGACAGGTGCCCACACGAGCGTCCGGCGCACATGTTCGACCTCGGCACGATCGTTCTGAATCCTCTCTCTGTCATATTCCATCAGCTTTCGAAATGCGCCCTGAGCGTGCGCCCCCGGCGGGTCTAGCGTCCCTGAGCCATGGGACACCTGGACCACGCCTCCTTCGGCCTGCTGACCCCCGTGCTGTCGTACGCGATGGCCGTCATCGGCGCTGCCCTGGGACTGCGCTGCACCGTACGCGCGCTCGGCGCGAGCGGCCGCTCCCGCCGAAACTGGCTGATCACCGCCGCATCCGCGATCGGCACCGGCATCTGGACGATGCACTTCGTCGCCATGCTCGGCTTCGCCGTACGCGGCACCGACATCCGCTACAACGTTCCGCTGACCATCCTCAGCCTCCTCATCGCCATGCTGGTCGTCGGCGTAGGCGTGTTCTGCGTCGGCTTCGGCCGCGACCGCTTCCGGGCGCTGCTGGTCGGCGGCCTCACCACCGGCCTCGGCGTGGCGAGCATGCACTATCTCGGCATGGCCGCCCTGCGGCTGCACGGCACGGTTCGCTACGACCCGCTGCTCGTCGTGCTGTCCGTCGTCATCGCCGTGGTCGCCGCAACCGCGGCCCTGTGGGCGGCGCTCAACATCAAATCGCCGGTCGCGGTCGCCGTGGCCTCGCTCGTCATGGGCGCGGCGGTCAGCAGCATGCACTACACCGGCATGCTCGCGGTCAGTGTGCAGATCGAACCTTCCGGCACCGAGCTTCCCGGGGCCACGACGATGCAGTTCATCTTCCCCCTCGCCGTCGGCCTCGGGTCGTACCTCTTCGTCACCTCCGCCTTTGTCGCACTCTCCCCGACGGCGAACGAACGCGCCGCCTACACGTCCGCCGAACGGCCCGCGGAATCCGCCTCTGCCGATCAGCCCGCGAACAAATCCACTTCCCGAACCTCCACTTCTGCCTCGTCGGGTTCCGCCACCTCCACCGCTGCCAACGCCTAGCCCCCGACCGCTGCCGCACCCCAGCCCCGTACCCGGAACGAGGAGGCCATGCGCACACCCCGCAGGAACCAGGGCGCCGCCCAGACCCCGCCGCCCCCACTGCCGCCCGCACCGGCGACGGCAGTCCGCGGACGACGCGCACACGCCGGGCCGCCCGCGGTCGAACACACCGGCCAGGAACCGCACTTGGACGATCCGCCACAGTCGTCCACCGCCTTGCGCGGGCGCGGCCTGCCGCGCGCCAGAACCGTACGAGCAAAGATCATCTCCCTTCTGATGGTGCCTGTCGTCTCCCTGCTCGCACTTTGGGGATTCGCCACTGTCTCCACTGCTCAAGAGGTGTCGCGGCTGCGTCAGCTGCAACGCATCGACACCCAGATACGCGAGCCCGTCGTGTCCGCCGTCTCGGCGCTGCAGGCCGAACGGCGCGCGGCGGTACGCCAGGTGGCCGCCCCGTCGGACGAGCGCGCGGCGGCGCTTCAGCAAGAAGCCCGGCGTACCGACGACGCGGTGCGGAGGCTGCGTCTCGACGACAGGACTACGGTCGCAACCGGGAGCGGCATCCCGGCCGGTGTGGCGCAGCGGGTCGCGCACTTTGTCGCCCGCGCGGAGAAGCTGCGTACGCTCCGCTCCTCCGTCCTCGGCGGCAAAGCCACCTGGGACACCACCTACGAGCAGTACACCGCCACTGTCACCGCTGCCTTCGACGTCTCAGGTGCACTCGCCGGAATCCACGACGCCGGACCCGCCTCCGACGCCCGCGTCCTCCTGGAATTCGCCAAGGCCGGCGAGATGCTCGCGCAGGAGGACGCGCTCCTCGGCTCGGCACAGCTCAGCAAATCCCTTGCCGCCGAACGGCTTCGGCTGTTCACCGGAGCCGTCGCGACTCGTAGAACACTTACCGTAGCCGCCGCCACCGACCTTCGCGGCCCCGAGCGCGCAGCTTGGCGAGAGCTCGCCAAGCAGAGCGGCTACCGGCAGCTCGAGACAGCCGAGAACACGGTGCTCACAGCGCCGGCCGGCCGCAAGGCGGCACAAGTCGTCCCGGCCGCCACCTGGGACAAGGCGCACACGGCCGTCGGCGACGGAATGCGTGCCATCGAGACCGAGGCCCGCCGCAGCGCGGCCGACAGTGCCGATCCGATGGCGGAAGGACTTCTCACGCCGGCCGGTGTGGCCGTCCTGCTCGGACTCGCAGCCGTGGCCGCCTCCTTGGTCATCTCCGTACGCATCGGCCGCGGCTTGGTCGTCGAACTCACCAGCCTCCGCAACAGCGCACTCAAAATCGCCCGGCAGCGACTGCCTCACGCCATGCGCCGGCTGCGCACCGGCGAAGAGATCGACATTCAGGCCGAAGCCCCGCCGGGACCGCCTGCCGAGGACGAGATCGGTCAGGTCGGCGAGGCACTCGGCATCGTCCATCGGGCCGCACTGAGCGCCGCCGTCGAACGCGCCGAACTCGCCGGCAGCATCTCCGGAGTCTTCGTCAACCTCGCTCGTCGCAGCCAGGTCCTGGTCCATCGCCAGCTCAACCTGCTCGACACCATGGAACGCCGCGCCGACGACCCGAGCGAACTGGGCGACCTCTTCCGGCTCGACCACCTCACCACGCGTATGCGGCGGCACGCCGAAAGCCTCATCATCCTCTCCGGTGCCGCGCCCGGACGCGCCTGGCGCATGCCGGTCCCGCTGACCAGCGTCGTGCGGGCCGCGGTCTCCGAAATCGAGGACTACGCGCGCGTCGAGGTACGGCAACTGCCCGAGACCGCTGTCGTCGGCGCGGCCGTCGCCGACGTCACGCACCTGCTGGCCGAACTCGTCGAGAACGCGGCTCAGTTCTCCCCGCCGCACACCAAGGTGCGGGTCAGCGGCGAACCCGTGGGCAACGGCTACGCCCTGGAGATCGAGGACCGCGGCCTTGGCATGGGCAAGGAGGCTATGGCCGAAGCCAACCGCAGACTGGGCGAGTCCGAGGCGCTCGACCTCTTCGACAGCGAGCGGCTCGGACTGTTCGTCGTCAGCAGGCTCGCGATCCGCCGCGACATCAAGGTCCAACTGCGCCCCTCGCCGTACGGCGGCACGACCGCGGTGGTGCTGCTGCCGACCACTCTGCTGCAGAGCGCGCTCACCGCCCCGGCAGCCGCCCGCGTCGGCCCCGGGGCCGGTGGCAGGCGGCCCGAAGGCGTAGCTGCCGAGCGCGAGCCGCGACCCAACGCCGCGTCCGTACCGCCGCCGCCCCGGCGCCCGGCGCTCCAGGCACAGGCCGAGGCCCCGACGCCGCCGGGCGTCACCGCCCTGCGCCTGCGCAGCGCCCAACCCCTGCCCGAGGAAGGGGAACTCCCGCGCCGCGTCAAGCAGGCGCACCTCGTCCCGCAGCTGCGCGAAGCTCCCTCAGCCGAGGAGCCGGAAGAGGACCTGACCGCGACCGAGGCCGGTCCGGAACGCACTCCCGAACAGGTACGGGACCGCATGACGGCATACCGCGCCGGCTGGACCCGAGGTGGCGGCGCCACACCCGGCAGGCGCACACCCGGCATGCCCGCACACAGCACCTCCGCACCCGGCCCGGGGACCCCGGGCGCACCCACTCGCAGCACCCCCACTCCTGGCACGCCCGCACCCGGCCCGGGGACCCCCGGCAGTGAAGGAGACAGAGCATGACCGAGCAAGTGTCAGCCGCAGCGAGCCACTTCACAGGCGACCTGGACTGGCTGCTGGACGATCTCGTCCTCCATGTCGGAGAGGTCCGGCACGCTGTCGTACTGTCCAACGACGGCCTCCCCGTGGGCGCGTCCCACGGACTGACCCGCGAGGACGCAGAGCATCTGGCGGCCGTGGCCTCCGGGTTCCACAGCCTCGCCAAAGGCGCGGGACGGCACTTCGACGCCGGAGGCGTACGCCAGACGATGGTCGAGATGGACGACGGCTTCCTCTTCGTCGCGGCCGCCGGCGAAGGATCCTGCCTGGCCGTACTCACCTCCGTCGTCGCCGACATCGGTCTGATCGCCTATGAGATGGCTCGGCTCGTCAAGCGGGTCGGCGAGCACCTGCGGACCCCGCCGCGGATCATCGCGACCTGATGAATGACCGAGGCAGACGGATGACCGAGGCAGCAGACCATGACTGAGGCCACAGACACGGACGTCCCCGGCAGCGAGTGGTACGACGCCGACGCCGGCCCGCTCGTTCGCCCGTACGCGATGACCGGGGGCCGGACCGAGCCGGGACCGAGCAACGTGCGGTTCGACCTCATCGCGCTCGTCGACATCGCGGCCGACGCACCCGCCTCGGCCGAGGAGTCCCTCCTCGGCCCGGAACACCGCGCCCTGCTCACTCTGTGCCGCTGCGAGACCCAGTCAGTCGCGGAACTGGCGGCCGACGCCGATCTGCCGGTCGGAGTCGTGCGCGTACTCCTCGGCGACCTGCTCGAAGCGGGCTATGTCAGGGTCAGCCGTCCGGTACCGCCCGCGCAGCTGCCCGACGAGAAGATTCTCAGGGAGGTGATCGAGGGCCTGAGGGCGTTGTAGCACGCGCTCATCGCGTGGCGTTCCGCGACAGCCAGTCGGCCCTGGTCAGCACGTATTCGACATCACCGAGCTCGCCGCCCTCGATGGGCTCGGGCCACTCGTCGAAGAAGGTCCGGACATAGCTCAGACCCGCCTTTTCCATGACCCGCCGCGAACGGGCGTTGACCGTCATCGTGTTCGCGGTGACCAGATCCACGCCGAGCTCGGTGAACCCCTTGAGGATCAATGCGTGCGCGCCTTCCGTGGCGTAGCCGCGGCCCCAGGCGGGCCGGCCCAGCCGGTATCCGAGTTCGGCCACGGCCGGATCATCGTCCGTTTGTGGCCGGAATTCGAACCAGCCGAGGAACGCCCCGGTGGTGCGCTCCTCGGCCACCCAGACGCCGCGGTTGCCGAAGCACGGGTAGTGGTGGAGAAATCGCGGCAGCGACTCGGCCAGGAACGCCTCGCGCGTGATGGGCCGGCCACCGTTGATGAAGCGCATGACCTCGGGGTCGTTGTCGAGACGGAGCAGCTGATCGACGTCGGCCTCGCCGGCCGGACGAAGCGCCAGCCGGTCGGTCTCCAGGAAGTTGGGCATGGTCCGATCCTCGAACAGCATCGGCCGCGCCCGCCAGTGGATATCCAACCGGCCCGGCAGGGGCAGATCGAATTGACGGCAGAAATGGACAACGAATGATCCTGGAACAGTCGCACCGATCCAAATGCGATCCCTTCCCTCGGGATCGAGCCGCACTTGCCATCCTGTCGTCGTACTGGCGTGTGACTGCGCCGGGATATCACCGCGCCGAGTTGAGAGAGAAGTGACAGATGGCCTCCGAAAGCGCTCATGGCGCCGGTGGTGAGAGCACCGCCCTCGCATTGAAGATATTGGTCGCCGGTGGATTCGGCGTGGGAAAGACGACCCTGGTCGGCGCGGTGAGCGAAATACGTCCACTGCGTACGGAGGAACAACTCAGCCAGGCCGGCGCAGAGGTCGACGACATCGGGGCAGTGGGGCACAAGACGACGACCACCGTCGCCATGGACTTCGGGCGGATCACGATCCGCTCCGGCCTGTCCCTCTACCTCTTCGGCACCCCGGGCCAGGACCGCTTCTGGTTCCTGTGGGACGAGCTGTCCCAAGGAGCGCTCGGCGCGGTCGTCCTCGCCGACACCCGACGGCTCGTGGACTGTTTCCCGGCCGTCGACTACTTCGAGCACCGCAGAATCCCGTTCGTTGTCGCGGTCAACTGTTTTGCCGGATCTCGAACTTATGGCGCCCATGAAGTCTCACGCGCTCTCGACCTGGAACGCGGAACGCCGGTAGTCCTGTGCGACGCTCGTGACCGCGACTCCGGGAAGGAGGTACTCGTACGCCTTGTCGAATATGCCGGACGAATGCACACGGCCCGGCTTCTCGATTCAGTCGGCTAGCGGTACCTTGCCGTCCCGTCCCGTATACGAAAGGCTTGCGGGCAACACGGGGCCACGGGGAACGCACAAGCGGGGAAGGACCAACCATGCCGCTGGACAAAGGACTTGACTGGCTGCTCGACGATCTGACGAAGAGGATCGCGCACATACGGCACGCACTGGTGCTGTCCAACGACGGCCTGGTGACCGGGGCGAGTTCGGGCCTGGAGCGCGAGGACGCGGAGCATCTCGCCGCGGTCTCCTCCGGCCTGCACTCGCTGGCGCGGGGGTCCGGACGGCACTTCCGCGCGGGGAAGGCCCGCCAGACCATGGTCGAGTTCGACGAGGCGCTGCTGTTCGTCACGGCGGCGGGGGACGGAAGCTGTCTCTGCGTGCTCAGTGAGGCCGAGGCAGACGTCGGCCAGATCGCTTACGAGATGACGCTGATGGTCAACCGGGTCGGCGAGCATCTGGGAGTCGCGGCCAGGCAAGCGGGCGGAAACACCCTCTGATCTGGGGGAATTGATCGGGTCGGAGGCTCGCTGCGGAGTTGTCCACAGGCCGAGCGGGATGTGCCCGCAGCGGGCTACGGTCGTCACCGAGAGTATTCGTGACTCACGGGGGAGACCGTTATGACGGTGCAGGAATCAATGACGCGCGCGATGGCTCCGGGCCGGGCGGCGATGGAACTGGAGCTGAAGCGGGGTGAGTTCGAACTCGCGGTCCAGCTGGGCCATGTCCGCACTGTGCCAGGGGTGAACGGCGGGCCGCTGCGGATCGCCAAGGAGGAGATCGATCGGCTGCGTGCGGCCGACGGCTTCCCGGACGCGCTGCGGGAGCGGGTGAGGACCGTGGGGACGACGGAGGGCGCGAGGCTCATTTCGATCAGTCCTGAGCGCTTCACACGGCTCGCGCGCACGGGCCATTTCACGCCAATCCGGTTCTACCTGAACCGCTACCGCGCGGTCGTCTGGCTCTATCTCGCGGAAGAGCTCAGCGAGTTCGCGCTTGCGCACCCTGCGCTGCTGAGCGGCAGGACACCGCCGGCCGTGCGCACGATGGTCGACAGAGGCGAGGACCGGCGTCCGCGCAACTGGCGCGGCAGACGGCTCGGCCTGCTGCTGAGGTCGATGGCGGACCCGTGGGAGCGGGCGGCGGCGATCGCGTCCGTACTCGACCCGGTCACGATGGCCGAAGTGGTGAGCGATCCCTATGAACGCTCGCATTTGCGGGTGCTGCGGCCCGAGCTGGTGACGGGCCGACCGGACTCCCCGGCCGCGCACGAGGTGGTGGAACGGCTTCTCCTGGCGGACCATCCGGACGAGATCCTGTGGCACCGGGTGAGCCTCGCGCAGGCGCTGCGCGAGGCTCGGGAGACGCGTCCGGCCCCCAGGCCGGGCCTCAAGTCAGGCGCGCGGACCGCATCGGGGTCGGATCCGGCGCCGGATCCGACGTCTCGGACCACGGCCGATCCGCGAGCCGTCCTGAGGAGCCGGCCTTCGGCGCTGATGCCGGTACGTCGCAGTCCGCAGCGGCGCGGTCTGCTCAGGCGTCTGCGCTTCAGAAAGACGAATCCGGTCGTCTGACAGGAGACCGGATACCGAGATGGCTCGAATATGCCGCTGCCTCGGGCTGTGTTCGCGGCTGCATCGCGACGAATGGGGCCCAGGACTGCCACCGCGGAATTGCGTGCATCTGGTTCTTTCACGGCTGCAAGTCCCAGAAAGGGTTGAGGCTGATGGTGTGACAGATGCGGTTACAGAGCGCCAAGTTCACAGTTTCGGACAACAGCGGCGCATCCACGCCTGGTGCTTGGAGCCGCCCAAGGCTCCATACTTTCTTTACGGAATGAAGCCCCGCGGGAGCTGGAGGAGAGGGACGGGGCCGCTCTTCGCCGCAGCGTGCGGCGTACGCTGATGTGGCCGACCGTCGAGGGAGGCGCATATGGGACACGGGTTGTGCCTTGAAGATCCTTGTGGTGGACGATCGTGAGGACAACCTCTTCGCGATAGAGAGCCTGTTACGCCCCGTCGGGCATCCGGTGGTACGTGCGCGCAGCGGGGACGAGGCGTTGAAGACCGTCCTGCGCGGTGGCATCGCGGTCGTCATCCTCGACGTCGTGATGCCTCAGATGGACGGCCTTGAGGTACTCGCCTATCTCAAGCGGCTGGACCACACCCGGAATCTTCCCGTCGTGCTGATGACGGGCCTGGGCAGGGACGACGATCTTGCCGCCCGTGCCTACACGCTCGGTGTCTCGGACTTCATGGTCAAGCCCGTCGACCCATGGGTGGTCCGTACGAAAGTCCGAGCGCTCGCCGAGATGTACATCGAGAACCAGAGGCTGCGCGCGCAGCTCCGTGCGCTGGCCGACCGCGGAGGCGACGCCTCGGCCACGGTTCTGCCGGAGCTGCTTGAAGCGCATGTGCCGCGCCAGCCCGGAGGCGCACCGGGCCGCGCCAGAAGCGGTCACGGCGTCGACTGACGTGGCGCAGGAGGTGGTGGCGGAACGCAACGTGCGGCGAGCGGAAAACCGTTCGCCCGCCGCACGTTCAGCCACCTAGCCTCGGCACCGCCGCGGCCCCGTGCACGGCACCTCCAGGCATGGTTTCTTCGCAACCGATCGGTACAGAAAGGCCCAGCGTGCCAGACGACCTGCACCGCAGCGCCGTTGTCGCGGACACCCACAACGACCTGCTGATCGCGGTCACTGCCCGGCCGCCGAGCCGCTGGGCGGAGTTCTTCCGCGAGCGCTGGCTGCCCCAGCTGCGCGACGGCGGGGTCGATGTGCAGGTGCTGCCCGTTTTCATCGGCGACAGATTCCGCCCCGATGGAGCCCTGCGCGAGACGCTGCGGATGATCGAGTGCGCCCACACCCTCGCCGAAGGCAACGCGGACGCGGTACGGCTCTGTCTGGACGGAGCCGATATCGATGCCGCTCTCGCCGAGAACAAGATCGCGCTCGTGCTGGCCCTGGAAAGCGCGCCGGGCGTCGACGCGAACGTGGAACTGTTCTCCACCCTCCACCGGCTCGGTGTGCGCATCGCGTCCATCGCCCATTGGAGCCGCACTCCGCTCGCCGACGGCAGCGGTGAGGACGCCACGGGCAGCCGGCTCACCGAGGCGGGAGTCGAGGCACTGGCGGAGATGGAGCGACTGGGGATGCTCTTCGACGTCTCGCATCTGAGTGCTTCCGGGGTCGAGCACGTCCTGGAGCTCGCCACGCGGCCGGTGATGGCCACCCACTCCTCTGCCCGCGCCCTGCGCGACCACCATCGCAATCTCACCGACGAGCAGATACGCGGCATCGCCGCGACCGGCGGCACCGTGTGCGTCAACTTCCTGCCGGAGTTCCTGGCCGCCGAACCCGCAGGCGCCACCCTGGACCGGCTGGCCGACCACATCGTGCACATCGCCGAGATCGCCGGCGCCGACCATGTCGGCCTCGGGCCCGACTTCATCCAGGAGGTGAACGACGACATCACCCCGCCCTGTTGCGAGGAGCCTTATGGCTTCGACTGGGCGCTGCCCGGGCTCGAAGGGCCTCGCGGCCTTCCGTTGGTCACCGAAGCGCTGCAGCGCCGTGCGCTGTCCGAGGACACCATCCGCAAGATCCTCGGCGGCAATGTGCTCGACCTCTTCCGCAAGGAGCTGGGCCGCCCCGCCTGAGGCCGCGCCGGGAGATCGCGCCGGGAGGCTGCGCCAGGAGATTGCGCACCTCAGCGAGCGGCCCTGGCCGGAGTTCGGTGAAGCCTTGCATGGTGCGGCTCGGCTCCCCGTTCGCCGTACAACAGGTCCTTCGACTTGTCCTTCGATGCCGTTCGATGTGTCCTTGAATATGTCCCTGGACGTGTCTGTCTCTCATGGACGTGGACGCCGGGGCCCGCGGCGACGGTTCAACCCGCACGCCGCCTCTCGCGGCTCCCACGCCACATGAAGCTCTGCTGTTGCCCCGCTTAAGAAATCCTCGATGGACTCTCAGGGCCGCGATGGGCAGATTGGTGCAGGTCCATTGACCGGCGCTGTCATAGTTTGTCGTGGTTGCCGCAACTGTCGCAGCCGTATGCCAGTCCCTTCCGACGCCCCGCCTGGAGCCGCACCGATGAAGGCACTTGTCAAGCAGCACGCCGAGCCCGGCCTGTGGCTCATGGACGTGCCCGAGCCGGAGACCGGATCCGGCGACGTGCTCATCAAGGTGCTCCGTACCGGCATCTGCGGCACCGATCTGCACATCCGGTCCTGGGACGCCTGGGCCCAGCAGGCCGTCAGCACGCCGCGCGTGCTCGGCCACGAATTCGTCGGCGAGGTCGTCTCCGTCGGCGCGGACGTCCGCGAGGAGATCGCGGTCGGCGACGTGGTGAGCGGCGAGGGCCATCTCGTCTGCGGCAAGTGCCGCAACTGTCTGGCCGGCCGTCGCCATCTGTGCCGTAGCACCGTCGGCCTCGGCGTCGGCCGCGACGGCGCGTTCGCGGAGTACGTGGCGCTGCCCGCGTCCAACGTCTGGGTGCACCGCACGAAGGTGGACCTGGACATCGCCGCGATCTTCGACCCGTTCGGGAACGCCGTGCACACCGCGCTCTCGTTCCCGCTCGTCGGCGAGGACGTGCTGATCACCGGCGCCGG
Organism: Streptomyces sp. NPDC020681; assembly: GCF_044334895.1. NCBI lineage: Bacteria > Bacillati > Actinomycetota > Actinomycetes > Kitasatosporales > Streptomycetaceae > Streptomyces > Streptomyces sp. NPDC020681. Next base: position 301,879 of record NZ_JBIRTX010000005.1, on the reverse strand, counting down.
ACCGATCGGCATCATGGCCGCAGCCGTCGCCCGGCACGCGGGCGCGCGCAGTGTCGTGATCACGGATGTGAGCGAGTCACGCCTCGCCATCGCCCGCAAGGCCGGCGCCACGCTCGCACTGAACGTCGCCGAGCACGGCATTTCCGAGGCGCAGCGGCAGCTCGGGCTCAAGGAAGGCTTCGACATCGGCCTGGAGATGTCCGGCCGCCCGGAGGCCATGCGCGACATGGTCGACAACATGACGCACGGCGGCCGCATCGCCATGCTGGGGCTGCCCGCGCAGGAGTTCGCCGTCGACTGGTCGAAGATCGTCACCTCGATGATCACGATCAAGGGCATCTACGGCCGGGAGATGTACGAGACCTGGTACTCGATGACGGTCCTGCTCGAAGGCGGACTCGATCTCAGCCCCGTGATCACCGGCAGCTACGGCTTCCAGGACTTCGAGGCCGCCTTCGACGAGGCAGCCACCGCCCGCAGCGGCAAGATCATCCTCGACTGGACGCGCTGAGCCTGCTCGTCCACGTCCTCTCGTCAGAGCCTCCGCCTCAGCGCCTCCGCCTCCGAGCCCTCTCGTCCGAGCCTTTCGTAAGGAGCACCACCATGTACGCGTCCGTCCGCGACGACCTCCGTACCGCCCTCGACGAGATCCGCGCCGCCGGCCTCTACAAGCCCGAGCGGGTCATCGGCACGCCGCAGAGCGCCTCCGTGTCCGTCGGGTCGGGAGACGTGCTCAACTTCTGCGCCAACAACTACCTCGGCCTCGCCGACCACCCCGAGGTCGTCGCCGCGGCCAAGGAGGCGCTGGACCGCTGGGGCTACGGCATGGCCTCCGTGCGCTTCATCTGCGGCACGCAGGACGTCCACAAGGAGCTCGAGGCGCGCCTTTCCGCGTTCCTCGGCCAGGAGGACACGATCCTCTACTCCTCCTGCTTCGACGCCAACGGCGGCGTCTTCGAGACCCTCCTCGGCCCCGAGGACGCGGTCATCTCCGACGCCCTCAACCACGCCAGCATCATCGACGGCATCCGGCTGTCCAAGGCCCGCCGCCACCGCTACGCCAACCGCGACCTCGCCGACCTGGAGCAGCAGCTCAAGGACACCCAGGACGCCCGCCGCCGGCTCGTCGTCACGGACGGCGTCTTCTCCATGGACGGCTATGTCGCCCCGCTCGCCGAGATCTGCGACCTCGCCGACCGTTACGACGCGATGGTGATGGTCGACGACTCGCACGCCGTGGGCTTCGTCGGCCCCGGAGGCCGTGGCACCCCGGAGCTGGCGGGCGTCATGGACCGCGTGGACATCATCACCGGCACGCTCGGCAAGGCGCTCGGCGGCGCGTCAGGCGGCTATGTCGCGGCCCGCGCCGAGATCGTCGAGCTGCTGCGCCAGCGCTCGCGCCCGTATCTCTTCTCCAACTCGCTCGCCCCGGTGATCGCCGCGGCCTCGCTGAAGGTCCTCGACCTGCTGGAGTCGGCCGGTGAGCTGCGCGAGCGCCTGAACGCCAACACCAAGCTCTTCCGTACGAAGATGACCGAGGCGGGCTTCGAGATCCTGCCCGGCGACCACCCCATCGCGCCCGTCATGATCGGCGACGCCGCCGAGGCCGGCCGGATGGCGGAGCTCCTGCTGGAGCGCGGGGTCTACGTCATCGGATTCTCGTACCCCGTCGTGCCGATGGGCCAGGCCCGTATCCGCGTCCAGCTCTCGGCCGCGCACTCCACCAAGGACGTGGAGCGTGCCGTCGCCGCGTTCATCGACGCCCGTACGGCACTCAAGGGCTGACGTACGGCAGAACTGACCCGCTCCGGCCCGGCGTGCGGAACGGCTGTCGTACGGCAGGGCTGACCTGCAAAGGAGCCGAGGTACGCCGGCGCTGACGGCGGCTGGCAAAATGGCCGGGTGATCGACCCCCGGCGGCTGCGCATTCTGCGGGCCGTGGCGGACCACCGTACGGTGACCGCCGCGGCCTCCGCGCTGTACCTCACCCCTTCGGCCGTCTCCCAGCAGCTCAACGCGCTCGAGCAGGAGACCGGCCACACGCTGCTGATCCGCAGCGGCAAGGGGGTGCAGCTGACGGCGGCCGGCGAGATCCTGCTGAGCCACACCCACACCGTGCTCGCCCAGCTGGAGCGGGCGGAGGCGGAACTCGCGGCGTACGCGGGCGGTGCGGCCGGCGAGGTCACCGTCGCCGCCTTCGCGACCGGCATCGCGGAGGTCGTCGCCCCGGCCATCGGCCGTCTCGCCGTCGGCCATCCGGACATCCGGGTACGGGTACGGGACGCCGAGGGCGACGAGAGCCTGCCGCTGGTCCTCGACGGCGAAGCCGATCTGGCCGTCGCGGTCGAATATCGCGGCGCTCCGGGCGCGGACGACCCGCGGCTGTCCCGCGTGCCGCTGTACGCGGAACCCTTCGACGCCGTCCTGCGCGCCGACCACCCGCTCGGCGACGCCGAACAGGTTGAACTCGCCCAGCTCGCCGACAGCGACTGGATCGGCCAGCACCCGGGCAACCCCTGCCACGACATGGTGCTGCTCGCCTGCGAACTGGCCGGCTTCCGGCCCCGTCTGATGCATCTCTCCGACGACTTCCGCGCGGTCGTGGCACTCGCCGGCGCGGGAGCGGGCGTGGCGCTGGTGCCGCGCTCCGCGCTGCGTGGCATGGAGCTGAAGGACACCGTCGTACGCCCGGTCGCGGGCCCGGCGGCGACCCGCCGGGTGTTCGCCGCGGTACGCCGCGGGGCGGAGCGGCATCCGCTGATACAGCCGGTGCTCGAGGCTCTGGCCGGGGCCGCCGGCGGGCTGTCCACCGACTGACTCCGGCCGCGGCCAGAATCAGCCGTCGTCACACGGTGGGCGGCTGCTCCAGCGCCTTCTTGAGATTGGCCAGCGTGATGCGGATGTTCCGGCGCTGGAAGTCGGCGAACGTGAACCCGCGCGTGGCGATCCGGTCGAAGGCGTTGGCCATGATGTCGGGCCAGTTCCGCCGGTCGTCCGTCCAGGTCTCGGTCACCTGCGTCCCGCCGTCGACCGCGTCGAAGCGGTACTCCCAGGTGGCGATGCGGCCCGGCAGCACCGGCTTGCGCGGGCCTATCGCGTGGACCCGGAAGGCGAAATGCGCGCCCGCGTCCGCCGCCGTCACCGTGCAGCGCGTGGTCCAGCGGACCGGTCCCCGTTTGTTGTGACCGTCGAAGACCATGCCCACATACGCGCCTTCGGTGTCGCCGTGCACCGTTGCGCCCCGGTTCTCCGGGCTCCAGCGGCCCATCTGGGCCGGGTGGCTGACCTGGTCGTAGACCGCCGACGGATCGGCGGCGATCACGATGCTGTCCGAAACGCTGAAGGTGCGTGCCATGGGCAACTCCGATCGGTCGGCGTCAGATGCTAACGGAGCGTCAGGATCTGTGTGTCCAGCTCGGGTTCCTGAGTGGTGAGGGGCTTGCTGGTCAGTCGTGTGGTGATCCAGCCCGCGAGGAATCCGACCGGGATGCTGATGAGCCCGGTGGTGGTGTACGGGAACCAGGTGAAGTCGCTGTTCGGGAAGATCGCCCTCGGCGAACCGGAGACCAGCGTGGTGCCGGTGATCAGGATCAGGACGCTGGCCGAACCCGCGATCAGCGTGCTGAGCATGGCCTGTCGTGTGAAGCGCGGCCAGAACAGGCTGTAGATGAGCGCCGGTGCGATCGCGGACGCGCCGAGGCAGAACGACAGGGTGACCATGGCCTGCAGGTTCTGGTGTCGGGACGCTGCCGCGAGGATGATCGCGGCGACGCCGACCGCGGCCGCGGTGGAGCGGGCGATCACCATCTCGGTGCGGTGCTCCAGCTCCTTCCTGCGGCGCAGACCGTGAGCGATCAGGTCGTGTGCAAGGGAGTTGGCGCAGGCGAGGGTGATGCCGGCGACCGACGCGAGCAGGGTCAGGAAGATGGCCGTGGTCATGATCGTGAACACCAGCGTCTCCAGCAGCGACACCTCCTTGCCCATGACGGCCTGGCTGACCAGCAGGATGGAGGTCTTGCCCTGCGGATCGGCGGCGCTGATCTGCAGCCGGCCGACGATCGCGGATGCGCCGAAGCCGATGACCGCGCTCAGAATGCACATGACGACCACCGTCGACACGGCCCAGGACATCGAGCGCCGTACGGCGACGGCGCTGCGGGAGCTGAACATGCGCATGGTGATGTGCGGCAGGCAGGCGGCGCCCAGGACGACGGTCAGCTGGGAGCTGATCATGTCGAGGTCGTCTCCGCCGAACTGCAGCCCGGGCGCGAGATAAGCCTCGCCCGCGCCGCTGCCACGGGCGGCCGCCTGAAGCAGCGACGGCACGCTGAAGTCGAAGCGGTTCAGTACCAGCGCCGCGATGGCGACGGCCGCGGCGAAGAGCACCACGGTCTTGACGATCTGGATGAACGCGGTGCCCTTCATGCCGCCGATGGCCGCGTAGATGATCATCAGCAGGCCGAGCAGCACGATGGAGCCGGTCTTGAACCCGGCGGCGTCGATGCCGAGAACGAAGGCCAGCAGATCACCGGCGCCGGCGAGCTGGAAGATCAGCAGCGGGAAGAGCGCGACGAGGGTGACGATGCAGGCCGTGACGCGGACCGCGGAGCTCGGCCCGCGGCGGGTCAGGACGTCGCCCATGGTGAACCGGCCGGCGTTGCGCAGCGGTTCGGCGAGCAGGAACATCACCAGCACCAGGGAGAGCGCTGTGCTCAGGGCGAGCACGAGCCCGTCCTGGCCGGCCAGGGTGATCACGCCGATGGTGCCGAGCACGCTGGCCGCGGAGATGTAGTCGCCCGCGATGGCGAGGCCGCTCTGCATCGGGGAGAGCGAACGGAAGCCGGTGTAGAACTCGTCCAGGTCGTCCCGGTCGGGTCCGGTCATCACGCACAGCAGCAGCGTCACCGTGATGACCGCTATGAAGGCGACGAGGGACATGGTCTGGGCCTCGGAGCTGAACCCGTTCATCGGCGTGTTCCCTGGTCGTTCTGGTCGTTCTGGAGGTGCTGGACGCGCACGGCCTCGACCAGCGGGTCGACGCGCCGCCGCGCGGACCGCTCGTACGCCGCAACGGCGGCGAGCATCACCGGGAGCTGAAGCAGGCCGAGGAGGATGCCGGTGTTGAGCCCGCCGCTGAGAGTGCCGGTCATCAGGTCGGGGGCGTACGCGGAAAGTAGGAGGAAGGCGACGAAGCACCCGAGCGCCGTGAAGGTCGCCACGCGGCGCAGCCTCTTGTACGCATGGCTCAGCGCGCGCACATCACGATGAGGTTCGGGCGCCGGCTCCGGTCGGAGAGGCTCCGGATCGTCCCAAGGATGCTGAGGCACGGCCGGCTGCTGCCAGTACTGCTGGTACTGCCCCGGCTGCGCACGGTAGTCGGGATATCTCTGGTATCCGGAGTGTTCGGGGTATTCGGGGAATGAGGGCTGTGGCGGGTGGTGCGACATCGCGTGGTACCTCGAATGCCTCGGCGCTCGGCCTGCGGGCGGGCATGCCGAAGGACGGCACACGTTACCCGTGGGTAGGTGGTGCCGAGCATTGTTACATGGACTGTCTGGTCGGTCAGTTGGTCCGAAGTTGTCCGGTCGCGTGGCTATCGAGCGGTACCTGCCACATCGGCTTCCACCTGCGACGACGATGACTCTGTCCGCTTTTGCCACCGGGTCAGAGACACCCCGGCGAGCACGACGGCCATCCCCGCGACGACGCGGAATGTGAGCGATTCCTCCAGCACGATCGCGCCCAGCGCCAGCGAGACCACCGGCAGCAGATAGCCCACCGTGGCCGCGCTGGTCGCTCCCTCGTCCGCGATGAGCCGGTAGTTGAGGGCGAAGGTGAACCCGGTCCCGAAGACTCCGAGGATCACAAGTGCGATGACGCCGACCCAGGTGATCTGCCCGGTCGCCGTGCCCCCGGCCGGCAGGGCGAGGGTGCTCAGACCGGTCGCGGTGAGCAGTTGGGCCGCGGAGAGCGCGAGGGGTGCCGAGCCTTTGCCGGTGAGCTTGCGTGCCATGTAGGCGAACGCGACGGCGTAACTCAGTGCGGCTCCCAGGATGGCGAGCGCGCCCCGGCCCATCAGTCCGTCCTGCTGCCACGGGGCGAAGATCAGCAAGGTGCCCGCAAAGCCGAGCAGCAGCCCGGCCAGCCGGACCGGACGGATGCGGCGCTCCGTGCCGATGGCGATGCCGATCAGCAGTGACCACAGGGGAGTTGTGGCGTTCAGTACGCCCGCCACTCCCGAGTCGACGGTCTGCTGTCCGATGCTGAACAGCGCGAACGGCAGCGCGTTGCAGAAGAACGCCGCGACGACCAGCCGCCCCCAGGTCGCACGGTCGCGCGGCAGTCGCTGCCGCGCCGACCAGGCGAGGGCCAGCAGCACCAGCGCACCGAGGGCGCACCGGGCGAAGGTGATCTGAGCCGGCGTCAGGCCGTTGTCGAGGGCAACCTCGATCCACAGGAACGCCGACCCCCACAGCAGGGCGAGCACGCCCATCCGCACCAGCGTTCCACGGCCGCCGCTGACCACGAGAGTCTCCCTCCACCGGCCGTCCGTCGATCGACCGGCCGTCTTCGCGGTCCACCGTGCCTCAGTCAACTCGACAGCACCAGTGAAAAGTCTTGTAGGGAGCGTTAACCTCTACTACATGCTCGATGTGCGCAGAATGCAGGTCCTGAGGGCCGTGGTCACCAGTGGTTCCGTGACCGCCGCGGCCGCCAACCTCGGCTACACGCCGTCCGCCGTCAGCCAGCAGGTCGCGGCGCTGGAGAAGCAGGCAGGCACGGCACTGCTCGAACGGGTCGGCCGCGGCGTACAGCCGACGGCCGCCGGCCGGCTGCTCACCGAGCATGCCGCCGTCATCAGCAAGAACATCGCGGAGGCCGAGACTGCGCTGGCCGATCTGCGCGAGGGGCGCACCGGCCGGCTGGCCATCCGCTACTTCGCGACCGCCGGCGCCACGCTCGTCGCGCCGGCGCTGGCGGCCCTGCGCCGTACGCATCCCGGAGTCAAGGTCGATCTCAAGCTGATCGATCCCCAGGACCCGCTGCCCGAGGTGAAACAGGGCCGCGCGGACCTCGCGGTCGTCGTCCAGCCGGTGGACCGGCCGCGCGACGGCGTCCGCCTGGTCCATCTGCTCGACGATCCGTACAACGCCGTGCTGCCCAAGGGCCACCGGCTCGCGGCACAGCGCGTGATCGACCTGGCCGACCTCGCCGACGAAGCCTGGGTCGGCAGCGAGTGGCCGGGCCCCTGCCTCGACGTCGTCCTCAACGCCTGCGGCGCGGCCGGGTTCAGCCCGGGTTTCGTGGTGGAGAGCGAGGACTACGCGACAGCGCAGGGCTTCGTCGCCGCCGGTCTCGGTATCAGCCTCATCCCGCGCACAGCACTGGGCAGCCGCCACCCCGGAGTCGTCGTGCGCAGGGTCCGCGGACCGGAACCGGTCCGTGGGATCCACGCGGCCGTACGGGAGACATCGCTCCCGCAGCCCGCGCTGCGCGCACTGCTCGACGCTCTCAGGGAGGCGGCTGCCCAGTAGACAGCCGACCTCAGAGACTCCTGATCAGGGCTTCGTGCCCAGCCACTTCAGTCCGTCCACGACGAAGCGGTTCTGCGTTTCGTCGGCGAACGTGTACGACAGCGTGGTGCCCGTTCCGTAGTCCATCGCGTTGTGCCCGAAGTTGGCGTACAGCATCTTGTACTTGTTGTTGATCCACAGGATCGGGTAATACCCGCTGTACCAGGACTGGTTGGGATCCGTTCCCAGCGGGAAGCTCACCGGGTCGACCGAGGCCAGGATCTTGATGTCCGGGTTCTTCCGCAGATCGTTCTTCCAGCTGTACCACTCGCTGACCGACGAGGTGAACGTGCCGGGCAGCCTCGCGGTCGAGGGATGCGGCCGGTTCTCGGTCCGCAGCACCGCCGTCGTCGGACCCCAGGTATTCGACTGGAACCCACCGCTTCCGAGGAACTGGTTGTGATACCAGGGCCAGTTCTGCGCGTTCGTGGTGAACGCTGAAACATGGAACCCCAGCCACGCACCGCCGCCCCGTACATACCGCTCGCACCCCGACCGCTGCGCGGCCGTCTGCGGCAGATCGTCCAGGAACACCACCACCTGGTACTGACTGAGCGAACTGCTGGTCAGCAGGTTCCAGTTGTTCGTCGACGTGTACGAGAAGTTGTTGCCGGCAGCGGTCCGCGGGAACCACTCATTGGCTTCCTTCACAAAGCTGATGTGCGCCGCGTCCCAGGTGCCGTTGTAGAACGCCAGCACCTTGAACGCGGGAGCCTTGCTGTCTGCGTGCGCCGGGGCGGCAGACAGTCCCAGCAGCATCGCCAGCAGGATCACCAGTCGTAACGCGAGCCGCCTCATGGGTAATTCACCACCGTCGCCTCGGTGCTGCCGCTGTTGGCCGTCCCGCCGGTGTTGTTGATCACGCGGTTGATGGTGCCGTTACCGCCGAGCGAGACGGTGATCATGTTGTGGAAGCGGACGTTCGCGTTGTTCGGCGCCTCGATGGCCCGCTCCGCCACCACGCTGTTGTTCACGTTGAAGAAGCAGTAGCTGCCCAGACCCCACGCCTCGTGGCTGGTGACGTTGTTGCCCACCTTGTACGCCGCGTAGCCGCGGGTCGAGCCGTTCATCCAGGCGGCCTGGTTGGGCGGGTCGTACGGCATCTCGTTCTGGTAGAAGTACGTGCGGCCGCCCTGGCCGTTCCAGATGGTCTGGTACTTCTGATAGTGCTCGACGAACAGCCCGTACATCGTGACGTTGTTGCCGTTGACGATCAGACCCGTGTCACCGGTGTTCACGTTCCAGCCGACGCTGCCGTTGTTGTCGTCGTGGTCGCCGCGCCAGATCCACAGGTGGTCGCCGATCACGTTGTGGCTGTTGACCACCAGGCTGGTGGTGGCCTTGCCCACGTGGTGGCCGCCGAGGCGGAAGAACACGTCGTGCAGCGAGACCGGGTTGGCCGAGTGGTTCGCGGACGAGCCGGCCGGGCCGACCTCCATCAGCGTCTGGGAGTTGGTGGGGCCCGCGTCGATCAGCAGACCCGCGACCTTGACGCCGTCCACGTCGGCGACCTTCATGGCGGTCACCCCGTTGACGGGCACGAAGGTGGCCAGGCCGATTCCCAGGATCACCGCGTCGGGGCGATTCACCTGGATCGTCTGGTCGATGTTGTAGACACCGGGAGTGACCAGCAGGTTCTTGCCCGCGGCGAGCTGGGCGTTCATGGTGGCGGCGGAGGTGCCGGGCTTGACGATGTAGAAGGAGTCGATGCCCAGCGAGCCGCCGGTCGGATTGCCGCTCTGCCAGGTGGTGCCCACGCTGTTGGAGCGCAGACCCGGCACGAACACCTGGTACTTGCCCGCCGAGTCGATGTACAGGAACGGCTTCTCGCGGTTCACCGGTGTCTGGTTGACCGTGGTGTAGCCCGGCTCGGGGAAGCTTGTCCCGGGCACGCCCTGGCTGCCGACGAAGACCATGTTCCAGTTGGCGCCGGTCCAGGAGCCGAGCTGCGAGTTGCGGGTCAGCCACTGCTGCTGGGTGCCGGAGCGCACCTGGCCGTCGATCTTGGTGTCGGCCATGAAGCCACCGCTGGACCAGCCGCCGTCGGACAGCTCCAGGTTGCCGCGGACGTGCATGCGGCGGTACGGAGCCGCCTGCGAGACCGACCAGCGGTCGGTGCCGCCGTTCGGGGTGACCGACAGGTTCTCCGCGCCGCGCCAGAAGTTCTGGGTGGCGTTCTGCGGCGGGAACCAGTCCGCCTCGACGTGCACCGCGCCGTTGATGTTCACGTTGTCGGGCGAGAACCCGAGACCGAGCACCTGGGTGTAGAAGCCGACGTTGACGTCGTTGTTGTACGTGCCGGGCTTGAACATCACCGCGTAGCGGTTGGTGCCGAACTGGTTCCGCTCCTGCTGCGAGAAGATCGAGTTCAGCCGCGACTGGATGGTCGACGAGGGCATGGACGGGTCGAAGATCGCCACGTTCGGGCCGAGGTCGATGTCGCCGGGCGCGGTGCTCACCGGCGACACCTGGAACCGCTGCGCCGCGGTGCCGTTGCAGGTGTACTGCACCAGCTGGACGCTGTCGGCCGTCGAGGCGGACGGCACGTCCAGGCACTTGCCGCTGTTGCGGTTGACGAAGTGGAACGCGCCGCCGCCCTCGTCCACCGCCTGCCACTGCTGGTTGCTTCCGCCGCCGTAGCTCCACAGATGCACCGCGGCGTTGTCGGCCGTGGACACATCGCTCACGTCCACGACCTGCGCCTCGTCATTGCGGTTGTTGATGCGCACATAGCCGTCGCCGGCGTCCGTGAAGCTCCACTGCTGCGCGGTGGAGGTGTTGCAGGCGTACTGCTGGACGGCGGTGCCGTTCACGGTTGCGGCCGAGCGCGCGTCCAGGCACTTGCTGCTGCCGCTGTTCACCACGGTGGTCCAGCCGGTGGGTACCGCGGCGGCCTTGACGGCACCTCGCGGCGTGGCCGCCTGGGTGGTCTCGACGGCGACCAGCACCGAGCCGACCGAGGCCGCGACGACAAGGGACGCGACCAGGGGCCGGTGACGGCGGGACGAATGGTGGCGACCCGCTCTGGGCGTTCGCAGGAATCGGAGCACGATTTCTCCTGTGCCGGTGATACGGCGTGGGTGGGGGGTTGGGGGAGTGGAGATCAGCCGGTGTACTGCGCGAAGACGCGGGTGAAGTCCCACGGCTGCTGGGAGACGCCCGAGCAGGTGTCGGCGCCGCCGCCGGTGCACGGACGGTCGCGGTTGACCGACCAGAAGGTCAGCCGCGCGAGATGCCGCTGCTGGGCGTAGCCGAGAATGGTGCGGAAGTCGGCGCCCGTGACGGTCTCGTTGTTGTCGGTGATGCCGTTCATCGACGAGATGCCGGTGTGCCGGTACGCCTGGTCGTCGGAGTAGCCGTAGGCGCTCTTGACCGTGTTCTTCAGGCCCTCGGCGGCACGGACGGTGAGTGTGCCCATGTTCTGGCCGGCGCCGCCGAAGTTGAACGGCATGATCGTCCAGCTGTCGACGGTCAGCCCGGAGGCCGCGGCCTTGGAGATCAGGCTGCTGTCGGGCCCGTTCTGGCCGGTGCCGAAGGTGACGTACACCTTGATGCCCGGGTTGTTCGCCTTCACCGTCTTGAGCGCGTCGACCGTGCGCTGCTGGACGGTCGGGCTGTCGTACGCCGCCGCCTCGATGTCGATGTCGATCGCCTTGAGGCCGTAGGCGTTGATGACCTTCTGGTACGCGGCGGCCAGCTCGCCCGCGCTGCCGCAGGAGCTCTCGAGCTTGTTGCCGCTCCAGCCGCCGAAGGACGGGATGACATCTCCGCCCGCGTTGCGGACGGTGTTGACCGTCTGCTGGTCGACGCCGCCGGTGAGCGGCCGGCTGCCGTCCCACTGCGGATTGCAGTAGCCGTTGCTGAGCACGAAGGCGAGCGTGAACCACTTGACGCCGGTGGCGTTCATGACGGTCGTCGGACTCGGCGGGCTGCCCCAGCCGTTGTAGATGTACGGCGCGACGGCCATCGGACCCACGGGCGTCGGGTCACCGCCGCCGGTGGGCGCCGTCCACTTCTGGTTGGCGGCTCCGGTGCACGTCCAGATCTGCAGTCGGGTGCCGTTGGCCGAGCTGTTGCCGGTGGCGTCGAGACACTTGTTGGCCTGGGGGTTGACGATGTCCCGGGCGGCGGTGACGGTCCAGCTCTGGGCCGCTGATCCGTTGCAGTCCCAGAGCTGGATGGGTGTGCCGTTGGCCGTGCCCGCCGATGTGACGTCGAGGCACTTGCCGAGCGCGCGGACGGTGCCGTCCGAACCGACATTCCACTGCTGGGCGCTGGTGCCGTTGCAGTCGTAGAGCTGTACCGCAGTGCCGTTGGCGCTGCTCGCTCCGGCGACGTCCACGCACTTGGCGCCGAGACCGGTGATCTGGCCGGTGGCCGCGGCGGCGCCGACGGCGGGGCTGCCGGTCAGGCCGGTGACGAGGGCGGCGGCGGCCGCCGTGCCCAGCACGCCTCGCACAGCGGGCGCCTGCAGAAGTCTTCTGCTCATCAGCGTGTGACCGTCCACTTCTGGTTGGCGGCTCCGCTGCAGGTCCAGATCTGCAGGCGGGTGCCGTTGGCCGAGCTGTTGCCGGTGGCGTCCAGGCACTTGTTGGCCTGGGGGTTCACGATGTCGAGCGCCGCGGGGAGTGCCCATTGCTGCGCCGCGGACCCGTTGCAGTCCCAGAGCTGGACGGGTGTGCCGTCGGCGGTGCCGGCCGAGGTGACGTCGAGGCACTTGCCGAGCGCGCGCAGCGTGCCGTCCGAACCGGCGCTCCACTGCTGGGCGCCGGTGCCGTTGCAGTCGTAGAGCTGTACGGGCGTCCCGTTGGCGCTGTTGGCTCCGGCGACGTCCACGCACTTGCCGCCGAGCCCCGTGATGGGCCCGCTGCCCGCCGGGTTGTCAGCGGTGCTGACCCGTACGTGGTCGACGACGAGCTGCTGCGGGAAGACGGTGCTGCCGTCGGGGTCGCCCGGCCAGTAGCCGCCGACCGCGAGGTTGAGGATCAGGAAGAAGGGCTTGTTGAACACCCACTGGCGGCCGCCGAGATCGGCGGGCGTGCGTCGCTGGTAGACGTTGCCGTCCACGGACCAGGTCACCGAGTTGGGGGACCAGTCGATCGCGAAGGTGTGGAAGGCGTCGGCGAACGCCTGGCCGCCCGGCAGGGAGTACGCGGCGCCGATTCCGCCGGAGCCGGAGTAGCCCGGGCCGTGCAGCGTGCCATGGACGGTCGACGGCTCGAAGCCGACGTTCTCCATGATGTCGATCTCGCCCGAGTTGGGCCAGCCGACCTGGCCGATGTCATTGCCCAGCATCCAGAAGGCGGGCCACATGCCCTGGCCGCGCGGCACCTTGACCCGGGCCTCGACGTGTCCGTACGTCGTGGTGAACTTGCCGGCCGTGTTGAGCCGGGCGGAGGTGTACTCACACCTGCCGTACCAGCACTGGTAGTTGGCCGGATTCTCGCGGCGTGCGGTGATGACCAGATGGCCCTGGCCGTCGAGCGCGGCGTTGCTGTTGCCTGCCGTGTACCACTGCCGCTCGTGGTTGTTGACGTTGTCGCCCGTCTCGATCTGCCACTTTCCCGAGTCGACGGCGGAGCCGGCGGGCCCGTTGAAGTCGTCGGAGAACGTGACGGCGGCGGGTGCGACGGCCGCGGCCGCCTTCGGTGCGGGTTCTGGCGCGGGTGCGCCCTGGGCGATGCCTGCGGGGAACATCGCGAGGGCGAGGACCGAGACGAGGGACAGCAGCAGGCGCCGCTTCAAGCGGGGGGAGTCCATGACTCTCCCTTCCGGGGCAAGGCGGAGGAAGGGGGCGGCCGGTCATGTATATGACAGGCGAGTGGCGCAGGCGGAGCCGTCTGGTTGCTGCGCCGACCGGGGGTGGGGGGTGAGTGGGGGGTGCTTAGTTCACTACGTGATTTAAGAAGTGAACAAAGGGACTGTCAAGAGCTTGGTCTGGACCGGAACTGCGAACAAGAGTCAAACCGGGCGAGGTTGCGCGGGCGGAGTCGACGGCGGGATATCCAGCGCTTGCAAGTAATGGCGCGTGCAATTATTGTGGACGCTCGTAAGGTGCAGACGCAATCGTCCCTGGAAGGTCCTTCCCCCATGCCACTCGCGCTTCTGGCCCTCGCCATCGGTGCCTTTGGAATCGGTACCACCGAGTTCGTGATCATGGGCCTGCTGCCCGAGGTCGCCACGGACTTCGGGGTGTCCATCCCGACCGCCGGGTTCCTCGTCACCGGCTACGCGCTCGGCGTGGTGCTCGGTGCACCGCTGATGACCGTCCTCGGCACCAAGGTCTCCCGCAAGCGGATGCTGATGCTGCTGATGGGCCTGTTCGTCGTCGGCAACGTCCTCTCCGCCATAGCGCCTGTCTTCGGCCTGATGCTGGCCGGCCGCGTCGTCGCCTCGCTCGCCCACGGCGCGTTCTTCGGCATCGGCTCCGTGGTCGCCGCCGATCTTGTCGCCCCAGAGAAGAAGGCCGGGGCGATCGCCATGATGTTCACCGGCCTGACCGTCGCCAATGTCGTCGGTGTCCCGCTCGGCACCTTCGTCGGCCAGAGCGCCGGCTGGCGCGCCACGTTCTTCATCGTCGCCGCACTCGGCGTGCTGGGCCTGCTCGGCGTCGCGAAGCTGGTGCCGGAACAGCCCAGGGCCGAAGGCGTGCGCCTGCGCCACGAGCTGGCTGCCTTCCGCAATGTTCAGGTCCTGCTGGCCATGGCCATGACGGTGCTCGGTTTCGGCGGAGTGTTCGCCGCCATCACCTACATCACGCCGATGATGACCGAGGTCACCGGCTTCGCCGACGCGTCCGTCACCTGGCTGCTGGTCCTGTTCGGCCTCGGCATGGTCGGCGGAAACCTGATCGGCGGGAAGTTCGCGGACCGTGCGCTGATGCCGCTGCTGTACGTCTCGCTCGGCGCGCTCTCGCTCGTCCTGGCCCTCTTCACGTTCACCGCTCACAACCAGGTCACCGCGGCCATCACCATCGTCCTGATCGGCGCGCTGGGCTTCTCGACCGTGCCGCCGCTGCAGAAGCGGGTCCTCGACCAGGCCGCCGGAGCGCCGACGCTGGCGTCCGCCGTCAACATCGGCGCCTTCAACCTCGGTAACGCGCTGGCCGCTTGGCTCGGCGGCATGGTGATCGCTGCCGGGTTCGGCTACACCGCGCCCAACTGGGTCGGCGCCGCGCTCGCCGCCTCCGCGCTCGCGCTCGCCGTCGTCTCGCACCTGCTGGAACGGCGTGCGGCAGCCACCGAGAGCCGCATCGTGACGGCCGGGGCCGCCGAGCCGGTCGCCGTACCGGCCGGCCGCTGAATCACCACCACGGCCACTGATTTCACCACCTGATCGACTCACCACTCGACCAACCCATCGCTTGACCAACCCGCCACCGCAAGGAGCCATCCGCATGACCACCTCCACTGCCACCGCCGTCGCCCCGCTCACCACCCAGGACGCGGAGACTCTCATCGACGCCGCCCGCCGCGCGGCCGAGGCGGCCGATGTCACCGTGGCCATCACCGTCCTGGACGCGGGCGGCCATCTGCTGGCCTTCCGCCGCGACGACCGTGCCGTGCTGATCGCGGGCGAGACCAGCACCCGCAAGGCATACACCGCACTCCAGTTGAACGCCCCGACCGCCGACCTCGTCGACGCCGTCCAGCCCGGCGGCCTGTTCCACACCCTGCCCACCGCTCTCGACCGGCCACTGCTCTTCATCGCGGGCGGCATCCCGGTCCACCGCGACGGCCGCCTCGTCGGCGCGATCGGCGTCGGCGGCGGCGCTCCCGACCAGGACCACGGCTTCGCGACCGCTGCGGTGGAGGCGCTCGCCGGGGCGTAGATGCGCCGGGCGCATGAACCGGACTCTTTCAGCGTGAGATTGATAGAGTCCGCATATGCCGATGACGCTGAAGGAGACACTGCGGCTCACCGTCGCAGCCCTGATGCAGGCGACCGGGGACTCGCAGAACGACCTGGCGGGGCCTCTCGGTCTGACGCAGACGCAGATCTCCCGCCGCCAGTCCGGGCGCACCGCCTGGACCTTGGACGACTGCGATCTGCTCGCCGCTCACTTCGGTCTTCCCGCCCTCGATCTGCTGGCCGGCCCGACCCGCGCCTGCGAGCTGCTACCTGCCGCTCGCAGGCGCACCCTGTCGCCTCCGGGGGTGGCGCGGTGACGGACTTCGAGTCGGTCGATGCGCTGCTCGCCTCGGTGAGCGTCGAGGCCGAGCTGCCTCCCGCGGACGAACGCCGTTCGCTGCGTACGGCTCTGAAGCTCTCGCAGGCCGATGTGGCGCGAGCGCTCGGGGTCAACCCGAAGACGGTCGGCGGCTGGGAGTCGGGGCGGGAGCCCACCGGCGACGTACGAGCCAGGTACGCCTATCTCCTCGACGGGCTACGGGCGAAACTCCAGCCGGAGTCCGAGCCCGAGCCGGAGGCCGAGCCTGAGGCAGAGTCCGAGTCGGAGGCCGACGCGCCCGAGGTTCCGGAGCCCGAACCCGAACCCGAACACGAGCCCCAGCCTGAGCACGACGGCGACGGCGACGACGATGTCGAGGCCCTCGATCGACCGCAGGCCTGCGTCCTGTGCGGTCGTCCCGCGACGCACCAGGTGGCCGGGTTCCCGCAGCACCTCGACCCTGCCGACTGCGCGGCCGAGCAGCCCGCAGCCGCACCGGCACACGCGCCCGCACCCGCGCCGGCCTCCGCGCCGGCCTCCGCGCCCCGGTCCGAAAGGGGCTCCTCCTACCGGGCGTTCCAGCCGTCCTCCGAGCTGCCCGACCTGATCGGTGACGCAGTCCGTGCCGCGCTGGAGAAGCACGGCGGCGATGTCGAAGCGGCTGCCGCAGCTCTCCTGCGGCGTGCGATTCCGGACGCGATGATCCTGCTGGACGCCTGCCGCAAGGGCGCGCGGTACGACATCATCGGCCACCCGTGGATCCCGGACGTCCTCCGCAAGAAGACCGCGAAGGGCCCCGACGAGGTCTGGGAAGCCCGGCCGAAGTGGACCCGGCCGCAACTCCCGTCCGGACGGCACGAGATCACCGCTCTCGACATCAACGGCGCCTACCTCTCGGCGCTCAAGACGCA
The DNA here is from genome assembly GCF_044334895.1 of Streptomyces sp. NPDC020681. Classification (NCBI taxonomy): domain Bacteria; kingdom Bacillati; phylum Actinomycetota; class Actinomycetes; order Kitasatosporales; family Streptomycetaceae; genus Streptomyces; species Streptomyces sp. NPDC020681. The sequence goes on along the minus strand of NZ_JBIRTX010000005.1, from coordinate 285,224 downwards.
TCTGCCGCTCGGTGAGCTCGAGCACTCCACCGGCGGCGGGCACGACCGGCGACGGGCCGGTGTACATCTGATCACGCCGCCCGCCTGGCACCACGACGACGTACTGCCCAATCCGATCGGCAACCGCGACGAGCCGGGTCCGCTGTGGGTCACCGAACCCACCCTGCGACTGCTGCTGCGGCTGTCGTCGGCGAAGTACGGGCTGTGCGAACCGCCCGTGATCCATGAGTCGTTCACCTCGGGCGCGACCGAGAACCTGCTCGAGAAGTTCCGCGGCGTACTGCGCGACGCCCGCGACAAGGCCATCGAGGAGAGCGACGACGTCACGCTCGAGTACGTGAAGGCGATGTACTCCAAGTTCGTGTCCACGATGGGGGAGTCGAACTACAACCGTGAGCTGTACCGGCCGGACTGGATGCACATCATCCGCTCCCAGGCGTTCGCCAATCTCTGGATGAAGGCCCACAAGGCCCACGACGAGGGCCTCACCGTGGTCCGCGCCATGGGCACCGACGAACTGCATGTGATGGGAGACTGGCGGCGCGTCTTCCCCGAGGGCCGCGGCGTCTCCGAGGTGAAGATCAAGGACGTCTACGAGGCGGGCGACACCGGTGACGAAGATGGCGCCGAAGACGGCGACGAGCACGCGGAAAGGGCGGTAAATGCCTGAGCGCACCATCGACTTCGGGCACTACGGCGCCCGCGGCATGAAGAGCTCCGAGGCCGCCGCGCGTCAGCTGGACCGCCTCGTCGAGGGCATCGCGTCGCCGGTCACGTCGAAGCGTGGTCTGCTCGCGCGCCTGCACTATCTGACGAGGACGCCGCACGCCCGCGTCGCCGCCCGCGAGGCGGGCCTGACCGCGACCGAGCGCACCGTCAAGGCGTGGCTGGACGGCAGGCGCAGCCCGTCCAGGGCGAACCTCGAACGGATCGATACGGCGTACTGGGCGGTGCGGCGCAGGAACGTCGCGCGCCATCTCCTCAGGCGCCTCAACGCGCGCGGTGGGACACGGGTGGAGCTCCATCCGCTCAACCAGTCCCAGGTGGCCCGCCCGCACCAGCGGGTGCTGGGCTTTCGCACGCTGAACATCCGTCACTGGGACGCCATCGTGCGGGCTTGGTCCGCGGGCGACTTCCAGGCGCTGGACGACGCCTGGATCGACCAGATCGCCGACCTGGGTTCGGACTGGGGCAAGTACGAGTACGTGACGAATCTGGGCTTCGCCGCCTGACGGCCAATGCCTGGGCCCCGGCCGGAGCCCGACCCTCAGGCCCGTGCCCAGGACAGTGGCGGTTTCCTGCCCATGAGCGTGTCCGGGCCGCTCACCCGCGCCGCGAGCGCATCGTCGACGGCGTCTGCCTGGACGGACCAGTCGCTCCCCTGCAAGCGGCCTCCAGGTCCGTCTCGGCGACCCGACGGCGGACCCGTACCGCGGGGGTCCGCCATCGATCGGTCAGGGCAGCTCCGGGATGGCCGGCAGCGCCGGTGTCTCCGGTACGGCGACGGTGTCTGTCGCGGGCAGAGTGAGAGGAGGAAGCGTGAGCGGCGGAAGAGTGACAGGCAGAACGGTGGCAGGAGGGAGGATGGCGGGCGGAAGGGCGGCCGGCGGCAGCGTGACCGGCGGAAGGGAGATCGGCGGCAGGCTGACAACGGGCAGGAGACCCGTGATGGTCCCGAGCGCCGTGTTGATCAGACCTGTCACGACCGCGAGCACGGAGCCGAGGACGTCACCAACGACGCCGGACGTGGCGGCCGCGAGAAGGTCGTCGATCACCTTCTGCAGCGCCGCGAGAGCATCGTCGACCGCGTCTGCCCGGACGGACCGGTCGCTCCCCTGCATCGAGGCGAGCTGGTCGTCGATCGCCTTGGAGTGCCTGGCCGCTTCCTCGGGCGACAGGCGGCCGCCATTGGCCGACAGTACGTCCTGAAGCAGGTCGGTCACGGTGGTCGGCACACCCTGCATGCCACGCAGGTCCTCGACCTGCTTGTCCAGTTGCTGCGAGCCGGGAAGCGGCGCCGCGGCGGCGGCGGCCGTCGGCGGGGCGGGTTCGGGTACGGAGGTCATGGCGGCCGCAGGGCCGGTCGCCGTGAGGATCAGCGCGGCGCACACGGCCGGCGGCACAAGAAGGCGGGTGAGACGCATGCAGGGGTTCCTTCCAGAGCTGGGACGGTCTCTTGCTCACCGTGTGAAGCGCTGTCACGCAACGCAACCGCGCCATACTTCGCCACCCCGGCCCTTGTCCGGAGCGGCGGCCCTGACCTGCGCTTTCTATTCGGCTCGTAGATCGACTGGACACTGCTGCATCCGTGTGAGCGGCACGAAGCGTGCGCGTCACTGCCCACTGCCCGCCGTCTCCTCCGGAGGCTGTGCGGTGGGCGTCGCGGTGTTCACGGGCCAGGGCGCATCGCCGCCGAGCGCCTGCTGCGAGTAGTTGGTCCAGATGGTGGCCGCCCAGCCCTCGCCGATGCCCTTGAGCGTGACCTGCTTGTGCGTTGTGGCGTCCTCGCCGAAGAGTCCGATCGAGGTCAGCAGCTCCTCCGTGGAGCCGATGAACCACTCGGCCTTGCGGTCGTCCGTATGCCCCGACTTGACGGTGACACCGTGTCGGCCGTCCGGGACCCACAGCGGGCCGGCCTTGTCGCGTCGTGCGCCGTCCGACCTCATGAACGAGTTGACCGACTCCGCGGCGAGCGAGCTGATCGCCCGGCCGCCCACCGCCTCACGCAGCTGCGTCCGTTCGCCGCCGCGCTCGGCCGACTTCACGATGGAAGGCGTGACCTTCTTGCCATCGTGCTGGAACGACGCGTACACGCTTGCCAGTTCCATCGGACTGGCTCCCATCAGCCCGAGCTTCACTGCCTGCGGTGCCGCGAAGTCGCTCTTGTCGAGGTCCATGCCGAGTGCGTTGGCGGTCTCCTTGATGTGCTCGTCGTCGGCCGGCTGGCTGCCGTCGGACTTGGCGTCCGTGGAGGCCGCGATGGCGACTGGTTCGAAGGCCGGGCCCGCCTGGTAGTCGGAGCGGGTGGCATTGCTGATGTACTGGCGCATGTAGTCGCGTCCGCCGTAGAGGGCGACGATGCGGCCGTTCCTCGGGTCCAGTGAGACCGCGCCCGCCTGCCGGTTCTTGCCGTCCGCCGCGGCGTCGGCCTGCTTGGACTCCGCTCCGGCGGCGAGTCCGACCTTCACGGCCTCCTCCAGGGCCCGTTGCCTGTCCGGATCGATGGTGAGCGTGATGCGCCAGCCGCCGCCCGCCAGCTCCTGTTCGCTGACCCCGGACGCCATCAGCTCACGCCGGGCCGCGTCCACGAGATAGCCGGCCTGGCCCGAGAGTCCCGCGGCGGGCGTGGGCGCCACCGGTGCGGGGAACTTCATCGTCTGCCGCTTGTCCTTGTCGAGCCAGTCCTGCTTGACCATGTTGTCGAGTACGTAATTCCAGCGCTGGACGACGAGTTTCTTGCCCTTGGGGCCGGCGATGGCCCAGTCGTACTGGCTCGGGGCCTGCAGCAAGGCGGCGAGATACGCGCCCTGTTCGACGCTGAGCTCCTCGACCTCGCGGTGGTAGTAGGCGCGGGCCGCCGCCTGGATGCCGTACGCGAGACGTCCGTAGTAGCTGCTGTTGAGATAGCCGGCGAGGATGTCGTCCTTCGAGTTCCGCTGGTCGACCTTGAGCGAGATGACCAGTTCCTTGACCTTGCGGCTGACGGTCTGTTCCTGGCTCAGGTAGTAGTTCTTGACGTACTGCTGCGTGATGGTCGAACCGCCTTGTGTGCCCTGGCCGGTGAGGGTGCTGGCGATGCCGCGGGCGGTGCCGGACAGCGAGACGCCGGAGTCGTTGTAGAAGTCCTTGTTCTCCGCCGCGACAAAGGCGTACCGCACGTCTTTCGGGACCCGGCTGAGCGGGACGGTTTCGCGGTTGATCTCGCCGGTGCGGGCGAGGCGGCTGCCGTCGCTGTAGAGATAGACATTGCTCTGCGCCTTGGCCAGTGCGTTGGCCTGCGGAATGTCGATGGTGATGTAGAGGTAGGTGAATCCGCCGGCCAGCAGGGCGCATACGGTGAAGACGGCGACGAGCGCCTTCTTCCAGGTGAAACAGCGGCGGATACGGGAGCGCTTCCTCTTCCGGCGGTGCCGCCTGGGTGTGGTGGCGCCGTCCGCCGCAGCTCTCGCCTCTCTGGACGCACCTGCCTCGCCGACCTTGCTCGCCTGCTGCCTCTCCGCTGTCCGGCCCGGACTCCACCTGGTACGCATGGCGCCATCCTCAGCGCCGAAGATCTTCGTAAACCGGAAGCGGAGCATCGGCTGTGCCTCGGAGATGTATCAGCCGTGTATCGGCTCCTTCTCCGGAAGGCGGAGCGTCGCCTCCGCGCCGCCGTCCCGGGCGTTGGTGAACTCCAGTGTCGCGCCGATGAGTTGGGCCTGGCCGAGCGCGATGGTTAGTCCGAGGCCGTGCCCGGTGCCGCGTTCGCGTGCGCCGGTGCGGAAGCGCTGCGGCCCGTCGTCGAGCACGGCATCCGGATAACCGGAACCGTGGTCGCGCACCTTCACGGTCCGGCCGTCCGCCGCCACGGTCACTGTCACCGGCGGGCTGCCGTGCCGGTGCGCGTTGACGATCAGGTTGCTGAGGATCCGTTCCAGCCGGCGCGGGTCGGTCCACACCTCGGCGCTCTCCGCGCCTTCTTCAACGACCACTTCCATCGGCGCGGCGGGCAGGCCGGGGCGGGCGGCCATGTCTTCGACGAGCGGGCCGAGGCGGCAGGGCGAGAGGTCCGGCCGCTCGGCCCCGGCGTCGAGCCGGGAGATCTCCAGCAGGTCTTCGACCAGGGCGGCCAGCACGCGGACGCGGTCGCGGACGTAGCCGGCCGCCTGGCCGCCCTCGGGGAGCAGTTCGGCGGCGGTGACCAGCCCCATCAGCGGTGTACGGAGTTCATGCGCGACATCCGCCGTGAACCGCTGCTCGCTGCGCAGCCGTTGCTGCAGGGCTGCGGCCATCGTGTCGACGGCCGTGGAGATTTCGGCGATCTCGTCCCGCGGCCGTGGCGCGGCCTCGATACGCGCGTCGAGGTCGCCGTCCGCGATCCGCCGAGCAGTCCCGGCGGCGGCGCGCAGCCTGCGGCTCATCCGGCCCGCGCTGACCACACCGAGCGGCAGCACGACCGCGGTCGTCAGCACGCCGGCCCAGGCCATGCTGGTGTCGAGCGCGCCGATGTCGCGCAGTGTGGTGGTCAGGTCGATGCGTACGGACAGCACCCGCTCGCCGGCCGGCCGAGCGGCCCACATCGCCGGTCCCTCGGGATCGGTCGCGTACTCGGTTCCTTTGCGGCCCCGGGCCGCGAGATCGCGGAGACCCTCGGGCAGGCCGGGCGCGTCGAGCACGGCTCCGGTGCCCTGGACCGTGCCGCTGCGGGCGTAGGTGAGGGCGGCCCGGTCGAGGGTCGTACTGGCCGCGTCACGGGCCTGGTTGAGCTCCCGGTCGCGGGAGGCGTGATGGACGATGAAGCCGACGGCGGCGGCGACCGCGCAGATGGCCGCGGCGACAAGGGCGGCGATCCGCCATCTCAACGGCACGGTCAGCGCCGGAACTTGTAGCCGAAGCCGCGGACCGTCTCGATCCGCTCCGCGCCGATCTTTACGCGCAGCCGTTGGACATGGAGGTCGACGACGCGGCTGTCACCGTGCCAGGCGTGGTCCCAGACCCGGTTGAGCAGTGTCCGCCGTTCGAGTACGACTCCTGGTGAGGCGGCGAACTCCAGCAGCATGCGCAGCTCGGTGGGCGTCAGCGCCAGTGGCTGCCCGGCGCGGTGCACATCCATGCCGCGGGTGTCGATGGTCAGCTCGCCGAAGGTGAGGACGGCCGTGTCGGGAGTGTCCGCGGGAGCCGGCGTGAAGGACACGCGGCGCAGCAGCGAGCGGATCCGGGCGACCAGCACGGAACTCTCGCAGGGCTTGACCACATAGTCGTCGGCACCGGCCTCAAGACCGGAGATGACGTCGAGCGAGTCGCCTCGTGCGGACATCATCAGGATGGGCGCGAGGCTGAGTTCGCGGATGCGGCGGCACAGTCCGATGCCGTCGAGATGCGGCAGCATCACATCGAGCAGCAGCAGATCCGGGTTCTTCTCGCGGAACATCTCCAGGCCGGACAGGCCGTCGGCGGCGGTGGAGACGGTGAATCCATAGCGTTCGAGGAGCATGCGGACGGTGCTGCGGATGACCTCGTCGTCCTCGACGAGCAGCAGGTGCGCGTCGTCGGCGGTGCCGTGCGGGGTGAGGTGGCTCGTCATCAGGTTGTCCTGGGGGCGGGGCTCGGTGACTCGGACGGTTCGGGGGTGACGGGGTCCTGCGGGGCGGCCGCGGTCAGTTCGGTGCCGTTCCACCGGTAGCGGGTGGTGAAGCGGCCGTCCTTGCCGGTCGAGGTGAGCACCAGATCGTGGCCGAAGGTCTCGCCGGTGGCGCCGAGTCCGCTCCAGCTGATGAGGATCGGCCGGACGGCGGTGCCGAAGGCCCGGTAGACCTGGATCAGCGTCAGTCCGGCCACCTGGTCGTCGACCGCCACCACGAGTTCGTCCTTGCCGTCGCCGGTGAGATCCCGGTGGACGGGCGCGCGCAGACCGCAGTCGGTGCCGGGGCAGTCGAGGAGGACCGTGCGCACCAGCTCAGGGACATTGGGGTCGTGTTCCAGCAGCTGCTTCACCGGCAGTTGCTTCAGCCCGCCCGCGGGTGCCTCGATGCCTTTGACGTTCGCGTACCGGCGAAACGGAGTGGTGGTTTCGCGGTCGGGCTCGACCGGCGGCGTGTACTCGGGCCACAGCGGGGACGAGCTGACCGGCGGCGACAGCCGTGGCGCGGCCCCGCCGTCGCGTGCCCCGGTATCGGCCGCGCACCCTGTCAGTCCCGTGGCCAGGCCTGCCGTCGCCGCGCAGCCGACGAAGGCGGCCAGGAAGGGCCGCCCGGGACGGTGGGGGCCGCTGCGGGGGGAGTGACGCATAGGCGTATCACCCTACCGGCGGGGCCTTCAGGACATTGGCGGGGTGCCGAACGAGTGGCCGGTTCGAGGGCTACCAGCGGTGATGGACCTGCGCGCGGATCCTGCTGTCGTAGAGGTCCCGTACCGCGTCGAGCGTGGCTGCGGGCAGCGGCGGCAGCGAGGCGGCGCCGGCGTTGGTCCTGGCTTGTCCGGCCGAGCGCGCACCTGGGATCACGCTGCTGACGCCGGGCTGCTGGATGATCCAGCGCAGCGCGGTCTGAGCGGGTGTCGCCTCGTCCGGCGCTAGCGCGGCGAACTCCACGGCCGCCTCGACACCTGTCCCGTAGTCGACGCCGGAGAAGGTCTCGCCCTGGTCGAAGGCCTCGCCGTGCCGGTTGTAGGTCCGGTGGTCGTCTGCCGCGAAGACGGTGTCCTTGGTGTACTTGCCGGACAGCAGTCCGGATGCGAGAGGCACCCGGGCGATGATCCCGACGCCGGCCTCGGCCGCCGCCGGAAGCACCCTCTCCAGCGGCTTGAGGCGGAACGGGTTGAGAATGATCTGGACACTCGCGGTGCCCGGCCGTGCGATCGCGGTGAGCGCCTCGGCGCAGGTCTCGACGCTCACCGCGTACGCCGCGATCCGCTTCTCGGCGACCAGCGTGTCGAGCGCGTCGAAGACGGCGTCGGAGGAGTAGACCGCCGACGGCGGGCAGTGCAGCTGCACCAGGTCGAGGGTGTCCATGCCGAGGTTCTGGCGCGAACGGTCGTTCCAGGCGCGGAAGTTGTCGAGTACGAAGTTCTCCGGGACCTGGTCGGCGCGGCGGCCCATCTTCGTGGCCACGAACACATCCGCGTCCGGGCGTTCGCGCAGATAGCGACCTATCAGCTGCTCGCTGCGGCCGTCGCCGTACACATCGGCGGTGTCGAAGAAGGTGACTCCGGTGTCGACAGCGGCGTCCAGGACGGAGAAGGCGTCCTCCTCGCGCACGTCGCCCCAGTCCGCGCCGAGCTGCCAGGTGCCCAGTCCGACGACGGAGACGCTTCGACCGGTCCTGCCCAAGACACGCTGTTCCATGGCGCGCATCCTATGCCGCTCGATCTTGCGGCCTCCGGGCGACCGCACGGGCCGCACAACGGGGCGGAACCTGCTGGTCCGTATGACTACACATAAGGAATGGATAAGAGCAAAATGGAGGAGCGCGGCCGAGGAGCGCGGCTCCGCGGCACGCGCAGCGGTCGGACTTGCAGCACAAGAAGGAGGCGAGTCGCATGGCCGATGTCTCACACAGGGGAGACCTGGCGGGTCATCCCGACATCACTGAAATGCGAGACCGCTACGCTCGCATGCTCAAGGGGCGCGACGTGGCCCTCGTGGACGGCCCGGTGTTCCTTGTCGGCCTGGCCTGCGCAGCGTCCCCGTGGATCGTCCACTTCTCCGGCAACCAGCCGGCTCTCACGACGCACAACCTGATCATGGGCATCGCGATAGCCGTGCTCGCGCTCGGGTTCACCGTCACCCCGGACCGGATGTACGGCCTGAGCTGGGCCATGTGCGCCATAGGCGTGTGGATGATCATCGCGCCCTGGATCGTCGGCACCAACCCGGACGCGGGAGTCATCTGGACCAACGCAATTATCGGCGGCCTCACCTTCCTGCTGGGGCTCGCCTGCGCGGCCGTGGCGATGAGGAGCAATCGAGCCACCACCGCCTGAGCAGGGTGTTCCCCTGACGGGACATGCATGACACGCCGAGGCCGGCCTGCCGCACGGCAGGCCGGCCGTCGTTTGCGCAGCGTCCCAAGCACTGTGTGCCGATGCGGACGTCAGACGGTGATCCGAATCCAGACCGGCGCGTGGTCGGACCCTGCGGCGTCGCGGCGTTCGGCCGGGATCTCGTCGACCGACGGCAGCGTCGGCGGCTCGTCGGCGTCGACGAGACCGGTGCCCGCCGACTCCACACGGTCGAGGAGTTGATGGCTGATCAGTATGTGGTCGATGAGTTCGCCGCGGCCGGCGTGGACACGGGAGAACCGCCGGTCCTCGGGTATGAGCGGCGCGACGTTCCACAGCCGGACCGTGTCGCCCTTGTCGGGATGCGCGAATCCGGACGTGCCGATCTCGGACCCCGGCGGGCCATGCAGGATCTGCGTCGTGGCGGCGCTCGGCTCGTCGTTCAGATCGCCGAGCACGGCCACCGCGCGCTGCCTGCCCTGTCCTTCGAGCAGTTCGTCGGCCAGCGCGCGCAGCGTCGCCGCCTCGGCTGCGCGGCGGAACAGCGCATAGGCGCCGTACCGCGCACGCTCGCCCTCGTCGCGCGGCTGGAACCGGCCGTCGGGGAAGGAGAGCAGCTTGGACTTGAGATGACAGACGGCCACATCGAGCGGCCGGCCGCCACCCGGCTCGATGCGCACCGCGAGTGCGCCACGGCCCATGCCGGACGTCGGGTCGTCGCTGTCGTCGCTCTGTACGGGACGCAGCTGCTCGGGAAAGGTGTCGACGTCGGCGAGGACCGTGAGCGGATGGCGGCTGAGAAAGCCGACACGGATGCCCCGGTCGTCCGCGTGCTGTGACAGTGAGGTGTGCCAGCCGCCGCTCAGCAGGCCGGTCAGGTCCTCGAGCGCGTCGGGATCCCCGACCTCCTGGATGCCCAGCAGGCCGGGGTCGAGCGCTTCGATGGTGGCCGCGAGCGAGGCGAGTTTCGCTTCGTACGAGGTCTTGTCCCTGGGCCCGGAGGGGCCGCCCGGCCGGTAGAGGCTTTCGAGGTTCCACGTACCGAGGAGCAATGCATGGCTCCCGTCAGGAGAGTGTCCGGGCAGCCATCGTGACAGCGTGGAGCGTCGCGAACCAGCCGTCAGACCTCAACCAGCCGTCAGGCCTTCGGGACGGCAGGAGCCGGGAAGTCTCCCGTCGGGACGTCAGGAAGCCTCGACAGCCGTCTTGATGCGCCCGGCGAAGGCGTCGGCGTCCTTGCGTGCCGCGCTCAGGGCCAGTGGGGTCAGCAGTTTGCCGATCCCATGGCCTTCGAGCGAGTTGAAGACCCGCAGCCGCGTATTGCCGTCGGCGGTGGACTCGAGGTCGTAGCCGCCTTCCTTGGACGTCACGATGTTCTTCGAGACCTCGGTCCAGCGGAGCCTGGTCGGCGGCTGGAGTTCGCTGATCCTGATCTGCCGCTTGGTCGTCATGCCGGCGTCCTTGACCGTGCTCGCGAAGACGGTGCCGACCGCGGTCGGGCCCTCCGGCGTCTTGGCGATCTGCTGCACTCTGGGGCTGAACTTCGGATCGTTCTCGCCGTCGGAGAGGAACGCGAAGACCTCCTCGATGGGGCGGTTGATCTGGACCGTTGCCTCGAACTGACCCGCCATGGTTCCTCCACTGATGGCCCGCTTCGCGCTGCGGCGTGCGGACAGCGTTCCAGGCCCCCTGCAAGAAGTCTCGCAGCAGACTCGCGGCTTGTCGCCGCGACCAGGGCGGCCCGTGTGGCACCGGGGTGAACGCTCACCCCGACAGGGCCGTAATACACGGCAGGCTGCCGGGCCGACAAGGGAGGTCTGCCGAGAATGACCGTTCGCCGCACTGTCACCGCCGCCGCAATCGCCGGCGTCGTGCCGCTCGTGCTCACCATCGTCACCGCCGGGGTCGCCCAGGCGCACGGCGCGCCGACCGACCCCGTCAGCCGCGTTGCGGCGTGCGGACCCGAGGGGGCTCAGCGTGCGTCGGCGGCCTGCGGGGCCGCCGTCGCCGCGAACGGGGGAGAGACGTTCGATGCCTGGGACAACCTCCGCGTGGCCGATGTCCGGGGCAGAGACCGCCAGGTGATACCGGACGGACACCTGTGCAGCGCAGGCCTCGACGCCTACAAGGGCCTGGACGTCGCCCGCGCGGACTGGCCCGCGACACCGCTGAAGGCGGGCCGCGACTTCACGCTCACCTACCGGTCGACGATCCCGCACAAGGGCACGTTCAGCCTGTATCTGACCAAGCAGGGCTACGATCCGGCCGCACCGCTGCGCTGGGACGATCTGGCGGCCGAACCCTTCGCGAAGGCCACCGATCCGCGGCTGGAGAACGGCGCGTACCGGATCCGCGGCAAGCTCCCGACTGACCTGACGGGTCGCCATATGCTCTACACGGTCTGGCGGAACACGGACACGCCGGACACGTACTACTCCTGCTCGGACGTGGACCTGGGCGGCGATGCCCAGCAGCCGCCCGCGGACCCGCCGCCGGCCGACCCGCCGGCCGCCGATCCGGCACCCGCCGAACCATTGCCCGCCGACCCGCCGGCCGCTGATCCGACGGCCGATCAGCCCGCCGAGGAGCAGCAACAGCCGGTGACTCAGCCGCCGCCGGTCCAAGGCGCCGGGCAGCAGGCGGCCGCCGCCGCGGAGAGCCGGGACGACAGCACCACCGTGCTGGTCGGCGCCGGGGCTGCCGTACTCGCACTGCTCGCGCTGGGATCGGCACTGCTGTTCCGGCCGCGCCGCGGCCGTCGCTAGCGGTACGCGTCGGGGCTGCCGGTCAGTCGGCCGGCAGCCCCCAGAACGGGCCGCGCAGCCCCACTTCCGCGAAGTACGCGGCGGCGAGCAACGGTTCACGACGCCGGTAGCCGCGGTCCATGCGTCCTGCGTACCAGCCGCGGGCGAGCCGCCACAGAGTGGCGAGGTCCATCACGTAGCCGCGTTCCTGGCCGGTGGCGGTCAGCCAGTCGTCGACGCAGCCGACCGAGCAGAACAGCCGCTGGTTGCCGCAGGCGTGCACCACGTCGTCCCAGATGCGGTGGACAGGGACGAGGAAATGGGCCACCTGGCCGCCGGGCGGAGGCGCGTCCCGGCCGACCGCCCAGGCGTGCGGAGCGCCGCAGGCCGGGCAGCGGGTCGCGACCAGCACTTCCTGTTCGTCGCCGAGCAGATGGGGCACGGCGAAGGCGTCCCAGGCGCAACCGCCCCACCACAGCGTGTGTGAGCCCATCACGGAGAACCCGAGCGGGACGGCCGAGAAAGGGTGAGCCATCACGATGCGCTCGTCGTCCTTGGGGTCCAGCACGATGTCGCGGCTGCGCTGCAGTCGCTGGAACGCCTGCCGCACCTGAGCCGGCGTGAGACCGGTCCGGTCGGCCAGCTCGGCGGTACCGGGTGCGCGGCCGGCGCGGGCGAAGCCCTCGTACACGGTCAGGCGGACGTCCTCAGTCCGTTCCTCGTCGGCCGTCGGGTCCGGTGCTTGAGTCATGCCCCTCATCCAACTCCGTCAGCCGGGCCGGAGCCTGCTCAGGACGGCAGCCAGTTCCGCGGAGAGCGGTGCCGGGCGGTGTTGAGCAGTGCGTGGATGCGTACGCCTGCCTGGTCGACGTCCCTGATCGGCGCGGGGAAGGGCAGACGGGCGTCGTCGTGGGTCCGGTCGTATTCGAGGCGCAGGGTGATGCCGTACCGGTCGATGGCGACCGGCACGGCGCGACGGACGCCCATCGCCAGCCGCGGCTTCACCAGCCGCAACAGGAGCCCCACCAGGTCGCTGTGGTCGTCGACCAGATGTGTGAGCATGCCGGCCTCGCAGGTGGCCAGCGGATCCGTTTCGGCGGCGCTCAGTTCGTCGAGGCTGACGGTGACGCGCTCGCCCGCTGTTTCCAGGACGGCATGGGCGAACTCCATGCACCGGCTGCCCTTGGGCGACATGTGCGACGCGTCATTGGCGTTGATCAGCCAGCCGGCGAGGAAGACACGGGCGCGCACGCGGTCGCGTACCGGGGTCGGCGCGATGTCGGTGAACTCCAGCGTGGCACGCACGTGTCCGTCCGAAGGCGAGTCCGACGCGGAGCTCGAAGCCCAGTCCGCCGGGCCGTCACCCTCGCGCAGCGTCGCCGGGTGGAGATGGATGTGCTCGGAGACGCCGGTTCCGTCCAGTCTGGAGACCTCGGTGCGTTCCTCGTCCGTGACCACGGTCATGGAATCGGCGGCCGCCAGGATCGACCGGATCCGTTCCGCGCTGGTCGGCTGCGCGAGTGGGGTGTTGAAGAGGCGCATCCAGTCTCCACATAGAAAGTAAGGTTAGGTTTACCTAACTCAGCTGTCGGGGCCGGCCTCCGCCAACCCCGCGCCGTATCGTCGAGTCAGCCGGGCTTCGACGGCCCCGGGGTCATGGAGGGCAGATGGAAACGTTCGACGGCGCGGAGGCCCTGTTCTTCGAGGACTGGACCGCACTGGAGGACTGGCTCTCGGAGAATCACGGACTGACGGCCGGAGTGTGGCTGAAGCTGGCCAAGAAGAGCTCCGGGATCGCGTCCGTGAATTCCGAGGAAGTCATCGATGTCGCGCTCTGCTACGGCTGGATCGACGGCCAGCGCAGGTCCTTCGACGAGACGCACTACCTGCAGAAGATCACACCCCGCAGGCCGAGAAGCCTGTGGTCGCAGGTGAATGTGCGCAAGGTCGAGGCCCTTGACGCCGCCGGGCGGATGCGCGAGCCGGGACGCGCGGAAATCGCCCGCGCCAAGGCGGACGGGCGCTGGGACGCCGCGTACGAGTCGCAGAAGACGGCCACCGTCCCACCCGATCTCGAGGCCGCACTGGAGCAGAACGAACCCGCCGCGCGCTTCTTCGGGCAGCTCAACAAGACCGACCGATACGCCGTCATCCTGCACCTGTTGACGGCCAGAACCCCCAAGACCCGAGCAGCGCGGCTGCAGTCGGTGATCGCCTCGCTGGAGGCGGGACAGAAGCCTCGCTGAGCAACCGTCCGTGCCAGAAGGTCCGCTGAGCAACCCGCCGTCCCGTCGCCGCGACCGCATGGCTTACGACCGCCCGCCGACTCTCCGCACCACCTTGAGCAGATACTCCTTGCGGTCGAGCGGATCGTGGTCCGTCCGCGGCCGGTTCGGAATCGCTCCGGTGACCGGCTGATAGCGCTCGAAGGCGGTCTCCAGCACGCCCTCGCCGCGGCTCAACGCGGGCAGCTGCTGCTGCAGTTCATGCACCCGGGCCGCCGGAATCTCGCCCTCCAGCGTGCAGGTCGAGGCGCCCAGGACAGGCGTGTGCGCCGTGGCACGCAGCCTGGCCAGCACCGGCAGCACCGGCCCCAGCAGATCCGCCGGAAGCTCCAGCACGAAGCGGTGCATCGGCTCGTGGACGGTCGTACCGGCCTCTTGCAGCGCGCTCATCAGGACCAGCGGCGTCAGGTTGCGGAAGTCGCCGGCCGTGCTGGACATGCTTTTGTCGAAGGTGCCGTGCGCATGGCTCTGCCGCGCCCAATAGCCGGAATGCGTCATCGTGACCGTGCAGTCGGTGACCTGCCAGCCGTGAATTCCTTGCTGCAGTGTCTCTTTCACGGTCTCCTCGACCGCCGTCATGAAGGAGTACGGCATCGAACCGAGCTCGACCTCCAGCCGGAATTCCACCCCGGAGCCGACCGGAGCCGGATCGACCCGCAGTCCGACGGTCGCGAGAAACGGATTGGGATCCTTGTCGATGATCTCGAAAGCCGCACCGGTGCCGTTGGGCCGCTCCAGGCAGATCGTGGTCGTCTCGCGGAAGGTGACGTCGACGCCGAAGTCATTCGCCAGCGTCGCCTGAATGACCTCCTTCTGCACCTCGCCATAGAGCGAGAGGGACACTTCCTGCCGGATGTCGTCCTGCCGCAGATTGATCAGCGGATCCTGCTCGGCGAGCCGGCTGAGCGCCGCATGCATCGCGCCCTTGTCGGCCGGACGGCCGGGAACGACGACCGTCTCCAGCGTCGGCGGAGCGAAGAAATGATCCACCGGGCCGGCCGCTTTGGATACGCCGATCACATCGCCGATCCGGATGTCGCCAAGGCCCCACAGCTTGCCGATCTGCCCGGCGGAGACAGCGGCGCTCCGCACCGCAGGCCCCCGGTCGAACACCTCGACCGCCGTGACCTTGCCCTCCGCACCGTCGCGGAAGGACAGCCTGTCGCGGGTCCGTACGGTCCCCGACACCATCCGGACGTACGCCACCTTCTCTCCGGCCGGCCCGCGTTCGACCTTGAACACCGTGCCCGAGACCGGGCCCTCGGCATTGCCCTCGGCCGCGGGCAGCAGCTCGCGGACCCCGGCGATCAGCGCGTCCACGCCCGCGCCCGTGATGGCCGAACCGAAGAACACCGGATGCACCAGCGTCTGCCGTGTCTGCTCGGCGAGTTCGGCTCGCAGCCGGTCGTACGAGAGCGGGCTGTCGCCCTCGACGTATGCCGCGAGGAGCATGTCGTCGTGGTCGGCGAGCAGATCGACAAGACGGGTGGTGAAGCCGTCGTCATCGGCGGTGTACGGCGCGAATCCGGCATCGCGCGTGCCAAGACCGCCGGCCGAACCCATCGCGACGACGGCCGGAGTCAGCCTCTCGGACATGCTCTTCAGCACGCCCTCGTACTGCGCGCCACCGCGGTCGATCTTGTTCACGAACACCAGTGTCGGAATACGCAGCCGCCGCAGTGTCCGCATCAGCACGCGGGTCTGCGCCTGCACGCCTTCCACCGCGGAGACGACCAGCACGGCGCCGTCGAGCACGCTCAGTACGCGCTCCACCTCGGCGATGAAATCCGGGTGGCCGGGAGTGTCGATCAGATTGACCGTGACATCGTCGACGGCGAAGGACACGACGGCGGACTTGATGGTGATGCCGCGTTGCCGTTCCAGCGCGAGAGAATCGGTCTGGGTACTTCCGTCGTCGACGCTGCCGATCGCGTCGATGACACCGGCGGAATGGAGCAGCCGCTCGGTCAGGCTCGTCTTACCGGCGTCAACATGCGCCAGAATTCCCAAGTTCAGCGTTTGCACGAAGCTTCATGTCCTCTGGGTGGATGGAAATTCCCCTGGTGATGGACATGAATGCCTTCAGCATGTGCTTTCTCCCTGGTCGGCCGATGTGCGTTGAACAGTGCAGCAGAGGGCCGGCCGGGGCGGCAACCGGATTTACGGCGGCCCGCCGGTGAGTACGTGGGGTGGCACCGACGTCACGGCCGGCGAGTGTCCAGGAGCGCGATGAACCGGCGGCCGAAGAGGTAGGCGTCTCCCGGCCAGCGGGCCGAGAGGTAGTTGCCGTCCTCCACGACGAACGCGGGTGTGTCGTCCGTCGCGGTACCGCGGGTCGTGAGGGACTTGGGCCCGCGTTCGAACTGCCCGCCGGGGTCGGCCAGCGCGGCCTTGACCTCGTCCTCCACATAGGCGGGATAGGTCCGGTAGTAACGGCCGAGTCGCCATGCCGTGGTCAGATACGCCGTCCGCTCCATGTACTTCGGCAGACACGTCGTACGACGATCCGCGAGCACGCTGCGGTCTCCGCCGTCCTCACGCGCCCGCGCCAGGACCAGCACGCCGTGGCAGATGGCCCCGACGGGCCGCTCCAGCGCCCAGAACCGCGCGACCTGCCGCTGAAGCACGGCCGAGCCGAGGTACTGCCGCATCCCCGGTGCGTGACCGCCCGGCAGGACCAGGCCGTCGAAGCCGGCCATGTCGAGATCCGCCCATGCCTCGGTGGTGGCGAACTCCTCGGATCGGCAGAGCTGTTCGTAGAACTCCTTCGGTTCCGTCTCCGCGCCGAGCTGCCCGAAGAGCACACCTGTCAGGAGCCGCGGATCGGCCGCGGGCCGCGTCCCCGCGTGTTCGGTGGCGAAGACGACCTGGTGCCCGGCGTCGGTGAGCATCCGCCAGGGCACGGCCACTTCGGTGACGTCGAAATCGCGGTCGGGTACCGGCATCAGGACTCGCATCCGTGCATCATGGCAGGCGGAGCGGAAGCCGAAACGGCAGACGCTGAGCCTTTTTCAAGCTCACGATGACGCGGCAAGGTGAAGTGCGTGTAAGTGTCACCGCGGCGCAGATGAGCCAGGGCGAGCAAACGCCAAGACGCGCCGGGCCTACCGCGGAGTGGAGAAGCGGGCCCGCCACAGGTCACGGAGCAACGCGATCTCGGCCATGTGGTGGATGAATTCGAGGTTGGCCCCCCACTGCACGGAGATGAACGGTTCCTCGGGGTCGGAGCCGTACGGGTACTGCGAGAGGCCGACCGTGTCGAGCTGCTCCTCGGTGAGGGCGCCGACGTCGGCGCGCCAGCGGTCGATCACCGGCCAGAAGCGCTCCAGGGTCGAGGCCGCCGAGGGGGAGAAGTCGATCATCTGCTTCGGGTCCTGCCGTCGATCGCCGAAGGTCCACTCCCAGTTGCCCGCGAACTCGTAGTGCAGGTGACCCAGCCGCCACGCGATGGTCGTGACCGGCGTCTCGTCCGGCTCCGGTTCGCCGGTGTGGGCCAAGATCTGCTCGACCCGCTCGACGGTCACGCTCCAGTCCTCGGCGATCTTCTCCACGGACATGCCGCCGGCCGCCTGCCGGGCGACCTCCGCGTACTCGCTCGCCGGGATGTCCGCGGCGCCCAGGTCCATCACCCAATCGCCCGGCCCGAACGCCCGCGGCGTCGTCGCCTCGGCACGCCGCCGGAGCGACCAGCAGCCGGGCACCGGCTCCCACAGATACTCCTCGTCGCCGAGCCCCGCCAGCCGCACCCCGGCCATCTCCCTGGCCTTGTCGAACTGGTCGAGCAGCAGGCCCAGACGGTCGGTCCGTACGCCCTCGATCTCCATGAACGGCTCCCCTTCGCGGTCGCGTGTCGTACCTCTTCCGCTCCGGCGGAGGTTAACGGCTCACCTCACGGGGCGCGAACGCCTTTCTCGCCCACGAAGCGGTGCAGCACCTCCCGCATCACCGCACTCGTCCAGGCCGTCCTCACCCTCCACGTGACCTGCTCAAGCTGAGGTTGGAAAAGGCTCGCTGTGACCAGTGACCAACTGACCTGACAGGATGGCCCGATGCCCGACCACCTGTTCGCCGATCCGGGTCTCGCGGCGTTGTACGACGTACTCAACCCGACCGAGGACCGGGGCGACTTCGCGCTGTTGCACATCGCCCGGGAGGCCGGTCACGGCGGACGGCTGTGCGGCGTGGACCCGGCGGAAGGCATGCTGGAACAGGGCGGACGCGTACGGACATCGAATGGGTCCTCGGCGATCTCGGGACAGGTGGCTGGGACGGCGAGTTCGAGCTGATCGTGATGACGGGCCACGCGTTCCAGGTGCTCGTCGAGGACGACGAACTGCGCACCGCGCTCGCCGCGGTCCGCTCGGCGCTGACCGGCGAAGGCCGCTTCGCGTTCGAGACGGCCGCAGCACGCTGAGATTCCTCGACACGGACACGCTCTCCTCGTTTCTGGAGGGCGCGGGCCTGGGCGTCGAGGAGCAGTTCGGTGACTGGGACGGCAGCCCGCTGACCGGCAGCAGCCCGGAGATCATCACCGTCGCACGGCGCGGTCCGGCCCTCAGCGCGGATGGCACCTCGGCAGGACGAACTCCGAGTTGACGGAGACCGCGCCGAGCGCCCGGACCCGCCGCTCAGGGAGCCGACGCGTCGAGGATGGGGATCAACTGCTCTTCCTCGTACGTCAGATGGCGCTCCAGCTCGTCCGTGAGCCTTTCGACTTCCGGGAGCACCACCAGCGGATCCGCGCCCTCGCCGGACACGAGCGTCTGGAGATCGTCGAGCAGGCCCGCGATCTTCTGGTGTTCCTCGCGCAGCCGGTCCACGACGGGCCCGAGCTCAGGATGGCGCTGGGCGACGAACGGGAGGATCCCGGCGTCCTCTCCGCTGTGGTGGTTGTGCAGCCCCTGGCAGAGCGTCAGGCAGTTCACGCGGAGCTGCACGCCCAGGCCGGGGCCGGACTCGGTGATCTCCTTGCGGATCAGGGCGAGTTCGCGCCGGATCCCGTCGTGGACCAGCTTGAGCGCCGCACCCCACGACGCCGCGGCGATGTTCGGCGGCCCCTGGACCGGGACGGCTTCGAGGGCGACCACAGGGATGACGCGTGCCGTCTTGGCCTGATAGTCGGCCCATCCGGGGTCACTCTCGACGGCGCGCGCGAAGGCGCGGTCGCGTTCGGCGCCCTCCAGCGCGACGGCCTGCGCTTCATAGGTGAAGACACCGTCCTCGACGGTGACCCGAGGATGGGCGAGGAGGTTGTGGAACCAGTCCGGGTGGCCCGGTGCGCCGCCGGCCGACGCGATGACGAGTATCCGTGCGTCGCCGTCGGGGAGGTAGCCGACCGGCGTGGTGTGCCGAGTGCCGGACCGTGCGCCGGTGGTGGTCAGCAGAAGCAGCCGGGCTCCCTCGAAAGGGCCGCCGACCTCTCCGCCGTTGGCCCGGAATTCATCGATGATCTGCTGGTTGAAGACGTTGGGCATTCTCGGTATTTCTCCATGACTGAGGAGCCCGCGGAGTGTTTGCGGGCAGGACGAATTCACCACAGGCGAATTGCGGCCGTGGTGGGAAGGAAACGGGGAGGGCGCGCCGGACTTCCGACCCGGAGCGGTCGACGGTCGGCACGTGAAAGTGGCGTGCAAGGTCGGCGGTGACCAGCACCGCAGACACGTCCAGCACCTGGAACAGGCAGCACGCAGCACGCATGGAGCACGCGGAGTGCATGGACACGCAGAGCACGTGGAGCACGCGGAAACATCGCGCGAGTCGCGCGGAAAGGGAAATGGCGGGCTTCGCGCCCGCCCCCGCCTCACGTAGAGGCCGGGTGCCTTACTCGATTGTGGCCCATGGCCGACCCGGCAGTCACGGCGTAAACCTTAGTGCCAGGAACAGGCGGAAGCAATATGGAATTCCGGCCCGACAGCCCGACAGCCCGACAGCCCGACAGCCCGACAGCCCGCGAAGCGTCAACCGCCCCCGCCGGCACGCTTTCCGAGCGTCTCGACCGCCGCGATCACCCGGTCCCAGAACAGCTCGGCCTCCAGCGCCATCCCGACACGCGCGTTCACCGGCCGGTCCAGATACCGGTGCGGGTCCACGACGGTGGCGCCCCGCGTGTACTCCCCGCGCAGCTCGACCGCCACGCTCGCGTCGACGCAGTGCACGATCGCCGGGTCGATGACCCGGGCCACCGCGACGGGATCGTGCAGCGGCGGTGATGTGAAGCCCCACAACCGCCGGTACCTGGCCGCGAAGTACATCATCAACTCGGCGCAGATACGGCCGAG
Source organism: Streptomyces sp. NPDC020681 (assembly GCF_044334895.1). Lineage (NCBI taxonomy): Bacteria > Bacillati > Actinomycetota > Actinomycetes > Kitasatosporales > Streptomycetaceae > Streptomyces > Streptomyces sp. NPDC020681. The sequence continues at coordinate 265,220 of NZ_JBIRTX010000005.1, read as the reverse complement.
TTCGGTGCCGAGACCTTCGAGGCGGGCCAGCACGTCCTCGGTCGCGAGGGCCTGATGCGTGACATTGAGCCCGATCATGGTGACCGGCACCCCGCTGCGGAACACGATGTCCGCGGCTTCCGGGTCGACGTAGACATTGAACTCGGCGGCCGGTGTCCTGTTGCCGCGCTCGGTGCTGCCGCCCATCAGCACGATCTCGCGGATGTGCGGGACGCAGTCCGGATGGCGGGTCAGCAGCAGGGCGATGTTGGTCAGCGGCGCGGTCGGCACGAGCGTGACCGGCTCCGGATGCTCGGTCAGAATCCGGTACATGAGGTCCACGGCATGCTCCGGGACCACGTCCACGGTCGGCTCGCCGAACTGCGGTCCGTCCATGCCGGAGTCGCCATGCACGTCGTCCGCCACAAACAGGTGCTGGACGAGGGGCCGCGCGCATCCGGCCGCGATGGGCACATCGGTGATTCCGGCGACGGTGCAGACCCGGCGGGCGTTGAGCGTGGTCTTCTCGACGGTCTGGTTCCCGGCGACCGTTGTGATGGCGAGCAGATCAATGGCCGGGTCGCCGGCCGCGAGCATGATGGCGATGGCGTCGTCGTGCCCGGGATCGCAGTCGATGATGATCGGAACGGGCACGGCGCTCCTCGCTCTCCGGACGGCAACGTCTTCAGTGTGCCCGGAAGCGGCCTGATTTTCCGTTGGCCTGACAACCGGTCACGCCTGTCCGGAGCGGGGGCGGACCGGAACCGGCCACGTTCGGACTCCGGAGCTCGGGGGAGTGGCAGGGTGAGGACCATGGACTTCAGTGCTCACTTCCGGCGCGAGACACGCGCGTTCGAGGCCGCGGCCCGTGCGGCGGCGGAAGGCGGCGAGGCGCCGCTCGTCCCGTCCTGCCCCGGCTGGTCGATGTCCGATCTGATCGCGCACCTCGGCGGGGTGCATCTCTTTGTGAACCGCATTGTGCGGGACCGGCTCCAGCAGCCGCCGGACCTGGCGGACGTCTTCGCCGAGCTGCCCGCGGACCGCGAGGGCTGGCCGACCCCGGAGACGAAGTCACCGCACCGTGGACCGGTGCCTAGGAGCCTGGTCGACGCCTACGCGGACGGGGCCGCCACGCTGGACGCGCACTTCAGAAGCGTCGCTCCGGACGAATCCGTATGGACCTGGTCGGCCGAGCAGACCGTCGGATTCTGGCTGCGGATGCAGACCATCGAGGCGGCCCTGCACCGCTGGGACGCCGAGGGCGCGCTCGGCGTGCCGCAGCCGGTCGACACCGAGCTCGCGGAAGACGCCGTCAGCCAGAACTTCGAGGTCATGGCACCGACCAGGCGGGCCAGGCAGCAGCCGCCGCTCGCATCGGGCGAGCGGTACCGGTTCCGGCAGACCGACGGCACGGGTCTGTGGACGGTGCATCTCGACGGCGACGACATCCGGCTCGACGACGCCTCCGGCCCGTGCGACGTCGAGTTGTCCGGTACGGCGTCGGACCTGATGCTGTTCCTCTGGCACCGGATTCCCGCGGACCGGCTCGACGAGGTGACGGGCGACCGGGACGTGCTCGACCGATACTTCACGCTCGTCCCGCCCGAGTAGCCGCGTACGAACGGCACAACTCAGCCGGACGCCGATTCCCGGAGCTCTCTGAAGAACGCGCGAATGTCGCCGACCAGCAGCTCCGGCTCCTCCATCGCCGCGAAATGCCCACCCCGGTCGAACTCCGACCAGCGCACGATCCTGTTCGTCCGCTCCGCGACATGCCGCAGCGGAATGAAGTTCTCCTGCGGGAAGAGGGCCAGACCGGTCGGCGCGGCCGACGGCTCGGGCTGCCCGCCCCAGTAGTCGGCGTGCGCCCGCTCGTAGTAGAGACGCGCGGACGAACCGGCCGTACGGGTCAGCCAGTACAGCATCACATTGGTGAGCAGCCGGTCGCGGTCGACGGCATCGTCCTTGCCTTCGCGCGTGTCCGTCCACTCGTGGAACTTCTCGGCGATCCAGGCCAGTTGTCCGACCGGGGAATCGGTCAGTCCGTACGCAAGGGTCTGCGGCCGCGTCGACTGGATGTCCGCATAGCCCTGCCTGTCGCGGCTCCACTCCTGGTTGCGCTTCCAGGACGCCAGCGTCCGCTCGCGCTCCGCCGGGCTGAGCTCGGCCAGCTCAGCGGCGTCCGGCTCCTCGGCCGCGGCCGACCCGGGCAGGAGATTGAGATGTACGCCGATGAGCTCGTCGGTCCGGATACGCCCGAGCTCGCGCGAGACGGCCGAACCCCAGTCCCCGCCCTGTGCTCCGTAGCGCCGGTAGCCGAGCCGCTGCATCAGCTCGGCGAACGCGGCGGCGACCCGGCGGTACTCCCAGCCCTTCTCGCGCGTCGGCCCGGAGAATCCGAAGCCGGGAATGCTTGGCACCACCAGATGGAAGGCGTCGGCCGGATCGCCGCCGTGCGCGCGCGGATCCGACAGCGGACCGACGACCTCGGTGAATTCGACGATCGAGCCCGGCCAGCCATGTGTGATGATCAGCGGCGTCGCGTCCGGTTCCGGAGACCGGACATGCGTGAAGTGGATGTTTGCGCCGTCGATCGTGGTGGTGAACTGCGGCCACTGATTCAGCCGGGCTTCCGCGGCCCGCCAGTCGTACCCGGTGCGCCAGTACTGGACGAGCTCCTGGAGATATCCGCCCGGGATCCCGTACGCCCAGCCCACTCCTGGCAGCTCGTCCGGCCACCTTGTGCGGTCGAGGCGGTCGTGCAGGTCTTCCAGGTCGCTCTGCGGGATGTCCATGCGGAAGGGGTGGATGCGCTGGTCGGCAGGAGTTGTCACCGGCGCATGCTAGCTGCGACCGCTTTCACTGATCACCACCTGGTTCGGCACCACGCGGGCGGCCCTGATCCGCGCGCCGAGGCTCACACCCGCGAGCGCTGTGGCACCGTCGCCGGATCCGTCGGCCGGTCGCGAGTGACGTACTGCGGCACGGGCGCCGAGTCGTCGCCGGTGTCGCGGACCAGGCCGTAGCGGACCAGGCCCTTCTCCGGATGGGCCGGGTCCGGTGCGGTGCCGATGTCCTTGGTGGCCTCGGCCCAGCTCGACGGCATGACGATGAGGTTGTAGTCCGCGCCCCGTTCGTTCTGATGGAGCGTGACCGTCCCGTCCAGGTAGAAGTACTCGTTCTGCCACATCTGCTGGGCGCCGGACGGCAGTTCGGCGTAACCGGTTGTGGGACCGCCCATCCAGGTGCTGCCGTCGGACGCGCTCGGGACCACGTCGTCCATGCGGCGGCCGCCGCCCGATGCGGCATGGAAGAGCTTGCCGTCGAGACCCGTCCAGGTTGGCATGACGAGGGAGCCAGGGCGTTCGCGGGGAGTGATCTGCCAGCGCAGGAGGACGTATCCCTTGCCGCTGAGCGTCACACTCTCACCGCGGTGGGGGAGCACGGCCTTGTCGCCGTAGCTGCTGGTGAGCGTCGTCTCGGGCCGGCGAGGCAGGGGACCGGGGCGGCTGTTGGGGTCGGGCGCGGAGTCCACGCCGTCGACGACCGTTCCGTACACCGGTTCCGGTGGAGTGGCGGGCGCGGCGGTCGGGGCCGATGGAGAACGGGACACGGTGGATGGCGGGCCGCTGGTGGGCGCGGGCGGCGCCGCTCGTGGCGGAGGAGCGGACGGGGCCTGCTCCGGGCCTTCGTAGACGATGAACGCACCGCCCGCGACCAGGGTCGCGCCTGCCGTGATGGCAACCGCCGGCTTGGTCAGCGCGGTCAGCAGATGCGCGGACCAGCCGACCGGGTCCGCGGTGATCACGGAGGCGGCTCCCGCCGCTGCCGCCTTTCCACCGCCTCCGAGCAGCCCGGACAGCACCGCCAGTGTGAAGCCCGCGGGCAGCGGCACCAGCGCGATGCCCACCAGCAGCCGCTCGGCCGGTACGGCGTCGGGCCGCGGCCTGCCGCAGTCGGCGCAGCCCCGGACATGCCGGGCCAGGCGCTTGCGCCATACAGAATCTGGGCGGCCGTCCCAACCCGCGGTCAGCCGCCCCAGTTCGCCGCAGCGACGTCCCGGTTCGAGAGCGCGCACGATGCCGCGCGCCGTCTCCAGCCGTTCCTTGACGCGTTGCACTCGTACGGCCGTGTGCTGACGGCTGAGCCGCATCGCCGCAGCCACCTCGCGCCGGCTCAGCTCACCCCCGACCTCCAGCCACCACAGCGACAGCAACTGCCGGTCCTCGTCCTCCAGCCAGCGCACCGCCTCCGCGACCTCGCGCCGCTGGCCCTCCAACTGGAGCCGCAGCACGGCAAGTTCGGCGAAGTCCGAGCCGGGGTCGGCGGCCGGGACGCCTTCGTCGGCCGCGGCGTGCTGCCGCCGCCGGGAGCGGTCCCGTACCTGCCGCATCGCGATCGCCACCAGCCAGGAGCGGAAGCTGTCGGGATCGCGCAGTCCGTCGAGACCGTGCACGGCGCGCAGCATGGTCTCCTGCACGACGTCGTCCACGTCCGCATGCCCGTTGAGCGCGCGGCCGACGATGTTGTAGACGAGTGGGAGCCAGCCCGCGACCAGCTCGTCGAGCGCCTTGCGGTCACCGGCCTGGGCCGCCGCGACCGTGCCGCGCCACTCCCGTCCGTCCACTACGTCCACATCCAAGAGTTCTCCGGCCGGGCACTGTAACTCGTTCAATTCTGTACGACTAGCGTCAGAGGGTGGGGTGAGGCGCTAGCGCGAGTAGAGGAGCGTCCCGAAGCCGAGCTGATCGAAGCCGCCGCTGTTGGGCCCGTAGTCCCCGCCGCCGCCCTCGGCCCGCACCTGCTCGGCGATCGCCGTGATGTACGGCACGGACAGCCGCCGGCGCCGCGCGTAGTGGTTGTGCAGCAGCTCCCAGACCGGGCGAGCCTGCCCGCGCCCGATACCGGACACGACGGTGTGCTCGCGGTACGCGCCACTCTGGCCGCTGCGCCAAGCGTATGTGGTGAACGGGACGTCTCCGCCGAGGTTGTACTTGGCCACGTACTGGGCGCCCTTCATGAACCGGTTGTCGTCGTACCCGTACAGATCGACGCCCTGATTCCAGGCCATCTCGCAGATGGAGCCCATCAGCCCGATGCCCATGACGCTGTGTCCCTGGTCGCGGCCGCTCTCCTGCCACTGTCCGAGGCCGCCGGGGTGCAGGAAGGGCACGGCGTTCTTGACCGAGCCATTGCCCTGGCCGTTCTTGAAGTACTCGACGGCCCGGTCGAAGAGGGCGCGGTCGTCGCAGAGGATCCCGATGGCCATGACCGACGCGACGCTGCACAGGTCCCAGTTGGCCCAGTAGTTCTGGATGTGCGCGTCATTGTGGCGGGTGAGGAAGTCCTCGTTGAGAGGGTGGAAGACCGTCCGCATCATGCGCTGGAAGCGGTCGAGGTCGAAGCCGGCGTAGCCGCGCATCAACTCCGCGGCGTTGGCGAACTGGTAGCCGTAGATGCCCGCCGCGAGGAACCGGTCGGCGTTGCCGGTGACCGTCTCCAGCGTGCCCGACCAGGCATTGAGTAGGTCGCGGGCCGCGTCGCCTTGCGGCGTGCTGCCGGCGATCTTCCAGCGCAATGCGTTCTGGTAGGCGGCGTGAATGTCGTTGTAGAGCCGCGGATAGTTCTGGCCGGCCCCGCCCCGTACGACAGTCTTGAGCGCGCCCGGCTTCCAGGTGCTCTGTGCGTGGCGGTTGGCGGTCAGTCTGTCCCACCCCGCCGCCCAGGGCTTGGAGCCGGCGCGGACCCGGACCCTGGCCCGATTGAGTTCGCCGTACGCATGCAGCAAGCCCGGGTGCACGAAGGCCTCGGGCTGCTGCGGCGGCGTGCTCGACGCCTCGCGGTTGGGTGCGGCGCCGGCGTCGCCGTCGGACATCGTGACGGCCACCGCGCCGCCGACTCCGGCGGCGGCCAGGCCGCCGGCGATCTGCAGCATGCTGCGGCGGCTGAACCGGTGCTTGTTGTGCTGGGCCATGAAGGTGCTCCTGCGCACGCGTGGGGACGTTGGTGCACAGGAGACGGTCGTGCGGCCTGAGCGATAACAGTTTTTCGTGTTCCGGGTCTTGCCCGAGGGCCGTGCCCTACGTCATTGCGGGACGACGTTCTCGGCCTGCGGGCCCTTGGGGCCTTGGGTTACTTCGTACTCGACCTTGGCTCCCTCTTCCAGCTGCTTGAAGCCGCTGGTCTGGATGGCGGAGAAATGGACGAACACGTCCGGACCGCCGTCATCCTGCTCGATAAAGCCGAAGCCTTTGTCCGCGTTGAACCACTTCACCTTGCCAGTTGCCATGGGCACAGTTTCTACACATTCCCGGGCCGATGCGCAGCATGACACGCGCTCACCCTCCGAAGAGACGAACCTCGGCCCAACTGGCGGGGCCAGGCGGCTGGATGAGTTCTCGTCTGCCCGGGGTGGGCGATCACCCGCCGCCGGCTCGCAGGGGCAGCGCCGGAAAAGTGTGGTCCTGCCAGAGGAGACGGGAAGCTTCCTCCGGGTAGGCGGTGACGGACGGTCGGGTGTCGAAGAGCTGTACGAGGCGTTGCTCGGCGTCGTACGCGGGCCAGCCGGGGTCGCCGTGGGCGGCGAACGCCGTCCACGCCGTGCGCATACGCGCCGACAGCGTCTCCGCCTCCTGGGACGGCTCCTCGCCGATCAGCATCGAGACCTGGCCGCGGGTCAAGTTGCCGAAGACGAGCGGCACGTCGAGGCCGTGACACGCGCCGAGTGCGCCGCCCATGCCGGGGGCGGGCCAGGTCAGTTCGTTGACGTAGGCGCGGCCGCCACTCGCGGTCTGCGCCTTGGCGAGGTGCAGGCTTGGCATGCGGAACAGCCAGTCGGAGTTCACCAGTTCGTACAGCTCGTCAGGGCCCGCGGCCGGGAAAGCATCCCGGTAGCGGCGAGCGCCGTCCGGGCCGGGGGCGAAGGCCGTCAGCGCGGACTGCGCCTGCTCGTTCGTCACCATCCCGAGCATGCCGTCGAGCGCGGTGAACAGCCGGTACTCGTCACGGGTGTGGCCGACCAGGAGCTCGATGTCCCGGCCGGCGCCCTCGGCCAGGGCCTGCCACGGAGTGCGGGGCAGGACATCGCCGTCGACGACGGGTGAAATCGGGATCGACGTGTGGGCGAGCGGGCCCCAGCGTTTCTCGAACCCCGCCATCTTGGCCATGACCGCGTCACTGGCGGCGGGCAGGCTCGCGGCCGGCACCGTGGACAGGTCCGCCACGGTGGGCCGCAGGCTCAGTTCCGAGGCGCAGGCGGCGGCGATGTCGGCGGCGAGCTCCGGCGAGAAGAACGTGCCTTGCACGCTCTGTGCGACGGCACGGCGGAAGAGCCCTGCGGCCCGGTCCATCGCCAGCAGCGCGGCGACCGACCCTGCGCCCGCCGATTCGCCGAAGACCGTGACCCGGTCCGGATCGCCGCCGAAGGCCCGGATGTTGTCGCGTACCCACTCCAGCGCGGCGACCTGATCGAGCAGGCCCCGGTTGGCGGGCGCGCCTTCGAGCTGCGCGAAACCCTCGATGCCGAGCCGGTAGTTGAACGTCACCACGACGACGCCGCCGTCCCGTGCGAGGCGGCCGCCGTCGTACTCGGGGAGGCTGGACATGCCGATCGTGTACGCGCCGCCGTGGATCCACACCATCACTGGGAGCCCCGCGCCCGGGTCCGGCTCGGGCGACCAGACGTTGAGGGTCAGCCAGTCGTCGGCGGCCGCGTCCTGCGACAGCGCGTCCATGCCGAAAGCGCCGGCCTGCGGGGGCGGCGGGCCGTACGACACGGCCGGCCGTACGCCGTCCCAGCCTCGTACCGGCCGGGGCGCGGCGAAACGGAGCTCGCCGACCGGTGGCTCGGCGAACGGGATTCCGCGGAAGACGGCCACGCCCGCCTCCCGGCTGCCGCGCAGGGCACCCAGTGGCGTACGGACTTCGGGCTCGGACGCTGACTCGGACTGGGACTCGGCAACGCTCATCACAGCTCCCGCTCGTGGCCTGGCACGCTGATCGTCCCTGCGCGGCAGGTTGCGGGCAAACGCTTTAAGCCGGAAGCCGACCCGGAGGAGGTCGCGTCACCTCTTGGTGCGTGAGGTTTTGTAGAGCTCGGCGGTCAGGCTCGCCAGCTCGGACAGGGAGAGATCGTCGCTCTGGGTGGCGGCCACAGTGCTGTGGTCGGCCCAGACACAGATCGGGGCCTCGCGGTCCTGGCATTTCATCCGGGCGCCTTTGAAGCCATCGAGCTCGACCGTCTTGGGGCTGCCGACCTGCTTCCCCCAGCTGAACGGGTACTGCTCGCCATTCTTGATCGACCGGAAGGAGCGCTCGACCGCCTTGCCCGGGTCGGCGACCTGGCCCGAAAGTCCTCTGAACGTCACCCATTTCTGCTGGGCCGGTTCGTCCTCCGTTCCGACTCGGTAGTCGGCGCCCGTCCCGGACACGTTCGTGATGCCGATCGCCCTGGCATCGCTTCTCTCCATGCCATTGCCGTTCACTTCGCGGGCGGCCAGTTCGCAGTCCGAGTCGGAGGTCGCCCCTATGCAGTTGAACGCTCCCAGGTAGTCCTTGTCCCGCCCGAGTTTCTTGAACTCGCCCACCGACGTCGGCGGGGTCAGCTTGTAGCCCCTGGTGTCTTCGGCCACGCCACGGGCATGCTGGGCGTACAGCACGCCGCCGATCGCGGCGAGCACCACCACCGCAACGCCCGCCACGACCAGGCCCGTCTTCTTCCTGAGCACGCCCACGTTCCCCTCCCAAGCTCCGGACTGGGCCGAAGAGTAGCCTGGTGATCCTCTGTTGTTCACTGCATGCGGGGGTTCCTGGCACATGGGAGTACCCGGCGAGGCGACGCGCGCCAGCTATGACCGCGTGGCCGAGGCGTACACGAACCAGTTCTTCGAGGAGTTGCAGGACAAGCCACTGGACCGCGCGCTGCTCGGTGCTTTCGCCGAGCAGGTGCCCGAGGGGCTTCCCGTCGCCGATGTGGGGTGCGGACCGGGACATGTGGCCCGCTATCTGCACGGGCTCGGCCTCCATGCGCTCGGTGTCGATCTCTCGCCGCAGATGATCGAGCTTGCCCGGAAACGCACTTCCGACGTGCCCTTCCAGGTGGGTTCGATGCTCGCGCTGGATGCCGACGACGGCGCCTGGGGCGGGATCACGGCCCTCTACTCGATCATCCACCTCACCGCCGATGAACTGCCGCTCGCGTTCGCGGAGTTCGAGCGCGTGCTGGCCCCGGGTGGCCGGCTTCTGCTCTCCTTCCACATCAGCCCGCCGCCGGACATGGCGACGGACGGTGGAGTGGTCCATCTCGAGGAGCTGCTCGGACAGCCGGTCTCGCTGGACTTCCACTTCCTCGACCCGGCCGACATCAGCCGCAGGCTGGAGCGGGCCGGGCTGGCGGTTGAGGTGAGCGTCGAGCGGCTTGCGGACCTGACCGAGGTCAAGACCCGACGCGCCTATCTCATCGCCCGTAAGCCGGACGCCTCCGACGGGAGCTGAGCAACCGGACGGATGCTCAGCAGCCGCCGGAGGTGGCCGGGGCGCCGACGCCGATCTGGAGGGTGGCGGGCGCGGCGCAGCAGCCGCCGGATGCCTCGGCCGGATCGGGGTCGTCGAACAGTCCCGCGCCGCCGCAGACTCCGGTCTCCGGGAGCGTGAGTTCGACGCGCTCGGCGGCCTCCTGGTCGCCGGCCAGCGCGGCGGCGATGGAGCGGACCTGCTCGTAGCCGGTCATGGCGAGGAAGGTCGGGGCACGGCCGTACGACTTCATGCCGGCGAGGTAGACGCCCTGCTCCGGGTGCGCGAGCTCGTTCACGCCGTGCGGATAGACCGTGCCGCACGAGTGGACGTTCGGGTCGATCAGCGGGGCCAGCGCGACCGGAGCCTGAAGGCGCTCGTCCAGGCCGAGGCGGAGCTCGTCGAGGAAGGAGAGGTCGGGGCGGAAGCCGGTCAGTACGACGATCTCGTCGACCGGGTCCAGGCGGCGGCCGTCCTCGGCCACGAGTACCAGCTGCTCGCCCTGCTTCTCGACGGCGGTCGTACGGAAGCCGGTGACCGCGTCGGCATGTCCGCCGTCCACGGCCGCCTTGGCCGCCAGGCCGAGCGCGCCGCGGGCTGGGAGCTGGTCGGCCTCGCCGCCGCCGAAGGTGGAGCCGCTGATGCCGCGGCGCAGGATCCACGCGGCGTGCGTGCCCGGGGTGTCCTTGGCGAGATCGGCCAGGTAGGCGAGGGCGGTGAACGCGGAGGCGCCGGAACCGATCACGGCGGTGCGCTTGCCGGCGTAGCGGGCGCGTACCGCGGGGTTCTTGAGGTCCGGGACACGGTAGGAGATCCGGTCGGCGGCTGCGCGCTCGCCGAGAGCGGGCAGGCCGTCACCGCCGATCGGGCTCGGCGTCGACCAGGTGCCGGAGGCGTCGATGACGGCGCGTGCGGTGATGCGCTCTTCCGTGCCGTCGGCGTTCACCAGGTGGACGGTGAAGGGCTGCTGGTCGCGGTCGGCGTCGACGACCCGGTCCCGGCCGAGGCGGGAGACGCCGGTGACCCGTGCGTTGAGGCGGACCCTGTTGCCCAGTACGTCGGCCAGCGGCTGGAGGTACTTCTCGGCCCACTCACCGCCGGTGGGGTAGGCCGCGCCGTCGGGTGCGGTCCAGCCGGTGGGGGCGAGGAGCTTCTCGGCGGCGGGGTCGACGAGCTCGGACCAGGTGGAGAAGAGGCGTACGTGACTCCACTGCCGTACGGCGCTGCCTGCGGACGGTCCCGCTTCCAGGACCAGCGGCTGGATGCCGCGCGCGACAAGGTGTGCGGCGGCGGCCAGGCCGATCGGGCCGGCTCCGATCACCACGGTGGGCAGGGTGGCGGTCGACGCATCGGTAATCGGCACAGTCACGGTGACTCCTTGTTGTTTCGATATCTGTCGATGGCCTGAGTTGTCAGCATGGCACTTGTTTCGACAAGCGTCAACATAGATGAATGTCGAATCAAGAACGGGGCCCTGCGTCCTTGGTTCGACATGTGTCAACATAGACGTATGTCGAATGTGAGCGCGTTGCCGCTGCTGGAGCCGGATGCCGCGCTGTGCTGCCCGCCGCTGACCGAACGCCCCCTCACGGCGGAGGATGCGGTACGCACTGCCGCCATGTTCAAGGCGCTCGGCGACCCGGTCCGGCTGCGGCTCTTCTCCTTGATCGCCTCGCATGAGGGCGGCGAGGCGTGCGTCTGCGACATCTCCGACGTCGGCGTCTCCCAGCCGACCGTCAGTCATCACCTGAAGAAGCTCAAGGAAGCGGGTCTGCTCGCCTCCGAGCGTCGTGGGACTTGGGTGTACTACCGCGTGGAGCCGTCCGTGCTCGCCGCGATGGGGCAGATGCTGGGGCACTTCAAGGCTGGTTGAGCTGCGCCTTGAGGGCTTCGAAATTCTTCTTCGGCTCGGCTTGCCGATCGGCGGCCACTCGCCAGGTGAACCCACGTATCTCCAGAAGAGTCAGAGCGACGGCTGGTATTCACCGGAGTGTCACCCTCGGTGGCAGGAGATAGCTGAACATCTATGTTCCTGGCCTCTTGAAGGGAACACGGATGCACCATCGACGGACGGGCCGCACGCCGCTGCTCGGCGCGAGCGTGACAGTGGTGGCGGGTGGGGTGCTCCTTTCAGCTTGTGGGCTCGGCACGGCGGATGACGCGCCGTCACCCTCCAGGACGGTCAACAGCAAGATCGAGTGTGCGCCGCAGGGGCAGCTGGCCGCGTCCGGTTCCTCGGCGCAGCAGAACGCCATGAACCACTGGATGCGCGAATATCAACAGGCCTGCCCCGGCGTGCAGATCCGCTATGTGCCGATCGGCTCGGGCGGCGGCGTGGCCCAGTTTCTGCGCGGGGCGACGGCGCTCGGCGGAACCGACAGCGCGCTGAAGCCGGAAGAGGTCGAGGCCTCCCGCGAGGTGTGCCAAGGGGGTGGCAGGGCCATCGATCTGCCGATGGTCGGCGGTCCCATCGCCATCGGCTACAACATCTCCGGCGTCGACGACCTCGTTCTCGACGCCGCCACTCTCGCGAAGATCTTCGACTCGGAGATCACCAAGTGGAACGCTCCCGACATCCAGCGCCTGAACCCCGGCATTCGGCTGCCCGCGACCGTCATCAGCGCTGTGCACCGCTCCGAAGAGTCGGGCACGACCCAGAACCTCAACGCCTACCTCGCCGCTGCGGCGCCGGACGAGTGGCCGTACGAGAAGAAGAAGGCCTGGCAGGCCAAGGGAGGCCATTCCGCGGCCGGTTCGGACGGCGTGGCGTCAGCGGTGGGGACCACTGACGGCTCGATCGGCTACTTCGAGCTGTCCTTCGCGAAGGCGGGCCAGATTCCGACGGTCCGACTCGACACGGGTGCGCCCAAGCCTGTCGCCGTGTCCGCCGAGTCGGCCTCGGCCGGTATCGCCGCCAGTGAGGTGTCCGGCACCGGCAATGACGTCACGCTGAAGTTCGACTACGAGACCAGGGCTCCCGGCGCGTACCCCATCGTCCAGGTCACGTACGAGATCGTCTGCGACAAGGGCAACCGGGCCGAAGTGCTGCCCGCCCTCAAGTCCTTCCTGAGCTACACCGCAGGCCCGGAAGGACAGAAGGACCTCTCGCGCATCCACTACGCGCCACTGCCCGACGAGGTGGCCGCCGAGGTCCGCAAGATTGTCCGCACGCTGTCCTGACGGAAGATGAGGGCCACGAGAGCCAACCCGACCACGGTGCCGGCCAGTTGGGCGCCGATGAATCCCGGCACCGAGCCAGGGGCGATGCCGGCGAATGTGTCGGTGAACGCGCGGCCGATCGTCACTGCCGGGTTGGCGAACGAGGTGGACGAGGTGAACCAGTAGGCCGCGCCGATGTACGAGGCGATGGCGACCGGCGCGAAGCGCAGCCGGTCGGTCCGGGCCAGGCCGAAGATCAGGAGGATCAGTCCGGCGGTGGCCACGACCTCGCCGAGCAGCAGGTGTCCGGCGGAGCGGTCGTGCGTGGACCACTTCACCAGTGGCTCGCCGAACATCGCATCCGCGAGCACGGCGCCCGCGATCGCCCCGACGATCTGGGAGGGCACGTACACGGCCGCCTCGCGGGTGGTCACTCCGGCGCCGCCGCGCCGGGCGGTCCACCACTCGGCCAGAGTGACGGCCGGGTTGAAGTGCGCCCCGGAGACCGGTCCCAGCAGCACGATGAGAACGCCGAGGCCGAAGACGGTGGCCAGGGAGTTGGCGAGCAGCTGAAGGCCGACGTCCTGGGTGAGATCCGTGGCCTGGATGCCGGAACCGACCACGACCGCGACCAGAGCGGCGGTGCCGACCAGTTCGGCGGTGGCCCGGGCCGCCAGCGGCGTGCGAGGCGGGGTGGCGCCGGGCGCGGGCTGGGGTTCGGCGGATGCGGCGGACTCCGCCGGGGTTTCGGGGCCGGTGGGCCGGGTGGCGCTCAACTGAACTCCTCAGTGCGGATCAGTGTGGATGCGTCAGATGCCACAGGACGCGGTGATCAGGGGCAGGAACGCTTGGTGTCGCTCTCGGCGGTGGCCCGGGCTGTGGCGGCGAGCTCGGAGAACTGGCCCGCGAGCGAGGCGATGACCTCGGGCCGCAGCCGGTAGTAGGTGAAGCGCCCGCACGGCTCGGTGTCGACCACACCCGCATCCCGCAGTACGCGGAGGTGGTTGGAGAGATTGGTCTGCCGTGCGCCGGTCTCCTCGACGAGATGCGTGGTGCACAGCGTCTCGCGGGCGAGCAGGGTCACGATCTGGAGCCTGAGCGGGTCGGCCAGTACCCGGATCAGTTCAGTGTCGACTGACGTCATCATGGGCTGATACTGTCACATCAGCTGAAGCTGACACCAGTCTGGACTGAGACGTAGGGCCCTCAGCAGGTCAGTCGAAGGGGTATCCCATGTCCGCCTCACCGATTCCCGCCCTGCCCGATCAACGTCTGGCCGCCGGCGCGGCCCGCCTTGCCGCCCGGCATCAAGGCCACTTCTCCGTGGAGACCGTGCACCAACTGCTCGCCGACTCCTACCGCCTGCTCGCCGAGCAGGCCCGGGTGCAGACACACCTGGTGCTGCTGGCCGAGCGCCTGGCGACCGATCGCCTCGACGCACTCGCTCACGTTCAGGGAGCGCCGGGCAAGGCGCTCGCGCGGGTGCTGTTCGTCTGCGGCCACAACGCGGGACGCTCGCAGATCGCCGCCGCGCTGCTCACCGCTCGCGCGGGCGGACGCGTCGCCGTGTCCTCCGCAGGTACGGAGCCGGCCCCCGAGATCGAGCCGTACGTCGCCCAGGTCATGCTCGAGGCGGGCCTCAGTCTGGGGGACGCCTTCCCCAAACCGCTGACCAGCGAGGTGGTCGAGGCCGCCGATGTCGTGGTGACCATGGGGTGCGGCGACGCCTGCCCGGTGGTGCCCGGCCGCCGGTACCTGGACTGGCCCGTGGCCGACCCCGACGGTGCCCCCGTCGAAGCCGTACGGGACATCCGCGACGAGATCGACGCGCACATCACCGAACTGCTCGACTCCCTGCCCCACTGAACCAACCCGTCCGGGCCACCGACCCGTTGACCCGTCTCGCAAAGGAAGAACCGATGCCCACCACCCCTGCCGCATCCGTGCTGTTCGTCTGTGTCCACAACGCCGGACGCTCGCAGATGGCCGCCGCCTGGCTGACCCACCTGGCCGGGGACCGCATCGAGGTGCGCTCCGCCGGATCCAGCCCCGGCGACGCCGTGAATCCGGCCGCGGTCGAGGCGATGAGGGAGGTCGGCATCGACATCTCCGCCGAGACTCCGAAGATCCTCACGATCGACGCCGTGCGCGAGTCCGATGTCTGCATCACCATGGGCTGCGGCGACACCTGCCCGGTCTTCCCGGGCAAGCGCTACCTGGACTGGGAGCTGGAGGACCCGGCCGGGCAGGGTGTCGAGGCCGTACGCCCCATCCGCGACGAGATCAAGAAGCTTGTCGAGGGCCTGATCGCCGAGATCGACGCGGAGACCGCCAAGTAGGCGAAATGAGCGGCGAGCTCCGGGCTACGGGCGGATCGACGCGTACGCCATCGCTCGCTTCGGCGCAGGTCGCCACTCGGGCTCGGGAGCGCGAACAGCGCCCGTGATCACGCCGAAGTGGGCTTCACCGCGCGGACGATCGCGGACTGCATTCCGTCGGCGACATCGTGTGTGGGCGTGAGCTCGATGCCGGTGAACCCTGCCGCCTCCAGCCCGTGGCGGTATTCGGCATACGAGAGTGCTCCGGCGATGCAGCCCACATGGTCGCCGCGCTCCGCGCGCTGGGCGGGTGTCAGGCGGTCCTCGGCCACCACGTCCGCGATACCGATGCGGCCGCCGGGGGTCAGTACGCGGAACATCTCGGCGAAGACGGCGGGCTTGTCGACGGACAGGTTGATCACGCAGTTGGAGATGACGACGTCGATCGTGTTCGCGGGCAGTGGCACGGACTCGATGGAGCCCTTGAGGAACTCGACGTTGGTGGCGCCGGCCCTCTTCGTGTTGACGAGCGCGAGCGCGAGCATCTCCTCGGTCATGTCAACGCCGTACGCTTTGCCGCTCGCGCCGACCCGGCGGGCGGACAGCAGCACGTCGATGCCGCCGCCGGAACCCAGGTCCAACACGCGCTCGCCTTCCCGCAGTTCGGCGACGGCGAGTGGGTTTCCGCAGCCGAGCGAGGCTGCGACGGCCTCGGCCGGGAGATGTTCGCGCTCCTCGGTACCGTAGAGACCGGAGCCGAAGTTCTCGTCGGTCTCGACGGGCCCGCAACCGGACTCGGAGCCGCAGCAGGCTGTGCCGCCCTGCGTGACCTTGAGGGCCGCGGCCGCATAGCCGGCCCGGACGGTCTCGCGTACGTCGTTCTGGTCGCTCATGACAGGACCTCTCTGTATAGGCGCCTGTGGAATCAGAGTGCTCCTTGAATCGGGAGGCGTCAATATAGAGAACTGTCGAATCAGTGCGTGGTTCCGACGGGAGAGCTCAGGATTTCCTGCACGGCTTCCATGCCCTCACGGTCGACCGAGTACCAGACCCAGGTTCCGCGCTTCTCACGCGACAGCAGGCCGGCCGTGGCCATGGTCTTGAGGTGGTGGCTTATCGTCGGCTGGCGAAGCCCGAGCTTCTCGGTCAGGGTGCAGACGCAGGCCTCGCCGCCCGGTGCGGTCTGGATCAGATGCAGCAGTTGCAGCCGCGTGGGGTCGGCAATGGCCTTCAGCACGCGGGTGGTTCGCGCGATCCGCTCCCGGTCCACCAGGGGCGCGGTCAGCGAAGGTGCGCAGGGCCCGATGGCCTCCGCGCCCGATTCCGGGGCCGATGCAGCGACGCTCACCTTTGCAGCATACGAAGGCCGCCTGACCCGAAAAAGTGATCGAAGGTCTGCCGGGCTACCTGTTCACTCGGCATTCACCTGGTGCCTGCCGGCGAGCGGGCCACAGAGCGGGAGGCAGACGCGTCGCGTGGTCGACGCTCCATTGCGTCCGGCTGCCACCTGGGCCGCGGGTTCGCGAGACCATGTGCACCTGGCCGGGGATCACCCGTAGCCCCGGCGCGCAGGACACCGACCGGCGAAAGGCGACACTCATGCCCAAGGACAACCCGGAATCCACGCGGGTGCACCTGATGAGCCGGCCCACTCCACTGGAAGCCGCACCGCATCTCGCCGAGGCGATCGGTCTCGAGCCCGGTGACCTGTGGGTCAAGCGCGATGACCTCATCGGTCTCGGCGGCGGGGGCAACAAGGTCCGCAAGCTGGAGTGGACGGTGGGCGCGGCCCGCGCCGAAGGTGCGACGACCCTGGTGACCAGCGGAGCCGCGCAGAGCAATCACGCCCGGCTCACGGCGGCGGCCGGGACCCGGCTGGGCATGGACGTCGTCCTCGTTCTTGCCGGAGCGCCGAGTGACACCATGACCGGGAACGTCGTGCTCGACGGACTGTTCGGCGCGCGTGTCGTGTGGGCGGGTGACGTCAGCGGGGCCGAACTCGCCGCCGCCGTCGCGGACATGGCCGACAGCCTGCGCAGGCAGGGAGCCCGGCCGGCGGTGATTCCCTTCGGCGGCTCGAGCGTGCTCGGCGCGCGCGGC
The DNA here is from genome assembly GCF_044334895.1 of Streptomyces sp. NPDC020681. Classification (NCBI taxonomy): domain Bacteria; kingdom Bacillati; phylum Actinomycetota; class Actinomycetes; order Kitasatosporales; family Streptomycetaceae; genus Streptomyces; species Streptomyces sp. NPDC020681. The sequence goes on along the minus strand of NZ_JBIRTX010000005.1, from coordinate 248,154 downwards.
TACGTCGAAGCCGGCCACGAACTGCTGGCGCAGGCCCCCGACCTGTCCACGGTCGCCGTGGCGCTCGGCTCCGGCGGCACCATGGCCGGCCTGGTCCACGCGCTGGGCGCCGAGCGGGTGCTGGGGGCGCACTGCGGAGCCGTCGCCGATCCCGGGAAGACCGTCGCCGCGCTGGCCGACGGCCTGTCCGGCGAAGAGCCGCAAGGCCGGCCGGACACGCCGCTGCGGCTGCGCCTGGACCAAGTCGGCGCGGGCTACTCCCAGCTCACCGAACCGGTGATGGACGCCATCACCATCGCCGCCCGCACCGAGGGCATCGTCCTCGACCCCGTCTACACCGGCCGGGCTCTGGCCGGCCTCGTCGCGGCGGTACGCGAAGGGGACGTACGCCCGGGACAGCGCACCGTGTTCCTCCACACCGGTGGCCTGCCCGGCTTCTTCGGACATCCGCAGGTCCTGAACCGGGCCCGCTTCACGGTGTCAGGGTGAAGGTCGCGCTGCCTTCGTTCCGGCCGTTGACCAGGATGTCGAGGGCGTGCTCGCCGGGGTGGAACACACGCGTGCTGATGGGCTTGAAGGAACGGATCCGGCTCAGCACGGCCGTCTCGCCGGCGGCGAGCGTGAGCGTGGTGAGTTTGAAGACCTTGGGCGCGGTGCGGCCGTTGGCCTTTCGGTAGTGGACGGCGTAGTCGATGGCCAGCCGGACCGTGTCGTCGGCGGTGTTGGTCACCGTGATCTCGAAGTGCAGTTCGCCGCCGACTGTGACGGAGTCCGACCGCAGGACCGGCCCGGTGACCGCAAGACCGGCGGGCGGGCCGAACCCCAGCAGGGCCAGGGCTCGCGGATGGCCCTTCTTGACCAGCGTCCGCATGCCGTGGCGCACCACCTTGCCGGTGTTGTCGTCGGGGTCGGCGGTCCAGGCTTCTGCCGTGTCGACGGCGATGTCGGGTTCCGCGTAGCTGAGGTCGTTGAGGTGATTGGCCACCGAACGGCGCACATACTCGGCCGGATCCCGGTACAGGGCGTTCAGGACCGGCAGCGTCGCGGTCGGCTCGGCCAGCAGCGGACGGACGCGAACGGCCCAGGGCAGACGTGGCCGGGTGCCTTCGCTCGCCAGCCGGCGTACATGTTCGTCGGGGTGCTCGGTCCAGGTGCGCACGATGGCCAGCGCGCGGTGGAGATCGGCGTCCAGGAACGGCCGCAGCGCGTACTCGGCCGTCAGGCGGGGTGTGAGGTCCGCGAGCAGCGCCATGCCGTCGTCGAAGGTGTCGCCCTGGGGACCGTCGAGGGCCCGCGCCGCGGTCGCCGTCGAGACCGGCCAGATCATCCAGCCGGTGAACTCCCGGTCGTTGAGCGCACGCCGCACGATGCCCGCGAAGTCGGCGTACGTGGAGGGCAGATCGGCCAGCAGGGCGTCGCGCAGCAGGTCGCTGCGCTCGCGCAGCGAAGCGCCGTCGAACTGGGCCGTGGACTTGTGCAGCGTGGGCAGGTCCAGCTGAGGTGCGGCCGTGCGGATACAGGTGGTCAGCTGCTCGGCCACCGATCGGCCGAGCAGTTCGTCTGCGAAGGGCATGGGGCGAGTCTGCCCTGAACGCTCAGTCCACGTCGGAAATCTTCGGCATCTCGCCCTCGGTCCTGCCGAGGTCGATCACCGAGAACGACGCACCCTGCGGGTCACTCAGCGCCGCGAACCGGCCGAACGGGCTGTCCATCGGCCCGAATCGCAGCACTCCGCCGCGCTCGGTCGCCTTCGTCACGGCCGCGTCGCAGTCGTCGACAGCGAAGTACACATTGAGAGACGGCGGGACCTCGGGCGGGAATTCCTCGCCCATCTTCATCCGTCCCAGGACCGATTCGTCGCCCAGGTTGTACAGGTTGAAGTCGATCGCGTCGTCCTCCAAGTGCTGCACGCGGTAAGGGAAGACGGCCGGGAAGAAGGCGTCCGACTTCTCGGGTTCGCGCGTGAACACCTCGGCCCAGGCGAACGCGCCGGGCTCGCCGCGCTTCTCGAAGCCCTCGTGCGTACCCGCCTGCCACACACCGAAGACGACACCGCCGGGATCCCTGGCCAGGCACATGGAACCGAAGTCGCCGACCTGCATCGGCTCCATCAGCACCTCGCCGCCGTTGTCACGGACCTTTCCGGCGACGGCGGCGACGTCGGGCGACGCGAGATACAGACACCAGGCGGACTGACCCTCCGCGCCGGGCATCGGCGGTACGACGGCGGCCACCGCCTTGCCTTTCGAGTAGGCCTGCGTGTAGTTGCCGTACTCCGACGAAGCCTCGCCGAAGGTCCAGCCCAGCACATCGCCGTAGAAGCTCTTGGCTCCCTCGACGTCGCCGAACATCGCATCTGCCCAGCACGGAGTGCCCTCGGGTTGTACAGCCATGATTTTCGACCCTCTCACTGATCGACGGAAGGCCCTGTTTGTCACGCTATCCAGGCATCCGGCATCGCGCATCCTCCGTGGTCGACGGGTCGCGACAACCAGGTCACCGGGCGTGCGCATGCGTGTTACGGTGCCAGTCCTCGCGCCGGGCGCGGGCGCGCGAGAGGTGCGGCGGCGGCCGGTGCAGGGGGACGATGGGGAGGCACCGGGTATCAAGCTGTCGCGGCCGGCGGAAGGAAGTCCTTGGATGCGTGCAGCCGGATCCTTCCCCGCCGAACCCACCCAGCCGAGGGGCAGTACCACCGAGCCCGGCGGCCTGCTGGACGTACTGAACGTCGCCGCCGTCGTGCTCGACGCCGAAGGCCGGATCGCGCTGTGGAGCCCGCAGGCGGACCAGCTGTTCGGCTACTCCGCCGAGGAGGCACTGGGCAGGTTCGCGGCCCGGCTGCTGGTCCACGAGAAGCACTGGGAAGTCGTCCGACGGCTGTTTACGCAGGTCATGACCGGCGAGGGTCGCTGGGCAGGGGTCTTTCCCATTCGGCACAAGGACGGCAGCACTCTGCTCGTCGAGTTCCGCAATATGCGCCTCGAGGACGACAGGAAGGGCTTCTACGCCCTCGGGCTCGCCACCAACCAGGCCACGCTGCGGCAGGTGGAGCGCGACCTGGCGCTCTCCACGAGGCTCGTGTCCCAGTCCCCGATCGGTCTCGCGGTCGTCGACACCGATCTGCGGTACGTCTCCGTCAACCCGGCGCTGGAACGCATCAACGGCCTGCCCGCCGCCGAGCACGTTGGCCGCAATGTCCGAGAGGCCCTGCCGTTCCTGGACACCGAGGCCATCGAGTCGGCGATGCGCCAGGTGCTGTCCACCGGCGTACCCATCGTCGACCAGGAATCGCTCGGGTTCACCCCGGCCGACCCGGACCGCGAGCACGCCTGGTCGGTGTCCTTCTACCGGCTCGACGCCCCGAACGGGAACATCCTCGGTGTGGCCACCTCCGTGGTCGACGTGACCGAGCGTCATCGGGCCACGACCGAGGCCGTTCAGGCCCGGCAGCGCCTCGCGCTGGTCGCCGATGCCTCCATACGCATCGGCACCACGCTCGACCTCGACAAGACGGCCCGTGAACTGGCCGAAGTGTCCGTTCCGGAGCTGGCCGACATCGCCGCGGTGGACGTCCTCGACAGCGTCCTGAACGGCCGCGCCACGGTCGTCCTGCGAGAGGGGCCCGCCACCTTCCGGGCCCTCGCCGTGGCCTCCGCGTACCCCTCCGAGGCCGTACGGGCCGCCGACCCGCCCGGTGACGTCGCGCGGTACGACGCAGACCGCCTGGTCACACAGTGCGTGAACACCGGCCGCCCGGTCCGCGTCTCCCATGTGAGCAGCGACGATCTGCCCCGCATAGCGCGCTCTCCCGAATCCGCCACCCTGCTGGCCACCGCGGGCGTGCACTCCTACCTGGCGGTGCCGCTGATCGCACGCGGCGAAGTCCTCGGTGCGCTCGACCTCAAGCGCACCCGCAACCCCCGGCCCTTCGACGCCGACGACGAGATCCTCGCCGGCGAGCTGGCCGCGCGGGCAGCGGTGTGCATCGACAACGCCCGCTGGTACCAGCAGGTGCGCCACACGGCCCTCACGCTTCAGCGCAGCCTGCTGCCGCAGCAGCCGCCCGACCAGCCCGGCATGGAGATCGCCTACCGCTACCAGCCGGCCCAGGCCGCCAGCGAGGTCGGCGGCGACTGGTTCGACGTCATCCCGCTGACCGGCGACAAGACCGCGCTCGTCGTCGGCGACGTCATGGGCAGCGGCATCAACGCCGCCGCCATGATGGGGCAGCTGCGCACCGCGACCCGGACCCTGGCCGAACTCGACCTCGACCCGGCCCAAGTCCTGCGCCACCTGGACCGCATCACCGACCGCATGGGCCAGACCATCACGACGTGCATCTACGCCGTGTACGACCCGCACAGCTCCCAGTGCCTCATCTCCAACGCCGGCCATCTGCCGCCCGCGCTGGTACGCCCCGGCCGGCGGCCCGAACTACTCGAACTGCCGACCGGCGCTCCGCTCGGCGTCGGCGACGTCACCTTCCACACCACGACGCTCGATCTGCATCCGCACGACGAGCTGGTCCTGTACACGGACGGGCTCGTGGAGACTCGCGACGAGGCCATCGACGTACGCCTGGACGCGCTGCTCGCTCTCCTCGCCGACCATCCGCGGTCGCTGGAAGAGACCTGTGACGTGCTGCTTGACTCGCTGCGGCAGCCGGGAGACCACGACGATGTGGCGCTGCTGATTGCGCGGGCCCGGCGCTCCCTGGCCACCGGCACCGGAGAAGGCGACGCTCTCAGGAAGCGTTGACATGGTTCTCATCGCCCTGTGATCTGAGCTGCCTAGCGTCCGGAGCGTGCCCACCATCTTCGGCAGGCTGATGCCTGCGGCCCTCGTCGTACTCGCCCTTGCCGCCAGCGTGTCGTGCCAGGTGACGGGCAACGAAGCCGTCGCCGCGGAGGAGTCCGGCACACTCTCGCGCGCCTGGGCTACCAGCCCGGCCGGACCCGATCCCCGTCCGGCCTCCCCGTCCGCGACTCCCGCTGCCACGCCTTCTCAAGACGATGCCGACGAAGCGTACGAAGCGGTGCGCAAGGCGCTGGACGCGCTGCCCGGCAGCTCGGGCAGTTACTCGATCGCGGTCAAGGACGTCGAAGCCCCGGACTCCGTCGTGCACGGTGCGACGGCCGAGGAGTTCGACACCGCGAGCATCGTCAAGGTCGACATCCTGCTTGCCCTTCTGCTGCGGGCCCAGGACAACGGAACGTCACTCACCACGGAGCAGCGGCAGTTGGCGACCGCGATGATCCGCACCAGCGACAACGACGCGGCGGACGCGCTCTGGATGACCATCGGGGGCGCCCAGGGCCTCGACGCCGCGAACGAGCGCCTCGGCCTGACAGCGACCACCGCGGGAGGATCCGGACACTGGGGTCTGACCCAGACGACCGCCGCCGACCAACTCGCGCTCCTGGACGCCGTCTTCAGCGAGGAGTCACCGCTCACCAGCCGCTCGCGCGACTACGTGGAGTCGCTGATGAGCGATGTCGTGCCGGAGCAGCGCTGGGGGATATCGGCTGCCGCGGGCTCAGGATCCACGGTGGCGCTGAAGAACGGCTGGCTGCCGCGTACGGCGACGGGCCTGTGGGACGTGAACAGCATCGGGCGCGTCGAGTACGCGGGCCGCACTCTGCTCGTGGCGGTGCTGTCCGACGGGCAGCCGTCGCAGGGAGCGGGCATCGACCTGGTGGAACAGGTCGCGACCGTGGCTGTGGAGGCACTGGTCGAAGCCTCGGTGTGACCGCCGTCCAGCAGGGTGGTGCTCAGCCCGCGGGACGTACGAGGCTGACCACCTGGTCGGCGATCGTGTCGAGAATGTCCGCCGCCGCCGTGTCGTCACCGAGAACGAGGAAGTTCAGGGTCAGACCGTCGGTCATGACGGCCAGATAGCGGGCCAGCACCGGGACGGGCACGCGCAGTTCGAACTTCATGCTGTCGCGGAGCTCTTCGATGAGTTCCGTATAGGTGTCGGAGTACAGCTCGTACTGTCGTCGTGCCAGATGCTCGAACCCCGGCTGGCGCAGGGCGTACTGCGTGAGCTCGTAAGTGAGCATGTGCTCACCGGGGTTGGCGGACACATGGTCCCAGTAGGCCTGGAATCCCGCCCGGATGGTCTCCCTGAGCGTGGCCTTCGGCAGCATCGCGTCCTTCACCACGGTGACGTAGTGATCGGTGATCGCCGCGATGACGGACTCGAGCAAAGCCTGCTTGGAGTCGAAGCAGTAGTGGAAGACGCTCAGTGAGACGCCCGCCTCGGCGGCGATGGACCGGGTCGTCGTCCTGGGGACGCCGTCGCGGGTCATCGCCCGGATCGCTGCTTCGACGAGCTGCTGACGCCGCTCGCCCGATGGCATCCGTGCCACGTTGATTCCCTTCGCATGTCTCGCCTGGGAAGGCGGCCGGGGCCGGTCGGATCAGGAGAGCTGATCCGGCCGGCCCCGGCCCTTGAACACTCCATCGGTGGTGTCAGCTTACGTAGACGCCGACTTCCTGGAGCGAATAGCCCCAGTCCGTGCCGCGCTCCAGCCCGTGGACGCGCACATAGCGGGCTGATGTTCCGGTGAACTGCGCCGTGTCCAGGCCGCCGTCACCGGCGGTCGTGGACCAGACGGACTGCCAGTTCGTGCCGTCGGTGGAGACCTCGATGCGGTACGACTTCGCGTACGCGCGCTCCCAGTCGAGGGTGACGCGCTTGATCAGGCCCGGGGACCCGAGATCGATACGGAGCCACTGGTCGTTGCTCCAGTCGCTCGCCCAGCGGGTGTCCGCCCTGCCGTCGACGGCCCTGCCGGGTGCGTAACTCGTGAACGGGTTCCACTCCGACGAACTGGCCGATGCGGACGAGCCCGCAGCGAGGTTCACCCCTGCCTTGTGGTTCTCGGACGCCCCCCATGTGTCGAGGTAGGACTCGGCGCCCCGGAACAGGTCGTCCACGACACCCTTGCCGCCGACGACCCGTATGTCCTCCAGCCAGTCCGGGACGAGACCGTAGTGCGCGGCGCCGTCGGTGTTGATGTCCCAAGTGCGCTGGCCGGTGGTCTGCTTGTCGAGCACGGCGGTTCCGTCCGCGCTGCGGAAGGGGTACTTCACCGGGTTGGTGGTGTCCGCGCCGCGGGGGCCCGGCCAGCCGCCGACGCCGTTCATGTCGGTGCCGTAGCCGTAACCGACGTTGTACTTGTCGCGCAGTGCCTTCGTGCGGTTCGCCTCGGAGATGAAGCCCTCGGAGCCGTGCATGTACTGGGCGATGAAGCCGCCGAGACGGTAGACCCGCTCGGTCCAGTTGAGGTCCATCCAGCTGTGCGAGGAGATCACACCTGGGTACGACTCGGACTCGAAGATGTCGAAGGCCCGGCCCGCGGCCTTGACGCTCATGTGGTCGATCTCCAGCATCATCTTGCGTTTCATCATGCCGCGCACGGCGTACTCACCGAGCTCGGTGAGACCGCGGGTGTTGCACTGCGCGTCCGCGGCGTACGACGGGACCTTCACACCGGGCGGCAGTTCCTTCTCCGCCTGAGGCGCCGCGGCGAGGCCGATGGGGTTGTCGTGCTGCGGGCCGGTGCACTTCTCCGTCTTCCAGAACGTGCCGGTCGACAGGAACTGGCCGACGTTGATGGCCGTGCCGAGCGTGCCGGAGTCGAACCGGACGCCGCAGAGGGCGTTGTCGAACTTGTGGCACAGGAACATGCTGCGCACGCCGAGCTTGTGCAGCTCGTCCAGACCACGGTCGATGTCGTCCTTGCCGCACTGCGCGATGTCCAGGATCTGTTTGCAGCCGAACGGCTCGGAGGTCTCCACGCCCAGCACGACGGCCAGCTTGCCCTGCTTGATGACTTCACGGGCCTGCGCGCTGTCGGTGACGATCCTGAACCAGCCCTTGCCCGGGCCGCCGTACATCTTGTCGATGAAGGCCTGCATGTCGTACGTCTTCTGCGCCTGCAGGCGGATGGAGGTCATCTCGTCGCAGCTGCGGTCCTTGAAGAAGTAGACCGAGCAGATGACGCCGTTGGTGACGAGGTCGTTGACGAGCACCCGCTGACCGCCGCGCCAGGCCCGTTCGACCCAGGCGTAGTAGTTCTGCTGGTGGGTCAGCGAGTCATGGGCCGGCCAGTCCTTGAACGTCGGCCATCCATTGGGGTCGTGCTTGCCGTCGCCGCCTTTGGTGATGAAGTCGAAGATCGCGAGCGAGCCGTCGGGGTAGTGCTCGGGACAGTCCTTGAGCGCGTCGGCGACGCCGAGTTCGGAGAACGTCTTGCCGCAGATGAGCCGGCCGCCGAATGCCTCGTTGGACATCAGGTGGTTGTGCGCGTCGACGAAGCCCCGTACCTGTCCCTGAGAGTCGGTCCCCTTGAAGGGCTCGCCGGAGACATTGATCTGGGAGTCGGGCGCGGGCCGCGCGGCCGGGTTCCACCAGTCGGACTCGGACAGTGCCGAGGAACTGGGCCCGGTGCCGAGGACCATGGCCACCACGATGAGGAGCAACGACAGAACCGTAACCGGCCTGCGTTGGAGGTGCGAGCGTCGAGTCATGGCATCACTCATGCCTTCGGTGAGTGGACGGTGGGGGGTGAGGCGCCGATGCTGTCCGGGGCGTGTCCGCCCGATGAATTGTCATGGCCTGTGCAGGAGATGCTGACGAGAATCGTCACTGTCACACGCGGAGTCAATAGTCCGGGACGCCTGACCTGATAGCTCGGCAGATCCGCCGAACTCGTCGGGCGGGCGGCGGTGCCGGGCCCGGCGGTGACGCGCTGAGCTCTGTCGTTACTCTCGTCCCACCACTGATCTTGACTGCAGGGGAGCAGACTGTGCGTACCGCAACTGTGACGGCCGACGGTGACCAGATCCGCTGGGTCGAGCTGCCGGGCCGGGAGCCGTCCCGCGTCTACGTGCATGGTCTGGGCGCGACTTCGCCCGCCTACTTCGCCGAGGTCGCGGTCCATCCTCTGCTGGCCGGCCACCGTTCGCTGCTGATCGACATGCTCGGGCACGGAATCAGCGACCGGCCGACGGGCTTCGGCTACACCCTGGAATCGCACGCCGATGCCCTCGCCGAAGCCTTTGCCGCCGCGGGTGTCACCGGCGCCGAGCTGATCGCGCACAGCATGGGCGGCTCTGTGGCCATCGTCCTGGCCGCCCGCCACCCTCATCTGGTCTCACGCCTGGTCCTGATCGACGCCAACCTCGACCCGATCCCGCGCGCTCCCGGCACCAGTGGCAGCAGCGGGATCGCCGCGTACTCCGAGCAGGAGTTCCTGGCAGGCGGCTGGGAAGAGGTCCGCGACCGGGTGGGCGCTCACTGGTGGTCCACCATGCGCCTGGCCGGCCGGGAAGCCCTCCACTGCAGCGCCACCCACCTCATCCGCGGGAGCGATCCCGCCATGCGCGAACTCCTCCTGGACCTGAGGATTCCCCGCACCTTCCTGCTGCCCGAGGCCGCCGGTCCGCTCCCGGGCGCCGACGCACTCACCGAAGCAGGCGTGTCCGTCGTCTCCATACCGGACACCGGGCACAACATCATGCTGGACAATCCGCAGGCCTTCGTACGCGCCACCGCGGCGGCGCTCGCGGACCACGGCCGGCAATAGCGCTCGGGCGCCCGGCGGCTGCTCGACCGCGAGGTTCAGGGCCCGGCAGTCGGTGGCGTGGTGTTCTGGGCCGGTGGCAGCCGCCACTCGCCCGAATGGCCCGGGGGAAGCGCCAGATCGCGCCGCACCGCCGCGTAATAGCCTTCCCGCGCGGCGCGTTGTTTCTTCAGCAGCGCCGACCACGCCTCTGGATCGTGTGTCTGCCCGCGCACGAACTGTTCCATCTCAAGGACGATGACGACCCACGCGCGCGCCTTCTCCACCACATCCGGGGTGCCGAGCATCAGCAGGGCCTCTCCCGCCGGATCGCGCGCCTCATTGGCCTTCGCGACGTGAGCGGCAGCTTCCTCGGGGGACAGGGGATGCGGGTGCGGGTCGTTGCCGAGGTGCGCGGCGGTCCGGAACGTCAGGGTCACGGACTTCTTCAGCACCCTGGCGTATTCGGCGTACGTCGCCAGCCGCCGCTCCTCCCAACGAGCCGCCTGTTCCCGTTGGAAGCGGGCCCTGTCACCGCGTGTGATGGCCAAGTACGAGCCGAGAGCTCCGACCAGCACGCCGATCAGGGCGGGCAGTTGCTGTATGAACGCGGACATGGCCAAACGGTATAGCCAAAAGGGGCCCGCATGATCGCGGGCCCCAACAGCCGTGAGACTGCGCCTTCTCAGGCCTGGCGGAACTTGACGAAAACGGGATTCGAGTAGAACCACAGATCGTCCCAGGGGCTCTCCTGGCCGTCGGCAAGCGGCTCGGCCTCGTCGGTGCTCGTGCCGCGCACGCGGGCGTAGAGGTCGCCGTCCACGTCACGCACGGTGTGCCGGATGACGTATTCCTTCCCCTGCTTGCGCCAGTCGCGCGGGCCGAACCGAGCCACCACCTTCGTGGTCGGGTTGGTGTCGGCGTCGAGGTCGGCGCTCGGGCCGGTGATCCTGCCGACGATCAGGTCGACCCGCCGGACCTGCGGACGGTCACCGTTGGCGTTCTTGCCCTCCAGCGGCCGGAACCTGATCTCGATGTCGACGTCGGTGCGGTTGCGGCCGCTCACGGTGAGCGTCTCACCCATGGCGGCGTCCCGGCCGTGGTTGCTCGCCGTGAGGTCGAGGCTGGTGATCAGATCCCCGGTCCCGACCCAGATCCGACCGTTGCGCAGCCCGTCCATGATGTCGGCGTAGTCCTGCCTGGCCAGTACGTGGGTCTTGCTGTACTCGCCCGGCCAGAAGTCGGATCCGCCGCGCGTCCAGTGCACGTGCGAGTCCGAGGTTGCGGTGATCCACCAGCGCCGGCCCTCGCCGAGCAGCGAATCCCAGAGCCCGCCGACGCGAGCCGTCATCTGGTCGAAACCGCCGTGGGTCGGGTAGTTGCCGTACGCACCGCGCTTGCCTCCGTTGAGCGGGCCCGCCTGGTGGCCGGGAGCTCCCTCGAAGCCGACGTAGATCTCCGGTGCGGCGTTGTTGCCGTTGCGGAACTCCCGCGGAGTGTCCTGCCCGTAGACGCCGAGGCCTGGCGCGGACCGCGAGGTGTGGTGGGCGATCACCAGCGGCTTGCGCCGCATGTCCTTCGCGGCCTTCAGGAACTCGACCATCTTGGCCTCGGTGTCGCGGCCGGGATCGGCGGGGAAGGCGTCGTGCTTGGCGAAGCGGCTCTCCAGCTCGAACAACTGCTGTGCCTCGTCGCGGTGGTGAGGAATCATCAGCGTGTGGTGGTCCAGAGCCGGGGCGTCGAACTCCATCCCCCAGAACTGGAGGACCTCCGGCACGAGTACGCGCGAGCGCAGGAGATCGGGGTAGGCCTGCTCGAGGTTCACCTTCGAGTGTGTCGGACCGCCGTGGTCGGTGCACATCGCCCAGCTGAGGCCGAAGTGCTTGGCCATGATCGCGTTGGTGACGATCGGGTAGACGGCGTCGGCGCCCTTTTGGAACGTCGGCGGGTTCTTCGTCGTGTCGAACGAGCCGCTGTACTCCGAGTGCACATGGTGATCGCCGGCGCGCCACACGCGATGGCGGGAGTCGCCGGACTTTTTGTGCCCGCGATCGTCATCCTCGTCGGCCCATGCCGGGCCGCCGCCCACCAGCGGACTGGCGGCGGCCAGCGTCGCCCCGACGCCGGCGTACTTGACCAGCCGGCGCCGCGACATCGCCGAGTCCTCGGAGTCCACGGAATTCTCGGAGCCTTCGGTTCTCTTGTCCTTCACGGTGAAGCCCTTCGTTCAACTGCCGTGGGAGTGCCGACCGTTGAGCCTCGAACGGTGAACCGAACGCAGCATGAACGCAGCTGAGGACGGCGGAGAACAGTGCGCACGCCGGCTGCACGGCCGGGGCGTGGCGACCCCGTGTACGGCACAGCTCCACGACCCCGAATCCGGCACCGGTCAGCGCCTCGCACCGGCCTCCGGGGCCGACGGCCGGATCCCGACTCCTGGTCGGCATCGCCCCACTTCAGGTAACGAATTGACCCGCACAGATCAAGCCACTACGTTCTGCCCCTGGCCGCGTCCACGAGGGACGGGCCAACCCTGTCGCGAACCTTGGGGGACGCATGAACTGGTACGTAGATGTTCTGAAGAAGTACGCGGTGTTCAGCGGGCGTGCGCGTCGCCAGGAGTACTGGATGTTCGCGCTGTTCAACGTCGTCATCAGCATCGTGCTGTCGATCGTCGACAACGTTGCGGGCACCAGCCCGATCCTCGGCGCCGTCTACAGCCTTCTCGTGCTCCTCCCCGCCCTCGGCGTCACCGTCCGCCGCCTGCACGACACCGACCGCTCGGGCTGGTGGATCCTCATCGGCGCCGTCCCGCTCGTCGGCTTCATCATCCTGATCGTCTTCCTCGCGAGCGAGGGCAAGGCGGAGCAGAACGCGCACGGCCCGAACCCGAAGCTGGCCCCGGCCTACTGAGGTTCTTCCGCCGGCCGGTGAGAACCGCTCTCTCCCGAGCCGGCGGAACGCACCACCCCTACGAATGCCCGTCAGCACGGCTGACGGGCATTCGTCGTGCCCGTCGGCTACGTCCGGGCGTCCAGGAAGTGAAAACCCGGCCTCGGGTGCATCAGGAAGTCGTGGTGCGAGATGTTCCACGCGTACGCACCGGCCAGCCCGAACACCACTCGGTCTCCCGCCCGCAGACCGGCGACCGGGACGCGGCGGGCCAGCACGTCCTTGGGCGTGCACAGCTGGCCGGTCAGCGTGACCGGGCCCTTCCGGGCCGTGGACCGCGGCCACGAGTGGGGCCAGCCTTCCACCGGCAGGACGGCGCACGGCTGGTCGTGGCCCTTCGTCGCCGGAGTACGCAAGTGGTGCGTGCCGCCGCGGACGACCGCGAAGTCCTCGCCGTGGCTGTGCTTCACGTCCAGCACCTCCGTGGCGTACCAGCCGCAGTACGCCGTCAGCGCGCGGCCCGGTTCGATACGCAGCAGCAGGTCCGGGTGGGCGGCGGTGAGACGGGCCAGGCCCGCGCCGTACGCGGTCCAGTCGAAACGGACGTCGGGCCGCGCGTAGTCCACCGTCATCCCGCCGCCGACGTTCACCTCGTGCAGCGCGACTCGGTGACGCGCGGCGAGGTCCGACGCCCAGGTCACCACCGACTCGGCCACGGCGAGCTGCTCGGCCGCCGCCAGGCCGCTGGCCAGATGGGCGTGGATGCCCGCCAGTTCCAGCTGCGGACATGTGCCGTCGGTGAGCAGGCGGACCATGTCGTCCGCCTGGGACGGGTCCAGGCCGAACGGTGTCGGCCGCCCGCCCATGGCCAGCGCGCTGGCCGCCAAGGAGCCCTCGGCGAGCGGCAGATTGAAGCGGAGCAGTACCGGGACCCGGGCGCCGGGCGCCGAGCGGGCGGCGAGGTCCGCCAGCATGTGGAGCTCGTACGCGCTCTCCACATGGAAACGCTCCACGCCCAGCCGCAGCGCCGACTCGATCTCGGCGGGTGTCTTGCCGGGGCCGCCGAAGGCCGGCGGCCGGTCCGGGACCGTCTTTCTGACATGGGCGAGCTCGCCGCCCGACGAGACCTCGTAGCCGTCGACATACGGAGCGAGAGCGGTGAGGATCTCGGCTTCCGGATTGGCCTTGGCCGCGTAATACAGCTCGACGCGCTCGGGCAGCGCGGCACGGACGAAGGCGGCGTGCCCGCGCAGCGCTTCGAGGTCGTACAGGTACGCGGGCAGCCGGTCGGCGGGCAGCGACAGCGCGAGCTCGCGCACCGCGGCGGTCGGTGTGGTCATGGGGCACTCCGGTCTGCTTCGGTGTCGGCGTGGCTTGCTCCGGACAGCACGTCCTCGGCGAGCGGTGAAGGCAGCCGGACATAACCGGCGTCACGATCGGCCGTGCGGTCCCAGCGCGCCAGCAGATTGGCCTTGGCGGGCAGTGGCACGCCGGCCAGCAGGGCGCTCAGCCGCGGCGGGCAGCCGTGCTCGTCGGCGTACTCCTGAATCGTGCGGCGCACCTGCGACCACAGCGCCGGCTCGGTCTGCGGATGGAGATCGGCGAGGGCGGCGAGCATCTCGGCGATGTGGTTCACCAGGAGGCAGTACACGACCCGGTCCCAGCCGCGCCCGGCGTCGTACGTCAGCGGGCCCGCGACCGACGGAGGGAGCGCGGCGAGTGCCTCGGCGTGGTGCTCGGCGAGGAGCTTGGTGCCCTCCAGGTCGCGGAAGAGGACTTGAGCCGGCATGCCGCCGGGGTCCACGCCGAGGAGCACGTTCTGCAGATGCGGTTCAAGGACCAGCCCGTGGTCGAAGTACGCGGCCAGCACCGGCGGGACGAGCAGGCGGAGATAGTGCCGCCACCAGCCGAGGGCCGTCGCCGGATCCGCACCGGCCAGCAGCCGGGACATATGGGCGGGACCTGTCGGGTACTCGTCGGCCACGGCGGCGGCGAGCAGGGGAGTGGTACGAGGGAGAAGGTGCCGGTCGAGCCCTTCGCGGACGATCACACCGAAGCCCTCGAGGAGTGCGAGATCCGGCCGGCCGTCCGGGCCGGGCAGGGCGAGGCTGCGGTAGGCGGGTTCGCGGAGCATTCCGGCGCCGGGGAAGCGGGCGGCGAGATCGGCGAAGGCCGGGCCGAGGATCCTGGTGAGAGCGACCGCGCCCGAGAGCTCGTAGTGGGCGTTCTTCCGTATGCAGTTGGTGATGCGGACATTGAGGCTGAACTTCAGGAAGGTGTCGCCGTCGTACAGCGTCCGTACGGAGGCCGTGGGCGTGAAATGCGTACGGCCCGGGCCGAGGTCGAGGATGTCGCCGCGGCCCATGGCGGCCCGCAACGCCGGTCGTCGGCGCAGCAGTTCGTACTGCCACGGGTGCGCGGGCAGCAGCTTGAATCCCTCCGGCACCGCCCGCAGCCGGTCCAGCGGGCCGGTGGCGCCGGGCTCGACGGACTCCTCGGCGATCAGGTGCTCGCGTACGGCGAGCAGCCGCAGCGGAAACGCGGCTCCGGCCTCCGGCGCGTACGCGGACCAGGTGGCGGGGTCGGCGCCGTGTGCCTTGGGTGTCGGGTGGAAGCGGTGCCCCAGTACGAGGGACTGCTCGGACGCGAGGTAGGTGGCGAGCCGGTCTCCGTCCATGGTCTGAGGCCGGTGCGCGTGCACGGCGAGGGCGGCGGACACACCCTGGTGGCTCGCGGTGATCTGGGCCAGGAACTCGTCGTTGCGGGCGCCGGTACGCAGCGACAGCTCGGCATGCGTGTACTCGGCGAGCTTCCGCCAGCCGACCTCCCGCCGGCCACCGTCCGACTCCTCGCTGACCGGACCGGTGAAGCGGTGCGCGCCGAGCAGGGACCTGCGGCGCAGGGCAACCCGGAGCAGTACGCCGCGGCGCGGCAGCCGCAGCAGCAGATTGCCGTCGATGACGGCGGTCTGGTGCTCGGGTCCTGTCACCTCGCGGAGCAGGCAGTTGAGGAGCGTGTGCGTGACGGCGTGGTCGGCGGTGGGCAGCCCGTTCAACGGCTCCGGCACCTGAGCCGGACGGCCGGGGCTGGTGCTGGTCATCGCCCGTCACGCTCCCGGCAGCAGATAGTTGGGGCCGGTGACGTAGTGCTTGTTGATGTCGGACGCTCCCGATCGGGCCTTGGTGAGCAGCGTGCCGGCCGTGACCATCGCCTTGACGGGAAGCCGCGGGGCCTGAAGGACGTGCGCACGCAGGAGGGCACCGGGACCGCCGGGGCGGGTGCCGAGCCGTTCGAAGGCCTCGTCGAGCCGGTCGCGTACGAGGGTGAGCAGTCGGTCGAGCGGGGCGCGGCCGTGCCGGGCGAGAGCGAAGGCGTACGCGCCCGCGCACAGGTGGACGGTGATGGTGGTGAACAGGTCGAGGGCCGGGCCGTCGGTGTCGCTGAAGATGCGCGGGTCGTCGAACTCCGCCGGGTCCGGGGCGTCCGCGCCCAGGGTCTCGCGCAGCCGGGCGGTGTTGATGCGCGGGCCGTCGTTGTCCTTGAGCAGCAGCCGCAGCCGGGTGCGGCCGCCGGTCTCGTCCAGTACGAGCGAGACGTTCTGCTGGTGGGACTCCAGGGCGATGCCGTGGGCGAAGAGGGTGGTCTGCCAGTCGAAGAGCAGCGCGAGTGCGCAGTCGAGGAGAGCGAGCGGGTCGCCGCCGTAGAAGCGGTCGGCGAGCTGGTCGAGCACCAGCCGGCCGCCGGGGCTCTGGCTCAGCAGAGCCGCCATCGGGACGACGACGCTGCCCTCCAGACCGGCCGGGTAGCGGCGGACGAGAACGGCGAGGAGCTCATGACCGGCATGGGCGAAGTGTGTCTCGTCCGCGTGCAGGACGGTGTCCTGGAAGCGGGGCTCGCGGGCGACGACGGTCCGCAGCAGGCGCTGGCAGGCAGCGCCGTCGGTGAGCGTGCCGGGTTTGACGGTGCGGCGGTTGAGCAGGCCCAGGGTGGAGGTGGCCAGCGGCAGTTTGAGATGGACGGCCGGGTGGGCGGCGACGGCCACGGTCCGCATCGACAGGGTCGGTACGACGTCCAGGTACGGCAGGTCGGCGATCGCGGCCCGGTCGTCGAGTCCGGTGGCGCGCAGAGCATTGAGCAGCGGCTCGCCCACGGTCAACGGATGGACCGGGAAGGCGAGATGGTCCCGGTCGAGGTCCCGCGGCAGACCGAGCGACGAAGGCAGGGGCCACAGGTCGTCGGAGGCCGCGCCGCGCACGATGACCGCTTCCTTCGGCAGAGCGAGCCAGCGCAGGGGGAAGCGCGGGTGGAACTCGGGCGCGTATGCGTGCAGTTGGCTGCCCGTGAGGCGGGAGCGGCCGCGAGATGTCGGGTAGACGGGATGGTCGAGGCGGGCAGCGAGCGTGTCGAAGGCGGCGGAGGCGGCAAGGCCGGTCCAGCGGGCCGGGTCGCAGCCGTGCTGTTCCGCGAGCCCGGCGGTGATTTCGCCGTGTGTCGCGGTGTGCGTTCGCAGCGCGGCCAGAGCCTGCCGGCATTCGTCGGCGAAGGCGTCGAAGCCGCCGCGGTCCACCGGGTCGGCGAGCGATGCGAGCGCGGTCAGGATGGTGTCCGCGGTCGTCAGATCCGTGCCGTCGGATGCGCGTCGCAGGAGCGGCAGCCGGGCGGTGGTCTCGCACTGGAATCCGCGCGGGCCGTCGCTCCGGACCGGCAGCAGCAGCGCGTCGCCGTCCGGTGTGTCGAGGCGCAGCCATGTCCCGTCCGGCAGTTCCACGGGCGTACTGCGGCTCAGCAGACCGACGACGTCCTCGCGCAGCAGCGTGCTGAGCACGCGGAGCAGCAGATCCTCCTCGGCGGCCGCGGCCGCGGCTTCGGCTTCGGCGTCCGGCTCGGCCGCGCTGGTCACCGTCACGGTGTGATCTCCCAGCACTGCCCGGCGAGAAAGTCGGCCACCGCCCGGTCCACGGACTCCTGGTCGGTTCCGATGGCCCGCACGATGCCGAGGAAGTCGCGATTGGTGTGGTGGAGCGGCTGCCGCTCACCGATCGCGCGCACCGGACGGTACGTCAGCCGGACATCGCCGACCGTCAGATCCACCGCGGCGGGCGCGGCCGTCAGGGTACCTTCGCGGTCCGCACACGGATAGTCGAGCCGGGCTGCCACATCCGTACGGGCTTCCAGGTCCGCGGGCAGCGGCTGGCCCAGATGCGTGCGGAGGATGTGCTCGAAGAGCGGTACCCCGAGCAGTTCGGCGAGCAGCAGATCGCACTGGTCCCCGATGGCACGGTAGTTGACCTCGATGATGCGTGCGCGTCCCGCCTCCACCACGAACTCGGTGTGGCAGGCGCCGAACCCGACGCCGAGCGCATCGAGTTGCGCGAGTACCTGGGCGACGACCGGCCCGGGATGTTCGGGTACGAAGGTCAGCCGCTCCTCGATGAAGTACGGCGGAGGGGAGAGCTCGGTGTGGAAGCCGCCGAGGACATGGAGGCGCCGACCGTCGCCGAGGGTCTCGAGCGTATGCAACTCGCCGCCGAGGAACTCCTCGACGACGAGTGCGGCTCCCGGGCGGCGCGACTGGATCTCCTTGCAGCGCTGCTCCAGGGTCGCGGCGTCGTCGACCCGTATCACGTCCTCGCTGGCCACGCCCTCGCGCGGTTTGACCACGCACGGGAACGGCACATCCAGGCAGGACAGCGTGGCGGGGTCCTGTCCGGCGGCAAGCTCCACCGACCGGACGGTGTCGGCTCCGCCCGCGGCCAGATGCCGGCGCATCTCGGCCTTGTCCTTGGTGCGGAGTGCGGCCCGCCAGCTCTTGGCGGGCAGGCCGAAGTACTCGGCGGCCAGAGCCGTCTGGGTCTGCAGATGGTCGCTGTTGCTGAAGACCGCGTTCGGAGTGCGGTGCGTCGAGATCCGGGTGATGACGGCGTGAAAGTCGCGGATGTCGCACTCAAGGACCTCGACGTCCGGCGACCTGTCGCGGTGCGCTTCGGGCTGGTCGGTCAGCACGGTGACGGTCAGTCCGAGCCGGCGCGCGGCCGGGAGAAAGCCCTCGGTGACCGAGTCGGTCGGATTGAGGGCCAACAGGTATATCTGCCCGGCCTGGTTGTTCTCGAACACGATCCGAGAGCTTAGGTTAGCCATGCCTAAAACTGTCAATTCGCCGCCGCGCGGCCCCGGTTCGCGGGGAAGGTCTCCGGTGTGGATAAGGTGAGCCTCCCCTTACCTCGATCGTTTCGCTCTGCTGTTGGGGAGTACCTGTGACCCTGGCCCCGGCGTTGACACCGGCCGGACCCGCTGTGAGCTGCGCCGCGCTGCTCGCCTCGACCTACCGACGGCTCACCGCGCTGTGCGATGTGCTGGACGTGGACGTCGAGAAACCGGGTTCGCCGGCCGGCCAGGGCTGGATCGACGGCGCGGAGCTCGCGTACCGTCCGGAACTCATCGACGCCTTCCTCGACGCCGAGGCGGCACGCATCCGGGATCAGTACGCGCACACCGCCCGGCCGGACGTCGTCGCGTCCCGCGCGCTGCACGGCTACCTCTGGTCCGTCTGTCTGCTGATGAGTGGCCCGTGGTATCTGGAGCGGCGCGTGCCTCGGCTCCACCCGGTCGACGTCCGGGTCAGCCGGACCGCCGATGCCTACGCGGTCGTTGCCGGCGGCTTCGCCTGCCTGCCCGACGACCCGGCGGCCGGACTGCCGGGCGCTCGCGTGCTGCCGCACGAGGAAGCCCTGCGTGCCGAGTTGCGTACGGCCGTCGCCGATCACGTACGGCCGCTGCTGACTGCGCTCGGCCCGCGGCTGCGACGTGGGCCGCGGGCGCTGTGGGGGATGGTCGGCGACGATCTGGTGTCCGGCATCTGGCACCTCGGCAAGCTCCTCGGCGACGAGCCGCGCGCGGTCCGCGAAGCCGAAGGGCTGCTGCCGGGCTCCGTCCCGCCGTTCCCCGGCGGCGCCGACTTCCGCCGGCTGACGGGCGCCGACGGCCGGTCGCACACCACACGTACGCGCCTCGGCTGCTGCCTCTACTACACGATCCGCCCCGCCGAGGCATGCGGCACCTGCCCGCGGATCTGCGACACCGAGCGGCTGCAACGGCTCGAGGACGCCGCGGCGTCCTCCGCTGCCCTTGCCTGATAGCAGCCGGCGGACGGCTCACCGTCCCTGTTCCACCAGCTCCTTGAACTGCTCGAGGTCACTGCGCACGAGCCGTTCGATCGCGGTCGCCTGGGCGAACCCCTTCGGGCCGCCGAACGCCTCCGTGACGGCACCCGGGTCGTACTCGATCCGGGCCTGGAGCCGGGTGTGCTCCCGGTCGATGGGCAGCAGTGAGAAGGTTCCCGCCAGGTCGGGACCGCTCGTGGTCTGCCACTCCATGACGTTTTCCTTGCCGCGATCGGAGATCTGGGCTTCGAGCTCCTGAGCCAGGCCGCCCGCGTCGACATCCAGGTGCGCCCCGTGCTCGCCCGCCGGGCGAGCCTCGCGTACTCCGCCCAGGAACCGCGGATAGGTCTCCACGCGGTGGAGGCAGTCCCAGGCCGTATCCATCGGAACGCCGAGGTCGATCTGTTCTTCGAGAGTGCTCATCGGCCACCTCACAGCTCGGTTCACGGCTTACGGGGCCATGCCTCCAGTGTGCCCCCGCCGGAAGATCGGAGGCGAGCATCGAAGGTGAGTGGGGCCTTGAGGATCCGCGGCTAATGCACGGGGACGGAGAGTTCGCGGCCGCGATAGAAGCCCTCCCGCTCCTCGACGACGTACGGCGCCATGGCCTCGTGCCGCTGCCGCTCCGCCTCGGAGGCCCGCCACGAGTCGCACGCTTCCTTGGTGTCCCAGAACGACACTCCGGTGATCTCCAGACCGTCCTCGGACCAGTACGCATAGGCGTAGCGCAGGGCCTGCGGGTACGGGTCCGGGCGCCATGCCCGCTCGAACTCCTCCAGCGTGCCCGGCTTGATGCGACGCGTCGTCACCCAGACGAAGTGCTCCTTCATCGCAGCCTCCTCCGGAACGCCTGGTTCGGCTTGATGGCGCCCTCAAAACCACCGTAGGGCGGTGCTGCCGCTCGCGCCTCCGCGGGAGGCGATCCGGCCACCGGCCTACTGGTGCTGCTCGGCGCGCTCGTCCCGGGATTCGAACATGCGCGGCCCGAAGTCACCGCCGGGGTGTGAGCTCAAAGCTCGGACCAGGGCGTTTCAGGCGGTGGTGTCGTCGTAGGCCAGGTCGCCGCCCAGTTCGCGGGATGCCTGGGCCTGGGCGAGGAGTTCCCTGGCCTTGGCCTCGACGCCATCGATGGCGTCGGCGCCGGCGACGAAGCGCAGCGGCGGCTTCTCCTGGTCGGCGATGGTCAGCAGGGCGCCGGCGAGCTTGGCAGGGTCGCCGCTCTGCCTGCCGTTCATGGTCTTCCAGGCCGCGATGGTGGCGGTGGTGCGCTCGGCGTAGTCCTCGATGGACGGCTGGGGCCAGGTGGTGGAGGCGTCCACGAGCAGCTCGGTGCGGAAGAAGCCGGGCTCCACGACCGTGGTGTGGATGTTGTACGGCTCGACGTCGTGACGCAGCGACTCCATCCAGCCCTCCACGCCGAACTTGGAGGCAGCGTAGGCGACGCAGAACTCCTGGCCGATGATGCCGGCGGAGGAGGAGAGGGTGATGATGTGGCCGACGCGCTGCTTGCGCATCACAGGCAGGACGGCGCGGGTGACGTTCATGGGTCCGAACAGGTTGGTCTCGATCTGCTGGCGCATCTGCGCGGGCGTGATCTCCTCGAAGTAGCCGGCGAAGAAGTTCCCGGCGTTGTTGATCAGGACGTCGATGCGGCCGAAGCGGTCGACGGCGGCCTGCGCGGCCGCCTCGGCATCCTCCAGGTTGGTGACGTCCAGCTTGGTGACCAGCAGGTTGCCCTGCGGTCCGCCCAGAGTCTTCTCGACCTCTTCGGGGCGGCGGCCGGTGGCGACGACTTGGTGGCCGGTGGCGAGGGCCTCGCGGGCGATGTCCGTGCCCAGACCGCGTCCGGCACCGGTGACGAGAATGACCTTGCTCATGGGGGGTCCTTTCAGGTGCCGTGGTCCGGCACTCGGTGTTGTGCGGTGATGGTGAGTGGCGTCCCGGCGGGTGGCCGGGCGGCGGATGGGGCAGACGGCGTCAGGCTTGGTCTGTGGGCATGATCCACAGGTCGCCGATGGAGGAGTGGCGGGGCCGGGTGACCATGTAGGCGACGCCGTCGGCGATGTCCTCGGGGGCGAGGACCTCGGTCGTCTCGTAGAAGGGGGTGATCATCGCGCCCTGGATCTCGGGCTTGTTGTGCGAGCCCAGCTCGGTGTCCACGCCGCCCGGCTCCAGGACACCGACGCGGACGTGCCGCTGGGTGACCTCCTGGCGCAGGGACTCGGTGAATCCGTTCACGCCGAACTTGGTGAGGTTGTAGACGCCATATCCGTTCCACGCCACGCGGCCCGCGATCGAGCTGATGTTGACGATGTCGGCGACCCGGCGCGGACCCTCCTCGGCAGCCTTGAGCAGGTGCGGCAGGTGCGGCAGGTGCGGCAGGTGCGGCAGGTGCGGCAGGGAGGCGCGGGTGGTGCAGAGCAGGCCCTGGACGTTGACGGCGATCATGCGCTCCCACTCCTCGACCTCCGCGTCGACGACGGGGCCCAGGAGCATCAGGCCGGCGTTGTTGACCAGGGTGTCCAGTCGGCCGAAGTGCTCGACGGTCTGCTCTACGGCGGCCTCGGCCTGGGCGCGGTCGGTGATGTCCGCCTCCACCACCAGCGCGGTGCCGCCCGCTTTCTCGATCTCGGCGGTGAGGTCGTCCAGGCGGTCCTTGCGGCGGGCCACGAGGGCGACGGAGGCGCCGTGCTCGGCGAGCCGGCGGGCGGTGGCGGCGCCGATGCCGCTGCTCGCGCCAGTGACGAGAGCGACGGTGCCGGACAGATTCGTTGCCATGGGGTGTCCTGTTCTTTGGTTCTCTGCAACACCGCCTCGGCGGTGCACCATCTACAGAACCGGTTGTCACGGGACGGCGGGAGACCCTGATGAGAGGGGGTACTGAGAGGGACCCCCAGCCCTGCGGAGGCGCTCGTAGAGTGGAGCGCATGGCAGGCAGAAACGACCCTTATGGTGCCAATCGCGATTTCCGTAGTGATTTCCGAGCGGAGATCCGGGAATTCCTGGGCACGCGACGGGCCAGGGTCACCCCCGAGCAGGCGGGACTGCCCGTGTACGGCGGAGACCGCCGGCGGGTCACCGGGCTGCGCCGCGAGGAGGTAGCCCTTATCGCGGGCATCTCGAGCGAGTACTACACCCGGTTGGAGCGTGGCAACGCCACCGGTGTCTCCGAGAGCGTCATCGACGGCATCGCGCAAGCGCTGCAGCTCGACGAGGCCGAGCGAGCCCACCTGCTCGACCTCCTGCGCGGCGCCGGCGCGACCCGTCCGACGCGCCGCCGACCTGCCCAGCAGCGTGTGCGGCCCGCGGTGCAGCGCATCATCGACTCGATGGCAGGCACGCCCGGGTTCGTACTCAGCGGGCGCCTGGACATCCTGGCCGCCAACCACCTCGGGCGCGCGTTGTTCTCGCCGGTCTACGCCGACCCGGCGCGGCCGCCCAACAACGCCAGGTTCGTCTTCCTCGCCCCGCAGGCGACCGAGTTCTTCCGCGACTGGGACAAGGTCGCCAACGACACGGTCGCCATGCTGCGCTCCGAGGTCGGCCGCGATCCCTACGACCGGCGACTGTCGGACCTGATCGGGGAGCTGTCCACCCGCAGCGAGGAGTTCCGTCGCCGCTGGGCCGCCCACAACGTCCGTATCCACACCACGGGCATGAAGCTCCTCCACCACCCGGTCGTCGGAGACCTCGACCTGCCGTTCGAGACCTTCCCGCTGGGGGGCGACCCCAGTCAGAGCCTCCTCACCTATACCGCCGAGCCCGGTTCATCCTCGCAGGAGGCCCTGGACCTGCTGGCCAGTTGGGCCGCGACCAATGACGACATCGAGCGGTCCGCGTCTGCCAACGACTCCGAGCCGAGTGAGTCGGCCGAGACAGCCGACTGATCGACGAGCCAGGCGTGTCGATCCGCGGGAGTCGTCAACGGCTCTGCTGTAGCGGCACGATCCGCCTGGACGAACTTGTCACCTGGGACGAGGCGTTGTCGCTTCCGGTTGCTCGGCGGGGTAGCTCGACAGGGCGAACTTAGTCTAGCCTTACCTAAGTTTTCGTGCTTGGTCCGTGGGTGCTGCCAGGCGGGTCCGGAGGGGTGCGGTGGGTGCTGGAGGCCTGTCGGGGCGGGATGTCCTGCGGCGTGCGATCAGAGGGCAGCGACGCGACGTCGCGCTCGGCTCGGTGCTCGGAGCCGGGCACCAGGCGGGCGAGGCGCTCGTTCCCGTCGTCATCGGATACGTGATCGACCGTGCCGTCTCCCGCGGCGACGGCGGCCAACTCCTGCTGTGGATCGCGGCCTTGGCCGTCGCGTATCTCGGGCTCTCCTTCAGCTTCCGCTTCGGCGCCCGTGCGGGCGAGCGCGCCTCCGAAGTGGCCGCCCACGAACTCAGGACCGAAGTGGTCGAGCGGATCCTGGATCCGGCGGGTGGAGCCGACGACGGACGTCTGCCCGGCGCCCTGACGAACATCGCAACCGAGGACGCCAGACGCGTCGGCGCCGTCAACATGGCGCTGGTGCTCGGGATTTCGGCCCTGACCGCCCTGTTCGTCGGCGCACTGTTTTTGCTGCGGATCTCCGTGCTGCTGGGACTGGTGGTCCTGCTCGGCACGCCCCTCCTGCTGTGGCTGGGCCATCTGCTCAGCAAGCCGCTGGAGCGGCGCAGCGAAGCCGAACAGGAGCGGGCCGCCCACGCATCGGGCATCGCCGCCGACCTCGTGGCCGGACTGCGGGTACTGAAGGGCATCGGGGCCGAATCGGCAGCGGTGGCGCGCTATCGCCGTACGAGCCGTGACTCGCTGACCGCGACCCTGCGCGCGGCCCGGGCACAGGCATGGCAGAACGGCGTCGTCCTCACGCTCACCGGCGTGTTCATCGCCCTCGTCGTCCTCGTGGGCGGACGCCTGGCGGCACAAGGGGACATCAGCCTCGGTGAGTTGGTCTCGGCGGTCGGACTGGCCCTGTTCCTGCTCGGACCGCTCTCCGAATTCCCCTGGCTGAACTCCGAGTACGCACAGGCCCGCGCCTCCGCCGCGCGGATCGCCGACGTCCTGGCCGCCCCGCCCGCCGTACTGCCGGGCCCCGGCCGGATGCCCCGGCCGGTCGAAGGTCACATCCGGCTCCGCCGCGTCTCGTACCGGACGCTGATCGACGTCGAACTCGAAGCGGGGCCGGGCGAGGTGATCGGAGTCGTCGCACCCGACGCCGCCGACGCCGAGGCACTGCTGCGCTGCCTGAGCCGCCGGAGCGACCCCGAGAGCGGCTCGGTCGAACTGGACGGCGTCGACCTCGCCACCCTCGACCCGGCGGACATCCGTACCGCGGTCCTCGTGGCCGAGCACGACGCGGACCTCTTCGAAGGCACACTCGCCGACAACATCTCGGCCGCCGCGCCCCCTTCGGCCGACATCGGCCGCGCGATGGCCGCGTCGGGCGCCGACGAGGTCGCCCTGACCCTGCCGCACGGCGTCGCATCGACGGTCACCGAACGAGGACGCTCGCTCTCCGGCGGCCAGCGCCAGCGTGTCGCGCTGGCCCGCGCCCTGGCCGCGGATCCACCGGTCCTGGTGGTCCACGACCCGGCGACCGCCGTCGACGCGGTGACCGAGGCGAGGATCGCCGCCGGGATCCGGGACACCCGGCGGGAACGGACGACGGTGCTGGTGACCACCAGTCCAGCGCTGCTCGCCGTGACGGACCGGGTGGTGCTCGTCGAAGGCGGACGGGTGACCGACACGGCCGGCCACGCCGACCTCGTCCACCGGCGCGCGAACTACCGTACGGCGGTGCTCTCATGACGTACGAAATGGGCGCCGACGCCCACGACGCAGGCACTGAAGCCCACGACGAAGGCGCCGGACGGCAGTTGCTGCCGATCGCCACCGCCGCCCGCACCCGGGGCGCCGTCGGCGAGGTTCTGCGCGGCTACCGGCCGCTCGCCCTCGGCGGGTTCGGGACCATCGTCGTCGCCACCGCCATCGGCCTGCTGACCCAGCCGCTGCTCGGCCGCATCGTCGACCTGGTCGCCGACCGCAGGCCGCCCGACGCGATCACCCTGACCGTGGTCCTGCTCGTCGCCGTCGCCGTCGCGCAGGGTGTCACCACGGGGCTCGGCCTGTCCCTGGTCTCCCGGCTCGGCGAGTCCGTACTCGCCCAGCTGCGCGAGCGGTTCGTCGAGCGGGCTCTCGGTCTGCCGCTGGAGCAGGTGGAGAAGGCGGGCTCGGGCGATCTGACCGTGCGGGTCACCGGCGACGTCTCACTGATCGCCGGCGCCGTGCGCAACGCGCTGCCCGAGCTGGCCCGTTCCATGGTGGCGATCGTGCTCACGCTGGGCGCGCTGGCCGTGCTCGACTGGCGCTTTCTGCTGGCGGCGCTGCTCGCGGTACCCGTGCAGGTGCACACCGCGCGCTGGTATCTCCGAGGAGCGGTGCCGCTCTACGCCGAGCAGCGCGTCGCCACCGGCGCGCAGCAGCAGCAACTGCTCGGCACGATCGGAGGCAGCTCCACCGTTCGGGCGCTGCGGCTGGAGAAGGACCACGCCGCCCGGGTCGGGCAGCGGTCCGCGGCCGCGGTCGATGTGACGATGCGCGGCGTACGGCTGGTGCTGAGCTTCTACTGCCGGCTCCACCTGGGGGAGTTCATCGGCCTTGCCGCGGTCCTGGCCACCGGTTTCTGGCTGGTACGCGGCGGTTCGGCGTCACTGGGCACCGCAACGGCAGCGGCCCTGTACTTCCACAGTCTGTTCACCCCCATCAACTCCGCGCTCGTCCTGCTCGACGACGCGCAGAAGGCGACCGCGGGTCTCGCCAGGATCGTCGGCGTGGCCGATCTGCCGCTGCCCGTCCAGCCGGAGCGGCCCGCCACCCCGCGCGACGCGTCCGTCACGGTGACCGGCGTCGGCCACTCCTACCAGCCCGGCCACCCCGTCCTGCACGAGATCGACCTGGACCTGAAGCCCGGCGAGCGCGTCGCCCTCGTCGGCGCGAGCGGCGCGGGCAAGACCACGCTGGCCAAGCTCATCGCGGGCATCCACCGGCCGGCCACTGGCGCCGTGCGGCTCGGCGGCGCCGGCCTCGACGCACTCGGCCCCGACGCGACCCGACGAACGGTCGCCCTCATCACCCAGGAGGTCCATGTCTTCGCCGGCCCGCTCGCCGACGACCTGCGGCTCGCCCGGCCCCGGGCGACCGACGCCGAACTGCGCGAAGCCCTCGACCGTGTCGACGCGCTGTCCTGGGCCGAGGCACTGCCCGAGGGACTTGCCACCGTCGTCGGCGACGGCGGCCACCGGCTCACCAGCGCACAAACACAGGCGCTGGCGCTGGCCCGGCTGATCCTGGCCGACCCACCGGTCGCGGTCCTCGACGAAGCCACCGCCGAGGCCGGAAGCACCGGCGCCCGCGCTCTGGAGAAAGCCGCCGCCCGCGCGGTGGACGGCCGGACCGCACTGATCGTCGCGCACCGGCTGACCCAGGCCGCCAGTGCCGACCGCATCGTCGTGATGGACGCCGGACGCATCGTCGAAACCGGCACGCACGACGAACTCCTGGCCGCCGGGGGGCGCTACGCCGCCCTGTGGGAGGCGTGGTCCGACACCCGCAACGACACCCGTAACGCCGACTCGTAGCCCGCCCCCCACATCACGTCCGCTGTACAGGAACCCGAACCGAAGGACCACCGATGGCCCGTACCTCCAGAGCCCCCAGGCTCGCCGCCGCGCTCGCCTCCGGCCTGCTGCTCCTCGGCACAGCCGCCTGCGGCGGTGACTCCGGCTCCGGGAGCGACTCCGGATCGGACGCGGCCGGATCCGCGAAGAAGGACTCGTCGGCCTATCCGGTGAGCATCCAGCACAAGTACGGCACCACCACCATCAAGGCCGAGCCGAAGCGGATCGTCACCGTCGGGCTCACCGACCAGGACGCCGTGCTGGCACTCGGCAAGGTCCCGGTCGGCACGACCGAATGGCTCGGCGGCTATCCCGGCGCGATCGGCCCCTGGGCCAAGGACAAGCTGGGCGGCGCCGCGGCGCCGACCGTGCTGAAGGACACCGGCACCGGACCGCAGGTGGAGAAGATCGCGGCGCTGAAGCCGGATCTGATCCTGGCGCTGTACGGCGGGCTCACCAAGGAGCAGTACGCGACGCTGTCCAAGTTCGCTCCGGTCGTCGCCCAGCCCAAGGAGTACAACGACTTCGGCATCCCGTGGCAGGAGCTGACGAAGAAGGTCGGCACCGCGCTCGGCAAGTCGGACGAGGCCGCCAAGGCGGTGGCGGACACCGAGGCGAAGATCGCGGCCGCGGCCGCGGCGCACCCGGAGTTCAAGAACGCGAGCGGCGTGATGGCGACCCCGTACGAAGGCATGTTCGTCTTCGGCAGCCAGGACGCACGCTCCCGTATCCTGACGGGCCTCGGCTTCAAGCTGCCGACGGATCTGGACAAGGCCATCGGCGACCAGTTCGGCGCGAACATCAGCAAGGAGCGCACCGATCTGCTCGACCAGGACGCGATCGTGTGGATCGTCGGCGATGTCGCCAAGGACACGGCGAAGCTGCACAAGGACGCCTCGTACCGTGATCTGGGCGTGGTGAAGGACGCCCGCGAGGTCTTCGTCCACGAGACCGGCGACTACGGCAATGCCACGTCGTTCGTCTCGGTCCTGAGCCTGCCGTACGTCATCGAGCGACTGGTTCCGCAGCTCGCGGCGGCCGTCGACGGCAAGCCGGCGACGAAGGTGGAGCAGCCCGCCGCCTGAGCACGGTTCGCAAGAAGGGGCCGGTCCGCGCGTCGCGGACCGGCCCCCTTTGCGTTGCGCGGATGTCAGCCCTTCATCGACTCCTGAAGGCTCTTGGGACGCATGTCCGTCCAGTTGGCCTCGATGTACTCCATGCAGGACTGACGCGTGGCGGGTCCATGGGCCACGTGCCAGCCCGCCGGCACGTCGGCGAAGTCGGGCCACAGGCTGTGCTGGTCCTCGTCGTTGACCAGCACCGAGTAGACGCCTTCAGGGTTCTCGAACGGGTTGCTCATCGTGGACTCTCCTCGGTACGTAGGTCGGCAAGCAGGTTCGGTACGCGGGTGTGGGGACTAGTCGGTGGCGGTACGGGAAGCGGCGCGGCGCACCAAGGCCTCCAGGGCGCGGAACCAGGTCTCGGCAAGGTCCTGCACCGCCGCCTCGGACAGCACGCCTGCCGGGTAGGACCAGTGCGCGGACATGACCGGCCCGCCGGGACGGTCCTCGGTCACCACGTTGATGCTCAGTGCATGGCCCGCGCGCATCGCGGGTTCCGAGCCGATGTCGGACACGTCCTCCTCCGGCGCGTAGGACCAGTCGGTCTCCTCCGGGATCCCGAACCGGCCCAGGTAGTTGAACTCGATCTGCGGTGCGTCCAGCGCCGCGAGCACGGCGCTCGTACGGGGGTTGAGGTGCCGCAGCATGCCGTAGCCGACGCCGTTCGCGGGCAGCGAGGCCAGATGCTCCTTCACCCGCTCCACCGCCTCCTCGACGGCCGCGCCGCCGGTGAGCGCGTCGCCGAGGTCGACCGGGCCCGGGTCCAGGCGTACCGGGTAGACGCTGGTGAACCAGCCGACCGTACGGGACAGATCCGCGCCCGGGGCATCTGCTGCGAGTTCCTCCTCGCGGCCGTGGCCTTCGAGGTCGACCAGCACCGAGGCGTCCGAGCAGCCCTGACGTTGCTTCCAGTCGGCCACGGCCAGCCCGAGTCCGGTCAGCAGCACGTCGTTGACGGTCGCGCCGAAGGCGGCGGGCACCGCGGACAGCAGCGGGCCTGTCCGCTCCGGCTCCATCCGCAGCACCAGCTCGCGCACCGTGCCGGCCGTGTCGCGTGCCGTGTCCAGCGGCCGCTCCAGCGGCAGCGGCGCCGCGCCGTCGAGGACCGCCGTCCACAGCGGCAGCTCCGCCTCGCGGGCCGGGTCCTGCGCCAGTTCGGTGAGCAGCCGCGACCAGCGGGCGAACGACGTGTCCACGGGCGGGAGTTCGGCGGCTTCCGCGATGGACACGTGCTGCCAGGCGGCCGCCAGATCAGGCAGCAGAATCCGCCAGGACACGCCGTCGACGACCAGATGGTGCGCCATCAGCAGCAGTCGACCGGGCTCGTCTCCGGCGTCGAACCAGACTGCCTTGACCATGGTCCCGGCATCCGGGTCCAGCGCCGCACGGGTGGTGTGCGCGTAGTGCGAGACCGCGCCGCGCAGCGCGTCGCCGTCAATTCCGGCCACGTCGACCCGCTCGACCCACGCACCGGCGTCCACCGCACCGGCCGCCGGAACCTCGAGAGACCACTGCCCACCGTCCGTACGCACGAGCCGGGCCCGCAGCAGGTCGTGCCGGTCGGCCAGCGCCTGGAGCACGGCAGCCAGCTTGAGGCCGTCCAGCGTTGCGGGCGTCTGGACGAGCGCCGCCTGGTGGTAGCTCCGGAACGGGCCGCCGAGTTCGCGCAGCCAGTGCATGACCGGCGTCAGCGGCACGGTGCCCGTGCCGTCGTCCGGCGTACGGGCCGCGCCCACCGCTTCGGCCGCCTCGACGGCGACCGCGGCCAGGCCCGCGACCGTACGGTGCCGGAACACCAGCCTCGGCGTGATCCGCAGGCCCGCGGCCCGGGCGCGGCTCACCAGCTGCATGGCCACGATGCTGTCGCCGCCGAGCGCGAAGAAGTCGTCGTCGACGCCGACCTGTTCGAGACGCAGCACCTCGGCGAAGACACCGCTGAGCGTCTTCTCCACCGGAGTGCCGGGTGCCCGGCCCGAGGAGATCGCGGTGAAGTCGGGTGCGGGCAGCGCTTTCCGGTCGAGCTTGCCGTTGGCGAGCTTCGGCAGCTCGGCGAGGACGACCACCGCCGCCGGCACCATGTAGTCCGGCAGCTGCGCGCCGACATGGGCGCGCAGCGTCCCGGCGTCCGCCGACGTGCCGGCGGCCGGGACGACATACGCCACGAGCTGCTTGCGCGGACCGTCCTGACGTGCCGTCACCACGACCTGTGCGACAGCCGGATGGCCTGCCAGTACGGACTCGATCTCGGCCAGTTCGATGCGGAAACCGCGGATCTTCACCTGGTCGTCGGCGCGTCCGAGATAGTCGATCCGTCCGTCGGCGGTCCAGCGCGCCAGGTCACCGGTCCGGTACAGCCGTGAGCCCGGCGCGCCGAACGGATCGGCGACGAACCGCTCGGCCGTCAGCGCCGGTTGGCCGAGGTAGCCGCGGGCCAGGCCGCCGCCCGCCAGATACAGCTCACCCGTCACTCCGGGCGGCACCGGTTGCAGCAGGCCGTCCAGCACATAGGCCCGCGTACCGGCCACTGGGCGGCCGACGAGCGGCCGCTCGCTGTCCGCCACGCGCGCCACCAGCGCGTCGACCGTCGACTCGGTGGGTCCGTACAGATTGAAGGCCTCGGTGCCGCGCAGCCCGCCGAGCCGCTCCCACAGCGCGGCGGGCACGGCCTCCCCGCCGACGCCGACCACCGCGAGCGGGCACGCTTCGTCCTGTACGAGCCCGGTCTCGGCCATCTGCGCGAAGAACGAGGGCGTGACTTCGAGGAAGTCGAAACCGTGCTCCACGACGGCCGCCGCCAGCAGCTCCGGGTCGCGCTGGAGCTCCTCGGACACCACATGGACGCAGTGCCCGTCCAGCAGCCACAGCTGCGGCTGCCAGGACGCGTCGAACGAGAACGACCAGGCGTGTCCGGCGCGCAGATGACGCCGTCCCGTGGCCGCCATCGCCGGCGTGTACAGCGTCTCGCGATGGCTGTGGAAGAGATTGCCGACCGTCTCGTGAGTGACGACGACGCCCTTGGGCCGGCCCGTGGAGCCGGAGGTGTAGATGACATACGCCGGGTGCTGCGGGGTGAGCGCGGCGTTGCGTTCGGCGTCGGTGAGATCGGTCGCGACCTGGCCGATCAGCCGGACGAGGGTGTCCGGCGCGTCGATCGCCAGGACCGGCGCACCGGGGGTGTCGGGGAGGACGTGGGCGAGTTCGGCGGTGGTGAGGATCAGCACCGGGCGGGCGTCGTCGAGCATGTCGGCCGTACGGCCCTGCGGGCTCTCGGGGTCGAGCGGAAGATACGCGGCACCCGCCTTCTGCACCGCGAGGATGGCGAGCAGGGTGTGGGCCGTACGCGGCAGCGCCAGCGCGACGATCCGCTCGGGACCGGCGCCGTGCGCCACGAGCAGCCGGGCCAGCCGGTTGGCCGCGGCGTTGAGCTGGCTGTAGGACAGCTCGACACCGTCGGATGCGACCGCCGGTGCTCCGGGCGAGCGGCGTACCTGGTGCTCGAAGAGCGCCGGGACGGTGGTCGGCGTGGCCGTCAGCGGCCGGGCGTTCCACCCGTCCACGATCCGGCTGCGCTCGGACTCGCCGAGGATGTCGAGCCGGCCGAGCGGAGTGTCCGGATCCGCGGCCACGGCCCGCAGGATGCGCAGCAGCCGCTCGGCGAACGACTGGGCCGTCGCGGTGTCGAAGAGATCGGTGCTGTACTCCAGCACCCCGTCCACGCCGTTGCCGTCGGCCCGCTCCACGAAGTCGAAGGACAGGTCGAACTTGGCCGAGCTCTGGCCGACGTCCTCGCGGCGGGCCTGCAGTCCGGACAGGCCGACATCGTCTCCACCCGCCGCCAGATAGACGACCATCACCTGGAACAGCGGATGCCGGGCCAGCGAGCGCGCCGGATTCAGCACCTCCACAAGCCGCTCGAACGGCACGTCCTGGTGGTCGAAGGCCGCCAGATCGGCCTCCCGTACCCGGCCGAGCAGTTCGCGGAACGTCGGGTCGCCCGACGTGTCGGTGCGCAGCACCAGCGTGTTGAGGAAGAAGCCGACAAGATCCTCCAGCGCCTGGTCGGTGCGGCCGGAGATCGGTGAGCCGAGCGGGATGTCGGTGCCCGCTCCGAGCCGGGTCAGCAGCGCGGCCACGGCGGACTGGATGACCATGAACATGCTGACGCCGCCGGCCCGGGCCAGCCGGTGCAGCTCCTGCGCCAGTTCCTCGTCGATCGACAGGTCGGCCGCGCCGCCGCGGTAGCTCGTCTCGAGCGGACGCGGACGGTCGACGGGCAGCACCAGCTCCTCGGGCAGACCGGCCAGAGCCTGCTGCCAGAAGGCGATCTGACGAGCCGCCAGGCTCTCGGGATCCTTCTCGTCCCCGAGCACCTCGCGCTGCCACAGCGTGTAGTCGGCGTACTGCACCGGCAGTGGCGACCAGTGCGGCGCGCGGCCGGCCGAGCGTGCCGCGTACGCGGTGGCCAGGTCGCGGCTGAGCGGCAGATCCGACCACTCGTCACCGGCGATGTGGTGCAGCAGCACCAGTAGCGCGTACTCGTCGTCGGCGATCCGGAACACCTGCACTCGCAGCGGCGGTTCGCGGTCCAGCTGGAAGCCGTACGCGGCGGCCTCGGCCAGCCGCTCCGCGAGTGAGTCCTCGTCGGCCGGCGCCACCTCCACCGGGATCCGTATCTCCTGCATGTCCAGGACCAGCTGGCGCGCCCGGCCGCCTTCCTCGGGGAAGACCGTGCGCAGCGTCTCGTGCCGCTCGGCGAGATCGTGCACGGCTGCGCGCAGCGCGTCGATGTCCAGGCTCCCGGAAAGCCGCCAGGCCGCAGGGATGTTGTACGTCGCGCTCGGGCCCTCCACCTGGTAGAGGACCCACAGCCGTTGCTGCGCGGAGGACAGCGGAAGCTGCCCGGGCCGGGGACGGGTGGTGAGCGCGGGCCGGGCGGTGCGGGCGGCACCGTCCAGCCGCTCCGCAAGACCGGCCACCGTCGGCGCGTCGAACACGTCGCGCAGCGACACCTCCGCGGCGAGCGCGGCACGGATCCGGCTCACCAGGCGCATCGCCAGCAGCGAATGGCCGCCGAGCGCGAAGAAGTCGTCGTCGACGCCGACCCGCGGCAGACCGAGGACGGCGGCGAACTCCTCGCAGAGGATCTCCTCGCGCGGGGTGCGGGGCCTGCGCTCCGATGCCGCAGCGGAGAAGTCCGGTGCGGGCAGCGCGCGACGGTCGAGCTTGCCGTTGGGGGTCAGCGGCAGCGTGTCGAGAGTGATGAAGGCCGCGGGGACCATGTGGGCGGGGAGCGCGGCTGCGACGTGCCGGCGCAGTTCTGCTCCGTCGGCGGCGTGCCCGGCGGCGGGCACCACATATGCCACGAGTCGCTGGTCGTGCGCGACGACGACGGCGTGGGCGACGCTCTCGTGCCGGGCGAGCGCCGTCTCGACCTCGCCGGGCTCGACGCGGAAGCCACGGATCTTGACCTGGTCGTCGGTACGGCCCAGATACTCCAGCACGCCGTCATGGGTCCACCGCGCCAGGTCGCCCGTGCGGTACATCCGGCTGCCGGGCGGGCCGTAAGGATCGGCCGTGAACCGCTCGGCGGTCAGCACGGGGCGCGCCAGATAGCCGCGGGCGAGCTGCACCCCGGCGAGATACAACTCGCCCGCCACGCCCGGCGGTACGGGTCGCAGCGCGCCGTCGAGCACGTACACCCGGGTGTTCCAGACCGGCCGGCCGATCGGGACGGCTGCCGCGCCCGCCGGAATGCGGACGGCGGTGACGTCGACCGATGCCTCCGTGGGCCCGTACAGATTGTGCAGCTCGGCGGAGAGGACCTGGTGGAAGCGGTCGGCCAGCGGAGCGGGCAGGGTCTCGCCGCTGCAAATCACCCGGCGCAGCCCGCTGCAGTCCGCCGCGGACGGCTCCTCCAGGAACGCCTGGAGCATCGACGGCACGAAGTGCGCGGTGGTGACGCGCTGGTGCCGGATGAGCCGCGCCAGATACGCGGGGTCCCGGTGCCCGTCAGGCCTGGCGAGCACCAGCGTGGCACCGGTGATCAGTGGCCAGAAGAACTCCCACACCGAGACGTCGAAGCTGAGCGGAGTCTTCTGCAGCACGCGGTCACCGGAGTCGAGATCATAGGCGCCCTGCATCCACAGCAGTCGGTTGACGATGCCTTCCTGCGGCACCACGACGCCCTTCGGGCGGCCCGTGGAACCGGAGGTGTAGATGACATACGCCGGATGCTGCGGGTCGTATGCGGTGGGCAGTTCGCCCGCGGGTCCCTCGGGCAGCCGGTCCCGGATGACGCAGACAGGTTCGGCGTCCGCCAGCATGAAGGCGATCCGCTCCGCCGGGTACTGCGCGTCGAGAGGAAGATACGCGGCCCCGGCGCGATGCACCGCGAGCAGCGCCACGACCAGGTCGGCCGAGCGCGGCAGAGCGACGGCGACCGTGTGCTCCGGGCCGACACCCATTCCCGCGAGCACCCGTGCAAGCTGCTCGACACGGGCGTCCAGCTCGGCGTAGCTGAGCTCCTCCGCGGCCTCTTCGGCGCCGTCGTGGCCGCCGACGACGAGCGCGGTGGCGTCCGGCGTGCGGGCGGCCTGGGCGCGGAACAGTTCGGGCAGCGTCGTCGCCACCACATCGTGCGCGGTGTCGTTCCACGCCTCGACGACGGTGCGACGCTCGTCGTCGACGAGCAGATCGAGCATGCCCACGGGCCGTTCCGGAGCGGCGGCGATCCGGCCGAGCAGGGCGATCAGGCGTCCGGCCATCCGCTCGGCGGTGGCGGCTTCGACCAGATCGGCCGCGTACTCCAGCAGCAGCACCAGCTCATCGCCGGCCGGATCCACAAAGGTGAAGTGGAGGTCGAACTTGGCCATGCCCGTGTCCATGTCGAACCACTCGGTCGGCAGACCGAACACGTCCGGGTCGCCGTCAGGCCGGTAGTGATAGCCCAGCATCACCTGGAACAGCGGATTGCGGCCCGGCACCCGCACCGGATTGACCGCCTCCACCAGCCGGTCGAACGGCAGGTCCTGGTGCTCGAAAGCCTCCAGCGCGGACTCCCGCACGCGGGCGAGCAGTTCGTCGAACGTCGGCTCGCCGGACAGATCCGTACGCAGCACCAGCGTGTTGACGAAGAAGCCGACCAGATCGTCCGCCGCGCCGTCCGTGCGCCCGGCGACCGGGGCGCCGAGCGGGATGTCGTCACCTGCCCCGAGCCGGTGCAGCAGTACCGCCGTCGCCGCCTGGACCAGCATGAACATGCTGACACCGCGCTCGGCGGACAGCTCACGCAGCGCGCTGCTCACCTCGGCACTCAGCTCCCGGCGCACGGTGCCGCCGCGGCCCGTCGGCTGCGCCGGACGCGGCCGGTCCAGCGGCAGTTCCAGGCTCTCCGGCAGGTCGCGCAGAGCCTCGGTCCAGTACGCGAGCTGCCGGTCGCCGACTTCATCGAGGAGCTGTTCCTGCCACAGCGTGTAGTCGGCGTACTGCACCGGCAGCGGATCCCACTGCGGAGCCCGGCCCGCCGCGCGCGCCGCGTACGCGGCGTTGAGATCGGCGAGGAAGGGCCGGTCCGACCACTCGTCCGTGGTGATGTGGTGCAGCACCACCGCGACCACCTGGTCGGCCGGGCCGAGCCTGAACACCTCGGCCCGCAAAGGAAGTTCGCGGCTCAGGTCGAACGGACGGCGCTGCGCCTCCTCGACACGCCCGGCCAGCTCGCCCTCGGTGCAGTGCGACACGCCGAACGCCGGATCGGCCTCGTCGGCCGCGACGATCCACTGGTACGGCTCGCCGTCGAACTCCACGAACCGCGTACGCAGCGCCTCGTGCCGTCCCGCGACATCGCGCAGCGCAGTGCGCAGAGCGTCCAGGTCCAGCTCGCCGCGGAGCCGGAAGACGAGCGGGAAGTTGTAGGCGACACCGCCGCCGGTGATCCGCTCCACCAGCCACAGCCGCCGCTGCGCCGCCGACAGCGGAATGCGCTCGGGCCGCACCGCCGCCCGCTCCAGCGCGGGCCGTGCGGGCCTGCCGCTGCCGGCCCGTCCGGCCAGCAGCTCCGGTGTCGGGGCCTCGAACAGATCGCGGATGGCCAGTTCGGCGCCGAGTTCGGTGCGGGCCCGGCTGATCAGCCGGGTGGCCAGCAACGAGTGACCGCCGAGGTCGAAGAAGTTGTCCTCGGCTCCCGCCCTGGGCAGTCCCAGCACTTCGGCGAAGAGCCGGCACAGGACCTCTTCCTGCGGCGTCTCGGGGCCGCGGCCGGCCGTCAGCGCGACGGCCGGTTCGGCGTCGGGCAGCGCCCGGACGTCGAGCTTGCCGTTGTCGTTCATAGGCAGCCGCGGCAGGACGACAAACGCCGCGGGCACCATGTAGCCGGGCAGCCGCCTGCCCAGGTCCTCGCGCAGCTGCCGCACCAGAGCACCGGTGCCGCGTGCCGTCGTCGGCGTGTTGGCGTACGCGGCCTTCTCCTCGCCGCATCGGTACAGACCGGCCGTGAACCGGAGGCCGGAGGACAGCGCGTCGCGAAGGAACACGGCGTCAAAGGTGCCGAGTTCGTCGGACCAGGTGGTCAGTGTCCGGTAGCCCAGTCCCTTCGCCAGCTCGCGCAGCGCGTCGGGCTCGACTCCGCTCGCCTCACCGCGGTGCAGCCGGCCTTCCTCCAGGGCGCGCAGGGCGGCCAGTTCGCCCGCCGTACGGGCGTCCGGGACACGCCGGACCCGCAGCCGCTCCGGACGCCGCTCCTCCAGGAGGGCCGCGAGCGCATCGGCACCGGCCCAGTCGACGACCGTCGAGTCGCCGGCCTCGATCGCCTGCGCCCGGTCCTGGTACAGGACCACGTCGTACCGGTGCTGCGTCAGCTCGTTCTGGTGCTTCCCGGCCTTCGTCCGCAGATCGACCTCGAAGCCGAGAGTGGTGAAGTAGTCCGGGTCGACGAGGAGTTCCTTCTCCAGCGCGATGCCGCGGTCCACGGCGCGGCGCAGCTGCTGCGGATCCGCGTCCGCACCCGCCCGGGCCAGTTGGATACCCGTCTGGAAGGCACGGGCCAGCCGCAGGTTGCGTACATCGCCGACGAACAGCGCTCCGCCCGGTGCGAGCAGATCCATCGCACCGGTGATGACCTCGGTCAGATGGTCCAGGCTCGGGAAGTACTGGACGACCGAGTTGACGACGATCGTGTCGAAGTAGCCGGCCGGCAGACCGTCCGCCACATCGGCCGGTTGGCAGCGCAGTTCGACCTTGGCCGCCAGCTCCGGCGCGCGTCGCAGATCCTCGCCGATCTTGCGGATGACGGGCTCGGCGAAGTCGGTGGCCCAGTACGCCTCGGCGTCCGGAGCCAGCTGAGACAGCAGCAGACCGGATCCGACACCGATCTCCAGGATCCGGCGCGGCCGCAGCTCGCGGATCCGCTCGACGGTCGCGGACCGCCACTCGCGCATGTGCTCCAGCGGAATGGGCTCGCCGTCGTAGGAGCTGTCCCAGCCGGCGAAGTCCTCGGTGAACACGGCGGTGCTGATCTCGGTGTACTCGGCGGAGTAGATCTCCTGCCATTCGCCGATCTGCTCGCGCTCCGCCGCCTGACGCGCCTCGCCGGTGAGTTCGGCCGGCACGACATAGCCCACCAGACGCCGGGTGCCGGGCGCGGAGAGGTCGTCGCGGGCCACGACCGCCGCCTGGGAGACCTGCGGGTGCTGGGCCAGCGCGGTCTCGATCTCGCCGAGTTCGACGCGGTGGCCGCGGATCTTGACCTGGTCGTCGGTGCGGCCGAGGAAGTCCAGATTGCCGTCGGGACGCCGCCGTACGAGATCCCCGGTGCGGTACATCCGTTCACCGGGCTCGCCGTCCGGGTCGGCCACGAACCGCTCGGCGGTGAGGCCGGGCCGGTCGAGATAGCCGCGGGCGAGGCCGACACCGGCGATGTACAGCTCACCGGGCACCCCGTCCGGGACCGGCCGCAGCCAGGTGTCCAGGATGTGCGCGCGGGTGGAGCGGATCGGGCGGCCGACGGTCGGCGTCGCGCTGTCGTGCGTGCCGCCGCCGAGCGTGTTGATGGTGTACTCGGTCGGCCCGTACAGGTTGTAGCCGTACGTGCCGTCGGTGTCCCGCAGTCGGTTCCACACGGCCTCCGTGACCGCCTCGCCGCCGAGCAGCACCAGCGGCGGACGGTGTCCCTCCAGCAGGCCCTCCTCGATCAGCACATGGGCGTACGTCGGCGTGACGTTGACGACGTCGATGAGATGGGCCTGGCAGTACGCCACCAGCGCCGTGGCGTCGCGGCGCAGCTCCTCGTCGCAGACATGCACCTCATGCCCTTCGACGAGCCACAGCAGCTC
Organism: Streptomyces sp. NPDC020681; assembly: GCF_044334895.1. Taxonomy (NCBI): domain Bacteria; kingdom Bacillati; phylum Actinomycetota; class Actinomycetes; order Kitasatosporales; family Streptomycetaceae; genus Streptomyces; species Streptomyces sp. NPDC020681. The sequence goes on along the minus strand of NZ_JBIRTX010000005.1, from coordinate 209,423 downwards.
CTCCCAGGACATGTCGAAGGCGAACGACACGGTGTGGGCGATCCGCAGGCGCCGGCCGCCGGCCGAGGCGATCGCCGGGGCGAAGATCTCCGTCTGATGGTTGAGCTGCATGTTCGTCAGCCCTCGGTAGGGCGTGACCACGCCCTTGGGGCGGCCCGTGGAGCCGGAGGTGTAGATGACGTACGCCGGGTGCTCCAGGCTGAAGGTGACCTGCACCGGCTCGTCCGGCAGCGCGGCCAGCTCCGCAGCGACCGCCGGATCGTCCAGCAGGACCCGTGGCACCTCACTGTCCAAGGTCTCCGACACCGCAGCCGTGGACAGCAGGAGCAGCGGCCGGGCGTCGTCGAGCATCAGCGCGAGCCGCTCGGCCGGATGGTCCAGCTCCAGCGGCAGATAGGCGGCGCCGGTGCGCAGCACCGCGAACAGCGCCACCACCATGTCGATGGAGCGCGGCAGCCCGAGCGCTACCACCTTCTCGGGCGCGGCACCGCGTGCGAGCAGCAGACGGGCCATGCGGTTGCAGCGGGCGTCGAGTTCGGCGTATGTCAGCGACTGCGCGCCGAAGACGAGCGCCGTCGCGTCGGGCGTACGGGCGGCCTGCGCGGCGAGCATGTCGGCGACGGTCTCGTGCGGAACGGGTGCACGGCTGGTGGCGTTCTCGCGTGCCAGCGCCTCGTGTTCGGCGGGCAGCAGCGGATCGAGCGAGCCGATACGGGCGGCGGGATCGGCGATCAGCCGCTCCAGCAGCAGCGTGAACCGGTCCAACAGGCGTTCCGCGAAGACACCGCTGATCAGGTCCTGGCGGTGGGCCAGCGTGATCCTGACCCGCTCGCCCGGAGTGACGACAAGGTTGACCGGGTAGTGGGTGGCGTCGACATTGGCGACCGCGGTCGCGCCGTGCCGGTCGCGCAGTTCGGCGAGCCGCTCGTCCGTGTCGGCGTTGCGCAGCACGAACAGCGTGTCGAAGAGCCGCCGGTGACCGGTCTCGGCCTGAAGCACACCGAGACCCAGATACTCGTGCGGCATCAGCTCCAGACGCTCGGACTGGATGCGGCGCAGCAGACCCAGCACCGGCTCGTCCGGATCGAAGGCGATACGGGCAGGCACGGTGTTGAGGAACATGCCGATAACGTTCTCGACGTCCGGGACCTCGCTCGGCCGGCCGGCCACGGTGGTGCCGAAGACGACGTCGGTGCGGCCGGTCGCACTCGCCAGCGCCAGACCCCAGGCGGCGTTGAGCACGGTGTTGAGCGTCAGACCGTGACGGCGCGCGGTGTCCCGCAGCCGCTCGCCGGTCTCGGCGGGAAGCACGGCGTCGAGGCTTTGCGGGATGACCGGCTCAAGCCCTTCGCCCGCCGCGTCCGGCACCAGCAGCGTGGGCTCGTCAAGACCGTCGAGCGCGGCGCGCCACGCCCGGGTCGCGTCACCGGTGTTCTGCCGGTCAAGCCAGTGCAGGTAGTCGCGGTAGGAGCCGGGCTGCGGCAGCTCGCGCGCGTCGCCGCCTGTCTCGTACAGAGCGAAGAGCTCGTCGAGGAACAGCCAGGCGGACCAGCCGTCCCAGAGGATCAGATGGCGGCCGATGACCAGCCGGTCGCCGCGCTCCTCACCGAGCCGGACCAGCAGCAGCCGGAACAGCAGCGGCCGGGTCAGGTCGAACCGCCGGGTCCGCTCCTCGTCCATCAACTCCCGCAGCCGGATGTCCTGTTCGTCGCGTGTGAGCGCCGAAAGGTCCGCCTCTTCGAGCGGGATCTGCGGGTCGCGGACGATGAACTGGACCGGCTGGCGCAGGCCTTCGCTGGTGAACCCGGCGCGCAGGCCGGGGTTGCGGGCGAGAAGCGATGTCGCGGCGGCACGCAGCCGGTCGGCGTCGACACGCGTGGCGAAGTCGAAGGACTCATGGACGGTGTAGACGTCGAGGCCGCTGTCGTCGTACGTGGAGTGGAAGAACAGGCCCTCCTGGAGCGGAGCGAGCGGCCAGATGTCCTCGATCCGGCCGGGCGCGAGCCGCTCGACGTGCGCTGTTTCCTCCGCCGTCAACGCGAATGACGCCGGTGGAGTCTCGTGTGACGAGGGCTCGGCGGCGACGGTCGCGGAGGCGGCCAGCGCGGCCGGTGTCCGGTGCTCGAAGATGTCCCGCGGGCTCAGCTCCAGGCCCGCGCGGCGGGCTCGGCTGGAGACGCTGATGGAGCTGATGCTGTCGCCGCCGAGCAGGAAGAAGTCGTCGTCGATGCTGACCTCGTCGAGCTTCAGGACGGCGGCGAAGACCTCGGTGAGCAGCTGTTCGCGGGCATCGCGTGGTGCGCGGGCGGTGGCGCGTACGGCTTCGGGCGCGGGCAGGGCGGCGCGGTCGAGCTTGCCGCTCGGCGTGAGGGGCAGGGCGTCGAGCACGACAAACGCGGTGGGGATCACGGACGCCGGAAGGACGCCGGTGAGGGCGGCCTGGAGCGAGAGGGAGTCGGGACGGGCCTCGTTGGCCGGCACGACATACGCGACGAGTGCGTTGTCCCGGACCGTGACGGCCGCCTGCGCGACCGACGGCTGACGCACCAAGCCGGCCTCGATCTCGCCGAGTTCGATGCGGTTGCCGCGCAGTTTGACCTGTCGGTCGGTGCGGCCGAGGTACTCCAGCGACCCGTCCGCGCGTCGCCGCACGAGATCGCCGGTCCGGTACATCCGGCTGCCGGGCGGACCGTACGGGTCGGCGGTGAACCGCTCGGCGGTCAGCGCCGGGCGCGTGTGATAGCCGCGGGCCAGCTGGACGCCGGTCAGATACAGCTCACCGGGCACGCCGGAAGGAACCGGCCGAAGACAGGAGTCGAGCACGTGCAGCCCGGTGTTCCACACCGGACGGCCGATGGGCACGGTGAGGCCGGTGTCTGCTTCGTAGGGGTGGTGGGTGACGTCGACGGCGGCCTCGGTGGGGCCGTACAGGTTGTGCAGCGGCACACCGGTGAGAGCGTGCCAACGGGCGGCGGCGGAGCCGGTCAGCGCCTCGCCGCTGCTGAAGACATGCCGCAGCGACGCGGCCCAGCCGGGATCGTCGGTGACCTCGGGGGCCTGGAGGAACGCTTCGAGCATGGACGGCACGAAGTGCATCGTGGTGATCCGCTGCTCACGGACGAGCCCGGCGAGATAGGCCGGGTCGCGGTGCCCGTCGGGCTTGGCGAGAACGACGGCCGCGCCCTCGATGAGGGGCCAGAAGAACTCCCAGACGGAGACGTCGAAGCTGGACGGCGTCTTCTGCAGGACCCGGTTGCCGGCGCCGATGCGGTACTCGTGCTGCATCCAGGCAAGCCGGTTGACGATGGCCCGGTGTGTGACGAGCACACCCTTGGGCTGTCCGGTGGACCCGGAGGTGTAGATCAGGTAGGCGGGACGGTCCGGCCCGCTGTCTGGAGTCCGGGACGGAGCCGCCGTTTCGGCATGGGGCGGGGTGGGTGAGTTCTCCGGGTCGTCGAGCACCAGCACGTCGAGGCCCTCGGCCTCGGGCAGCCGCTCCACCGCGGCCCCGACGGTCAGCACCACTTGCGCACCCGAGTCACGCAGCATGTACGCGACCCGCTCGACCGGATAGTCCACATCGACCGGCAGATACGCCGCGCCGGACTTCAGCACACCGAGCAGCGCCACCATCAGCTCGGCCGAGCGCGGCACGGCGACCGCAACGACGGACTCGGCGCCCGCGCCGCGCGCCCGCAGCCGAGCCGCCAGCGCATCCGCTCTCGCGTCCAACTCCGCGTAGGTCAGCGCCTCGTCGCCGTACACAACGGCGACGGCATCCGGCGTACGGGCCACCTGCTCCTCGAACGCCGCGGACAGTGTGGTCTCGGGGACCTCGTGCACGTCACCGGCGAGCGGAGCCTCGGCCAGCTCTTCGTGGCCCAGCAGCTCGACCCGAGCCACCGTCTGAGACGGATCGTCCGCAAGCGCATCCAGAATCCGCGTCAGCCGCCCGGCGACCGCGCGCACCGTCTCGCCGTCGAGCCGCTCGGCGTGGTGCTTGAGCCGCAGGTCCAGCCGGCGGCCCGGTTTCACGATCAGCGCGAGCGGATAGTGGACGGCGTCGTAGAACTCGTGGCCGGTGATTCGGACCTGTCCCGCGGCGTCGCGCAGATCGGAATCCGCCGGGTAGTTCTCGAACACCACGAGCGTGTCGAAGGGTTCACCGCTGCCCGCGAGTCCTGCGATGCGCTGGATCTCGGCCAGGCCGAGATGCTGGTGGTCCAGGAGCTGGGCCTGCTCGTCCTGCAGTCGGGTGAGCAGCGCCGAGAGCGCCTCGCGGGGCTCCCAACGGAAGCGTGTCGGCAGGGTGTTGATGAACAGGCCGACCATCGACTCGATGCCGTCGACCTCGCCGTCCCGCCCGGAGACCGTGGTGCCGAACACCACGTCCTGGCGGCCGGTCAGCCGGCCGAGCAGCAGACCCCAGGCGGCCTGGACGACGGTGCTGAGCGTGACACCGTGCTCGCGTGCCCGGTCGGTCAGCCGTGCGGTGGTCCGCTCGGAGAGCTCGACGCGTACCTGCTCGGGCCGCAGCGGTGAACCGTCCGCCGCGGCCGTCACCAGGTGTGTCGGCTCGTCGAGACCGGCCAGCGCGGCGCGCCAGGCGTCCCGGGCCGATTCGTGGTCCCGCCCGGCGAGTCGACGCAGATACGCGCGGTACGGCGCCACCTCGGGCAGCGGTGCACGGTCCTGGCCGTAGGACGCCATCAGCTCGCGGTGGAGGACCGGCAACGACCAGCCGTCCGCCGCGATGTGATGGAACGTCAGCATCAGACTGCTGCGCTCGGGCCCGAAGCGTACGAGCGCACAGCGCAGCAACGGCGGCCGGGCCAGATCGAAGCGGGACGCCCGCTCGTCCGCGCCGACGGCCGCGGCCAGCGCATCCCGTACGGATTCGTCCTGCGCGGACAGATCGACCTCACGCCACGGCAGCTGCGCCGCTTCGGTGATCAGCTGTACGGGACGGCCGTCCGGGCGCTGGCGGAATCCGGCGCGCAGCGGCGCGTGCCGGTCGAGCAGCGCCTGAGCTGCGCGCCGCAGCGCTTCGCCGTCGACCGGCCCGGCGAACTCGATGACCTGCTGGACGACATACGCGTCGCGGTCGGAGCCGCCGACGAGGGCGTGGAAGAAGAAGCCTTCCTGGAGCGGTGTGAGCGGCAGTGCTTCCTGCACCGCCAGCGGGTCCGCGCCCTGGATCTCGGCCAGTTCGGCCTCGGTGAGGCGGACGAGCGGGCCGTCGGCCAGAGGTGCGCTCTCCGTGCGGTCGACAGCCACGGAGGCGAGCGCGGCGACCGTACGGTGCCGGAACACATCGCGCGGGGTGACCTGAAGTCCGGCTCCGCGGGCCCGGATCAGCAGCTGGATCGCGGTGATGCTGTCGCCGCCGAGAGCGAGGAAGTCGTCGTCGACGGTGACCGAACGCAGCCCCAGCACCTGTGCGTACAGGCCGCAGAGCAGCTCCTCACGAGCGTTGCGCGGCGCGCGGCCGGAGCTGAGCGCGCCGTAGTCCGGCGCGGGCAGGGCATGCGCGTCGAGCTTGCCGCTCGGGGTGACGGGCAGCCGGCCGAGCGGCACGAAGGCGGACGGCACCATGTAGTCGGGCAGCCACTCGCCGGCGTGCGCGCGCAGGGTCTTCATCAGCGCGGTGACATCGCGGAACGGCACGGGCCGGTTGGCGTGCGGGAAGGCACGACCGGGCCGGTAGAGGCCGCGGACCGGCTCGTCCGCGTGAGTGAGGACGATGTCCAGGCCACCGTCGTCGGCATGCGCGTTCCAGGTGACGGCGGTGCGGTAGCCGTGCCGAGCGCCGAGCGCGTGGAAGTCCTCCGGGTCGACGCCGCTCACGGCGGACCGGCTGCTGTCCTCCAGGGCGCGCAGGTCGGCGAGATCGTCGACGAGCCTGCCGTTGGGCACATGGGTGACGCGCAGCCGAGCGGGCCGGTCGGCCAGCAGGCGCTCCAGCCCTGCTGTCCCGCCGATCTCGCTCCAGGGCACCTCCTGTTCGACGTGCCCGGGCTGCTCGACATGTGCGGGCGCGGCCTCACGAGGCCGCAGCACCACGTCGTACCGATAGCGGCTCAGCTCGTTGTGATGGTGGGCCCGCTTGACCCGTACATCCGCGTCGAACCCCTCCAGCGCCGCGAAGAATTCGGGATCGAGCAGGAGCTCGCCCTCCCACTCCACGGACTGCTCCACCGCCGCGCGCAGCGCCGTCTTGTCGGCCTCGTCGTCCCCGACGGCGGCCCGACGGCTCTCCACCGCGGCGCGCAGGCAGCGCAGCAGCCGCAGATTCCGTACGTCGCCCACGAACACGGACCCGCCCGGCGCGAGCAGCCCGCCGACCTTGCGCAGCACGTCCGCCAAGTAGTCCGCGCTCGGGAAGTACTGGGCCACGGAGTTGATGACGACCGTGTCGAAGTAGCCCTCCGGCAGGCCGTCGACGTCGTGCGCGGGCCGGGCCAGCAGCTCGACGCGGCCGGCCAGCTCCGGCACCCCGGAGACCTGTGCGCGCAGCGCGCGCACCGCCTCGTGCGAGACGTCGGTGCCCCAGTACGTCTCGCAGCCGGGCGCGATGCGGGACAGTACGAGCCCGCTGCCGACGCCGATCTCCAGGACGCGGCGGGCCGGGCCCAGTTCCCGGATGCGCTCGACGGTGGCGTCACGCCATTCGCGCATCTCCTCGACCGGGATCGGCCGGCCGTCGTACATGCTGTTCCAGCCCGCGAAGTTCTCGCGGAATCCGTCGGACGCCGCGGCGCTGTAGAGCAGTTCGTGCAGGTCCTTCCACTCCTCGACCTGCTCCCGCTCGTCGCGTCCGGGCTCGGCGTCGAGCGAGGGGACGATGTAGGCGGCGAGCCGCCGGTCGCCGGGACGGTCCTCGCGGGCGACGACGGCCACCTGGTCGACGGCGCTGTGGCGGCGCAGCACGGACTCGATCTCGCCCGGTTCGATGCGGAAGCCGCGGATCTTGACCTGGGTGTCGGCGCGGCCGAGGAATTCGAGCCGGCCGTCCGTCTTCCAGCGGACCAGGTCGCCGGTGCGGTAGAGCCGTTCGCCGGGAGAGCCGAAGGGGTCGGCGATGAAACGCTCGGCGGTGAGGCCCGGCCGGCCGAGGTATCCACGGGCCAGGCCCGCGCCGCCGAGGTACAGCTCTCCGGTCACGCCGACCGGGACCGGCTGGAGGCGGGCGTCGAGCACATAGGCGCGGGTGCCGGGGTCGGGGCCGCCGATGGGCACGATGGTGCCTGACGGGGTGTCGGGGTCGCAGAGGCCGAGCGTGGAGTTGGTGGTGGCCTCGGTCGGGCCGTACGCGTTGAACATCATCCGACCACGCGCATAGCGTCCGACCAACTCGGGAGAGACGCGTTCCGTGCCGGCCAACAGCGTTGCCTGCGACGGCAGGTGCACATCGTCGGGCATGGCCGCCAGCAGGGCCGGCGGCAGAATCATGAAGGTGATTCCGTGCGCGTTGGCGTAGTCGGCGAGCGGCGCTCCTGGCACACGGCGCTCGGCCGGCACGACCACAAGACGGCCGCCGGACAACAGGCCGAGGCACAGGTCCCAGAACGCCACGTCGAAGCTCGGGGAGGCGAACTGCAGGACACGGCTGTGCGGCCCGATGCCGAAGCGTTCGCTCTGTGTGGCGACGAGTTTGGCCACACCACTGTGCGCCAGGACGACGCCCTTGGGCCGGCCGGTCGAGCCCGAGGTGTAGATGACGTACGCGGCGTTCAGCACGGTCAGCGGCCCGCCGCGGTCGGCGTCGGTCGGGTCGTGCACCGGCCGGCCGGCCAGGTCGTCGGCGGTCTCGGAGGTGTCCAGCAGGAGGCGGGTCATGCCGTCCTGCTCCGGGATGTCCCGCGCGGTGTCGGCCGTCGTGACCAGGCATGAGGGCCGGGCGTCGGCGAGCATGTACGCGATCCGGTCGGCCGGATAGTCGTGGTCGACGGGAAGGTAGGCGGCACCGGACTTGAGGACGGCGACCTCGGCGACGATCAGCTCGGCGGAGCGGGGGAGCGCGAGGGCCACGATGCGCTCGGGACCGGCGCCGCGCGCGATCAGCGCGTGCGCGAGCCGGTTGGCGCGCTCGTCGAGTTCGGCATATGTGAGCCGCTCGTCCTCGAAGACCAGCGCGATCTCTTCGGGACGTTGCCGCACCTGCTCGGCGAACATGGCGGGCCAGGTCGCGAGCGGCACGGAGTGCTCGGTCGCGTTCCAGTCGAGCACCACGCCGCGATGCTCGTCCGGCGTCATCAACTCCAGCGCGCCGACCGGTGCATCGGGCCGTGCCAGACCGTCCGCCAGCAGACTCTCGTAGTGCCCGAGCAGCCGGTCGACGGTCCCCTCGTCGAAGACATCGGGACGGTACGTGGCCCGTATCTCGCCGCCCGCCGCATCCAGCACGAGGTCCATCGGGCCGAAGCTCCCGGCTTCCCCGAAAGCGGTGTTGAAGAACAGCCCGCCGCCCCGGGTCGGCTCCGGCCGCAGTTCCTCCACGAGAACCGCCGGCGGCACACGGTGTGCCCGGCCCTCCTCGCAGACCGAGGCCAACCGCTCCACCAGCTCCCGGAACGGCACCTCGCCGCCGAGCCCCACCCGGACCGGCAGCCCGTCGTGGCCGACCGTGACCTCACGGGCGCCGCTGTACCGGTGCAACAGGGCGCAGTACGCGGCGAGTCGGACCTCGTCGGCCGCCTCCGTCACCGTGCGCCGGGTCCGTACGGCCCGTTGACCGGTCGGCGTCAGCGGATAGGGACGGTCGGTCGGAAGTGCCGTCTCCTGTGCGAGCGGTGTGAGCAAGTGCCGCCAGTACGCCACGACTTCATCGATACCGGACAAGGTGGCCGTGCCTCCCAGCAGGTAGGTCCCCCGGATCTCGGAACCGGGGATCGGCGCCATAGTAAGGTAAGGATTACCTAATCCAATAGGGGGTTCGCCTGCTGGTAGGCCGCGTGACGGCTCCAGCACTACAGTGCTCTGGTTAAGGCCCGCCTAACCTAAGGAAATTCACGTGGCGCAGTCGGCGATCCGGTCGCGAAGCACCCGTGCGGTGTTCCTCGTGGCCGTGCCCGGCGCTGTTCTTCTCGCCCTGTGCCTGCTCTCAATGGCCTACGGAGCACTGAGCGTTCCGCCCGGCCAGGTCGTCGACACGCTGCTCGGCCATGCGCCCAGCACCAGGATCGAGAACGTCATCTGGTCCGTACGCATCCCGCGGACCGCACTCGGCCTGGCGGCCGGTGCGGCACTCGGACTGTCCGGGGCCCTGATGCAGGCGCTGACCCGCAACCCGCTCGCCGACCCCGGTGTGCTCGGCGTCAGCGCGGGCGCGGCCTTCGCCATCGTGCTGGCCGTCGGAGTCCTCGGCCTCGGCTCGCTCTACGGCTACATCTGGTTCGCCTTCGCCGGCGCCATGGCCGCGAGCGTCCTGGTCTATCTGCTGGGCGGGCTCGGCCGGTCCGGCGCGACACCCGTCAAACTCGCGCTCGCCGGAGTCGCCGTCACCTCCCTGCTGTTCTCGCTGACCAGCGCCGTCGCGCTGACCAACCCCGACGCGCTGAACCGCTACCGCTTCTGGTCCGCCGGATCGCTCGCCAACCAGAACGACGACGTACTGATGCGCGTGCTGCCGTTCCTCGCCGTCGGCGCGGTCCTCGCGCTGGCCTGCGCGCCCGCGCTCAACAGCCTCGCTCTCGGCGACGACGTGGCGGCATCCCTGGGCGTCAGGCTCGGACTCGTACGCATCCAGGGCGTGCTCGCGGTCACCCTGCTCACCGGCGGTGCGGTGGCCGTCATCGGGCCCGTGGTCTTCGTCGGCCTGGTCGTCCCGCACATCGCACGGGTCCTGGCCGGGGCCGCCGGAGTCGGTCCCGACCACCGCTGGCTGCTGCCTCTGTCGGCCGTGCTCGCGCCGTGTCTGCTGCTCGCCGCCGACATCGTCGGACGCCTGCTCGCGCGGCCGGTCGAGATCCAGGCCGGCATCCTGGTCGCCTTCATCGGCGGCCCGTTCTTCATCGCGATGGTCCGCCGCCGCCGACTCGCGGAGCTGTGAGCATGACCGACCTCCTGACCGGCCGCAGCGCCGGACGCATCACCTTCCGGCTCGCCGTACCGCCGGTCTCCGGAGTGATCCGGCCACGGCTGCTGGCCCTCTGCTCCGTCATGGCGGCCGTCACCTTCCTCGTCTTCTGCCTCGGGATATCCGTCGGCGACATCCCGCTGTCGCTGACCGACGTGATGCGCGCGCTCGTGGGCGCCGGCGACCCGGGCACGCAGCTCATCGTCGAGGAACTGCGCCTGCCGCGGGCGATGACGGGGCTCCTCGTCGGCATCGCCTTCGGCATCTCCGGCGCCCTGTTCCAGACCATGACGCTCAACCCGCTGGCCAGCCCCGACATGATCGGCATCACGCAGGGCGCGGGCGCGGCGGTCGTCGCCGGGATCGTGCTCGGCTGGGACGCCGGCCTGAGCACCCAGTCGCTGGGGCTGCTCGGCGCGCTGGCCGCCGCACTGCTGGTGTACGTACTGGCCTGGAAGCGCGGCACCACCGGCTACCGCATCGTCCTCGTCGGCATCGGCGTCGCGTGGATCTGCACCAGCATCACCGACTATCTGATGGCCCGCGGCGGCCAGTTCCAGGCGCAGGCCGCGCTCGGCTGGCTCGTCGGCAACCTGAACGGCCGCGGCTGGGACCAGGTCGGCCCGCTGGCCGCGGCGATGGCCGTACTGGTCCCGGCGGCGCTGCTGCTCGGCCGCCTGATGCGCACGCTCCAGCTCGGTGACGATGTCGCGAGGGGCCTCGGCACGCCGGTCCAGCCGGTCCGGCTCGCCGTACTGCTCACCGGAGTCGGGCTGGTCGCCTTCGGCACCGCGGCGGCGGGCCCGGTCGCCTTCGTCGCGCTCGCCGCGCCGCAGATCGCCCAGCGCCTCGCCCGCACCGCGTGGCCGCCGCCGGTGCTGTCCGGACTCACCGGCGCGCTGGCCGTGCTCTGTGCGGATCTCATCGCGCGCAAGCTGATCCCCGGTACGGAGCTCCCCGTAGGAATCGTCACCGGCGTCCTCGGAGCTCCCGTCCTGCTCTGGCTGCTCGTCCGTGCCAACCGTGCCGGCTCAGGAGGCTGATCGCGTGTCATCGAACCCCTCGAACCCCGCCGGACCGGAGTTGCGCGCGGAAGGTCTGCGGCTCGCCTACGACAACCGCATCGTCGTCGACGGCCTCGACGTGGCCGTCCCGCCGGGCCGTATCACCGCGATCGTCGGCGCCAACGCCTGCGGCAAGTCCACCCTGCTGCGGGCGCTTTCCCGGCTGCTGGTGCCGCGCGCCGGATCCGTACAACTCGACGGCCGCGCGCTGCACTCCATCCCGACGCGGGAGCTGGCGCAGCGGCTCGGCATCCTGCCGCAGTCGCCGGTCGCGCCCGAGGGACTGACCGTCATCGACCTGGTCGGCCGCGGCCGTTCGCCGCACCAGACCTGGTGGCGGCAGTGGTCCAAGACTGATGAGGAGGCCGTGCACGACGCGCTGCGCGCCACCGCGATGACCGATCTCGCGGACCGGCCCGTCGACGAACTCTCCGGCGGCCAGCGGCAGCGCGCCTGGATCGCGATGGCGGTCGCGCAGGGCACACCGGTGCTGCTGCTCGACGAGCCGACGACCTATCTCGATCTGGCCCACCAGATCGACGTACTGGATCTGATCACCGACCTCAACCGGCACCAGAACCGTACGGTCGTGATGGTGCTGCACGACCTCAACCAGGCCTGCCGGTACGCCGATCACGTCATCGCGATGAAGTCGGGCCGCATCGTCGCCGAAGGCGCGCCCGCCGATGTGATCACGGCGCAGGCGGTGGAGGAGGTCTTCGGCCTGCGCTGTCAGGTCGTCGCCGACCCGGTGAGCGGGACGCCGATGATCATCCCGATGGGCCGCCATCACGACACCGATGACTCCGACAGCTCACCCGAGGACGCGGTGGCGGTCACCGGAACGGCGGGCTGACGGCCCCGGGCCTCCTCGTCGAGGCGAGGCCCGGGGGCGGCTTTCACCGCGTCAGATAGCCGCCCATCGTACGGAAGTAGTCCGTGGCGGCGTGCTCCGTACCGTCCTCGGTCCGCACCCGCTTGACCAGCAGACCGTGCCGCTCGCCGGAGCGCGCGTCCGCGCCGGCGACGATGACCACGCCGTCGCCTTCGCGGATGAAGATCCGGCCCGGTGTACCGCCGTAGCGGCCCTCGGAGACGGCCGCGGACACGATGCGTATGCGCTGCCCGCGGTGGTGGGTGAAGGCGTTGGGATACGGGTCGGACTGGGCCCGGACGAGCCGTTCCAGGTCCTCCGCCTGCCAGTTCCAGTCGATCGCGCTGTCCTCGATGGCCCTCTTGTGGAAGAAGCTTGCCTTGGACCGGTCCTGCTCGACCCAGACCGCCGTGCCCGACTCGATCATGTCCAGGGCGTCGCGCACGATCGGCTCGATGAGATCCACCGTGCGGTGGAACAGGTCGGTGGCGGTGTCGGTGGCACCGACCCGCACGGAGCGCTGGAGCACGATGTCGCCCATGTCGAGCTCGCTGTCCATCCGGTGCGCGGTGACGCCGACTTCCTGTTCGCCGTTGATCAGCGCCCAGATCAGCGGTGAGAAGCCGGCGTAGGCGGGCAGCAGCGAGTCGTGCACATTGAGCGTGCCGTGCGGCGGCAGATCGAAGATCTCCGGCGGCAGCCAGGTCCGCCAGTTGTTCGCCACGATGATGTCGGGAGCCGCTTCGCGCAGGGTGCGCAGCAGTTCGTCGTCGCCGGGCCGGTTGCGCAGCAGCACCGGCACACCGTGCTTCTCGGCGAGGTCGGCCACCGAGTCGTCCCAGATTTTCTCGTAGACATGGTCGCTCTTGGGATGGGTGACGACCAGTACCACTTCGTGCTCGGAGTTCAGCAAAGCCTGGAGGGTTCGATGTCCCCAGGTCTGGTAGCCGAACATGACGACCCGCATGTGACTCCTCCTCAGACATTGCAAGGTAAGCCTAACCTTATCTAACATGTGGCTGCTTAGGGAGGCGATGACGCGGTGAACGCACTGCACAGTGATCCAGGCACCATCTACGACGTCCTCGGCATTGGTTTCGGGCCGTCAAATCTGGCTCTTGCGATAGCGATTCACGAGTACAACGACCAAGTTCCGGCGGACGACCGGATCGTGGCCGGGTTCCTTGAAAGGCAGCCAGGCTTCGGCTGGCACCGCGGCATGCTGATCGACGACGCGACGATGCAGGTGTCCTTCCTCAAGGACCTTGTCACGATGCGCGACCCGACCAGCGACTTCAGCTTCCTGTGCTACCTGCGGGAGCGGGACAGGCTGGTCGACTTCCTCAACCAGAAGACGCTGTTCCCGCTGCGCATCGAGTTCCACGACTACTTCGAGTGGGCCGCCGCCCGTGTCGAGGATCTGGTCGAGTACTCCGCCGAGGTCGTCTCGGTGAAACCGGTGACGGTCGACGGCGAGGTGCGCTGGTTCGACGTCGCCAGCCGTGACCCCCGTGCGCCGGGCGGGCTGACCGTACGCCGCACCCGCAACCTGTGCGTGGCCACCGGGATGGAACCCCATCTGCCGCCAGGCACCGTCCTGTCCGACCGCATCTGGCACAACAGCGAGCTGATCCCCAAGGTCGCCGAGCTGGTCGCCGACGGATCACCGGTCCACCGCGCCGTCGTGCTCGGCGCCGGCCAGAGCGCGGCGGAGACGGTCGACTACCTGCACCGCAGCTTCCCGGACGCCGAGGTCATCTCGGTCTTCTCCAAGTACGGCTACACACCGGCCGACGACAGCCCGTTCGCCAACCGGATCTTCGACCCGGAGGCCGTCGACATCTACTTCAACGCGCCACGCGAGGTGAAGCAGCAGCTCTTCGACTACCACCGCGGCACGAACTACTCCGTGGTCGACATGGAGTTGATCGAAGCCCTGTCCCGGACCATGTACCAGGAAAAGGTGGCGGGCAGCCAGCGGCTGCGGATGCTGAACGTCTCCCGCATCCGCGAAGTGGAGACGAAGCCGGACAGCCTGGACGTCACGGTGGAGTTCCTGCCGACCGGCGAACGGAACGTGCTCACCGCGGACTTGCTGGTCCACGCGACCGGCTACCGTCCGCAGGACCTCGGCGAACGCCTCGGCGAGCTCGGCAAACTCTGCCTGCGTGACGAGGAGGACGCGCTGCTGGTCGGCCGTGACCACCGGATCGTCACCACGCCGAATGTCGTCTCCGACGTCTACATGCAGGGCGGCACGGAGCACACGCACGGCATCACGTCGACGCTGCTGTCCAACACGGCGGTCCGGGCCGGCGAGATCCGCGCGTCGCTGGTCGCACGGCGGGGCTGAGGCCCGGGACCGGGGGTGGGCGCCGGCCCACCCCCGGGAAGATCACGAACTGCTCGTCCGATACGGCCGGTTCAACCGGACCGGTACGTCCAGCGCCCCGCGAGCATCGTGGCGTGCACCGGCATCTCGCGCAGCGTCGGCGCGTCCGCGGTCAGCGGATCGGTGTCGACGATCACGAGGTCCGCGGTGTCCCCGACCCGGATCAGCCGCCGGCCGCGGGCGGCCGCCGTGAGCGCGGCGTGCAGGGGCAGTTCCTGCTCCGGGTGCCAGGCGGGCCGGTCGTCGTCGGTGCGGCTGACCGCGGACGCGATGCCCACCCACGGGTCGAGAGGGGAGACCGGCGCGTCCGAGCCCAGCTCCAGGCGTGCTCCTGAGGCCAGCAGATCGGCGTACGCGAACGCCCGGCCGGTCCGTCCCGGCCAGTGCCGGTCGGCGACGTCCCGGTCGTCCGTCGCATGCGCGGGCTGCACCCCGACCGTGATGCCCAGGGCCGCGTAGCGCGGCAGGTCGCGGTGGTTGATCAGTTGCGCGTGTTCGATCCTGCCGCGGCAGCGCACCTCCTCGAACGCGTCGAGCGCGATGCCGTTGGCCCGATCACCGATCGCATGGACCGCGGGCTCGATTCCGTGTGCCGCCGCCCTTCGCATCAACCGGACCAGTTCCTCGGGTGATATCGCGGCAATGCCGCGCGCGTCGGCGCCTTCCAGGCCCGGATACGGCTCGTGGCACAGCGCGGTGCGGGTGTTGAGCGAGCCGTCGGTGAACAGCTTCAGCGGTCCGACCTCCACGAGTCCGCGGGACTCCGGGAGCAGTTGGCCGGTGCGCAGACCACGCTCGATCGCGGTCTCCAGATAGTCGGGGTAGACGGCCGCGGCGATCCGGACAGGCGTCGGCGCCTCGGACGTACGCCGGGTCCAGTCGGTCGCGTTGTCGGCGAACTCGAAGTCGAGGAATCCGGTGACGCCCCGGGCCGCCGCCGCCTCGCATGCTTCGCGCACCCACCGGTCGGTCACTGCCACAGGTACGGCGGGCAGTGCCTCGGTGGCCTCCAGGGCATCCCGCTCGCGCAGCACCCCCGTCGGATGGTCACCGCGGCCCAGCAGGGAGAGTGCGGCCGAGCTGATCCAGGCGGTGTGCAGATCGGCGCTGACCAGCACGACCGGCTGACCGGGCAGTAGCGCGTCCAGCAGGTCCTTGTGCGGGCGGTCTGGCCACAGGCCGTCCCGGAAGCCGTACCCGACGAGAATCTCACCCGGGGGCAGCGACCGGGCGCCGTCCTGCGCCGCCGCGGCAACGGCGCGCGCGGTCGCCAGGCCCGACAGGTCGAGGCGTCTGCGGGTGCTCGCCCACTGGGTCGCGTGCACATGCGCGTCCCACAGGCCGGGCAGGACGGTGCGCCCGTCGAGGTCGACGGTGCGCGTGCCGGGCCGGTGCGGTGGCTCGGTCGTCGACACCGCGGTGATCCGGCCGGACTCGATCTGCACCGAGCACAGCGGCCCGCGCGCGCCGAGCCGCACTCGGCTCAGGATCAGCGGTTCCGTGTCGACTTCGCCGGCGGGCAAGGTCGTCGTCGTGGTGGTCATGAGGTGCTCCAGGTGTTCCGCATGGCCTCGGCCAGTCGGCGGTTCGCGTACGGCTGGTCCGACTCAAGTGCCCGGACGACTCTGCGGGCTACCTGCTCCGGCTCGTTCTGGCTCAGTTTCGCCTTCGCCACGGTCCGTGTGGCGCGCAACCGGAAACCGGTGGTCGCCACGGCGATACGGCGTGCATAGGCGTCGACCTCCTTGAGCCGCCACGGGTCCGGCAGCTCGTCCTCGAAGCGGTCCACGGTTGCCGACAGCACCGCGAAGGTGTCCTCGTCGTCGAGCACTTCGGGGCGGCCGTGGACATGGACGACGACGAAGTTCCACGTCGGGACGTGCGGCGAAGCGCCGTACCAGCTCGGCGAGACATAGCCGTGCGGACCCTGGAGGACCAGCACCGCGTCGTGCGCACCCAGTTCATGGAGCTCTGCGTCGGTCCTGGCGAGATGGCCCAGCAGAGTCAGCTCCTCCCGGCCGTCGTCGCCGCACGCCCCGTCCACCAGGACCGGCAGATGCGAGACAACCAGACCGCGGGACGCCGTATGGCTCGCCAAAGTCGCCCAGGGATGCTTGCGCGCCAACTCGCGTATCCGGCACGGATCATCGATCTCGAAAACCTTCTGCTCAAGCATGCAGCCGCCTCGCTCGTTCCGGTCGGTTCACGCCTCGGGGAAGTGACATGCCGCCTCCTGCCTCCCGGCTCCGCCCTCCGACCGCCCCGCGCCCGCCGCTGCGAGCACCGGCCGGGTCTCGGAGCACACCGCCTCGCTCTTCCAGCACCGGCCCGCGAACGCGCAACCCGCGGGCGGGTCGGCGGGGTTCGGCGGGTCGCCGTCCAGCAGAGGGAGGCCTTCGTGTCCGCGCCTGCGCGGATCGGGAACGGGGGCGGCGGCGAGCAGGGCCCGGGTATACGGATGCGCCGGGTGTCCGTACACGGTCTCGGCGCTGCCGCGCTCGACGATCCGCCCCAGATACATCACCGCGATCTCGTCGGCGACATGCCGCACCACCGCGAGGTTGTGCGCGATGAACACATAGGCGAGGCCGAACTCCCGCTGGAGATCCGCGAGCAGATTGACGACCTGCGCCTGGATGGAGACGTCCAGCGCGGACACCGGTTCGTCGCAGATCACGACCCGAGGGCGCAGGGCGAGCGCACGGGCGATGCCGATGCGCTGGCGCTGTCCGCCGGAGAACTCGTGCGGGTGCCGGTGGACGGACCGCGGATCGAGACCGACCATGTCCAGCAGCTCACGCACCCGGTGCTCCCGCTTCGCCTTCGGCACCAGGTCGCGGTGGATCTCGAAGGGCTCGGCGATGATCTGACCGACTGTCATCCGGGGATCGAGCGAGCCGAACGGGTCCTGCATGACCAGCTGGATGTCGCGCCGCATCCGGCGCAGCTCCGCCCGGGGGAGCGAGAACAGGTCACGGCCCTCCACCAGTACCGACCCCGACGTGGGCCGTTCGAGGGCCATGAGCAGCCGGGCCAGCGTGGACTTGCCGCAGCCCGATTCCCCGACCAGCCCGAGGGTGGTGCCCGGGCGCAGCGTCAGGTCGACTCCGTCGAGGGCCTTGACGGCCGGTCCGCAGCGCCCGGGTCCGCGTACCGGATAGTGCTTGACCAGCCCCCGGACCTCCAGCGCTGGAACGTCTTCAGCCGGCACGGGACACCTCCGGTACGTGATGGCAGGCCGCCGTCCGGCGCCCCGGCAGAACGGGAAGCAGCATGGGTGTCTGCTCCTGGCAGGACGGCCCGGCCGAGGGACATCTGGGGTGGAACGCGCACCCTGAGGGCAGGTCGCCGGGGGCGGGCGGGCTGCCCGCCACGGGTACCAGGCGATCGTGGCCGCCACGGGGGTCCAGGCGCGGCACGGCCGCCAGCAGCCCTCGTGTGTAGGGGTGCAACGGCCGGTCGTACAGATCGAGTACGGGCGCCTCCTCGACGATCCGTCCCGCGTACATGATGGCGACGCGGTCGGCCACGCCCGCCGCGAGCCCGAGGTCATGGGTGATCAGCAGCAGCGCCATGCCTGTCTCCCGCTGCAGCCCCACCAGGAGTTCGACGATCTGAGCCTGGACGGTGACGTCCAGGGCCGTGGTGGGCTCGTCGGCGATGAGGACATCGGGGCGCAGCGCCACCGCCGACGCGATCATGATGCGCTGCCGCATTCCGCCGGAGAACCGGTGAGGGTGGTCGTGGTACCTGCGGGCCGGGTCGGAGATCCGGACCCGGGCCATCAGGTCGATGGCGCGCTCCCGGGCCTCCCGGCGGCCGAGGCCCTCGTGCACGCGGAGCGTCTCGGCGATCTGGAAGCCCACGGTCAGCGTGGGGTTCAGCGCGGACAGAGCGTCCTGGAAGATCATCGCGATGTTCCGCCCGCGCTGCTCGCGCAGCCGCGCCGGAGGCAGGGTGAGCAGGTCCGTGCCGCGCAGACGAACGCTCCCGCCCACCCGCGTGGTCCGGTCGGGCAACAGCCCCATGGCGGCCATCGCGGACATGCTCTTCCCGGAGCCGGACTCTCCGATCAGCGCCAGCGTCTCACCCTCGTGCAGGGTGTAGCCGACGCCGTCGACGACCCGCAGGTCCGCGCCTCGGTGCACGACATCGACGGTCAGGTCCCGCACGTCGAGCACGGGGGCTGGGGCGGTTGCCGGCGCGCTGCCCGGCGGAGTTCGAGGTGCTGTGCTCATGTTCAGCGGCCTCTCGGGTCGAGGACGTCGCGCACGGTGTCGCCGAAGGTGATCAGGGCGAACACCGTGAAGGACAGGAAGAGTCCGGGGAAGACCAGCAGGTGCGGATGTGCCTGGAAGTCGTTCTGCGCGCTCGCGAGTTGCAGGCCCCACGAGATCGACGGGGACTGAAGTCCCACGCCCAGGAAGGTCAGTGCCGCCTCGGCGACCACGACTCCGCCCACGGTGATCGTCGCCAGGACCAGGGCCGGCGCGAGGATGTTCGGCAGGACGTGCCGCTGGGCGATGCGCCACTCGCCGGCCCCGAGCGCGCGCGCCATCACCACGTAGTCGGCCTCCCGCACCGAGCGCACGGCCCCGCGGACGACCCGGGTCATCGCCGGCCAGCCGAACAGCGCGAGCACCGCCGCCACCGTCGGCACGTTCCGCTCGGGCAGGGAGTTCAGGACGACTATCGCGCCCAGCAGGAAGGGGAAGCCGAGGAACACGTCGGTGAGCCTGGCGATCACACCGTCGACGACGCGTCCCGACATCCCCGCCAGAATGCCGAGGACCAGGGCGATACCCAGGCAGCAGGCGGTGGTGAGGAGCCCGACGCTGAGGGAGGCGCGGGCGCCGTGGATGACGTTGGCGTACAGGTCGCAGCCCTGGATGTCGAAGCCGAACGGATGCCCCGAGGTGGGGCCCTGCGAGCTGCGCCGAAGGTCGCACACGCGCGGGTCGCCGTTGCCGAACCATCCGGCGAACAGGCCGGGCGCGGCAGCCAGGAGCAGCAGGAGGAGTATGCAGCCGCCGGTGAGGGCGAACGCGGGCCTGCGGAGAAGCAGTTGACGGATTTCGGTGCCCCGCATCCCGGTTCGGGCTTCGGATGCCGCTTCGGTCCGGGACGGCGCGGGGGCCAGTGATTCAGTCATGGCGGATCCTCGGGTCCATCAGTCCGTTCAGGAGGTCGACCAGCACGCTGGAGGCGAGGAAGACCAGGATCAGTGCGGTGGAAACGCCCACCACGGTGGGTCCCTCATGTCCCTTGATCGCTTCGAAGAGCAGCAGTGCCATGCCGGGCAGGTTGAAGATGCCCTCTACGATGACGGTGCCGCCGAGCAGATAGCCGAGGTCGACGGCGAGGTAGGTGACGGCGGGAATCAGGGAGTTGCGCAGGACATGGACGATGACGACGCGGCGCTGGGACAGCCCCTTGGCGGTCGCGGTCCGGACGTAGTCCGCACGCAGGTTCTCGATGACTCCGGCCCGGACCAGCCGGGAGACGGAGGCCAGGCCGAACGCCGCGATAACCATGGCGGGCAGCAGATAGCTCGACGGCCAGCCGAAGGCGTCCCCGGCGACGGGGAAGAGCTTCAGCTTCACACCGAAGACGATCTGCGCCGTGTAGCCGAGTACGAACACGGGGACGGAGACTGCGGCGATGGTGAACGCGAGAACGGCGTGGTCGGTCCAGGTGCCTCGGCGCAGGGCCGCGACGACGCCGAGGCCGATGCCGACGACGATTTCGATCGCCCAGGCGGTCAGCGCCAGGGTCAGGGTGACCGGCCAGCGGTCGGCCATCTGCTCGGCGACCGGCCGTCCCGTCAGGTCGGTGCCCAGATCGCCCTGGACGAGCGAGGCCAGGTAGTGGCCGTACTGGACGAGGAACGGATCGTCGAGGTGGTGCTGCTCGCGCAGCGCGGCGGCCACGCTCGGCGGCAGCGGGCGCTCGCCCGCCAGGGCGACGATCGGATCGCCGGGGAGGGCGTACACCATCGCGTAGACGAGAAGAGTGACGCCGAGGAAGACGAGCAGGACCTCGGAGAGGCGCTGGGTCAGGTAGCGGGTCATTGGGGCTCCTGTCCGCCGGCATTGTCTGCGGCCGGTGCCGGGCTCGTACGGTCCGCGGCCGGCGCCCCTTCGCTCTCGATCGTGGTGGCTGCCGTCGCGAGGATGGCGGCGTACTGGATCCCGGCCAGCGTGCTGATGGGGATGGGGCGACCCGCGGTGGCCTCGGCCTGGGCCTCCCACCGCTCGCGGACGGCCAACAGTTCGCGGTGGCAGCGGCGTACCTCCGGTGCCGCGACGCCCGCGCCGATCTCCGCCTCCAGCGCGCGCAGCAGGATGCCGCCGAACCGGATCCGGAAGCTGTCCACCGAGGCGTCACAGCCGTACCGCTCGGCCACGGTCGCCCGGCGTCCGTCGGTGAGGGTCTCGGCGCGTGCCTCCTCCGCGTCCGCCCCGTTGACGAGCGACGGTATGAAGGCACGCGCGGCGCGCAGGAACGGTGAGGGGATGGTCAGCCGCGGGCCGGCCGTCTCGAGGATGCGGCTGAGCACGTCACCGGTCTCCCGGAGCCTGTGGCCCCTGCGCCGCACCACCTCCGCATAGGTCTCGGAGGTGAGCGCCTCGTCGTCGGCGTCGGGGTGCGTCCAGTGCGGCACTTCGGTGACGAGGTACAGGGTGCCGTGCCGCTCGGCGTAGGCGGCACTGGAGGTGCCGGCGATCTCGGCGGCCGGATCGACACCGAGGCCGTCGAGGTACTCGTAGGCGTCCGCCATGTCGATGCAGCCGTACACGGCCGGCGCGTACCGCGGGATGTGCGGGGCTTCCGGCTCGCCGGTGTCCAGCGGAATGCCGAGCGAGGCGGGAATGGCGTGAAGGGTGCCGTACAGCTCTGGCATCGGGCGGTTGAGGTAGTAGTAGACGCCGCCCAGCTCGCCGTTGTGCAGTGTGGTGAGGAACTGCGGGCGGACGTCGTCGAGCAGCCGCATCAGGGCGAGCGTCTCCGGCATGACCCGGTCGAACCAGACGTCCTTGTAGGCGAACGGGAAGGTCCACTCGACCTGTTGGTCGAAGGCCGGGCGGTAGAAGTGGCGTCCGTAGGCCCGCTTGTCGAAGGGCGTGGCGAACCAGCCCTCGTTGAGACGGGCCCCGTCGGGGTCGATGCAAGGGACGATGTGCCAGACGGCGCCGAACGTCTCGCGCAGGGCGCCGTCCTGGCACAGGGCGGTGGCGAGGTGCAGTGCGGTCACCGCGCCCACCGGTTCGTTCGGGTGGACCCCGCCGACGACCACGAAGTTCCGCCCGTGACCGTCGCGTTCGCCCCTGCCGCCCGCGCCGGGATCGCCGACGCTGAAGCAGTACAGGGGCTCGCCGAGCCGGGAGGTGCCGATCCTGCGCTCCGCCACCAGATCTGGGTGGGTGGCGGCCAGCGTGCGGAAGGCGCCGAGGAGTTCGTCGACTCCCGGGTAGGCGTCCGTGTCCGGGACCTCCGTGGCGCGACTGACCCACGGGGAGCCCGGACGGGCGGTGGCGGTGGGTGCGGTGGTGGACGTGGCCATGGCGAGGCTCTCCTGGGGCAGGGGTGCGGGTGACCGGGATCGGCGGACGGTCAGCGGACGGTGACGCGGTCCAGCTCGACGTTGGACTGGCTGATCTTCACGCCGGACACGCGGTCGCTGGTGGCGTACACGTAGGCGCCGTAGAAGAGCGGGATGACGGGGAAGTCCGCCAGGATTCGCTTCTGGGCGTCGACGTACAGCTCCTGCGACGCGCTCTGGTCCGGTTCGCTGTCCGCCTTCAGCAGCAGTGCGTCGACCTCGGGATGGCTGTAGTAGCTGCAGACGTAGCAGCCGCCCTTCTCGGTGAAGATGGCGCGCAGCGTGTTCTGCATGCTGGGGTACAGAGCGCCCCAGTGGCCGAAGTGCGGTCCTGTGACCTTCTTGCCGTAGAGGGCGTCGGAGTACTCGGCCCAGTCGGCGGTCGGGCGGGGCTTGGCGCCCTCGATGCCCAGGTTCTGCCGAAGCTGGTTGGCGACCGCCTTGTACAGCTCGTCGAGTCCGAGGCCGCCCGGGTACCACAGCTCCATCGGCCCCGACCAGCCGCCCGCCTCGGCCAGCAGCCGTTTGGCGGCTGCGGGGTCGTACACGCAGTCGTCGCAGATCCCGGTGGGCGCGCCGACCTCGGAGGCCGGGGTGAAGGAGGTGGCGGGGGAGTAAAGGCCGCCGTACATGGCCTTGTTGACGGCCGTCCTGTCGATGGCCCGGGACAGCGCCTTGCGCAGCCGGACGTCTTGGTAGCGCTTGTCGTACAGGGGGAGGCCCAGGAACTCCAGTGCGGGAGCGTCGTATGTGTGCAGCCGCTTCCCGAAGTCGGCCTTGGCGTTGCCGAGTTTGCTGGCCGGGACGGCGACGATGTCGGTGTTCCCGGCGAGCGCGTCGGTGTACGCGGTCTGCATGTCCTTGTATGCCTTGAACGTGATCTCGGACGCGGCCGGCTTGGTGCCCTTGTAGCCCTGGTAGGCCGTGACGGTTGCGCCCTTGCCCGTCTCCCAGGCGGAGTTCATCCGGAAGGGGCCGTTGCCGATCGGGTTCTTGTCGTACGCCTTGAGGTCTTTGAAGGCGGCCTTGGGCATGGGGTAGAAGGCGCCCTGGTCGGCGGTCAGCTGGACGGGGAACTGGCTGTCGGGAGTGGAGAGCGTCACCTCCAGGGTGGTGCCGTCGACGACCCGTACACCCGAGAGGGTCTTGGTCTTCGGCTTGCCCTTGGCCGGGTTGAGGGCTTCGTAGCCCGCGATTCCCGCGAGCTGGCCGTTGTTGGCCCAGGCGTTGGGGGCGTACGCCGCGTGATTCCAGGCGTCCGCGTACGACTGGGCGGTCACCGGCTCGCCGTTGTGGAACGTCCAGCCGGCGCGGAGCTTGACGGTCCAGTGCACGGAGTCGGAGGAGGTGACCGACTGGGCCTGGACGTAGGAGAGTTCGCCCTTGTCGTCGATGCGCACCAGGGGCGCGAACATGGCGTGCATCTGGTCCATGGCGACCTGGCTGCGTCCGGGGGTGAGATGGTCGGGTTCGCCGACGGCGAAGGAGAAACCGCCGCCGCCCGACTTCTTGTCCTTGCCGGTGCTGCCGTCCTCGCCGCCGCCCGCGCAGGCGGACAGCGCGAGGACGAGCGAGATCCCTACGGAGACGGTTTTCCAGGTGGATGATCTACGCGTCATGAGTCCCTCACTCGGGCAGAGCGCACGGGTATCCGGCTCGGACGGGGTCTCCACGGAGGCGCATTCTTGCCGGGAGCCGGGGTGCGTGCTGAAATCCTGGAGCGCGGAGAATGCCGTGTCAACGAAAAGATGCAAAACTTTTAGCGTGAGATGAAAGTTTAACTTGGAGGAGATCATGTCGCCCGCAGTGGAGGACCGGCCCGCAGGGGACCACGGAGGCTGGGACCGCAGCGCGTTCGTCGAGGAGATGGGTCTCGCCTGGGAACTGGCGGGCGCTGGGCGGATGGACGGCCGCATCATCGGCTATCTCATGATCATGAACGTTCCGCATGTCTCGTCGGCCGAGTTGGCCAAGGCGCTGCGGGTCAGTGCCGGATCCATCTCACTGGCCACTCGGCGCCTGTCCGAGACCGGTTTCATCAGGCGCTATGCGGTTCCCGGCGAACGCGGCCACTTCTTCGGCGTGGACGAGGACGTCTGGGGCGGATTCCTGGCGGGCGAGCGCCGCTATCTGCGCCGCCAGGAGGACCTGGCCGCACGAGGGCTGGAACTGCTCGGCCCGGACGACGAAGTGCCGCGCAGACGCCTGGAGATCATGCGCGAATACATGCGGTGGCTCATCGCCAGCCACCGCAAGACGCTCCAGGAGTGGAACGAGTACCGGCAGCACGGCGGAGACGGCAGTGCGGCCCCAGGTGAGACGGTGGAGCAAACCCTGTCCGAAGTGCCCGTCTCACGTGGTGGGGACGAGGAGAGCGGCGGCACGGCCACGCTGGACGCCGTACTCGCCGAGCGGCTCCTGCCCGACATCCTGTGGGAGGCCGCGGAACCGCTGCTGCCCACCTCGTCCTCAAGGCCGCAGGGCGGCGGGACCAGAACGCGCGACGAGCGGACCGCACTCACCGCAGTCGTGTACGTCCTGACGTCCGGCTGCGGCTGGCAGCAACTGCCCCCGCAGTTCGGGATCTCACCGGCCACCGCACACCGGCGCTTCGTCGCCTGGGGCCGCGCGGACCTGTGGGAGCGGTGGCGCAAGGCCGTGGAACTCGGCTCCGGTGCCGGCCACCCGGACACGCAGTGGTGCGACAGGGTCGCCGACGCGGCCGCGGGCAGGCAGAGCGGAAGCTGAACCGGCAGGAGATCACCAGCTGCTATCCGGCGTACGGCGAGGCGATGGCGAGCACCGCCGCCACCGCTTCACGTACCGCTCCGGCATGCGGCGGGGTCAGCGGATCGCCGTCGTACGGGTGTGGCCGGACGCCTCTGTCGGCGAGCAGGTAGAGCACCCGCAGCGTCCGCATCGTGTTGGAGGCCTGCGCGGGAACGGGGCCCGGCTGCCCGGCCGCGAACTCCTCGGCGATGGGCTTCAACCAGTCCACTGCCTGCTGTTCGGTCAGCTCCGGCCGGGTCAGCGTCAGAGCGATCGCGAGGCCCAGCCGGTCGTCCTCCATCCCTGATCTTGCGTGGGTATCCCCGGCTTCAGCCGGGGGAGGGAAACGCATCCTGAGACCGGGGGCCGCGGAGCGCCGGAGTTCGCTGCGTTGTCAGTGACGGCCGGTAGGTTGATCACAGCATTGGAAGGGGGTGGGCCGGGTGATTCGTGCGTACAAGTTCCTCATGCGGCCCACCGTGGGCCAGCAGGTCGCGCTGGGTGAGATGCTGCGTGATCACTGCTCGCTGTACAACGGGGCATTGCAGGAGCGCCGCGACGCCTGGCGGCATGTGTCGAAGACGAGCGTCAAGTACGGGCAGCAGTCCGCGCAGCTCAAGGAGATCCGGGCGCTCGACCCGGACCGGCAGGGCCGGTGGTCGTTCTCTTCTCAGCAGGCCACCTTGCGCCGTCTCGACAAGGCATTCGCGGCGTTCTTCCGCCGGATCAAATCCGGGGAGACGCCCGGCTACCCGCGCTTCCGGGGTGTGAACTGGTTCGACACGGTGGACTTCCCGAAGGACGGC
Source organism: Streptomyces sp. NPDC020681 (assembly GCF_044334895.1). Taxonomy (NCBI): domain Bacteria; kingdom Bacillati; phylum Actinomycetota; class Actinomycetes; order Kitasatosporales; family Streptomycetaceae; genus Streptomyces; species Streptomyces sp. NPDC020681. The sequence goes on along the minus strand of NZ_JBIRTX010000005.1, from coordinate 183,837 downwards.
GACGGCTGCGGGTGGGATGCCACCCCGCAGGATCCGGTGACCCGCGTCCGCTTCCAGGGTGTCGGGCATGTGAAGGTGAACCGGCACCGGCCGGTGGTGGGCGAGGTCAAGACCGTGTCGGTCAAGCGCGAAGGCCGACACTGGTACGTCGTCCTGACCGTCGAGCGGCCGCAGCCCGAGCCGCTGCCCGCGACCGGCAGTGTGGTCGGCATCGACATGGGCATTTCCAACTTCCTCGCCGACTCGGGCGGCGGATTTGTCGAGAACCCCCGCCACGGCCGACGTGCCGCCGCGAAGCTCGAAGCCGCGCAGCAGGCTCTCAGCCGGTTCCCGCGTGTGCGCCGGGACAAGCGGACCGCCAACCACCGGCGGGCCGTCCAGAGGGTTGCCGACCTGCACCGCAAGGTCCGCCGCCAGCGGCTCGACCACGCGCACAAGACCGCCCTGGGCCTGGTGCGCGAACACGATTTCATCGCGCACGAAGACCTCAAGATCCGCAACATGGTGGGTGCCCCCGCGCCGAAGCCCGATCCCGAGACGCCGGGCAGCTTCCTGCCCAACGGGGCCTCCGCGAAGGCCGGGCTCAACCACTCGATCTCGGATGCCGGATGGGGGGTGTTCCTGACGATCCTGCACGCCAAGGCTGAGAGCGCCGGACGGGAAGTGGTCGCCGTGGACCCCCGCAACACCTCCCGGACCTGCCCCGCATGCGGGCACGTCGCGAAGGAGAACCGGCCCACACAGGAGAAGTTCCACTGCGTCTCGTGCGGCCACACCGCGCACGCGGACACGGTGGGTGCACTCAACGTTCTACGGGCCGGGCTGGTCCGTCGCGACGCCAACCCGGCATAGCGAGAAGCCCCCTCATTTATGAGGGGGAGGAGTCACGGCGTCGAAGAGATGCTCCGTCGGCCCGAGCAGCCGCGCGCGGGCGAGTTCCAGCAGCGGCACGGGGTCGGCCTGCGCGCACCGGCCGAGGGCGCCCAACAGATCGGCACCGTGGGCAATGGCGTGCAGCCAGCCGAGCCTCACGTCGTATCCGCGAAGATCCGTCTCGGCCGGATACCAGCGGGCGCCGCATGCATGTTCATGCTCAGGTTTCTACGCCGACGGGTGGGTACCCGGATGTCCCCGGCATGCGCCGGATGGCGGAGCCCGGCAGCCGGTCGCACGCTGAAACAGCTGAAACAACTGAAGCAGTCGCACGGCGAACAAGGTCCGCGACCTCGGCGGGCCGCGCCCCAGACGAGAGGATGTCCCGATGACCATGAGCAAAGCCAAAGTGCAGCAGATGAAGGGCAAGCTCAAGGAGGCCTTCGGCAAGGCGACGGGCGACAGGTCCATGCAGCGAGAGGGCCGCGGCGATGTGCTGCGCGGCAAGGCACACGCGGTGGCGGACAAGGCCGCTGACCGGTTCCGGAGGAGGCCGGGGCACTAGCGGCACAACGGAATGGTTGTCCGAGGCATCGAGGTCCCATGACGATTCAGCACCCCGCCGACCGCGGCGGCGCCGAACGCGGGCGGTTCGAGCGCCTGGCCGAGAGCGCGTCGCGGCTCACCAGCTCACCGGCCTTCTTCTGCTTCTGCCTGCTGCTGGTCGCCGGTGTCATTGCCGTGCACGTCGCGGGGCTGGAACTGAAGTGGCAAGTTCTCGCCGGGGAATGCATGACGGCCGTGACGCTGATCCTTCTCGCCCTGCTGAAGAACTCGGAGCAACGGGCTGAGCGCGCGATCCAGCGCAAGCTCGATGCCATTGCCGCCGCTCTCATCGAGGCACAGGAGGCCGGACCCGGCACGGCCCGCGACGACCTCAAGGCCGCGATCCGGATGGAGGAGGACACCTGAGGACACCTGAGTGCACCGCGGGTGACGCGCAGGAGCTCACCGTGACGGCATCGCGCAACTGCTTGGGATGCGAGACCGGTGCCGCGCTGGTTCGCTGAGAGTGCCCTCTATTTCGACGTCCGAGGAGTGACCATGGGCGTGGCGGACGAGTCCGGCAGCAGCGTCCGGCGGCTGCGGCGAGAGGCAGACGAGCTGCAGCAGAAGGCGGAACAGGTGAACGACCCGGAGGAGCGGAAGCGGCTCCAGGACAAGGCCCGCAGGCTGCGGGACCGGAGCGAACAGGAAAGTGCCATGCGTGCCGGGGACATCTACCCCCAGGAGTGATTGCGTGAGGCCGACTGCCCTCGGCCGGCGGGACTCATGTCGCCTGGTGGCCGGACGAGTCGAGGAGCGTCAACTCCTCGTCCGTCAGCCGCAATGCGCCTGCCGCCAGGTTGTCGACCAAGTGATCCGGGTTGACGGTGCCCGGAATGGCCAGCACATGCTCGCCCTGCGGGAGCGTCCATGCGAGCCGGATCTGCGCGGGTGACGCGCCGTGGGAGCGTGCGACGGCGAGTACCCGCTCGTTCGGAGCGCGCCGAAGTGCTCGGCGACGGAATCCTGTCCGAGAGCCGCGTTCCTGGAGGCTGCCCGGCTCGACAGGACCGAGGTCGCGGCCCTGTGATCGACCGCCCGGCCCGGGCAATCTGCTCCGGTCACGGCACTATGAAGTGATACGCCCTCTCGCTACCCTCCGCGCATGATTTCCACGGTTGTATGGGGTACCGGCAATGTGGGCCGCGCGGCCATCCGTGCCGTCGACGCCCACCCGGCGCTGAAACTCACCGCCGTGCTCGTCCACAATCCTGACAAGGTCGGCCGCGACGCGGGCCAACTCTGCGGACTCACCCACGAGTTGGGGATCACCGCGACCGACGACATCGACGCGGTGCTCGCCGCCGGTCCCACCGCCGTGGTGTACGCGGCGTCCGGCGACATCCGCCCCGACGAAGCACTCGCCGACATCACCAGGGCGATCAGCGCCGGCGCGGTGGTCGTCACCCCGGCCCTGTACCCCCTCTACGACCAGCGCAACGCCCCGCCGGAGTTCCGGGATCCCGTCCTTGCCGCCGTCGCGGACGGCGGCGGCTCCCTGTTCGTCTCCGGTGTCGACCCCGGCTGGGGCAACGACGTGCTGCCACTGCTGATCAGCGGCCTCGGCACCACCATCGATGCGATCCGCTGCCAGGAGATCTTCGACTACTCCACCTACGACCAGGAGGATTCGGTCCGGTACCTGGTCGGCATGGGCCAGCCGATGGACTACCAGCCGCTCATGCTCGTCGAAACGGTCCCGACCATGGTGTGGGGTGGGCAGATACGGCTGATGGCCAGAGCGCTGGGCGTCCAACTCGACGAGATACGCGAGACCTCGGACCGGCGCCCGCTCGACGCCACGGTGAGCACCAGGACGATGGGGGAGTTCGCGGCCGGCACTCAGGGCGCCGTGCGGTTCGAGGTCCAGGGCATCGTCCAGGGCGAACCCCGCATCGTCATCGAACACGTCACCCGCATCCACCCGTCCTGCGCACCGGACTGGCCGGCACCTCCCGGCGGCGGCGACGGGGCACACCGGGTGGTCATCGAGGGCCGCCCGCGCATCGAAGTCACGGTCGAGGCCACCGACGAGGGCGAGAACCGGTCCGCCGGCGGGAACGCCACCGCGGTGGGCCGCCTGGTCGGCGCCATCGACTGGCTGGTGGGCGCGGAACCCGGGCTCTACGACGCGCTCGACATCCCGCTGCGCCCCGCAGTCGGCAAACTCGGAAGGAAGCAGTCATGATCATCGACATTCCCGAGGGCCAGGAGCCGATCGGGTACGTGTGGGGCGACATGGTCCCCGGCATCGGAATGGCAGCCGCGAACTTCTCGCTGTCGGTGTACGCCCATACGACCTTGGGGCTGCGCGAGTTCGAGGCAGCGCGGCTGCGGATCGCGCAGATCAACGGCTGCCTGTTCTGCCTCGACTGGCGGACCGACCGGGACGGCGAGAAGGTCGAGGACGACTTCCCCGACGCAGTCACCCAGTGGCGCACCACCGACGCCTTCGACGACCGCACCCGCCTTGCCGCCGAGTACGCCGAGCGGTACGCGCTGGATCACCACAACCTCGACGACGAGTTCTGGACCCGGATGACCGCGCACTACAGCCAGGTCGAGATCGTCGAGCTGAGCATGAGCATCGGCTCCTGGCTGGCGTTCGGCCGGCTCAACCATGTGCTGGGCCTCGACGCGGTGTGCGTACTGCCCACGAGCTGAGCCGCCTCGGCGTTTGCGGCGAGCCGTGAACCGGAGCAGCGTGGACATGGATGCCGGCGCGCCGCCGTGGCATCGGGCGTACCGGCCCTCAGAGGCCGCCGGAGCGAGGAGGAGAGACCGATGACCACACCGAATGAGGGCGCGGAAGCCGTGCCGGCCGTACGCCGTCGGTCCGAATCGTTCGACAGCGTGGTGTGGGAACCGAGCGAACGCTGGGTGCGTGCGACGAAGGGCGATGTCACGGTCGTGGACAGCCGCCGGCCGGTCCTTGTGTGGGAGCCCGCCCGTCCCGTACCCCTGTACGCCTTCCCGGCCGGAGACATCCGGATGGATCTGCTGCGAAGGACCGAGCGGCCCGCCAACCCGCGGCGGCACGCGGGAGCGACGGTCTTCTACGACCTTGTGCTCGCCGACCTGAAAATCGCGGCAGCGGCCTGGACCTATCCCGGCGAGGAGCTGGCCGGTCACGTCAGCTTCGAATGGTTCGGGCGCGAGGTCCTCGACCACTGGTACGAAGAGGAAGAGGAGATCTTCGTGCACCCGCGTGACCCGCACAAGCGGGTGGACGCGCTGCCCAGCACCCGGCACGTACAGGTCGAGATCGAAGGCACCGTCGTCGCTGACACGCGTGCGCCAATTCTGCTGTTCGAGACGCATCTGCCGGTCCGCTACTACTTCCCGCGGGAGGACGTCCGCCTCGAACTTTTCACCAGGACCGATGCGCGAACCCGTTGCCCGTACAAGGGTGTGGCGACCGAGTACTGGTCGTGGGCGGGCGGTGGCGATGTGCGACCCGACATTGCCTGGAGCTATCCCGATCCGCTGCCCGGCGTGCGGATCATCAAGGACCTGGTGGCCTTCTATGACGAGTCCGTCGACATCGTCGTCGAGGGAGAGCGGCAGGAGCGTCCGGTCACCTTCTTCAGCAAGCCGTCGCGATAGAGGTCCTGCCGGCGGCGTTGGACGATCAAGGCCGGCTCAGCATGCCGGGTAACCCGGTTGCTGTGCCCGAGGGCTGCTGACAGGGTCTTGGAACATGCCTACCTTCTCCGCTCATGACGGAACCGAGCTTGCGTACCACGTGTTCGGGGAGGGCCCTCCGGTCGTCTGCCTGCCCGGGCCGATGCAGGCCTCCGTGTACCTCGGCGAGCTCGGCGGCCTTTCCGCGCACCGACAGCTGATCATGCTGGATCTTCGGGGCACCGGTCGGTCGGCGGTACCGCAGGACGCCGGTTCGTACCGCTGCGACAGACTCGTCGACGACGTCGAGGCGCTGCGCGAGCACCTTGGCCTCGAGAGGATGGACCTGCTCTCGCATTCCGGAGGAGCGAATCTGGCGGCGCTGTATGTGCGCCGCCATCCGGAACGCGTCAGCAAGCTCGCGCTGATCACGCCGAGTACCAGGGCTGTAGGGATCGCGATCACCTCGGACATGCGGCTCGAGACCGCACAGCTCTGCAAGGACGAGCCATGGTTCGCCCCAGCGTTCGCGGCCTTGGAGGCGATCGTCGCGGGCAAGGCAACGGACGACTCCTGGCGGGCCATCGCGCCGTTCGGCTACGGCCGCTGGGACGAGACGGCTCGGGCCCACAAGGCCGCTGAGAACGAGCAGTCGAACCAGGAGGCGGCGATTGCCTTCGGCGCCGACGGAGCCTTCGACCCGGACGCCACCCGTGCTGCGCTGGCACGGTTCGGGTCGCCGGTGCTCGTGCTCGCCGGAGAGGTCGATCTGAACTCTCCGCCTGCCGCGGTGGAGGAGTTCGGTGGGCTGTTTCCGAACGCCGAGCTCGTCGTCCTGCCCGGAGCCGGACACTACCCGTGGCTTGACGACGCCGACCGGTTCGTGACGACCACCGCGGCGTTCCTGGGATGGGCGACATATCCGGGCGCCATTTTCAACACCCGCCCCGTCAGCCCGGACGGCGGCCGTACCAACGGCGCCGACGCGCAGGACCCCACGATCAGCGTCCAGGATTACACGGGACATACGGGCCAGGTCTGCGCCGAGGGCTGGGACTGGGTCGGCGACCGTTACGTGCCGGTCGGCCATCCCTGCCAAACTGTTTCGTAGCCGTCCGCGGCAGCGGACGACCGGCCTTCTGAATGCCGTTCAACTGGTATCTCTGCAACGGTCCGTCGGGCCGTGACCAGGAGTACCCTGGAGTTACCGAGAACACTTCGTACACCAGCTTCGCGCTCGTGTCGTTCTCGGCGATTCACAACACCGGGCCGGTCATGACCGGCCCGGGGCAGGGTCGGCGTCATGACCGCGACCATTCTGTATACGCCTGCGGCCGAGGACCGGCCCTCTTCTTCTGTGCTGCCGCTCCGACTCATGCTGGCGCCGGTCGGCGCCGCTCCTGCACTGATCGATGGTGCGTGGTGGCCTCGCACCCGCGATCTCACGGCGGAACTTCCCGCGCTGACGGCCGTACTGGACCCGTTGTGGGGGCGGATCACGCGTGTCACGGTGAACCCCACATTCTGGCCGGTCGTCCCCCGCAAGGTGCCCGTCGCCGGGCACGTGGTGCATGTGGGCTGGTTCAAGGCCGAGCAGGACCCCCACAAACTGCTGCTCCTCTCCTACACCGCCGGCCGCTTGGACCTGCTGGTTATCCCGCCCGAGACCAGCCCCGGCACAGCCGCCCGGCTGATGGCCACGGCCACTGATCCGCAGCGCTGTCTCACAGCGAGCGGCTTGATCCAGGAGGCAGAGCTCTTCCGGATGGCGGCCGAGGCTGACTGGGACTCGACCCGCGAGAGGGTCTGGGACTCCGAAGGCGGGCATGACACCCGCCGCACGGACTCTCGCAGCCCCCACGGTGCAGTCATTGACCGTGGGCCGATTCCGGCGGAAGGAACGTGAGTGGCGTGGTGACCTTCGCGACCGTGATCGTGCTCCTGGCGATGATCGCCGTGGGCGTGCTCGCGCTTCAACTGTTCACCACGCGGCACGACGACCGCATGGCGGCCTTGCCCTCCGGCCGTTCGCAGCCGCTGGGCAAGGGTTCGGGGCGGGCCGCCGCAGCACGCAGTGTGACGGGCGGACTGTGGCGGCGCCGGCCGTGGCGTCGTACCGAGGAGAAGTCTCTGCGGAACCGGTCCGGCAGAGGGGGGCCACCCGAGGACAGCGCCCCATGACAGCCGACCTACCGCGTCCCGTACGGCTCCTGGACGACACGAGCAACCAGCCGGTGGAGCCGGGTGTCGCTGTGCTGAGGATGGAGACCACCTCCAGTCGTGTGGGGTTGTTCGACGGGGCGTGGTGGCCGCGCACCCGCAATATCGAGACCCAACTGCCCAGCCTGATCACCGCCTTGGCCGCCCGCCTGGGACCCGTCGCACGCGTCGGACTGGACACGAGCGCCTGGGACGGCGCTCCGGGCCACCTCGTCATCGACGACCGCATGATCCGTATCGACTGGTCCGCCGTCGACGACAGCACCATGCTCATCACTCGCGGACCCCAGGACCACTTCTCCTTCCTGGTCATCCCGCCACAAGCCGACGCCGTTGCCGCCCGCGCCGCGATGACCATGGCCGTGGAGGACGGCAACTGCACCTCGGCAGAACAGATCCTCACTGACACCGGCATCACCCCCGCCTAGTGGACGTCCGTCCGCCACACCAGCCGCACGCGCGCACCGAACAGCCGGGCCCCGACCCGCCGCGTCCTGCGTGTCCAGATTCAGACACTCCGCCGGCACGGCTCGGACACCGGGATACCGGTCGCCCACCAGGCCGAGAAACGGCAGCTTCTGGCCGCCCCCTTCGCTCGGACCGCGGACTATGCTGCATAGAGACGTCGACGCCCCCATACCGACGCGCATTGCTTTTGGCACTGATGCCTGCGGGCTGCGGACTCCGTCCGATCACCCGGTGCATCCCTGAGGGAACCAGCTGGACCTCTGCCTGGAACACAGGCTGCTGGACCGACCGTTCGCCTGCCCGCACGAGAGTACGACCGTAAACGGAGCGCGCAGGAGCCGGGAATCCGGCACCGCATGGCGCTGCCCGGCCGGTCTCCTGAACCGAGGCACTATGCCACTTCCACAGCTGACCCTCTACCGGCACGACAAGAACAGCCGGGCGTTGATCACCCTGGCCGGCGAGATCGACCTGGCGACGGCGCACCTGGTCCGCCGCACGCTGGCGCAATGCCTGCACGACGGCATCCGCACCATCGACATCGACCTCACCACCCTCACCTTCTGCGACTTGACCGGCCTCAACGCTTTCCTCGACGCGTCGCACGCAACCTCCGCCGCCGGTGGATCTCTGCGGTTGCACTACCCGCCCCCCGTGGTGGCCCGGCTCCTCGCCCTCACTGGCACCGGCACCCTGCTCCTCGGCCTCCCGGCCGTCCCTCTCGGAAGGCCGACGGACCTGCCGCGTGTGTCCGGCGCGGATCTCATGGAACGAAAATCTCCTGCCGTTCCGGCGGGTGTGTTGTGAGAGAGCAGTCCCGGGCAGGGCAGCCGGACAAACCTGCCCCCATGGATGCGGTACGCCTACGCCCACTGAACCGCTGGCAGGCCGAGGGCGTGAAGGAGGACCTGGCCGACCTGTACGTCGAGTCCTCCGACACAGCCGCCGGTGAGGAGTACCGCAACCGTCAGGACTTTCTGCGCCGCCTCGCAGACGATGTCCGCAGGCCGGGGTTCGCGATTCTGATCGCGGAGACGACGGCTCTTGCAGGATGTGCCTTCGGATTCCCGCTGAGGCGTGACAGCTCCTGGTGGCGTGGCTTCGACGGCGCACTGCCGCAGAACATCGAGCAACTCACAGCATCCGGGCATGTCTTCGCCATCACCGAGATCGTGATCCACCCGCACGAGCAGGACCGTGACCTCGCCCGCCGGCTGCAGGCACGCCTGCTCGCCGACAGCCATGCCTCACTCGGCGCCACCCTGGTGCCGTCAGGAGACCGTGCAGCCCTTGCCACCTTCCAGTCCTGGGGCTGGCAAGAGATCGGCGAAGTACACAGGCCACCCGGCCCGGCAGTGTTTCGGGCACTGGTCCTGCCCATCGGGCAGCGAACAGCGGCCACCCCGGACGGCCTCGCGCACAACGCCCGCACGCAGCGGGCCGAATAGCCCGGCCGTCTGCGTTGCCAGCAATTACCTCCAGCCAGGGGACACGATTTCTCCGCCGGGCGTCGCCGAGCCAGTGGATGCGGATCCGAATAATGCCTGGTCATGCGCGCGTCCCTGCACCGCCGACGGAGTAGGGTGAAATTACCGGGAGCGCTTCGCGTCTCGGCTCCCGACGCCGCTCGTCAGGTCGCAGAGATGCTCAGAGCCGGCGCGGTCCTGGCTGGTGACGAGTCAGTCCTCGGAGCAGGACCGCACGCAGATGGACCAAGTCTGAAGCGATGCCCCTGTACGGGGCGGCAGGGCACCGCCGCCCCGGCTCATGGCCACCTCCGGTGCCCGGCACGAGTCGGCGGCAATCATGGCAACACTCCACGAGCGGAAGCACTACCGCGAAGCGATCATGAAAGCCCTGTACGAGACCACGGAAGGCAATCGCCTCCTTGGCGTTACCGGGGCGAAGCTGCGCGACGACCTCCAGGTTCCTGAGCAGGACCTGGCCGCCGCCTGCGCGTATCTGGTGGGAGAGGGGCTCATCACGGTCGAATGGGCAGAAGGCAATACACCGGCGATGGTCACGCTGACGCATCACGGGATCCGGCTCATGGAGGCCGAAGAGGAGGAACGCGGCTGACGCGACGCGGGGGCCGTTTTTCGGGCGCCTGGCAATGTATTGCCCAAAGAACTCCTGATGCCGGGACAGCTCCTCGGGCATAGCATGGAAAGCGGGCCGGAGCACTCTCACGTGCGACCGACCCGGAAGGGCGACCCCGGTGTGTATACGCCGGGGTCGTTGTGTTGCCGCCGACGTGCTCCGGCCAGCACGGCCGCCATTACTGGCCAGAGCCGAACGTGAGGGCTACCAGTCGACGTCGGCGTACGTGGTGCCGAACTTGATGTCGTCGATGCGGTTGGTCGCGGCGTGCTCGGGCGCATCGCGGTCGTAGACGCCCCACTTGGGATCGTTGTAGGTGTTCCAAGTACGGCCCGTGAAGCGGGTGGTGCCGTTGCTGAACGTCTGCTTGGCGCCGTTGTACCAGAGGTCGACCCAGCCGCCCGAGGCCGTGTCCGATGTGTGGATGCCCAGGACGATCCGGTCCCACTGCCAGGCGGACACCGGTGTCGACCAGATCAGCTGCCAGCTCTCGGTCGCGCCCTGCGGGATGTGGAACAGCCGCAGCGAACCGTCCCTGACCGTCATGATGAGCGGATAGTTCTGGTCGCCGTTGGGATACGACTTCCACTGGAAGGTGACGAAGTCGCCGTCGACGACATTCAGATTGCTGGTCCAGCCCAGGTAGTGGGTGCTGTTGTTCTGGAAGGTGTAGGCGCTGCCGCCGACCCTGATGCCGCGGGCCTCACAGCGCGGGAGTCCACTGGGCTTGTCCATCTTCCAGTAGGTGAGCCCGTCGGAACTGGCGGCCGTGACGCTGCCCGGGGAGTCGCACTCCAGAGTTTTGAAAACGCCTGTGCCGTTGACGGCGTCACCGTTCCAGATGAGGGCGGCACTGGCAGGGGAGGCGGTGACGAGGGACCAGGCGATTGCGAGGGCGGGCAGTGCCATGAGACGTCGGCGCATGAGGTTCCCTTCATGAGTGCTGTCAGGCGGGACTAGTCGACGTCGGCGCGGGTCGTGCCCATCTTCAGGCCGTTGACCCAGTGGACCGATTCCACGCTGTTGATCGTGGTGCCGTAGGTGCCCCAGCGGGGGACGTTCCCCTTGAGGTCCCACGTCCGTGCGCTCTGCCGGTCGACCACCAGCCGGCCGTTGACGTACAGGGCGAAGGAACCGCTGGTGGATGTCTGGGCGTTGATGCCCAGTTCGATCTTGTTCCAGGTGCCCGGTGTCCAGGCAACACTCCCGGCGGAGATCCACTGCTCGCCCGGCGCGACGTACCAGATCTTCAGCCGGCTGTCCTCGACCTTCATGAGCACCGGGTAGTTCTGGTCCTGCTCGTCACCGGTGCCCCACGACTTCCATTGGAAGACGGTCTGGGCGTTGCCGGTCTTGGTCATGGACTCCCAGCCGAACCAGTACGTCCTGCCGGATGTGAGCGTGCGTCCGGCGATGCCGTGTCCCTCGCAACGGTCGGAGCCTGCCACCTTGGTGAAGCCGAAGATCTTCCCGCGGCCGTCGTTCCAGTCCGGCTGGTAGACGTACGACGGCGCGTCGCAAAGGATCGAGGCGAATACGGCGGTGCCTCCGTTGTCCGCGTCGCCGTCCCATTCCACCGCGGCGTGCGCGGGTGTTGCCAGGACGAGCGAGAGCGCCGCGGCGACCGCGGTCGGAGCGAGCAGTCGCCCGCTGGGGACCGATCGGACGTTGCTTCGATGCACTGTCTCCTCCTTGCTGAGGGGAATTTGGTGGGGGAGTACCTAAGGAGACGGGCTGGCAACGATGTCAACCCGTCGTTCAAGGGATCAGCCGAGGCGGACGGTGATCTTCTGGGGTGCGCCGGCGGCGCCGGTGAGGTCGCTGAAGGTGAGCCTCAGCGAGGACCCGGTCGTGGCGGAGGCGACGGTGGCGGGCTTGGAAAGCACCCTGGAGACCCGCCGGTTCCAGGTGACGTCCAGGGAGGTGGCCCGGCGGGCGGGGTCGGAGACGACGATGACGGCGGTGCCGTCGCGGTTCTCCCGGACGAGTACCGAGGCAGGGGCGCTGGCGGTGAGCCTGTCCACCGTGCCCGCGCTCCAGAAGTTGACCGCGGTGAAGCCGAGTCTGGGGACGCGTACGCCTTGCTGGTCACCGGTGTTCGCGAGAATCCGCAGCCAGCCCTTGTCGCAGGCGCGTTGCGCGGTGGACTTCGCGCCGGCGCCCGGCAGCAGGATGTACGCATAGCCGCCATCGACCGGGTCGGTGCCGTGGTCGGTGAACAGGGTCAGATAGCGACGCGTGATCGGGTCGGGGGAGCCGCCGGTGTTGATGTCGCGCCAGGCGCCGGTACGTTCCTCCCGTACCGCGCCGACCTTGGCCCCGCCCGGGAAGACGTAGCCGGCCTGGCCCTCGATGTGGGCCCACTCGGCGTCGTCGAAGGTGCCCGTCCAACCCTGCGCCGTCGGCTGGGACTTGCCGTCGACCGTCAGGGCCGGTGCGCCGCTCGTACCGAGGTGGCGGTTGTCGATCGTGGTCTCGACCGGGTAGCCGTCCGTGGAGGTGACGCCCGCGCCCAGGCAGACGATGGAGTCGTCGAGCCAGAACCAGGACTTCTTGGCGTTCATGGTGCTGGAGATGCCCTTGAGGTGCTGGCCGGTGGCGCCGAACTCGCCGTCGGTGGTGCCGCCGACCCAGGCCGAATCGGGCATCGGCTGGCCCCAGTTGCCGCCTTCTCCGTCGGCGAGGGGCTTGCGGGAGGCGGTGATGCCGGGCAGGCGGTACGGGTCGACGGTGGGCCAGTAGGCGTCGGAGTACTGCTCGAGGCCGAAGTCGCTGCCCCACCAGGAGAGCCAGCCGGCGCCGGTGTGGTAGCCGCGGGCGTGTTCGCCGTTGCCGAACTCGTAGTGGGCGATGCGGTTCGAGGCCATGGAGACGGAGGCGGCCCAGGTGCGTCGGCGGTGCGTGGCGCGGTCCATGTTGTGGAACAGCCGGTGCTCGACGGGCTCGGGGGCCGCCTTGACGGACGTGTCGTCCTGCACGCCCTGAAGCAGAGATGCCCGGATCAGGCTGAGGCCGGGGTTCGTGAGAGCCGGGAAGTGGTAGTCGCGCCGCAGCCAGCCCTTGACCATGGCCCGCCAGCGCGCGTTCTCCTCGGGGCTCGCGCCCTGGCCGATGAGTACGAGGGTGGCAAGGAGGCCGTGCGCTCGCAGATGGTCGCTGCCGCCCTGACGGCTGATGCCGCGGGACGAGACGTTGTCCATCATCAGGCCGTTGTAGATGAACGGCGCGACGGCCGTCTCGACGGTGTCGAGGAAGAGCTGGGTGCTCGGGTCGTTCAGCTCCCAGGTGGACCCGCGCAGCAGCGCGAGGAGCCGGCCCACACCGTCGTGCAGCACCGAGCCGTAGCCGCCGATGTAGGGGACGTTGCGGTGCTGGATGAACGAGCCGTCGGAGTAGAAGCCGTCGCCTGCCGTGACATAGGGGAAGACCGGCGTCAGTGCCCGGGCGGCCAGCGCGACCTTGTCCGGGGTCTGGCCGACGATGCCGCGCAGGATGATGCCGCGGCACAGGTCGACACGGTTCGCGCCGGTGCTGGTGCCGGTGTACTCCGCCACCGCCGAGTCGGGCAGGAAGTGGTCGACTGCCGTGCAGTAGCCGGCCATCCGGTCTTCGGACAGCTGGTCGTGGAGCAGTACGCAGATGTCCATGAGCGCCTGTGCGGAGCCGATCTGCCAGTTCCACCAGTTGCCGTATCGCGTGGTGCTCTCGTTGTAGACGTCGGTGTGGATGTGGTCGAGCCCGGCGATGATCGCTTCGAGGAGCACCGCATCTCCGGTGAGCCCGGTGCCGGGCTGGCAGTAGGCCTGTGCCATGACGCTCAGCCTGTTGTAGCTGTCGTTCATGCGGCCCGAGAAGGCGTACGACTCCGCGTCGAGATCCGGCTCCGGGTCGGCCCACACCATGCCCGGCCACAGCGAACCGCTCGCAGGAGCCATGGTCGACAGGTATCCGCGGGCCGTGTTGCCGAGGTCGGCGAGCAGGGTCTTGAACGGTTCGGCGGTCGGGCTGAAGCCCGTACCCAGCACGAGGTCACGCCACTTCCCGCGCAGGACCGCGAACTCCTCGGCAGAGTCGGCTGTTTCACTGGCGAAGGCCGGACGGAACGTCACTCCGGTGAGCCCCGTGGCCGGGGCGGTGCCGCCGGCGGCTTGCAGGAAGGCGCGGCGATGCCAGGTGGAACCGGTCATGGAGGACCCAATCTCTGCGGGGACGCCGTCGGGGGCGGGCACGTGAGTCCGCCGCAGCACGTGCGCGTAGCGGCCTCATTGGTTGGCCAGATTGGGATTCCGGATGACTGAAGTCAATACTCCGCTGTCAATCGGTCAAGTATCGGTCAGTCACTGGTCACTTGGATGGGGCTCCGCACGACTCCCGCACATGGAGCTGAGGCAGCAGCTCGATGTGCGTGCTCTGGACCGCGGGGTTTTCCAGCCGGCGCAACAGAAGCTTTGCGGCCGACTCGCCGATGGCGCGCTTCGCCGGTGCGATCGAGGTCAGCGGCACATCCGCCAGCTCGGCCAACTCGTCGTCGTAGCAGACGATCGCGAAGTCCTCGGGCACGCGGTAGCCCCGGATCAGCAGGCGTTGGAGCAGGTTGATCGCATCGGTGTCGGTGTGCACGATCGCCGCCCGCACCCCGTCGGATTCGATCAGGTCGAGCAACCGGTCCGTGTCGCTCTCGAAGGTGTCGTAGTAGCCCGTCGGGGCGGAGTTCAGGGCCGAGAGGTCGTCGTCGGGGAGGCCGAGTGAGCTCATCGCGGCCCGGTATCCACGGCGGATGCGGGGCCGGCTGTGTGTGGTCCGGGACATCAGCGCGATCCGCCCGTGGCCGATCCCGGCCAGATGGCGCACACCTGCCGCGGCACCCTCCGCATGGTCGGAACTCACCCGGTCGAGCCCTGCTCCGGACGCGCCCATCGGTATCTGCCGCTCCATCAGCACCACGGGAACCCGCAGCTCGCCGAGCTCCTGCAGATCCGCTTCGCTCGGGCCGTCGATGCTCCAATTGGGCGTCAGCAGCAGGCCGTCGACGCCGGCCTCGATCAGGGTCTTGATCTGTGCCGGATCGCGCTCCCTGCGGTAGTCGGTGATTCCGACGCGCAGACGCACACCGGCGGCGGCTGCCGCGGCGCGAGCGCCGCGGATGACCGACGGGTAGAAGTAGTCGGCGGCCGGTACGACCATCCCCAGCGTGAGGCCGCTGGGCGGCGCGGGCGGCGCCTGACGGGCGAGCCTGACGTCTCGCGCACTCAGCTCGGCCGTCGGCCAGACCACCGACCCGTGCAGCCTCCGTACGCGGCCCACGTCGGCCAGTGCGGCCACGTCCCGCCGGGCGGTCTCCACCGAGATCCCGAGCTCGACCGCGAGGTCGACGACCCGCACGCTCTCACGTTCCCGCACGAGCCGCAGTACCCGCTTGTGCCGCTCGTCCACGCTCTCCCGCACTGTTCCCCCTGGGCTCGTCCCGTCGGCGACGCCGTGACAGTTTGCAGCGTATCGAGCTCGATCGAGGATTGAGTGCCCGGAAAGTGACCGAACCGGCGTACTCAGGCCCAGCAAATCCAGTACTTCCAGAAACGGGATCGCACGGCCCCATCTGGCAGGAACGAAAGGGCCGCGCGAGTTCGAGTACCTACGGGGCGACTACTGGGGGACTACCGGGCGGCTACAGGTCGGTCGCGATGATCTTCTCGATGTTGCGTTCGGCGAGCGCCGTGATCGTGACGAACGGGTTCACGCTGGTGTTCCCGGGGATCAGCGCGCCGTCGATCACATACAGGCCCGAATAGCCGTGCAGGCGGCCGTAGTTGTCCGTGGCCTTGTTCAGTACCGCGCCGCCGAGTGGGTGGTACGTCAGGTGATCGCCCCAGATCTTGTACGTGCCGAAGAGATCGGTGCGGTAGATCGTCCCCTCCTTCGCGTTGATCTTGTCGAAGATCGTCTTCGCCATGTCGATGGACGGCTGTTTCCAGGCGGTCTGCCAGTTCAGGTCGACCTTGCCCGCCGCCGCGTTCCAGGAGAACTGTGCACGGTTCGGGTTCTTCGTGATCGACAGATAGAACGAGGCGTACGTCTCGATCCCGGTGGGCAGTGGTGCGACCTCGGCGAACGCGCCGCCCGCAGCCCAGTTGTCGATGCCGGAGCACGGGATGCTCGACTGGACCTTGCCGGTCGGGTCCCACAGGTGGTTGGCGCGGCCGCACATGACGTTGCCGTTGTCGCCCCATCCCATGCCGATCTCGTTGTTGAGGTTGGGCAGCGCGCCGGTGGCCTTCAGCCTGGTGAGCAGCTTGCTGGTGCCGACGCTGCCGGCCGCGAAGAACACCCTGTCCGCGGTCACGGTCTTGGTGGTCGTGGTGTCACCGCTGGTGTTGATCTGGTCGATGACGACCGTGTAGCCACCGTCGGCCGCCGGGGCGACCGAAGTGACCTTGTGCAGCGGCGAGATGGTGACCCTGCCGGTGGCCTTGGCCAGGGCGATGTAGGTCTGCTGGAGCGACTTCTTGCCGTAGTTGTTGCCGTACAGGATTTCGCCGGCCACCGCCGACTTGGGGACGGTTCCGGCCGCCTCCTGCTTCATGTAGTTCCAGTCGTATACGTCCGGTACGAAGACGAACGGGAAACCGGAACGCTGGGCGTGCTTGCGGCCGACCCGGGCGTACTGGTAGCAGTCGACGGTGTCGAACCAGGCCGGGTCGATGGTGGAGACCCCGAGCCCGGCGTTGGCGCGCGGGTAGTAGGTGCCGTACATCTCGTCGGGGTTCACCGACGGGAGCACGGCGGCGAAGTTCTCCCGCTTGGGCGTGACGGCCATGCCGCCGTTGACCAGTGAGCCGCCGCCGACGCCACGGCCCTGGTAGACGATGATGCCGCCCATTTCCTCGGCGTCCAGGATCCCGGTGTAGCGGGGGATGGTCTTGTCGAGCGGGAAGCCGAGGAAGTTGCTCAGGGGCTGTTTGGTCTTGGTCCGGAGCCAGTAGGACCGGTAGTCCGGCGTGGTCGTGTTGCAGAAGATCTTGCCGTCCGAACCGGGGGTGTCCCAGGCCATGCCCATCTCGATCATGTGCACGTTGACGCCGGCCTGGGCGAGACGCAGAGCGGCGACGGAGCCGCCGTATCCGGTGCCGATCACCAGGACGGGGACGTGGGCTCCGGGGGTGATCACGGCGGTGGCCGCCGCCTGGGCCGCGGTGTGGTGACCCGTTAAGGCCACGGCTCCAAGAATAGAACCGGTTCCAGCGATGAATCTGCGGCGTGATACGCCGTCAGAACCCGTACCACGCTTGACAGAATCGCTCATGTGACATTCCTCACTCTCGGTGGAGTGAGAACAGGTTCTACTGTTTCTGGCCTGTTAAGTCACGGCATACCAAAAAGTAACTTGTGTCCGATCTTGTACTGAAGGGAACCGGCCAGTCGCCGGCCGCGGCGGAAGGAGCCGCGGCCGACACGACGTCAGCTGGCGAACATTCCCGCGGTCGCGTTGACCCAGGTACCCGTGATGGAGCAGCCGGCGTCGGAGGCGAGGAACGTCGCCAGCGCGGCGATGTCGGCGATCCGCGGCGAGCGCCTGGTCATCCGCAGGTTGTCGAGGTGACCGCGAATGCCCTGGACAGCGGCCTCGTCCAGACCTGTGGCTCCGGCCGCGGCCAGCTTCTCCGCCGTCAGACTGTCGGTGACGCCGGCGGTCCAGATCCCGCAGACGCGGACTCCCGCAGGGCCGACCTCCTGGGCGAACTGGCGGATCAGCGCGTCGATCGCACCGTCCGCCGCGGCCGTGCCCCCGAGCATCGGACTGCCGTTGGCGGACCCGCTGTCCAGCGACAGGATGACGCCCGAACCCTGCGCGGCCATCCGGCGGGCCGCGGCCCGGGCGGTGATGAACTGGCAGGCGATGCCCTGCACGACCGGCCTCGTGTAGTCCGCGAGCGACATCTCCGTGAGCGGCACGCCCTGGAAGTCCCCTCGCGGCACGAGGTTGAGCGAGATGTCGATCCGGCCGGCCCGCTCGACGACCGAGGACGCATGAGCCTCGACGGCCGCTTCGTCACGGGCATCGAGCACGTCGTACTCGGCACCGGTCCCGGAGGCGGCCTCCCGCAGCGTGGACTCTGTTCGGCCCACCAAAAACACCCGCGCGCCGGCCGCGGCGTACGCCTTCGCGACACCTGCGCCCAGCGAACCAGCACCGCCGTAGATGACCGCGACCTTGTCCTTCAGCATGGCTCTCGTCTCCCTGCACGGGGGCGCCGTGTGCGCCCGTCGCCCCGTACGACGTGCCTGCCGCGCAAACTCATCGTTCGCCGCGCATTGAGCTGGTGAGCCGATTGGACGCCCTCGTCCGTCCTGCGTCCGGCCGGCCGAGGATGCGGGTGGCAACCCGAGCCCGAATGGCTGCTCCGAAGTGCCGGGCCGGCCTGACCCGCTTAGTTTGGCCGTGCCGTGCCGCACCGGCAGAGGCGCGCGCACCGAGGCGACAGAGAGGAACCGCCATGGCAGTCGTGATGACCTTTGTGTGGCCCGAGATCACACCCGACCTGTACGACGCGGTGCGCGAACGGGTGCGCTGGGAAAAGGACGTTCCGGACGGGTGCGTGCTGCACGTGTGCTGGTTCGCGGACGACGGCTTCCACGTGCTCGACATCTGGGAGTCGGAGCAGCAGTTCGCACAGTTCATCGCCGACCGGATCGCACCTGTGCTCAAGGGCGAACTGGGTGTGAAGAGCGACCCCCCGGCGGAGTTCGCCCCGCTCTACAGGCGATTTGTCGCGCCAGGCGTCAGCGGCGCTGCCTGAACTCCTCGCGCTGGACATCACGGGTACTCAGAGCGTCATCGGCAACCCGAACGCCGGGAAGAGATGCGGCTCGAACGTGGTGATCTCCGCGATCTGCCCTTCCTCGACACGCAGCACGTCGATCACCTGAGCCCTGAAGACACTGGTGCCGGGACGCTGCAGATAACCGGCGACCGACAACTGGCCATTGGCACGCACCGGCAGGAACCGCCAGTTTCCCGCGAACATCGGTGACGCCGGATCAAGGTTCGGCCGGACGAACGCGAAGAGCGCGTCGCGACTGGTGAACCAGAACGGATTCGGCGGCATCGTCAGCACCGCGTCCGCACGCACCAGCTCGACCATCGCGTCCACATCGGCCCGGTCGGCCGCGGCCATATAGCGATTCAGCAGCGCCAGATCCTCCGCGCTGGGCTCCTCCGCCGCCGACCAGTCCTCGCGCCGCCCCGGTAGCGCCTCCCGCAAGGCGGACCTGGCCCGCTGGACGGCACTGTTCGCCGAAGCCAGGCTGGAGCCCAGCAGATCGGCCGTCTCCTGGGCCGACCACCCGGCGACATCGCGCAGAATCACCGCCGCCCGCTGCCGCGCCGGCAGCCGCTGAATGGCCGTCAAGAAGACCAGCTCGAGCGTCTCGCTCGCCACCGCCTGATCGTCCGGCTCGTGCTGCGGCGTAGGCGACTCGGGCAACTGGTCGTCGGGGAACGGCTGCAGCCACGGCAGCCGTGGCGGCGGCGGCCCGTCACCGGAGTCCATGCCCGGCACCGGCTCGTAGGCGGTCGGTCGCCGGTTGTGCTTCCGCAGAAAGTCCAGGCAGACATTGGTGGCGATCTTGTAGAGCCAGGCCCGTGGATTCTCGACGCCCTCCAGTGTCGCCCGCCCCCGCCAGGCCCGCAGGAATGTCTCCTGCGTCAGGTCCTCCGCCTCGTCGTACGAGCCGAGCAGCCGGTAGCAGTGCACGCGCAGCTCACGCCGGTGCTGATCGGCGAGAACGCCGAAGGCGGCCTCACCGTCGTCACCGGGATTCGTCACATCGTCCGGCGTGACGAATCCCGTATCGGTGACGTCCGACGGGACACCCTCGGGCGCGGCAGATTTTTCACGCGCCTCACGCGCCTCACGCGCCTCACGCGCCTCGCGGGCCAGCCGCCGCAGCTGCGCGAACCGTGGCGACAGCGCCTCAACGTCCGCGTGGAAAGCCAGCGGGGGAGTCGGCCGCACCTTCCGCAGCCGGTCACCGATCTCGGTGATCAGCTCTTCGACAGGCACCCCGGCAGGCTTTCGCCGCTCCCGGTACGCGCGCTGCCGGCACGCCTGCGAGCAGTACGAAGCGGCCCGCCCAGGCCCGCCACCGGTCTCGATCGCGCGCCCACAGATCCGACACTTCGCCGTCATGCCTCACACGCTAAGGCCCACCGCCACCGAACCGGGGCGCACGGTCAGTCCGAGATCGGAGCCGCATGCGCCTCGGCGACACCGCTCGCCGCCACCGTGTCGAGCGCCCGCTCGAGCACCGCGGTGTCCTCCAGCGTGCGGACCTCGGTGATCTTGGCCCAGCGCAGATGCATGAACTGCATGAACACGTTCTCGTACCGGCTCCCGCCCGGCAGTTCTGCGCTGACGGAGACGCGGGTCGCGACGCGCGTTGCCCACGGGGGACCGGTGACGATGACCTCGTCGACCCGGAACCGCGGGTCCGGAATCAGCCGGGCGCCCCGCTCGGCCCAGCGGCGCAACGCGTCCAGGGTGTGGCGCTCGCCGGAGAGCGCGTGGTCGCCGTAGAAGCGGTAAGTGAACGTGGGAGCCATCGCGCTCGCCAGGGACTGGGGTTTGCCGGCGCTCATGTCGGCGAACGTGCGGCGGATCTTCGTGGCGACGATGCGGTGGTACACGGCGACCTCCAAGTTCAATGGTGCAACTGAGTCAAACACAGTCAGTTCAATGCTGCAATGCACTAGGGTTGAGCCGTGCGCCAGACCAGCTACTCCGCGATGCAATGTTCGATGGCCCATGCGCTGGAAGCGGTGGGCGACTGGTGGTCGCCGCTGATCCTGCGGGACCTGTACTTCGGCTTCCGCCGCTTCGAGGACCTCGTCGAAGACCTCGGCATCTCACGCAACCTGCTGACCGCGCGCCTGCGGACACTCACCGAACACGGCATCGTCGACCGCTCGCAGTACCAGGACCGCCCGCCGCGTCACGAGTACACACTCTCCGAGGCAGGTCGCGAGCTCGTGCCGATCCTGATGGCACTGACGGCGTGGGGCGACCGCTGGACCACCCCGGACGGAGGGCCGCCGGTCCTGTTCCGCCACGCCGCCTGCGGCCAGGAATTCGTTCCGTCGGTCACCTGCTCCGCCTGCGGCCGAACCGTACGTTCCGAAGACGTCGAGCCCGTCCCGGGACCCGGAGCGAAGACCGCACCCGGGACGATGCTCGTACACCGCTTCGTCGACGGCGAAAGCGGCGCGTGACATCACGCAAGTGAAATCATGCATTCCGACGTGCAGCCCGCCGCGGAGGAGCACGAGCTGCACGCGACCACAACGTCAGGGTGTCAAGGGTGACGCGGCATGACCGTGATGGCCTTCTGACGTCCGGCCATTGCCCGGCCGTACGCCCCTGCACATACTGAGCCGGACCGATTCCGTACGGGGGATTTCTGATGACCGAGAGCACCAGCGCGCACACCGGCACGGCCGTCGCCGTCGACCGGGACGACGAACCCATGGTGCGGGTGGAGAACTTGCACCGCTCCTTCGGTACCGGGGCCGCCGCCGTGCACGCGCTGCGTGGTGTGTCGTTCGACGTTCCGCGTGGCGAACTCGTCGCGCTCAAGGGCAGATCGGGTTCCGGGAAGACCACGCTCCTCAATCTGGTCGGTGGACTCGACTCTCCCGACCAGGGACGCATCACCGTCGGCGGTACCGATCTGGCCGGGCTCGGCGAGAACGGGCTGCTGGAGCTGCGCCGTGACCGGATCGGCTTCATCTTCCAGAGCTTCGGGCTGATCCCGATCCTGACGGCCGCCGAGAACGTCGGCGTGCCGATGCGGCTGCGCAGGACCGACCCGCAGGAGCGCGAGGAGCGTGTCGAGCTGCTTCTCGAGCTCGTCGGCCTGGCCGATCACGCGGCGCAGCGGCCCGGTGAACTCTCGGGTGGCCAGCAGCAGCGTGTCGCCATCGCCCGCGCGCTCGCCAACCGGCCGGCCCTGTTGATCGCGGACGAGCCGACGGGGCAGCTGGATGCGGAGACCGGGCTGGCGGTGATGGAGCTGCTGCGTGCCGTGGTGCGGGGAGAGGGCGTGACGGCGCTGGTGGCCACGCATGACGCTCAGTTGCTCGGGCTGGCCGACCGGGTGCTGGAGCTCAACGACGGGCTTGTCGTCGAGCAGCTCTGACGCCGCCGCACCGTCCAGCTGCTCGGATCGGTCGGTCCTCGGGCCGGAATCCGGTGTTCCCGTGCCGGAATCCGGTCACGATCTCATCAAGTCCTGCGTGAGAGCGGTTTCCTCCGCACGCCGACTCTGAAAGCATCCCGTTTCGAAAGGGCTTTCGGGGGACGTACGGCGTGAAAATCAGGGGGCGGGGCGACCGGTGGCGGGGTTTGTGTTTCTCCGTGTGCGTGGACACCGGTTGCTGCTCACAGCCGCATTGCTCGCGGTTCTGCTCACCACGGCCGTGCTGGCCGCCCTGGCGGCCTTCGCGGGCTCTGTCGGAGACGCCGGGCTGCGTCACGCTCTTGAGACCAGGAACGCCGGGGCGGCCTCGCTGGTCATCACCTCGGAGAATCCCGGCAGTCCCGGCGCCGACCGCGCTGCGGCCGGGCGGGCTGCACGGCTCGGGGCGCAGCAGTCCTTCGACGGACTCCCGGTGACTCTGCGGCAGTTCGACCGGTCGGGGCCGTACGGACTGCCGCGCAGTCTGCAGTCGGCGGCTGCCAGGAAGGGTGAACCTGATCTCACCAGGTTCGCGGTGGTGGACCGTTCGCGGGTCCGGCTGTCGGCGGGCCAGTGGCCGGTGGCGGGTCCGGGCGGGCCGGTGACCGAGGTCGCCGTGCCCGAGGTGGCGGCCAAGCGGCTGAAGCTCGCGCCGGGGCCGCGGGTGCTGAGTCTTGCCGACCGGCTGGGCGGTCCCGCGGTACGGGTACGGGTCACCGGCGTCTATCGTCCGGCTGATCGAAGCGATCCGTACTGGCAGTTGGACGAGTTGCGCGGGCGTGGTGTGCGCAAGGACTCGTTCACGATGTACGGGCCGCTGCTCACCGACGCCGCGGTCCTCGGCTCGGGCCGCATCAGCCAGGACGGTCCGTCGTGGCTGGCCACCGCGGACTTCGGCCGGCTGAGTGCGGACCGGATCGGCTCCTTGAGGACGGCGGCGAAGGGCAGCCAGAAGTTCCTCGCGGCGCAGCCTGAGCTGAAGCATGGTGTGGTGGCCCGCACTTCGCTGCCCGATGTGCTGGGTCAGTTGGAGCGCGCGCTGCTGGTGTCGCGCGCGACGTTGCTGATCGTCTCGTTGCAGTTGGTGCTGCTCGCCGCGTACGCGCTGCTGCTGGTGGCACGGCTGTTGAGCACGGAGCGCGAGGGCGAGACCCAGGTGCTGCTGGCCCGTGGCGCGTCGCGGGGGCGGCTTGCCTCGCTGTCCGCGCTGGAGGCGTTGCTGCTTGCGCTGCCGGCCGCCGTGTGCGCACCGCTGCTGGCCGGGCCGCTCACGCGACTGCTGGCCGGGCAGGGGCTGCTGGCCAGGATCGGGCTGGACCTCGACACCGGTCTGACCGCGCAGGTCTGGCTGGTCGGCGCGGTGGCGGCGCTGGCCTGCGCGGTGGCCGTGGTGGCGCCGGCACTCACGGCGGGCCGGGCGTCTCGGGGGCGTGCGTCCGCGCTGCCCGCCCCGCTGCGGGCCGGTGCGGATCTCGGTCTTGTCGTCGTGGCGGCTGTCGCCTACTGGCAGTTGGACCGGCGGACGTCCGGCAGCGGTGCGCTGAGCGGCGACCGTGAGGGTGAGCTGGGCATCGATCCGCTGCTGGTGGTGGCGCCTGCGCTGGCGTTGCTGGCCGGGACCGTTCTGACCCTGCGGTTGCTGCCGCCGACCGCCAGGCTCGCGGAGCGGCGTGCGACCGGGGGCCGTGGGCTGACGGCGTCGCTGGCGGGCTGGCAGTTCAGCCGCAGACCGTTGCGTGGCGCGGGTCCGGTGCTGTTGCTGGTGCTCGCCGTGGCGATGGGCATGCTGGCGATCGGGCAGGGTGCGTCCTGGGACCGGTCGCAGGACGATCAGGCGGACTTCAGGGCGGGTGCCCCGGTGCGTGTGCTGGGCAGTGGCACCGTCCAGTTCGGGCAGGGCGGGGTGTACGACGGGATGCCGGGCGTGACGGCCGCGGTGCCGGCCGCCCGTACCGGTCTCGGTCTGTCGGGCGGCCGTCAGGCCACGGTGCTGGCGCTCGACACCGGTCTCGCGGGCAAGGAACTGCGGCTGCGGGACGACCTGGCGGACGGCGACCCCGAGCGACTGCTTGCGGGCCTGCACCCGCAGAAGACCGCCCGTGCCGGGGTGGTGCTGCCCGATGACACGGCTCGTCTCGTTCTCGACATGACGCTGCGTGCTGCGGAGGACGGTCCGTACAGCGGGCAGGGCACGGGCATCACTCTCACAGTCGAGGACCGCTACGGAGTGCCGTACCGGCTGCAGTTGGACTCCGTGCCGGCGGCCGACGGCAAGCCGCATGCGACGACCGTGGACCTCGCCAAAGCGGCCGACGCGCCGGCGGGCAGGCCCGCGGGTCCGCTGGCGCTGACAGCGGTCGAGTTCGACGAGGCGGGTTCTCCGGACCGGATCGCGCCCAAGCGGCTGACGATCAACGCGATGCGTTCGATCACCGCAGGCGGTGCCGCACAGGCTGTCACTGTGCCGAAGGGGCTCGTCTGGGAGGCGAGCATTGCCGCGAGCATGGAGCCCGACCCGACGATCGGCGAGGCCGCTCCCAAGGTCACCGCTGTGAGTTCTTCGGCGCGGTCGCCGCTGGACCTCTCGTACCACACGGGCAAGGCGGTGTTCGACGCGATGTGGGGTGCCGAGCGCACGGTGACCGTCGTGGTCAGGGCCCGGCGCGCCGAACCGGCCGTGCCGGCGGCCCTGGCGACCGATCGCTTCCTCGAGTCCAGCGGCGCGAAGCCCGGCGCGGTCATCGAGGTCCCGATGCCGGGCGGAGGCATCCAGGTGAAGATCGCGGGCGTGCTGCGCGGCGTTCCGACGACCGGTCCCGGCGTTGTTGGACCCGACCCGGCCGCCGCCCCGGCAACCGACGGCGGCGCACTGCTGCTCGACCTGCGAGCCGTGAACCGGGTGCTCGCCGCCCGCCCCGACTCCGCCTTCCCGCCCACCGAATGGTGGCTGTTCACCGAGCCGGGCAAGGCGACGCAGGTGGCGGCTGCACTGCGGGACAGAGCCGAGATCGACCCGACCCAGATACAGGTACGCGACGAGATCGCCGAGGAACTGCACGACGATCCGCTGGGCGCGGGTCCGCAGTCGGCTCTGCTCGCGGTGGCTCTGGTCGCGGCCGCGCTGGCCGCGGTCGGCTTCGCCGTGAGCACGGTGGGCGCGGTGCGGGAACGTGGGGCGGAGTTCGCGGTGCTGCGGGCGCTCGGTACGCCGCGGCGTCAGCTGGCCCGGGTGCTGGCTGCCGAGCAGTCCCTGTTGATCGGCCTTGCGCTGTTGATCGGGCTGGGTCTCGGCGCGGTGCTCACCCGGGCCGTCGTGCCGCTGATCGTGCTGACCGGGCAGGCCACACAGCCCATCCCGGGCGTGCTGGTGGAGCTGCCCGTCGGCCGGGTGGCCGTGCTGCTGGCGGGAGTTGCCGCCGCGCCCGTGCTCATCGTGGCCGCGCTGGCGTTGCGTCGCGGTAATGCGGCGACGGAACTGCGTGTCCAGGGAGGCCGGTGAAGTGAAGGCTGTCGCCCCCTGGGTCCGTACCCGGCTGCGCACCGCACCCGGGACCGCCCTCGCGCTGATGCTGCTGGTCCTGGTCACGTCGTTCCTCGCTGCCGCCTTCCCGCGCGGCGTGGACACGTACGAGGGCGAGGGCCTGCGCCACGAGATGAGCAGTGCGTCACCGGACCGGAGCACCATCCAGCTGACCGACGATCCGGCGGAACACGAGGACACCGTCCAGAGCGACTGGGCCGCGTCGCTGGACTTCCGTCTGCTGACCCAGCAGCACCGCCAGATCCTGGCCGCGCTGCCGGATCCCCTGCGCGCCGACGCCGAACAGTCCACCTACGGAGCGCACATCACCAAACCGGTTGCGGCGACCGACGAGTGGCTTCCTCAACTGGACGGCGGAAGCCCGGTGTTCACGCTGAGCACCCGGACAGGACTTGCCGACCACTCCAAGCTGCTCTCGGGACGGCTGCCCGCGGCCGCTGCGGGCTCGGTCGGTCCGGCTGCGGATGCGGTGGAGGCCGCGGTCACCGAGGCCACCGCCAAGGCCCTCGGCATCAAGGTCGGTTCGACGGTCCATGTGCCACGGCTGGCCGCGGGCACGCCGCTGGCCATCAAGGTCACGGGCATCGTCGAACCGGCGCGGCCCCAGCTGAGCTACTGGTCGGTCGAGCCGGTCCTGCGCACGCCGACACGGCTGTACACCCCCGGGCCCCCACCCCAGCCGTACTGGCACGGCGCGCTGCTGCTGGCGCCGGAGGCAGCGCCGGTGCTGCTGTCGGTGAGCGCGGACACCGAGGCCTACTGGCGCGTCGCCGCCGATCCGAGCGGGCTCGCCATGAGCGATCTGCCCCGCATCACGGAGACGATCGCGGCTCTTGAACACGGCCCGCTTCAGTCCGAGTTGCGCACCATCGTCTCGCCTCAACTGCAGATCGACTCCGGCCTGGACGACGTTCTCATCGACTTCGAGAGCATTCGTACCGCCATCAATCCGGTCGTCGCGGTCGCTGCGTTCGGTGTCGGCAGCGTCGCGGGCGTCGTCCTGCTGATGGCCGGCGGCCTGGCCGCAGCACGTCGGCACACGGAGCTGGCGCTGCTGCGCTCACGCGGCGGTTCGGTGCGCGGTATCGCAGGACGGCTGGTCGCGGAAGTCGCCGTTCCTGTACTGCCCGCCGCGGCGATCGGCTGTGCCCTGGCCCTCGTCGTCGTCCCCGAGGGCCGGACGCTGCCGCCTCTGCTGGCCTCGGCCGCGGTCGCACTGGTCGCCTGTGCCGCGCTGCCGCTGCGGGCCGCGTTGTTGCACCGGCGGCCCCGGCTGCACGGCGATCGGGACGATCTCGCATCAGCCCGGCCCTCGCGGCGCCGGACGGTGGCCGAACTGACGCTGCTGGTGCTGACCGTGGCGGCTGTGGCGGCGCTCCGCCGCCGGGGCACGTCGGACGGCGACGCGGACGGACTGATCAGCGCCGCCCCGGTGCTGGTGGGTGTGATCGCCGCACTGCTGCTCGTACGGCTGTATCCGCTGCCCTTGCGGCTCGCGGCGCTGCCGCTGGCGCGGCGGCGCGGTGCCATCGGATTTCTGTCCCTGGCCCGCGCGGGCCGGTCCTCGGCCACCGCCGCGCTCCCGCTGCTCGCGCTGCTGATTGCCCTGACGACGGCGGCGTTCGGCGGCTCCGTGCTCGCCGGGGTCGCAGACGCCCGGGACAGGGCTTCGCTGGCGGCGGTGGGCGCCGATGCCCGTATCGATGCGGCCGACGAACTGCCGGACACGCTGGCCGATGAGGTACGGAAGGTGGCGGGGGTGCGCGATGTCGTGGCCCTCTACCGCGAGGCCGACCTGGATCTGCGGGACAGCGGCACTGAGAGCGTCACGCTGCTCGCCGTCGACCCCGACTCGTACGCAAGTCTGGCCCGCCGCACCGGCCTCGGCGCGTTCCGCGCCGACGAGCTGCGGAAGTCCTCCGGTCCACTGCCCGCGATCGCCTCCCCGCGGGTCGCCGAGCGGCTCGGCGACCAGGCGGCCACGATCGGTCCTACGAGCGGCATGTTCACGGTCCGGGTGGATGCCGTGCGCGGCACCACTCCGGCCGTGGCCGACGGTGAGTTCCTGGTGGTGGACGCGGCGGGTCTGCCGGACTCCCGCCCCGCCACCACACTGCTGGTCTCCGGCCCGTCCGTGTCCGGCGCCGACTTGCAGGCCGCGGCCCGGACGGCAGGCGGCGCCCTCACCGTCACGCTGCGCTCCGCCGAACGGGCCGCTTTCACCGAGTCGCCGGTGCAGAGCGGCGCCGAGCGGATCTACGTGGCGGCCGCAGCGGCGGCCGCCGGATACGCCGTCCTCGCGCTGCTGCTGTCGCTGCTTCAGAGCGCTCCGGAGCGTGCCGCGCTGCTGGCCCGGCTGCGCACCATGGGCCTGACCCGTCGTCAGGGTCGCCGTCTGCTGATCCTGGAGAACCTGCCGCAGGCGCTGTTGGCGGCGGTGGGCGGCGGGATGGTCGGCTGGGCGGCGATCCGGCTGCTCGCGCCGGGCATTGATCTGGGCCGTCTTGCGCTCGCCTCGCACGGCAGCTTCCCGTCCCTCGGCGGCGTACAGCTGCGCGCCGATCCCTGGAGCCTCATGCTGCCCGCGCTCGCCGTGGTGGTGATCGCGTCGGCGGTGGCCGCGGCGCAGGCCTGGGTGACCACCCGGCGCAGGACAACGACCGAACTCAGGGCAGGAGACACGCGATGACCGAGTCCGCTACGACCGGCTCTTCCACGGGGATCACCCTCGACGAGCTGGAGCGCCGCGCGGCCGCCCGCCGCGACCGGCCCGAGTACGGCCACGACGCGCTGATCACCTGCGACCGGCTGGTCCGGATCTTTTCCACGGACGGTGTCGAGGTGCAGGCGCTCCAGGGACTCGATCTCCTGGTCCGCGACGGCGAGTTGATGGCTCTGGTCGGCGCGTCCGGCAGCGGCAAGTCGACCCTGATGAACATCCTCGCGGGCCTCGACGAGCCGACGGCAGGCGCGGCCAAGGTGGCCGGCCGGGATCTGCTGACCATGGGCGCGAAGGACCGGCTGCGCTACCGGCGCGAGGTCGTCGGCTTCGTCTGGCAGCAGACGGCACGCAATCTGCTGCCGTATCTGAGTGCCGCGCAGAACGTGGCGCTGCCGATGCAACTCCGCGGCCGTACGAAGAACAAGGCGGAGCGGGCCGAGTCCCTGCTCTCCCTGCTGGATGTCGCGGACTGCCGCGACCGCCGCCCGCACCAGATGTCCGGCGGCCAGCAGCAGCGGGTGGCGATCGCGGTGGCGCTGGCGAACGAGCCGTCGGTGCTTCTCGCCGACGAGCCCACGGGCGAGCTGGACTCCCAGACGGCCGAGCAGGTCTTCGCCGCGTTGCGTACGGCCAACGAGGAACTGGGCACCACGATCGTCGTCGTCACCCACGATCAGGCGGTGGCCGACGAGGTCCGGCGCACGGTGGCCATCCGCGACGGCCGCACGTCAACGGAAACTCTGCGCCGCACGGAGGTCGACGCGACGGGCCAGGAATCGGTGGTGGCCAGGGAGTACGCGATGCTGGACCGCGCCGGCCGGCTGCAACTGCCCGCGGACTACACGGAGGCCCTGGGCATGCGCGATCGGGTCATGCTGGAGCTGGAAGCGGACCACATCGGAATCTGGCCGGACGACACGAGCGAGCGCGCGTAACCACTGCGGATACACGGGCGCTCCGCTGCTTGAGGCCCTCGCGGCGCACGCGGGCGGCGCGGCGCCGGCTGGCGCGCGGTCGGCCAAAAGCTCCTGGGGTTGAGCCGTTTGCGAACCCTTGACCAAAGGCCGCAGCGGATCGCTGCGCATGTCAGGGCGTGTCAGCCGACGGGTGCGGGGAGTCGTAACGGCGTTACTGTTCACGGCGGGCAGCTGGATCAGCCGCGTCCGCAATGAACCGGGTGACGAGCACAGGGAACGGGGCCGCCGGTGAGCTCGGCAAGAAATCCGCCGTCGGTGAACCGACGCCGTCCCGCACATGACATGCCCCAGCGCGGCGGCATCGGCCGACTGCCGTTCGGCCAACCGCGAGCCATGGTAGGTGAGCCTTGCCTCACATATCAAGGGGTGCCCGGTGCCCGGCTGTTCGCACATTCCTTACCCCCGGAGAGACTGGGAGATCCCAAGGTGGTCACGGTCCATGACACGCTCACCACGGAGGAGTCCGGAGCCGGCGTCGTCGGTACGGCGACAGCGCTCCTCGACGCCTACCGGCCCGCGACGGACCGCTTCTTCTCCTCACCGACCCGAACACTCCTGGCCCGTGGCATCAGCGTCCAAGTGCCGCACGACGCACGACCGTTGACGGAACGAGTACGAGACGCTCTGACCTCGGCCCGCGCATCGGGACAGCCGGACCCGATCGTCGTCGGAGCGATGCCGTTCGACCCTGCCGCGCCCGCCGCCCTCGCCGTCCCCGACACCCTGCACCAGGCGCCCGCACTCGGCAGGGACCCGCTGATCGCGCTGCCTGCGCCCGAACCGGCCGACACCGCCTGGGAGATGAGCCCGGTCCCGGCGCCCGAGGTGTACGGAGCAGCTGTCGCCGCCGCCGTCGGCCGGATGAAGGCGGGCGAGTTCAGCAAGGTCGTCCTGGCCCGTGCACTCGATCTGAGGGGCGACCGGGAGCCCGATGTGCCAGGGATGCTGCAACGCCTCGCCCGTCGCGACACCCGCGGCTACACCTTCGCCATGCCCACCGGAAGCGGCCGCACCCTGCTGGGTGCCAGCCCCGAACTCCTGGTCTCCCGGCGCGGCGACGCTCTGGTCGCCAACCCGCTCGCCGGTTCCACACCTCGCAGTGCCGACCTCGCCGAGGATGTGCGACGGGCCGCGGCGCTGCTCGAGTCGCCGAAGGACCTGCACGAGCACGCCGTCGTCGTGAACGCGATACGCGAGGCACTGGCCCCGTACTGCACCGACCTCGTCGTGCCCGAGCGGCCCACGCTGGTGAAGACCGCAGCGATGTGGCACCTGTCGACGACCATGACCGGATCCCTTGCGGACCTCGGGGGCGGAGCGCCGGCCTCCGCCCTGGAACTCGCCTGCGCCCTGCACCCCACACCCGCCGTCTGCGGGCAGCCAACCGCGTTGGCCCGAAGGGTGATCGGGGAGCTGGAGCCGTTCGACCGCGGGCTGTACTCCGGGGTCGTGGGGTGGGGCGACGCGGCGGGCGACGGTGAGTGGGTGGTGACCATCCGCTGCGCCGAGGCGGCCCCGAGCGGACTGCGGCTGTTCGCCGGAGCGGGCGTGGTGGCCTCGTCCGACCCGGCGGCGGAGATAGCCGAGACGAGCGCCAAGTTCCGCACCTTTCTCGACGCTGTCGGGGCCACGCTGTGAGCGCGGATGCGCCGACCTGGCCCGCCGACTTCGCGGAGCGCTACCGCGCCGCCGGGTACTGGCAGGGCGAAACGTTCGGGCAGATGCTGCGCACCCGCGCCGGGCAGCATCCGGACCGGATCGCCGTGGTCGACCCGGCCGGACTCGGGCGGCGCTGGACCTACGGCGAGCTGGACCTGCGCGCCGACCGGCTCGCCGCCGGTTTCCTGGCCGCCGGGATCGGCCGGGGCGACCGTGTTGTGGTGCAACTGCCGAATGTCGCGGAGTTCTTCGAGGTGGTCTTCGCACTGTTCCGGATCGGCGCGCTGCCGGTGTTCGCGCTGCCGGCCCACCGAGAGTCGGAGATCGGGTACTTCTGCTCGTTCTCCGAGGCCGTCGCGTATGTCACCGCCGACCACCATGAAGGCTTCGACTACCGCGACCTCGCCGCGAAGGTGAAGGATCAGGCACCAACGCTGCGGCATGTGTTCGTGGTGGGCGAGCCGGGCGACCACACGGCGCTGAGCTCGGTGCCGCGTGATCCCGCAGAGGAATACGACCGGCCGCAGGCATCCGACCTGGCGTTCCTCCAGCTCTCCGGCGGCAGCACCGGTGTGCCGAAGCTGATCCCACGCACACACGACGACTATCTGTACTCGCTCCGCGGGTCGAACGAGATCTGCGCGATGGACGAGAACAGCGTCTATCTGGTCGTCCTGCCGGCCGCGCACAACTTCCCACTCAGCTCGCCGGGTTCGCTGGGCACCCTGTGTGCGGGCGGACGAGTGGTGCTGTGCCCGAGTCCGGACCCGGAGACCGCGTTCCCTCTCATCGCACGCGAGCACGTGACGATCACCGGTCTCGTGCCGCCGCTCGCGCTGGTGTGGACACAGGCCGCACTGAACACAACGCACGACCTCTCCAGCCTGAACGTCCTGCTGGTGGGCGGCGCAAAGCTCAGCGAAGAGGCGGCGCGGCGGGTACGTCCCGCGCTCGGCTGCACGCTCCAGCAGGTCTTCGGTATGGCCGAAGGGCTCGTCAACTACACGCGGCTGGACGACGACGAGGAAACGATCGTCACCACCCAGGGCCGGCCGATCTCGCCCGACGACGAGATCCGCATCGTCGACGACGAGGACAACGACGTCGCGCCCGGCGGCACGG
The DNA here is from genome assembly GCF_044334895.1 of Streptomyces sp. NPDC020681. Taxonomy (NCBI): domain Bacteria; kingdom Bacillati; phylum Actinomycetota; class Actinomycetes; order Kitasatosporales; family Streptomycetaceae; genus Streptomyces; species Streptomyces sp. NPDC020681. The sequence continues at coordinate 151,694 of NZ_JBIRTX010000005.1, read as the reverse complement.
GCCATCTGATCACCCGCGGCCCCTACACCATCCGGGGGTACTGGCGCGCCCCAGAGCACAACACGCGCTCGTTCACGCGCGACGGCTTCTACCGCACTGGCGATATCGCCCGTGCGACGCCGAGCGGGCATCTGGTGGTGGAGGGGCGCGCCAAGGACCAGATCAACCGCGGCGGCGAGAAGATCGCGGCGGAGGAGGTCGAGAACGTCATCCTCGGCCACCCGGCCGTGCACGACGTGTCCCTCGTCTCCGTCCCCGACGACTACCTGGGGGAGCGGACCTGCGCGTACGTCATCCTCCGCGCCGGCGCCGAGCTGCGTCCGGCGGCTCTGCGGCGGTTCGTACGGGAGCGGGGTCTGGCCGCCTTCAAGGTGCCCGACCGGGTCGAGTTCGTCGATGTCTTCCCGGCCACGGGTGTCGGCAAGGTCAGCAAGAAGCATCTCCGCCAGAGCGCTGGCCAGCCCGCCACATCGTGATCTGTCCGCCGCTTCGTGAAAGGCACCTGATTTCCATGGCGCTGCCCGCCATCGCCCCATACGCCATGCCCGGCGTCATCGACCTGCCCGACAACCGCGTCGACTGGACCATCGACCCGGCGCGCGCGGTCCTGCTCGTCCACGACCTGCAGAACCATTTCCTGTCCGCCTTCGAGCCCGACGCCTCGCCGGTGACCGAACTCCTCATCAATACGGCCCGGTTGACGGCCCATGCGCGAACCCAGGGTGTGCCGGTCGTGTACTCCGCGCAGCCCGGAGGCCAGAGCCCCGAACAGCGAGGTCTGCAGCAGGACTTCTGGGGACCGGGACTGCCCGCCGACCCGCACGCCGAAGCCATTGCCGAGGCTGTGGCACCGCAGGAGGGCGACACGCTGCTGACCAAGTGGAAGTACAGCGCCTTCGTACGGTCCGACCTCGCCGCGCTGCTGGAGCGCCACGGCCGCGACCAGCTCATCATCACCGGCGTGTACGCGCACATCGGAGTGGTCATGACGGCCTGCGACGCCTGGATGCGCGACATCAAGGCCTTCGTGGTCGCTGACGCCGTCGCCGACTTCGCGGAGGAGGAACACCGGTGGGCGCTGCGCTGGGCTGCCGGCAGATGCGCCGTCGTCACCACCACCGACGCGATCCTCAAGGGGGAGTGACATCTGTGGCACTGACCGTGCATCAGATACGTGCGGACGTCGCCGATGTGCTGGGGGAGGACCCGGCGGACATCCCCGACGACGAGAACCTCGCGGACTACGGCCTGGACTCCATGCGGCTGATGAGCCTGGTGGAGCGGTGGCGGCGCGAGCATGGCGCCGATGTGTCGTTCGTGGACCTGGCCGAGCGTCCGGTGATCGAGGCGTGGACACCCTTGCTGGGGGCCGAGGCATGACAGCCGTATCCCCGGTGGACCGTGCGGATGCGGCGGGCCTTCCGCTGACCGCGGCGCAGTTGGGCATGTGGTACCTGCAGGCCCTCGATCCGGACAGCCCCGCGCTGAACACCGCCGAGTACTGGGAGATCGAGGGCCCGTTGCGGCCGGAGCTGCTGGCGCAGGCGCTGCGCCGCACTGCTCGGGAGGCCGAGGCGTTGTGTGTGCGGATCACGGAAACCGCGGACGGGCCACGGCAGTTCAGCCTCGACCCGGGCGCGCTCGGGTCCGGGTTTCCGCTGCACAGGGCGGATCTGCGCGGGGAGCAGGATCCGTGGGCGGCGGCCCGGGTGTGGATGGACGACGATCTGAAGCGGCCCTTTGATCTCGCCGCCGGGCCGCTGTTCCGGCATGCGCTGCTGAGGATCGGTGACGAGCGCTGGCTGTGGTACCAGTGCGTGCACCACGTGGTCATGGACGGCTTCGGCTACTCGCTGCTGGCCCGCCGCACCGCGGAGGTGTACTCGGAGCTCGCCGCGCACACGGAGCCGGGCGAGTCTCCGTTCGGCCGACTGGCCAACCTGATCGCCGACGACGCCGGCTACCGCGCGGACGACCGTTTCGAGGAGGACCGGGCTCACTGGGCGAAGGCGCTTGCTGAGCGTCCCGAGTCGCCGGCGCTCGCCGGGCGTACCGCGCTGCCGTCGCGCACGTTCCTGCGGCGCGGCTCCCGCGTGCCGGACTCGACAACGGCCGGCCTGCGGGCGGTCGCGGACAGGCTGCGGGTTACCTGGCCGGAGGTGCTGATCGCCGCCCAGGCGTTGTACGTCTCGCGGGCGACGGGCAGTTCGGACGTGGTGCTGGGGATGCCGATGATGGGCCGGATGGGCTCGGTCGCCCTGCGGATCCCCGGCATGGTGATGAATGTGCTGCCGCTGAGTCTGACCGTCACCCCGGACGCGACACCGGCTTCTCTGATTCGGCAGGTTGTGCTCGCGGTGCGGGCCGCGCGTCGGCATCAGCGCTACCGGATCGAGGACATCAGGCGCGATCTGGGCCTGCTGGGTGAGGGCCGAGCGCTGGTGGGTCCGCTGGTCAACGTCATGCCGTTCGACTACGGGCTGGTCTTCGCCGGGCTGACCGCCGTCCCGCACAACCTCTCCGCCGGGCCGGTCGACGATCTCACCGTCAACGTCTACGACCGCACCGACGGCCGGGGCCTGCACATCGACTTCGACGCCAACCCCGCCGTGTACACCGCCGACGAACTCGCGGCCCACCAACAGCGCTTCCTCCACCTGCTCGCCCGGATCGGCTCGTGTGATCCGGCGGTACCGGTCGCCCAACTGGGGATGGCGACCGAGGCGGAAAAGGAGCGTGTACTGGTCGAGTTCAACGACACGGCCCGGCCGCTGCCCGCCACCACCCTCATCGGCCCGATCGAGGCCCAGGCCCGTCGCACCCCGGACGCTCCGGCACTGGTCTTTGGCGAGACGACGCTGACATACGCGGAATTGAACGCGCGGGCGAATCGTCTCGCCCGTCATCTGGCCGGGCAGGGCGTGCGACCCGGTGTGCTGGTGGCGATCGCGCTGCCGCGTTCGGTGGAGCTGATCGTCGCTCTGCTGGCGGTGCTGAAAGCGGGCGGAGCGTATCTCCCGCTCGATCCGGGCCATCCGCCGAGCCGACTGGCCGACATGCTCGACGACGCCGCCCCGGTCTGCGTCGTCACCGATACCACGACCCGAAACCGGCTGCCTGATCACGGACCCGCACCCGTCCTCCTCGACGGCACGGACCTGTCGGCTCTCCCATCGCTTGACCCGCCGCGTGCGCTGACGCCGCAGCATCCGGCGTACGTCATCTACACGTCGGGTTCGACGGGCAGGCCGAAGGGTGTGGTGGTGTCGCATGCGGCCATCGACAACCGCCTCCGCTGGATGCAGCACACCTATCCGCTCGCCCCCGGCGACCGGGTGCTCCAGAAGACACCCGCCGGATTCGACGTGTCCGTGTGGGAATTCTTCTGGGCTCTGCGCGAGGGCGCCACGCTCGTCGTCGCCGAGCCCGACGGGCACAAGGACCCGCTCCACCTTGCCCGTACCGTCCAGGAACAGGCCGTCACCGTCTGCCATTTCGTGCCGTCGATGCTCCAGGTGTTCCTCGCGGAAGCGGCGGCGGCCGGATGCTCCTCACTGCGGGATGTCTTCTGCAGCGGCGAGGCCCTGCCCCGTGACACCGCCGACGACTTCCACCGCACCCTGCCGAGCGCCCGGTTGCACAATCTGTACGGGCCCACAGAAGCAGCCGTCGACGTCACCCATCACACGTGCGTGCCCGGCGAGTCGGGGCCGGTGCCGATCGGCCGTCCGGTGTGGAACACCCGGCTGTACGTCCTGGACCAGGCGCTCCAGCCCTGCCCGCCCGGGGTCACTGGCGAGCTCTACCTCGCCGGGGCGCAGCTCGCCGACGGCTATCTCCGCCGGCCAGACCTGACGGCCACCCGTTTCGTGGCCGACCCCTACGGCCCGGACGGCTCCCGTATGTACCGCACGGGCGATCTCGCCCGCTGGACCGCGGACGGTGAGGTCCTCTATCTGGGGCGCACCGACCAGCAGGTCAAACTCCGCGGCCAGCGCCTGGAACCGGGCGAGATCGAGGCGCAGTTGGCGGCGGTCGACGGGGTGACGGGTGCATGTGTGATCGTGCGTGAGGACCGGCCGGGCGATCAGCGGCTGGTTGCCTATGTCAGGGGCAGCGGCGCGGTACCGGACCAGGACTTTCTGCGCACACGCCTCGGCACGGTGCTGCCCGACTACATGGTGCCCGCCGCGATCGTCCGCCTCGACGACTTCCCGCTCAGCCCCAACGGCAAGCTCGACCGCAAGGCGCTGCCCGCGCCTGCCACCGGTGCGAAGGCCGGGGGCCGGGCCCCGCGCAACCCGACCGAGGAGACGCTGACCCGGCTGTTCGCCGAAGTCCTCGGCCTGGAACGGGTGGGCACGGACGCCGCTTTCTTCGACCTCGGCGGCACGTCTCTGTTGGCGGCCCGCCTCATGTCCCGTATCCGCGACACGCTCGGCCTCAGCGCGCCGCTCGGGACACTGTTCCGGGCGCCGACACCGGCCGCGCTCGCCGACCGCCTCACCGACGACAGCGCCCCCGACACCGCGCTGGAGGTGCTGCTGCCGCTGCGCGCGAGCGGCGAGGGCATCCCGCTGTTCGTGTTCCATCCGGCCGGTGGCATCAGCTGGTGCTACTCGGGGCTGCTGCGAGGTCTGGGCCCTGGCCGGCCGGTCCACGGGCTGCAGGCCCGCGGTCTTGCGGACGACGGCGAAACCCTGCCCGGCACGATGGACGAGATGGCTGCGGACTACGTGGCGCAGATCCGCGCTGTTCAGCGGCACGGCCCCTACCGACTCCTGGGGTGGTCGGTCGGCGGTGTCATCGCCCACACGGTGGCCGTCCACCTCCAGCAGGCCGGCGAACAGGTCGACCTGCTGGCCCTGATGGACGCCTACCCCTCCGACCAGTGGCGCGATCTGGCCGGACCGACCGAGGCGGATGCGCTCAACGCCCTGCTGCGGATGGCCGGTTTCAACGGCGAGGGCCTGACCCGGGACAGTGTGCTGGCCACGCTTCGCCGCGAGGGCAGCGCGCTGGCGGCCCTTCCGGAACGGGTGCTCACCGCGGTCCTCGGCATCGTCTCCAACAACGCCCGCCTGATGCGCACTCACGAGCACCAAGTCTTCGACGGCGACCTGCTGTTCTTCACGGCCGCCGCTCCCCGTGCCGAGGACTGGCTCACTCCGCACGCCTGGCGGCCGTACCTGACGGGCCGGCTCGATGATCACCCGCTCCAGTGTCTGCATCCGGAGATGACACAGCCGCGGCAGCTGGACGAGATCGCCGCCGTCCTGGACGCCCGGCTGAAGGAACTCGACACCTGACCCGTCCCTTGGACTCCACTCCCGAACCGGCTCCCTCATCTGGAGGCACACCAATGTCCCAATCACGTACCACGATCGGCCGCCGAGTCCTGCTCGCCGCCGCGATATCCGCGACCTGCGCGCTCACCCCCGCGGGCCTGGCGAACGCCGCGCCTGTCGCCCAGGTCCATGCCCGTCAGGCCGCCTACACGGTCGACTCCGCGGAACTGGGTCAGGGCCTGTACCAAGTGGCCTACTCGGCGCGGAACAACGTGCTGTGGGTGACCAGCTCTGTCGGCTTCCCGCCGGTCACCCAGTCGCAGCTGCTCAAGGTGGACCCGCGGACGTTGACGGTGAAGGCCGCCTACACGCCGCCGGTCACGGACGCGGCCACGGGTGCGCGGGAGGCGGTGTACGGGGTGGCGGTCGACGACGAGCACAACACCGTGTGGACCACCAACACGGTCGACAACTCCCTGGCCGTCTACAGCCAGAGCACCGGCGAGCACCTTGCCTCACTGCCCGGCGTCGAGCACGCCCGAGACGTCGTCGTCGACGCGCGGCGCAATCTCGCGTGGGCCACCGGGCTCATGGACGGCAGCGTCGTCGCCTTCGACACCCGTACGTACCGGGAGAAGCGGCGGATCAAGGTGGCGGGCGCGGCCCCGGCGGGTTTGGCTGTCGACGAGCGCACCGGCACGGTGTACGCGGCCGACCTGACCAACGGTCAGCTCATCGAGGTCTCCGCCAGTTCAGACCAGCCGCGGCTAATCCCTGCGGGAAAGGGCTCCATCGACGTCTCGCTCTCGGCCGACGGCCTCACCGCCTACACCGCCAATCAGGGCAGCGGCACGGTCTCGGTCATCGATCTGCAGGCCGGCACGGTGCGCCGGGAGATCGCGACGGGAGCGGGCGCTCTCGCGGTGGCGACCGACCACTGCACCGGCAACGTCTTCGTCGCCAACCGGGTTTCCGGGACGACCACGGTGGTCGACCCGCGCAGGGGAACGGTCGTCGCGGACCTTGCGACCGGCGCGAACACCGACCACGTGGTGATGGTCCGCGGTACGGCCTACGTCGTCGACAAGGCGGCGGCCGGTGCACAGGCGATGGACTCCATCCACCGCATCCGCACCACCGGCTGACCGGCCGTCGGACATTGCACGATCATCCGTGCGAAGTCCGGCCGATGACGAGCCTGATCGCGCTGATCGTGAGGTCGGGGTCGTTCACCTGCACGTAGTGGTCGCTCCCCGTGGCGAGGAATTGAGGGGTCTGCGGCGCCAGTTCCACCAGCGCCTGCTGTACCAGCGGCCAGGCCCCCTTCCACCCGCGCCAGTAGCTGCTTGGAGGTTCCCTCGGCGACGCCGAACGGTTCCGTCTTGCTGAGGACGGCGAGCGGCACCTTCGGCAGCGGACCGGCACGCTCCACCGCCGCGACGGCACCGTCGACATCGACCTTCTCGAATGCCGGATCGTCGTCGAAGGGCGTGCCGGGATTGTTCAGGAGCCGCAGGTACGCGGCCCAGTCCGGGCCCAGGAACGGCTTCATGTTTGTGCCGAACGAGTCGACGAGGACGAGGCCGTCGACCCGATCCGGGTGCTCCTGGGCGAACAACCGCGTGATCATGCCCCCGAACGAGTGACCCACCAGCACGTAGGGACCCGGTACCTGCCCCGACGTCAGCACCTTGTCGAGGTCGCTCACCATGTCCGGGAGCGAGCGCGTACCCGTCACCGGCGTACTCCGCGCGGTGAGGACGGGAGGTTCGACGTACCGGACCGTGCCGGGCCGGTCGTAGGTGCAGACACGGGTGAACTCCGCGACTCCGGGGAAGACCGCGGGCGCCTTCGGCACCGGCGGGCGGGTGTCCGTGATGGTCCAGGTGTCGGACGAGTCGTGGAGCCCCGAGACGAGGACGACGGTGGGGCTGCCGCTTCCCCGGCAGCGCAGGTAGATCTTCCGGCCGCCGCCGATGTCCACCTGCCGAGCCACGTCACCGGAAGCCGTCGCCGTCGTCCCAGTCCCGGTCGCAGGTGCCGTTGCCGCCGCGGCGCGGTCGGCCGGAACGGTGTCACAGGCGGGCAGCAGCATCAGCGCTGCCGCGGTCGATGCCAGTACTACGACGGGCATTCGTTGTCGCATGGCACCAGCCTCGACGCGGGCGCGGGCGCTCGCCACCGCGCGCGGCCCGAGCAGTGCCTGCTCATCGATGACACGGCGGTCAACTGTGCGGCCGCCCGGCGCCGCGGCTGGACTGCCGTGGGCCACCTCGACACCGCACGCACCATCACCGACCTCGCTCGGGTCGCGCGCTGAAGCCGGCTACTCCGTGCGCAGAGCCGTAGCCGTACGGGTCCGGGCCGCCCAGCCCGCCGGGAGCAGCGCGCCCAGCACCGCGATCACGATGCCCGCCAGCCCCAGCAGCACCAGCTGAGGAGTCTCGTACACCTCGAGGACCGACGGCGGCAGATTGGTGCCCGCGGCATGCCCCATCACCGGCAGCACAAAGCCGTGCAGCGCGAACCCGGCCGGCACGCCGATCAGGCCGCCGAGCACGCCGATCCCGGCCACCGAGGCGAGCACGAGGCTCACGGTCTGCCGTGGCGACATGCCGAGCGCCTTGCAGACACCGAGGTCGTGGACGCGTTCCCGGGTGTCGAGGACAACGGAGTTGAGCACGCCCATGCCTGCCACGGAGACCAGCATGAGGGTGAGCAGCACCGCCATCGAGTTGAGGATGAGGATGAAGCTCTCCTGCTCCGAGGAGGAGCGGGCCACGGCGTCGCCGCCCAGCGGCTGTACCACTCCGGCGAGTTGTTGGGCGTATTCGGCGGGGGAGACGCCCGGCTTCACCTCGACGAGGAACATCTGGGGTTTGGCCGTGGCGAAGCCGGCGAGGTCCGCGATGAGATGCAGGCCGTCGTCCGAGGTGTCGAAGGCCTCGCCGACGATCCGCAGGGTCTGCGTGTCCTTCTTGAGGGTCACGCGAACCGTGTCGCCGATCTTGGTGCCGGTCCTCTCCAGGAAGCCCGTGGGCACCACCACCTGCCCCGCACCGCTGATCCAGTGCCCGGAGATCATCTCGTAGCTGCCGGGACGCGAATCGCCCTCGTACAAGCTGGCCTGCACCGAGCCGGAGATCCCGGGCACCGTGACCTCGGCGTGGGTCAGGCCGTAGTACGAAGCGGTGCCCGCCTGCGCCTCGATGGCAGCGCGCACCTTGGCCGGGTCGACGGCCGGAGGCGCGGACTCGCCTTCGGCGACGCGCGGTCCGCCGGGGCCGATCTTCGGTCCGCCGCTGAAGACGGTGACAGGGGCACGCTCCTCGGGGTCCGATGCGGCGCCAACCGCGTTCAGCGACGCGGTCAGCCCCACCGCGAAGGTCGCCGCGACCGTGCCGAAGGCCACCGCGAGCAGCAGGGCGAGGGTACGGACCGGGTGCGCGAAGGGACTTGCGAGCCCGTAGGTCACCGCCCGCGGCAACGGCAGCCGCCCCGCCGCCCGGTGCGCCCACTGGCCGCGCCCCGTGCGCGGCGCCCGGCCGACCGCGATGGCCTCGGCCGTACGCAGCCTTCCGGCCCGCAGCGCAGGGACCAGCGCGGCGATCCCGACGATGAACAGCGCGACGGCCGGCACGACGACGTCCACCCACCAGGCCACCGTGAGCGAAGCGGTGCCGTACGCCTGCTCGGTGTCCTCAAGCAGCGGCACGGCCAGCAGGTTTCCGAGCACGACGCCCAGTGCGATGCCGGCGCCGGCCGGGATCAACGCCTGGGCCACATAGGCGCGCACGACCTCGCGCGGGGTGAAGCCGATGGCTTTGAGGATGCCGATCCTGCGCAGGCTGGTGCCGACCGCGCCGCTGATCACACTGCCGACGATGATCACCGACATGACGATGCCGAGCACGCCGAACGCGATCAGGAACGGGATGGAGGGTGCCGCGCCCTGATCGGCGGCGCGCTTGGTGTCCAGCCAGGACTGGGTGCCCAGCAGCGCTCCTGACGGTACGGCGGAGGCGAGTTGTTTACGGGCGGCGGCGATCTGCTCCTTTGTCGCTGCAGAGTCGAAGCGGTAGAGCATCTGACTCGTGACCGGGTCGTCTTTCGAGGCCAGCGCTCTGACCTGCGCGGGCGTCGCCCAGGCATCGGCACTCCTGCCGGCCGACACGGCGAAGCCGACGACCGTCAGGGGCCGGCTGTCCGCGGCGTCCGAAGTCTTCAGGGTGGTGCCGGTATTGAGGACGGGTCCGGTGAATGACGCGGAGAGCACGATCTCGCCCGGCTTCTGCGCCCACCGGCCGGACTTGAGGTCCAGGTCGTCCACGTCGCTCTGCGGACCGGACCGGCCGACGAGGGTCAGGCCCGGCAGCTGCCCGCCTCGCGGATCCACCGGGTGGATCGTCGTGGACGGGTACGGGCCCGCAGTCGCGGTGACGCCGGCCAGCTGCCCGGTGTCCGCCAGCTTCGCCGCACTTGCCTTCGCCGGATCGAACTGCGCGGTGATGTGCGCGCCGTGCTGCTGCGCGAAGGCATGGTCGAAGGGCGCGTTCGCGGCGACCATCAGCGACCCGGCGACCACGGCCGAGGCCACGGCCATCATCGTGGCCACGGCGATCACCACGGTCTGCACCCGCCGCCGGCCCACCCCGGAGCGTACGACCCGGCCGAGCGCGCCGGCGGGGAAGCGGCTCATCGGACGACCTCCGCATGTGTGTCGAGGGCGAGGTGACCGTCGACCAGATGAATGGTGCGGCTCGCGCACGCCTGCGCCAGCGCCAGGTCATGGGTGACCAGCACGATGGTCTGACCGCCGCGGTGCAGATCCACGAGGAGTTCCCGTACGTCCTGACCCGAGGCGGTGTCCAGGGCGCCGGTCGGCTCGTCGGCGAGCAGCAGGGCGGGCCGGTTGACCAGTGCCCGGGCGACCGCGACCCGCTGGCGTTCGCCGCCGGACAGCCGGCCCGGGTAGGCGCGGGCGTGCTTCTGGATGCCCAGCACCTCCATGAGTTCACCGGCGCGGGCCGCCGCCTTCCGCCGGGCGGTCCCGGTGAGCTGGGCGGGGAGCTGGATGTTGTCGGCGACCGTGAGGTCGTCGAGCAGATTGAAGAACTGGAAGACCATGCCGATCTGTTCGCGGCGGAAGCGGGCCAGCGCGTGCTCGCTCAGCTGGTCGATCCGCCGCCCGGCCACGGTCACGGCACCTTCGGTCGGCTTGTCCAGCCCGGCGACGAGGTTCAGCAGCGTGGACTTGCCGCTGCCGGAAGGGCCTGTCACGGCGAGCGCTTCGCCCTTTTCCACGGTGAGCGTGAGCGGTCCGAGCGCGGGCGCGCCGGCGCTGTCGTACCGCTTGGCCACGCCCTCCAGTTCGATCACCTGGGTCATGGGAATTTCCGTCCTTACGCTCGAGAGGGCCGATGTCGGCTGCGGCGAACGTAGGGGCGGCCGCTGTCCGGTCGCGTCGGCCGCGGCACCGACATCGGGCCCTCCCCGCGGAGGATCCGGCGGCGGGGTCATCCCTGCGACGTACTCCCGGCGGACAGGGCCGTGGTCGCACAGTCTGATGTGGGCCGCAGCGGTCGGCCCGCACAATGTGCCGGTGGATACGGAAGACCGGCGCGGCCGGCGTCAGCAGTTGCGCGACGCGCTACGGCCGGAGGCGAAGCCCGCCCCGCTGTCGCGGCGGGCGGTGCGCGCCGATGTGCTGCTGGCGGTCGTGCTGACCGTCATCGCGCTGATCGTGGCGGCGCGCTATCCCGGCGACGGGCCGATACGCATCAGCCCGAAGTCCGAGTACGGGTTGGGGGTTCCGGTCCCGCCCCCGTTCCCCGAAGCCGGTCTGCGGGTGATGGAGGAGGAAACCTCCTCCTGGCTCTGGCCCCTGGTCGTCCTGTCGGCGCTGCCGCTGGTGGCCCGGCGCCGCTATCCGCTGGCCGCGTTCGCGGTGGTGGTGACCGCGACGCTGGCCATGGTCGACGACGCCTCCTGGATCAACGTGCTGACCTGCGTCATCGGCGCCTACAGCGCCGTCATCCACAGCCGGTACCGGGTGCGGGCGATGGCCGGACTGGTGGCCGCCGCCGTGCTGGCCGGGTTCGCGTTCCGGGAGACGGAGCCCATCATCCCGGGCTGGTCGAGCCCGGCCGTCGTGCTGCTGGTCGCCGGGGTGCTGGCCGGCCTCGTCCGCTTCTCGCAGCGGCAGCTGTCGGCGAGCCGGGACCGGTACGCAAAGCTGCAGCAGGCCCAGGAAGAGGCCACGCGGCGGGCCGTTGAGGAGGAACGCTCCCGGATCGCCGCCGAGCTGCACGACGTGGTGACCCACAATGTGAGCGTGATGGTGATCCAGGCAGGCGCGGCGCGCAAGGTGATGGACGCGGCGCCGGAGCGGTCCAAGGAAGCGCTGCTTGCGGTCGAGGCCGGAGGCCGGGCCGCCATGGCCGAACTCCGCCATGTGATGGGCCTGCTCGCCGCCCCGGACCACGAACGGCCCGACGGCCTCGAGCCCCAGCCCGGGCTCCAGCAGCTCGACGCCCTGGTCGAGCGGGTGCGCGCCGCCGGGACACTGGTGAGCGTCGCGGTGTCATTGCCGCCCGACGCTCCGGCGCCCGGCGTGGACTTGGCGGCGTACCGCGTCGTCCAGGAGGCGCTGACCAACACGATCAAACACGCGCCCGGCGCGGAAGCGTTCGTCACGATCGGCCATACCGACGACTGTCTGGAGATCGAGGTCACGGACACCGGCGGCGCCCACGACTCCCCGTCGGCGGACGGCAACGGCCGCGGGCTGATCGGGCTGCGCGAGCGGCTTGCGGTCTACGGCGGCGAACTCACGACCGGCCCTACCCTCGCCGGCGGCTACCGGATCAAGGCCCGCATCCCGTGGCGGACCGCGTGAACCGGCCACCGCTGCGTGCCGTCATCGCCGACGACCAGGCCCTGGTGCGTACCGGTTTCGGGATGATCCTCGCCGCCGACGGCATCGAAGTGGCGGCCGAGGCGGCTGACGGGGCGCAAGCAGTCGCCGCCGTCCGGCGCACCCGGCCGGACGTCGTCCTCATGGACATCCGGATGCCGCAGATGGACGGCATCGAAGCCACCCGGCGGATCCTCGACGACGGCAGCCCGGACGGCACCCGCGTCATCATCCTCACCACGTACGACCTCGACCACTATGTGTACGCCGCGCTCACCGCCGGAGCCAGCGGCTTCCTGCTCAAGGACGTGACGCCTGAACATCTGGTGGCCGCCGTCCGCCTGGTGAAGTCAGGCGACGCCCTGCTCGCGCCCACGATCACCCGTCGGCTGATCGAACGCTTCGCCCACCGCGACGAGCCGCAGACCGCCCTCCACCGCGACCTGTCCGGCCTCACTCCCCGCGAACTCGAGGTGCTCCGCCTGCTCGCGACGGGCCTCAGCAACGCCGAGCTCGCCGACCGCCTCTTCCTGAGCCCGACCACGGTCAAGACGCACATCGGCCGCATCCTGTCGAAGCTGGACCTCCGCGACCGCGTCCAGGCCGTCGTACTCGCCTACGAGACCGGACTGATCTCCCCGCGCGGCCCGAACGGGACCGGGCCTGGGACGGGGACTGGGAACGGGACCGAATGACCGGCCGCCGCTGCTAGCCGCACGGTGCGGCCAATTCCTTGGGGATTACCCCAGAACGGCCCCTGGGGGAAATGCCGCCGAACAACCGCACCCGTCGCGGACCGGCCCTGTGAACAATAAGAACGAAATGATGAGGCCATGGGATTGCGGCCAGCCCGTCCTTAGCATCGCCTCTGCCGCGCAACGCCGCGCCAATGAGGACGAGGAGCACGCCCATGTCCAGGCCCAGATCCATCGCTTCGAGTATTCGCAGGTGGTCCGGAGTCGGCCGGCGCCGCCGCGCGGTGGTGGCGGCATGCATCGCGGGACTTGGCCTCGGTTCGCTCGCCTGCCCGGCTACCGACTCGGCAGCGGCGGCGAGCGGACCGATACCCGTCGCGTGCCCGGCCGCCATGACGGGCAAAGCCACCTGTTACACCGGCCAGGACGCCCAGGGCGCCTACTACGCGATCGCCGTGCCCAACAAGTGGAACGGCTCGCTCGTCATGCACGCCCACGGCGGCCCCGACCTCGGCGAGGGCTCCGACCCGGACCGCAGCGTCGGCGACCTGGACCGCTGGTCGGTGATGGTGGACCAGGGCTATGCATGGGCCGGATCGTCCTATCGCCGCGGCGGCTACGGGACCCGGATGGCCGCCGCCGACACCGAGAACCTGCGCCGCCTGTTCGTCGAGGAGTTCGGCAAGCCGATGCGGACCTATGTGCACGGCCAGTCCTGGGGCGGCAACGTCGCCGCCAAGGTCGTGGAGGTCTACGGCTCGGCGAAGCACGGCCCGTACGACGGGGCGCTGCTCACCAACGGTGTCCTCGGCGGCGGTTCGCGCGGGTACGACTACCGGGTGGACCTGCGCGTGGTCTACCAGTACTACTGCCAGAACCACCCGCGCCCGACCGAGCCTCAGTACCCGCTGTGGGAAGGGCTGCGCGCCACTTCGACGTTGACGTCTTCGGGGCTGCGCGCGCGCCTGCAGGAATGCACGGGATTCGCCTCCGCACCGCACGAGCGGACCGCTCTGCAGCAGCGCAATCTCGACGACATCCTTGCTGTCACAGGAATACCGGAGCGAACCCTGGAGTCCCATCTGCGGTTCGCGACATTCACCTTCCGCGACATCGTGCACACCCGGCTCGGCGGGCGTAATCCATTCAGCAACCAAGGTGTTCGCTATTCCGGATCCCATGACGACAAGGCGCTCAATGCCGGAGTGGAGCGTTTCTCCGCCGACAAAACCGCCGTGCGGGACCTTTCCTACGACAGCGACCTCACGGGCAAGGTCGCGATCCCCGTTCTCACTCTCCACGCGATCGACGACCCGACAGCCTTCGTCGAGCACGAGGCGGCCTACCGCGACAGCCTCCAGGGCGCCCACCGGGCGAAGAATCTGGTGCAGACCTTCAGCCGGGAGAGCGAACACAGCGGGCTGAGCAACTCCGAGTACGCCAACTCGATCTCCACGCTGGACTCCTGGGTACGCACCGGGAAGAAGCCGACGCCGAAGTCGATCGCCGCATCCTGCCCGGCATTCGACGACACCTACGGCACCGGCTGTTTCTACGACCCGGGCTTCTACCCCGATTCCTACGCCTCGCGGGTCAACCCCCGGCCGGGCGGTCTGCGCTGGCCGGCCATGACCGCCGCCCAGGAGGAGATCTGGAGCCGGTACGACGGCGTGGGCATCGCTCACTGAGCCCGCCACCGATCCGGGGCCAGGCCCGCTGCCGCCCATGCGCGGCGGCCTCCCCGCACAGACCACACAACTGACGGGCAAGCAGGGGCCGGTGGGGTTGACACCGGCCCCTCTCGTGCACCACCCTTTCACTACTCAATTAGTGAAAGGGTGGTGCAGCATCGTGGTCGAGTTCCGTATCGATCGGCGCAGCGGCGTCGCCACCTATCTCCAGATCGTCCAGCAGACCAAACAGGCCCTGCGCCTGGGCCTGTTGGAACCGGGCGACCGGCTGCCCACGGCCCGCGAGGTTGTCGAAGCGACCGCGGTCAACCCGAACACCGTGCTCAAGGCCTACCGCGAACTGGAACGTGACGGCCTCGTCGAAGCACGGCGCGGCCTCGGCACCTTCGTCACCCGCACGCTCGGCGGCGGCACCCAGGCCGACCATGCGGCCCTGCGCGCCGACCTCACCGACTGGGTGACCCGGGCCCGCGACGCCGGTCTGGAGAAGGACGACATCACAGCGCTCTTCACATCCGTAGTGGAAGAGCAGGACAAGGGGGACCACGCATGACAGTCGCAGCCATCGAGGCAAGGAGCCTCGGCCGGACATACGGCAGGCGACGCCGCCCCGCCCTGCGCGAATGCTCGTTCCGGGTGCCCGCCGGACGGGTCTGCGCCCTGGCCGGCCCCAACGGCGCCGGCAAGTCCACCCTTCTCGCGCTCGCGGCCGGACTGCAGCGCCCGAGCGAAGGCGTCCTTCGCGTCCTTGGCACCAACCCCGCAGCCGTACGCGAGAAGTTCGCGTACGTCGCCCAGGACAAGCCGCTCTACCCGCAGCTGACCATCGGCGCCACCCTGCGCCTGGGCCACGAGCTCAACCCCGGCCGCTGGGACGCCGCGACCGCCGAACGCATCGTCGCGGAGGGCGACTTGGACCATGGCACCCGCGTCCGGTCCCTCTCCGGCGGCCAGCGCACCCGCCTCGCCCTCGCGCTCGCACTCGGCAAGCGTGCCGAACTGATGCTGCTGGACGAGCCGATGGCCGACCTCGACCCGCTCGCCCGCCACCGTCTGATGGGCACCCTGATGGCCGAGGCCGCCGAGCACGGCACCACCATCGTGATCTCCTCGCACATCCTCACCGAGCTGGAGAACACCTGCGACTACGTCCTCCTCGTCGACGGCGGCCGTATCCGCCTCGCCGGCGAGACCGAGGACCTGCTCACCGCACACACCCTGATCACGGGGCCGGTCGCCGACCTGGACCCGCACATCGTCGTCGAATCTCGGACGACGGGACGTCAGCTGACCGCGCTGGTACGGGGGTCCGGCGCGGTCAGCGACGTCTGGCAGAAGGACCGGCCGTCCCTGGAGGAAGTGCTCATGGCCCATCTCCGCAGTCCCGGCGCTCCGGCACTGCTCACCCCGAGCGCGGAGGTGGCAGCGGCATGAGCGCCCCCGCCACCCCCGCAGTCCCGGCGGCCTCCCCGGCCCCGGCGGCCCCTGCCTCCCGTGGTCTCCACGGCCTGCCCTGGGCGGTGCTGCGGCTGCACCGCGGCGCGCTGCTGCTCGCCCTCGCCTTCGTAGCCGCCGGCACCGCCGCCCTCGTGTGGCTGCACGCCTCAGGCCCGGAGGCCGTACGGTCCCTCTCGTGCGGATCGCCCGACAGCGGCCTGCGGCCGTGCCTGGAGTCCACCACCACCTCCGCCGCGTCCGAATACGGCGGCAGCATGAGTACGGTGGCCACGCTGATCGCCTGGCTGCCGTTCGCCGTGGCCGTGTACGCGGGCGCCGTACTGATAGGCCGCGAACTGGAGCGCGGCACGGCCGCCCTGGCCTGGACCCAGTCCGTCACGCCGACCCGCTGGCTGGCCGCGAAACTCCTGCTCCCTGCGGTGCTGATCACCACGGGCATGGTGCTGCTCTCACTGCTGTACCGCTGGGCGCGCGGCTCCGGCACGGAAGCGCTGGTCGACGAGTGGCACTACGACGACGTGTTCCGTGCGCTCGGGCCCGTAGGCATCGCGTACGCCCTCTGCGGCCTTGCCATGGGCGCGCTCGCCGGCCTGCTGCTCCGCCGCGCTCTGCCCGCCGCAGGGCTCGCCTTCCTTGCCACCGTCTTCCTGGCCGTCCTCGGCGAACGGCACCGCGAAGAGCTGTGGCCGGCCACCGATCGGACCACCACCGGTTCCGCCTCCGAGCTGACCAACGGTGTCTGGCAGCTGGAGAACGGCGTGCTGAGCACCTCTGGGCAGCGCATCGCGGAGACCCCGTGCTGGGACCAGTACGGCGCGGCTCTGGCACAGTGCCGGTCGCAGGAAGGCATCACCGGCGCCTACGCCGTCTTCCACCCCTCCTCGCACTTCTGGCCGCTCCAGCTCGTGGAGACCGGTGTCGTCCTCGCCATCACCGCGGTGCTGACCGCCGCGGCGTTCGTGGTGCTGCGCCGCCGCCACACCTGACTGGAACCACATGAGAGTTGGGCTCCCGCCCGTCACCGCACATACGCGGGTGACGAGCCGCCCGGCACCGTGAGGCGGGGTTCTCCCGTGCCGTCCGCCGGGACCGACCAGATGTCGCTCGGGCGGCCGTCCCGGCCCGGCAGGGCGTAGCCGAGCGTCGCGTCGTCCAGCCAGGCCGCCTGGTCGTCCACGCCACGCCGCTCGGCCGGCTGGTGTTCGCGCAGGTCCGCCAGATCGAGGACATACAGCCGCCAGGGCGCCCGTGGGTCGTCGGAGACTTTCTTCTTGAAGGCGATCCGGGTGCCGTCGGGCGACAGCGACGGGCATTCGGCGTTCTGCCGCAGCGCCTTCGCCGACCAGTTCCGCAGGTTGCCCTCCACCAGATAGGTGCGGCCCCTGGTCGAGACGGTCGCGTAGAAGCGGTTGTCGTCGCGGGCGAACGTCACGCCCCAGTAGTTGACGTCCGGGGCGTGGTAGCGGGCCCCGTCGACGGTCAGCGGGATCTCCTCCATCGACTTGATCAGATAGCCGGTGCGCAGGTCCAGGATCGACGTCCGGGTGGAGAAGCCTGAAGTGGCGTACGAGTCGCCGGTCGCGAACGTCGTCCAGGACAGCAACTGTCCCGAGGCGGAGACCCGGGCCCGGTTGGGGATGCCGGGAACGGTCACGCGGCGCACCTCCCGCAGCCCGCGGTCCAGCACCAGCGCCTGGGTGCGGGCGGGCACTCCGGGCAGCTTCCGCAGGCACAGTGCGCGCTCCGCGGCGGCGTAGAACCGCTCGCAGGACGGGCCGCCGGAGACAGCCGGCGTGTCGGGGCCGGGGCTGCGCGCGACCCGCCCGGTGGCCGCGTCACGGAAGTAAAGGCCCGGCTCGGTGATGGTGAACGAGCCGTCCGCGTCGGCCGGTTGAGGTGGATGGCCGCGATGCCTGGCATGCAGTACGTAGCCGAGTGAGCAGCCCGCGAGGACGAGCACGGCGACGACCACCAGGGCGAGGCGCAGGTGCCGGGAGCCAGGCTTCATGGTGCCTCCGCGGTGGGAGCGGGAGTGGGAGCGGGCAGGATTGCCCAGGCCGCCGCGAGCGCGGCGGCCAATGCGAAGGCCGCCGCCCACAGCGCCGGACCCTGGCCCCACACCGTCCACGCCGCCCCGAACCCGGCTGTGCCGACGAGCCGGGCCAGCGCCTGGACGGTCTGGAGCAGCGCGAGGCCGCCCGCCCGGCCGTGGGCGGGCAGCACCGGGCCGACGAGCGCCATCAGCACCCCGTCGGTCGCGGCGTAGAAGACGCCGAGGAGGAACAGGACGGCGACGAGGGTCACGGCCGATGCGGGGGCGAGCAGCAGGGCGTACGCGCCGAGGAGTGCGGCGTGCCCGAGCAGGAAGGGCAGTCGGCGGCCGACGCGATCGGCGATCCGGCCCGCCGGGACGGCGAGCAGCAGATAGCCGGCGGCGGCGCCCAGTGGCAGCAGCGGGAAGCGGTCCGGCGGGAGGTCGAGCCCGCGCTGGAGCAGCAGGTAGACGAAGGAGTCGCCGATGGTGGCGGCGCCGAGCAGGGCCGCGGCGTACAGGACGCGACGGAACACGGGGTCGCGAAGTGCCCCTTTGTGGAAAGGAGTTCGGCGTTTCACGGTCGGGCCGGGCGCCCCGGGAACGTAAAGGACCAGGAGCAGGACGCCGAGCAGGCCGGTGCAGAAGCTGACGACGAACACAGCGTCGTAGGCGTCGGCCGTGGCCCACAGCACCGCGACTGCGACGAGCGGGCCGAGGAGTGCGCCGGTGGTGTCCATGGCGCGGTGCACGCCGAAGGAGCGGCCGAGCGTCTCCGGCGGGCCGCTGAGCGAGATCAGGGCGTCGCGCGGTGCCGTCCGGATGCCCTTGCCGAGCCGGTCGGCGGCGAGCGCGGCGGCGATCCCGGCGGTGGCGCCGCCCGCGAGGAGCAGCCCGAGCCGGGACAGCGCGGAGAGCAGATAGCCGGCTCCGGCGACCTGCTTGTGCCGTCCGCCCCGGTCGGCCAGTCGCCCGCCGAGCAGCCGCACGAGCGCGGTTGCGCCGTTGAACAGCCCGTCCAGAAAGCCGAATTGGAGCGGGGAGAGGCCGAGGCCCAGGACGAGGTAGAGCGGCAGCACTGCCGTGACCATCTCCGAGGAGATGTCGGTGACGAGGCTGACCGCGCCGAGTGCGAACACGGTGCCGGGGACGCGCCGCGCCGCCGCCGGGCCGGCGGCGGGCGCGTCCGGGCGGCCGTTGGTGGCCAGGTACATCAGTGGCAGTTGTACTTCGGGCTCGTGTCCTTGACCTGTCCGTCGGCCGTGACGTAGGTCCATCCGTACCCGGAGTCGGTGAAGTCGAGCTTCAGGACGCCGTATTGGCCGCTGATCCGCTTCTGGCTGTTGGGCTGGACCTGCTCGATCGGATAGGGCTCGGCGCCGCCCATGCCGCCGACGATCTCCACGATCCCGTCGGCCTTCGCCCGGCCGTCGGGGTCCTGCGGCGCGAACCGCTCGTAGTGGTGGTCGTGCCCGTTGAGAACGAGGTCGGCCTTCGCGGCGTAAAGGATCTTCCAGACCGGCCGGGACACGGGGTCGTTGCCGTGTCCGCCGGAGGAGTACAGCGGGTGATGCCAGTAGGCGGCAACGCACCGCTTGCTGTTTGCCGCCAGGTCGGCCTTCAGCCAGTTGAGCTGGGCGCTCTGGTCGAAGGAGTTGGAGTCGAGTGCGACGAAGTGCCAGTTGCCCTCGTCGTAGCTGTAGTAGCTCTTGCCCTGCGGGAAGGCGAGGGAGCCGTAGTACGCCTTGTAGCCCGCGAGGGCGCCCGCCGGGTCGTATGTCTCGTGATTGCCCGGCACCGGGCGGGTCTTCGCCTTGAAGGCGCCCCAGGTCTTGTCGTAGTAGGCCCGGTAGTCCTCGATGCGGGCGTCGTCGTACTGGTTGTCGCCCATCGTCAGATAGAGCTTCGGGTCGATCCGCCGGGCGAGCGCGGCGGTCTTCGGATGGGCGCAGGAACTGTCGGACGCGGTGCACTGGGCAGCGATGTCACCGGCCGCGACGACCGTGAAGGCCCCGGCGGGCGGCTGACCGCCGTCGAGCGTGCCGTACACCTCGATCTCGAAGAGCGAGTAGCCGTACGTCGTGCCGCGCGCTGTGCCGTACACGCGCAGGTACCTGCCCTGGCCGGACAGTCCGGTCCAGTCGTCGGTGCCGCCGTTGCCCGCGGCCTCGGTGGCGACCGGGGTCCATGCGGCTCCGTCGGCGGAGACCTCGACGCGGTACGCCTTGGCGTAGGCGGCCTCCCAACTCAGCTTCACCCGCGAGACGGTGGCGGCCGAGCCGAGGTCGACCCGGATCCACTGTGGGTCTGTGCCCTCGGCGCTGGCCCAGCGGGTGGCCGGGTCGCCGTCGAAGGCGTTCCGCGCGCCCAGCGACGAGGTTTCGGTGGAGGAGGCGTTCGCGGGCTTCCCGTGCGAGATGAGCGGGTCGGCGGCGGCACCGGCCCGTTCGGGCAGCGCGAGCAGGAGCCCGACGACAAGCGCCAGCACGGCGGTGAGGAGGAGGGGGAGGGTGAGTCTGGGGGGTCGAACTGAGGCGTTCAGGCGCATACCTGGACTCCCTGGCCTTGGGGGCGGCGAGAGCTGGACACCGGTGCGCAGCGCGCCGTACCCAAGCCCGCGGACGGGCATGGGGCAGCGCACCGGCGGCCGGGTCAGAGCTCTCGCTGAGCGCGTCATGCCCACGTGTGTCGGGCACCGCGCCAAGCCACCGCCAGGGATGCTAGCGGACAGGAAAGTTTCCTACTAGTCCCGTTGAGGGCCCGGGTCCGCCATTTGCTGTGCCAGCCACCGCAGTTGAACCGCCTGTTGATGCGGACCGCCGCCCTCGTGGCCGTTGAAGTCGTAGACCTCGATCTCCTTGTGGGGACCCGCATAGGCGTTGAAGGCCGCGAACACCGTCGACGGCGGGCACGTCAGGTCCTCCAGGGCCGCCGAGAACAGCGCCGGCGCCCGGCCCCGGGCCGCGAAGTGCACACCGTCGAAGTAGGCCAGCGTGCTCCGGACCCGTTCCACACTGCCCCGGTGCGTGCTGAGATAGTGGCCCACCTCCCGGTACGGCGTACGGTCCGAGATCGCGGTGGCCCGCGGGAAGTCGCACAGGAACGGGACGTCCGGCGCGATCGCCACCAGGTCGGGCACGAGCGCGCCCACCGCCAGTGTGATCCCGCCGCCCTGGCTCACTCCCACTGCCGCCGTGCGGGCCGCGTCCGTGCGGGGGTGGGACCGGGCTGCCTCGACGGCCCTCACCGCGTCGGTGAACACCCGCCGGTAGTAGTAGGCGTAGGGATCCTCAATGCCCTTCGTGAGAAACCCTGGATAGGCCGGTGCGCTGCCCACCGGGTCCGCCGTCGACCCGGCGGCCCAGCCGCTGCCCTGGCCGCGTGTGTCCATCACGAAGTGGGCGAAGCCCGCCGACGCCCACAGCAGATGAGTGTGGGGGAGGCCGCGGCCGCCTCCGTAGCCGACGAACTCGACGACCACGGGCAGCGATTCACTCGTGCCGGCGGGGAGGACCAGCCAGCCCTTGACCGGATGGCCGCCGAAACCCGCGAAGGTCGCGTCGTACACGTCGACGGTCACCAGGCCCGTGTCCACGAGGTCGAAGCGGGCGTCGAGTTCATGCGTCCGCGCCTGCGCCAGCGTCTTCGCCCAGAACCGCTCGAAGTCCGCGGGCTCGACGGATCGGCTGCGCCAGGTGCGGAGTTCGTCGAGAGGAACGTCGAACTGGGCCATGCGGCACCGCCTTTGGTTCGGGAGCCCGACCGGAGGGGCGAAGGGGAAGGGCCCGGGAAAGTCGTGTCCGGTCCCTTGACCGAGGGCCGAAGGGCCCTCACAGTACTCGTTAATGCGCATTAGTAATACGCATTAGCGACCAGGAGGAGTGAGGGTGGAACAACCCCGGAAGCGTTCCAAGCCCGGCCGTACCCCCGCACCCGCGGGCCGTACGTCACGGCCGCGGCAGGCCGAGGTCGCACGGCTGGCCGGCGTCTCGCAGGCCACGGTGTCCCTGGTGCTGGCGGACAACAAGCGGCAGGGCGCGACGATTTCGGAGGAGACCCGGCAGAAGGTGCTCGACGCCGCCCGCGAGCTGGGGTACGTACCCGATCCCGCGGCCCGCAGGCTCGCGGCGGCGCGCAACAACCTGCTCGGTGTCTTCAGCTTCACCGCCACGTTTCCCACCGATGTGCGGCACTCGTACTACCCGTTCCTGGTCGGTGTCGAGCAGGAGGCCGCGGCGTGCGGCTACGACCTGGTGCTCTTCACCGGCTCCAGCAGTGGCGGCGCGGGGGCGGGAGGACCGGACGCGCTGAGCCGCGTCAGGCTCGCCGACGGGTGTCTCTTCCTCGGTCGCCACGCACCCGCCGACGAACTGCGGCGGCTGGTGGCCGACGGATATCCCGTGGTCCACCTGGGCCGCAGGGACGAACTGGAGGGCCTCGCCTGGGTCGGCGCCGACTACGTCAGCGCCAGCCGTGAGGTCGTGGAGCACCTCGCACGGGCGGACCACCGGCGCATTGTCCTCGTACGTGAGGACGATGACGCGCCGGCCTCGACCGACCGCGAGCACGGCTTCCTCAAGGGCCTGGAAGCCGCCGGGCTGCCCGCGGGCCCCGCCGCCGTCTTCCGCTCGGCGGACCCGGAGCGCGAGCTGACCGCCGAGCGGCTGCGCGAGTGGCTGGGCGACGGCGTCACCGCGTTCGTCGCCGAGGAGACCGACACGGGAGGGGCCTGGCGAGCACTGTGGAACGCCGTCCGTCAGGCCGGGCTCGACTGCCCGCGCGACGTCTCCCTCGCGCTGCTGGGCAGCCCGCCGGCCGATCTGGCGGACGGGCCGCAGCCCACGGGATTCGACATACCGCGCCCGCAGTTGGGCGCTGCGGCCGTGCGGACGCTCGCCGCCATCGTGGCCGGAGAGGACGTCGAGGAACCCCTGGTGACCTGCGTCTTCCGGCCGGGCGCCACGGCAGGCCGGCCGCCGGCCGCCACCTGAACCAGCAACAGGACTCAACCGACAGCTGAACCAACTCCACGCGGAACCGAACTCGTACAAGGAGATACGTGATACCCGAACCGGACATCCTCGTCGTGGGCGGCGGACTGGGCGGCGTGGCCGCGGCACTCGCCGCCTGCCGGGCCGGCCGCACCGTCGTCCTCACCGAGGAGACCGACTGGATCGGCGGACAGCTCACGTCCCAGGCCGTGCCGCCGGACGAGCACCCCTGGGTCGAGCAGTTCGGCACCACGGCGAGCTATCGAGCCCTGCGCGAGGGGATCCGCGAGTACTACCGCCGGTGGTATCCCCTGCGCTCCGAGGCGTTGGCGCTGACTCGGCTCAACCCGGGCGCCGGGCGCGTGAGCAAGCTCTGCCACGAGCCGCGAGTGGCCCTGGCCGTGCTGGAGTCGATGCTCGCGCCGCACAGAGCGTCGGGCCGGCTCACCCTCCTCACCGAGCACCTGCCTGTCGGTGCCGAGGCCGACAACGATGTCATACGCTCCGTCACGTTCGACGACCGCCGTGAGGGCTGCCGTCGCACGGTCTCCGCCCGCTATGTCATCGACGCCACCGAAACGGGCGAACTGCTCGAACTCGCCGGAGTGGAGCACGCCGTCGGCGCCGAGTCCCGTGCCGAGTTCGACGAACCGCACGCCCCCGACCAGGCCGATCCGCTCAACCAGCAGGGCATCACGGTGTGCTTCGCGCTCTCGCACCACGAGGGCCAGGACCACACGATCGACCGCCCCGCCGACTACGACTTCTGGCGCTCGTACCGCCCCGGCTTCTGGCCGGGTCCCCTGCTCGGTTTCGAGGCGCCCGATCCCCGATCCCTGGAACCGGTTCCGCGCACCTTCGTGCCGAACCCGGCTCTCGATCCGCTCGACGTCACCGCCGACCAGAGTGCCGACGCGGGCGACAAGGAACTGTGGGGCTTCCGCCGCATCCTCGCCCGCAAAATGCACCGCCCGGGTGCCTTCCACTCCGACATCACCCTCGTCAACTGGCCGCTGAACGACTACTGGCTCAAGCCCTTCATCGGCCAGGAAGCCGAAGCGCTGCGCGAGGCACGGCAGTTGTCGCTGTCCCTCCTGTACTGGCTGCAGACCGAGGCCCCGCGCGAAGACGGCGGAACCGGCTTCCCGGGACTGCGGATCCGCCCCGACGTCACCGGCACCGCCGACGGCCTCGCGAAGTCGCCGTATCTGCGCGAGTCCCGCCGCATCAAGGCCGTCACCACCGTCACCGAACACGACGTCGCCGTCGACCTCGTCGGGCCGTACGGCGGCACGCGGCACCGCGACTCGGTCGGTGTCGGCAGCTACCGCATCGATCTGCATCCCTCCACCGGCGGCGACAACTACATCGACATCGCTTCGGTGCCCTTCGAGATCCCACTCGGCGCGCTGCTCCCGCGCCGCGTCCGCAATCTCCTGCCCGCCGGCAAGAACATCGGCACCACTCACATCACCAACGGCTGCTACCGGCTCCACCCGGTGGAGTGGAACGCCGGCGAGGTCGCGGGCGCACTCGCCGCCCACTGCCTGACCGACGGAGTCGAACCGCACCAGGTCCAGTCCGAGGAGAAGAGGTTCCAGGAGTTCGCAAGGCTGCTCGACCGCGACGGGGTCCAGCGTCACTGGCCCGACGTACGCGGCTACTGAACATCCGACGGGGCGTGCGCGGCGGACCGCCGGGCGGGACAGCTCCACCTGTCCCACCCGGCCCGTCCGCGCATCGCGCCGACCGGCACAAGGAGGTGCCCAACCATGACCACCCACCGCATCCGCGTCGGCATCGACGTGGGCGGAACCTTCACCGACGCCGTGGCCGTCGACGCCGCGACCCTGGAACTGCTCGGCCAGGTGAAGGTTCCCACCAGCCACCATCACGAGGACGGAGTCGCGCACGGCATCGTCGAAGCGCTCGACCGGCTGCTCCAGCAGACCGGACACGCCCCGCAGGACATCGCCTTCCTGGCCCACGGCACGACCCAGGCTACCAACGCGCTGCTGGAGGGTGATGTCGCGACCGTCGGCCTGATCGGCATCGGCGCCGGGCCCGGAGCGGCCCTCACCCGCCGGCTCTCCGCACTGCGCAAGCTCGAACTCACGCCCGGCAAAAGACTTCCGCTCGCCTATGCCCATGTCGCCGACCCCTCAGACGCCGGTGCGGTCCGGGCCGCCGTCGACGCGTTGGTGCGCGATGGCGCCCATGTCCTGGTCGCCAGCGAACCGTTCAGCGTCGACCGGCCCGAAGGGGAAGCAGCCGTGCTGGAGGCGGCACGCGCCCACGGGCTGCCGATGACCGCCGCGCACGAGATCACCTCGCTGTACGGGCTGCACAAGCGCACCCGTACCGCCGTCGTCAACGCGGCGATCCTGCCCCGGATGCTGGCCACGGCCGACCTCGTCGACGCCTCCGTCACCAAGGCCGGCGTCGGCGCCCCGCTGATGGTGATGCGCTGCGACGGCGGCGTGATGTCGCTCGAAGAGATGCGCCGCAGACCCCTGCTGACCGTCCTGTCGGGACCTGCGGCGGGCGTCGCGGGCGCTCTGATGCAGGAACGGATCAGCGAGGGCGTGTTCCTGGAGACCGGCGGCACCTCCACCGACATCAGCGTCGTACGGCGCGGAAAGGTCGCCGTCCGGCACGCCACCGTCCTCGGCCGGACGTCGTACCTGAACGCGCTGGACGTACGGACCGTCGGCGTCGGCGGCGGATCGATGGTCCGTATCGGCGAAGGCCGGATCACCGGGGTCGGACCGCGCAGCGCCCACATCGCCGGGCTGCCGTACGCCTGTTACGCCACGCTCGACGACCTGCGCGACGCGGTGGTCACCACAGTCCGGCCGATGGACGGCGACCCCGCGGACTACGCGGTGCTCGACGCGGCCGGCGGGCGCTACGCCGTCACCATGACCTGCGCCGCCAACGCGCTGGGCCGGGTCCCAGAAGGCGACTTCGCCCGCTGCGACCAGGAGGTCGCCAAGGCTGCCGTCGCCCCGCTCGCGGCCCGGCTCGGCGTCGACGTGGCGACGGCCGCCGCCCGCATCCTCGATGCGGGCACGGCACAGGTCCGCACCGTCGTCGACGCGATGATCCGCGAGTACCGGCTCGACAAGGACACCGCCGTTCTCGTGGGCGGGGGAGGGGGTGCGGCGAGCGTGACTCCGCATCTGGCCGCAGCCGGCGCCATGGAAGGGAGAATCGCGCGCCACAACGAGGTCATCAGCCCCATCGGCGTCGCCCTCGCACTCGTCCGCGAGCAGGTGGAACGGATCATCCCGGGCGCCGGACAGGAGCAGATACTCGCCGTGCGGGCCGAGGCGGAGGCAGCCGTCATCGCCCAGGGCGCAGCCGCCGACGGCGTCGAGGTCGAAGTCACCGTCGACCCGCAGACCTCCACCGTGCGGGCCGTCGCCACCGGTGCGACCGAGTTGCGCACGCAGGACCGGGCGCACCGGGCCGACGAGGCCGAGCGGTTGCGCACGGCGGCGGCCAGTCTCAGGACAGACCCGTCCGCGGTCCGGAAGCTGGCCGGGACCGCCGCGCACACGGTGTACGGCGCCGAGGCGCGCCGCCGGTTCCGCGCCACACGCCGTCCCGTACGGGTCGTCGACGCCGACGGTGTGGTCAGGCTCCATGTGGCGGACGCACACGTGGAGTCCACCACCGTGGGCCGGGCCGGTGACGTGCTCGCCGCACAGGTGCGGGAGACCACGTCGTACGGAGACGGCGGAGTACGCGCTCCGGCGGTCCGGCTGCTGCTCGGCTCGAGGATCGCTGATCTCTCCGGCGTACTCGACCCCGAACCGCTGCTCGCACTCGCCCGCAGCGAGCTGCGTGACCGGCCCGCCGACGAGCCCGTCGTCGCCGTCCTGGAGGTGCGGACATGACCGCGCGTCGCAGGACAGCGACGGAGACCGCCACGCCCGGCGCGAGCGCGGCAGGCCTGGCCGGACCGGATGCGATCACCCGGCTGGAAGCGGCCGACGACCTCGATCTCGCCGCCGACTTCCTCGCCGCGACCCCCACGCACGAGGGGCGCGACCGTGCACTGCTGAGCGCATGGGCGCGCGCCGCCGAGGAGTTCGGGGCCACCGTTGCGCAGACGTCGGCGCGTGCCCGCGTCGTGGAGCGCGCCGGCGGCCTGGAACTCGGCCTGCTGGCCCGCTACACATCGAGGCCCACCGCGACGGTCGAGCTGTATACCGACACCCTCGCGCTCGCAGAGGCACTGATCGAGCAGCGTGGCTGGCGGCACTGGTACCCGGAAGGTTCGGTGCGTGCCGCCGCCCTCGCCCACGAGGCGGTGCACGAACAGCTCCACCACGGACCGGCCAAGGCGGCGCTGAAGAGATCCCTGGGCCATGTCGTTCTGCGGATCGGCCGCCGCCGCGTCCTCGGCCATGTCGCGGGTGCCGAGGAGATCGCCGCCCACGCACACGCCCGCACCGTCTGCGGACTCGGCCGCAGCCCGCTCCTGCTCACCGCCGCGCTCGCCTCGTACGAAAGAGAGAACTGACCGCCATGGGCATCGTGATCCTGATCGTCATGGCGGCCGGTGTCGCCGCGATGCTTGCCCGCAAGCTCCCCACGGCCTTCGCCCTCGTGCTGCTGGCCGTCGTCATCGCCTTCGTCTCCGGCGCCCCGCTCACCGGCAAGGAGAGCGTCCTCGACACGGTCCTCCAGGAGGGCGCCCCGACCCTCGCCGCGACGATGATCGCGGTGCTCCTGGGCTCCTGGCTCGGCAAGCTGCTCGACGAGACCGGCATCGCCGGCACGCTGGTCCGGAAGATCGTCGAATTCGGCGGCGACCGGCCGACCGTGGTCGCGCTCGGTGTCCTCGCGGTCTCCGCGCTCGTCGGCACCGTGACCGGTTCGGCGCCGGCGGCGATGCTGGCCGGCATCATCGGCATCCCCGCCATGATCGCCGTCGGCATCCCCAAGGTCACCGCGGCCGGCACGATCCTGATGGGCATCGCCGTGGGAATCCCCTTCGAGCTGCCGATCTGGCAGTTCTTCTCGACCGCCTTGGAGCTGCCGGTCCCGACCGTCCGCGGCTTCATGGTGAAGCTGTTCCCGTTCGCCCTGGTCGCGGCCGTCGCCTTCGTGCTCGTCGAGTCGCGTCGCCGCGGCGTCGAGCATGCCTGGTCACTCAAGTCCCCGGCCACCAAGCGGCGTTCACGTCGCGAACACCTCGGCGACGCTCCCTGGTACGCGCTGCTGACGCCGGTCGTGCCGCTGGCCCTCGCCCTCGGCCTCGAGGTGGCCATCATCCCGTCGCTGCTCGCGGGCGTGCTCTACGCACTGGTGACCACGACCCGGCCGCGTGAGATGAACAAGCGGCTGCTGCGCACGCTGTACGGAGGTTTCGAGATCGCGGCTCCGCCGATCGCACTGTTCATCGCGATCGGCATCCTGCTCGCGGCGGTGAAGCTGCCGGGCGCGGTCGAGGCGCTCGAACCGCTGGTCAAGGCTGTCAGTCCGCAGAACGCGGTGCTGTTCGTCCTCGTCTTCACGCTGCTGGTGCCGCTCTGTCTGTACCGCGGCCCGCTCAATGTCTTCGGCCTCGGCGCGGGCATCGCCGGCGTCCTGATCGCCGCCGGTATCTACCCGGCGACCGCCGTGCTCGGCCTCGCCACGTCCTACAACCAGGTGTTCGGCGTCGCCGACCCCACCAGTACGCAGACCGTGTGGAGCGCCCAGTACTCAGGAGTGACCCCGCAACAGGTCATGCTGCGCACCCTGCCGTACGTGTGGGCCGTCGCGCTCGGCGGGTTCTGCGTCACCGCCGCCACCTATCTCTGACACACCCCCATCACCGGCATCAGCTCCCGGGACGGAGTCACGACATGCACGAGCCCCAACACCCCAGCCGCCGCCACATACTGCGCGGTGCGGCCGCCACTGCCACGGTCCTCGCCGTCGGCGGCACGACCGGCGGGACCGCGGCCGCCGCCCCCGGCGGATTCCCCGACTACCGCTATCTCAAAACGCTGCTGACGCCCGCTCAGCTGCGGTACAACCCCACCGGCGAGATCATCTTCCCCTGCATCAGGGGCGCTTCGGGCCGTGTCCCGGCACCGCTGGGCCGCTACTACCTCTACTACGCGCCCCACGACGCCCCCGGCGGCATCTGCCTCGCCTACAGCAACGCGCTGGAGGGCCCGTACACGGAGTACCCGGCCAACCCGATCGTCTCCAACGACTGGCAGCCCCACTACCGGGTCAGCCATGTCTCGTCCCCGCACGTGCTGTGGAACGAGGACGCCAAGGAGATGTGGCTGTACTTCCACGGCGAGAACACCACGACGCGCCTCGCCCGCTCCAAGGACGGCATCCACTTCACCTACGACAAGGTCGTGCTCAGCACATCGATGATGCCCTCGGGCACCACCGAGACCTCCTACGCCCGCGTCTTCCGGCACGATCTGCCGTCCAGGGGCGCGCGCTACGTGATGCTGTTCATGCTCAACAACACGACCAACCACCGTGACATCCACTGGGGTTGGTCGCCCGACGGCCGCGGGTGGACCTTCGATCAGCGGCCGCTGGTCCGCCACTGGGACGTCGGTGCCGTCAACATCGGCGGCCCGCACCTGCTGACCAGGAACGGCAGCGCGTACGTCGTCTACAACAAGGACAAGGGAAGCGGCGGCGACCTCATGATCACCGAGGTCGGCAACGACTTCTCCCGCCGCAACCACCTGGGCGTCTTCCACAATTCCCTGAACGGCGCGCCGGACAACGGACGCGTCGCGGCGCCCTCGTTCGGGACGCAGAACGGCGTCCAGTACATGGTCTATGAGGCGGGGGAGCGTCTCCAGGGCGTGATCGCTCTCGCCCGGGCGGTGTAGCGACCCGCGCGGTGCGGGACCCGGGCAGGCTCCGTGTCCCGCACCGCGGTCAGGGCAGGGTCCAGAACTGGGTCGTCACGAGGTAGAAGACAACGCCCCAGAACACGGTCACCGCGGCGACGATGCCGAGGCCGGCGAGGTTGGTCTTCGCCGCCGGTCTGTCCGGCGACGGCCGCAGCCACCGCTTGAGCAGCCGGTTCACGTAGTAGGGCATCGTGAGGAAGCTCATGATGAAGCTCGACAACAGGTTGCCCACAAGCAGCCCGAGCCAGAGCGGCATCTCCAGGGGCGACAGGGCGAGCGTCAGCAGCACCACGGTCGGGTACAGGCCGACCCAGACCGCGATGGCCGTCTTGGTCTCCGAGGGCGGCGGTGCCTCCTTGCCGTTCTCTTCGAAGGCGAACCAGCTGCCGAACGAGTTGTCGATCGTGCGCAGTTTGAAGTCGTTGAACTTCTCGCCTTCAGCGAGAAGTTCCTGCCGCTTGGGCGAGGTCAGCCAGGCATCGAGGTGCTCGGCGTTGTCGTAGCGGTACAGGGTGGTCCATTCGTCCTGAAGTCCCTCGATCGGACGGAACAGCTCGGTTCCGCGAAAGCCTTCGAATTTGCTCTCCTCCTCGCTCATGTGGTGCTGCCAGGCCAGAAAGTCGTCGACGTGGCTCGGGAGGACGCGATGGGTGACCACAACGGTCACCAGCGGATCCGTTGGCTGTGTGCCGCCGCTGACAACCTGCTGGGTTGCGGGGCCGTCAAAGAACCTGGTGCCCGCGTCGAGAAGGCGCTGCCTGGTTGCGCTGTTGATCCACGCCTGCAGATGAGCTATTGAGTCGAACCGGAAGACGACAACCCAGTCCGGTTGCACGGGCGTCGGCGCGGAGATCGAGGAACCGAGATACCCGGGGTAGTGGGCGGCAGCGGCGTTGAGGTCCTCCTGCCACGCTTCGTACTCCTGCTCCAGTCCGGGCACAACGCGCTGGCCGATGATTGCCGTTGCCGCGGATTCGTCGAGCTTTTCGGTCTTCATCTGCTCAGGCCGTCGTCGGTGCCGACTGCTTTTCGCCGAGCCGGCTGTAGATGCGTTCCGGGGTCAGGGGCAGCGCGCGGTAGCGGACGCCGGTGGCGTCGTGGAGCGCATTTGCCAGCGCGGGGGCCACCGGGTTGATGCAGCATTCCGCCATCCCCTTCGACCGCATGGGCCCAAAGGAGTCTGCCGAGTTCACCAGGAGCACGTCGGTGCGCGGGATGTCGGCGTAGGTGGGGATGCGGTAGTTGCGGAAGTTCGGGTTGACCATGACACCGTTTGCGTCGACATGGAAATTCTCGGTCAGTGTGAAGCCGATTCCCTGGGCGATTCCGCCTTCCACTTGTCCCCGGACCTGCGCCGGGTTGATGACCACGGCAGCGTCGGTCGCGTGGACGCTGTAAAGGATGCGGATCTCACCCGTCACCCGGTGGACGGCGACTCGGAACCCCTGCGTATTGGAGGTGACACTTCGGGGTGAGCCGTAGGCCTTGCGGGCGGCGGTGAATCGGATTCCGCGCGACCGGGCCAGTGCGACCAGCTCGGCCAACGGCACGCGCCGGTCGCCGCAGACGACGACCTCGTCGTCCATCGAGCACATCACGAGATGGACGCCTGTGTGCGCGGCAGCGAACTCCAGGATGCGGTCGCGCACCGCGTTGGCCGCTCGAAGTACCGCGTTGCCCGATACGAAGAGGCCGGCACTCGCAAAGGCTCCGGTGTCGAATCCCGTGCGGTCGGTGTCCGATTGCACCAGGCGAATCCGCGACGGTGTCGTGCCGAGCTGGTTGGCCGCGATCTGGACATGCGCGGTCGACGTACCCTCGCCGAATTCGACTGTCCCGACGGCCAACTCGTACACGAGGTCGTCGCCCAGCGTGACCCAGGCCTCCGAGATGTGTTCGGTCGGCGGCGCGGTCTCGTGCAACGAGCTCGCGACGCCGGTCCCGACGAGCCAACCGGGGCCTGGAGAGGGCTCATCGGCTGTACGGGTCATGGCGGCATCCACCAGATCGATGCACTTCGCGAGGCCGTCCTCGCTGAACATCACGTCGTCGGGGCCGTCATCCATGGCGACGAGCGGATCACCGGGTCGCACGATATTGCGCCGTCGCAGTTCGAGCGGATCGATGTGCAGGGCCAGTGCCAGTTCGTGCATCGCCGATTCCACGGCGTACGCCGGTTGTGTCATCCCGTAACCGCGCAGTGCCCCGCTGGGAACGGTGTTCGTATAGACGGAGTACGCGTCGTACTTCTTGTTGGGGCAGCGGTAGATCATGACGGCAGAGCCACCCGCGTACAGCGTTTCGCCTCCGTGGTTGCCGTAGGCGCCCGTGTTGGACACATTGCGGACCTGGAACGCCGTGAGCGTTCCGTCTGCCTTCGCGCCGAGCTTGACCGTCAACGTCATCGGATGCCGGGGCGAGGCGGTTGTGAACTCCTCTTCGCGGGTGTACTCGAAGCAGACGGGCCGCCCGGTGTCCAAAGTGGCGAGCGCGGCCAGATCCTCCGAGATCACTTCCTGTTTGCCGCCGAAGCCGCCGCCAACGCGCTTGCAGAACACGCGGAGCTGGTCCGGGCGCAGCGCGAACAGATGGGCAAGTTTGACCTTTGCGATCGACGGCGACTGCGAACTGGTGCGGACGTTCAGGCGACCGTTCTCCATCCAGGCAATCGAGCCGTGGGTCTCCAAATGCGCGTGCTGCACGCGCGGTGAGGAGTAGGTGCCTTCGTGGATCACGTCGGCCGCGGCGAACCCTGCGTCGACATCGCCGATGTGCGTATGGATCTCGAGCAGGATGTTGTGGACGGGGTCGAGAGCGAATGGATCGTCCGCGCCGTGCAGTTGTGGCGCGCCGTCGGCCATTGCCTCTTCGGGGTCGAATACTGCCGGCATTGTCTCGTACTCGACGACGACCTTTCGGCAGCCTTCTTCCGCGGCCCCGACCGTGTCGGCCAGTACCGCGACGACGCGTTGGCCGACGAAGCGGACCGTTTTGTCAAGAATGTAGGTGTCGTCCGGATCGACGAGATGGTCGGTGTGGATTGCCGTGGTAAAGCGCCTGCGCGGCACATCTTCCCAGGTGTAGACGCGGTGCACGCCGGGCACGGCGAGTGCTGCGGTCTTGTCGATCGAGACGATCCGGGCGTGCGCGTGTGGTGAGTGCAGCACCTTGAGGTGCAGCATGCCTTCCATGCGGGTGTCCATCGTGAACTCGGCGCGACCGGTCACCACGTCGTTGGCGGCCGGCGCACTGACGCTCGTCCCAACGGCCTTTCCCGGAGCGGCTGTCTCGACGCCGACGACGCCCTTCACGGCATCCTCGATGCCTCGATAGCCGGTGCAGCGGCAGAGGTTGCCCTTCAACGCCCGTGGCAGGTCCTCTTTCTGGGCCTCGGTGAGCGTTGCCGACGTCATGATCATTCCTGCGGTGCAGAAGCCGCATTGGAATCCCGGGGCGTCGCGGAACTGGCGCTGCATGGGATGGAGGTTGCCGGGTGAGCCCATGCCCTCGATCGTCGTCACCTCACGACCGTCGGCGCGGAAGGCAGGGGTGATGCAGCTGTGTATCGGATTGCCGTCCAGCCACACCGTGCAGGCGCCGCAATCGCCTGCGTCGCAGCCCTTTTTGACGCCGTAGTGGCCGAGTGAGCGGAGGAAGGTGCGCAGGCACTGGCCGGGGCCGGGTTCTTCGTCGAAGCTCTTGCCGTTCACGATGTATGTCATGCCAGGTCCCCAGCCATGAGTTCGCGACGAATGTCTTCGGCGAAGTGCCTTGTCAGATGGCGACGGTGGTCAGGCGTCCCGTTGGGATCGGCGAACCAGACGTCGGCGGGTACAACGTCGATGCTCTGCTGCAGAGTTCGGGCATCGGGCATGGTGTCGAAGGCAATGCGCACGGGCCGCGTCGTGCCGGCCGTGATGGTGAGCAGCAGGTCGCTCACTCCGGGCGTTTGAGTACCGATGAGGAACACCGTCGAACGGCCGAGGCGGGTCAGTGTGAAGCGGCGGTGCGCGGTGCGTTTCCGCAGGGCACGCGCCGGGATGTTGATGCGCCGCAGGATTTCCCCGGGCGCGAGAATGTTCTGGTTGTCGCCGGTCACGAAGTCGAGGGCATCGACGGTGCGCGCGGGCCCGTCAGGAGCCCACAGCTCGTACGTGGCCTCGAGTGCGACCGTCAGCGTGATCATTGGGCCGGCAGGCAAAGACATGCAGATATTGCCGCCGACGGTCGCCGAGTTCCAGACCTTGAACGAGGACAGGAACGCCTCGCAGCTCTTGGCGAAGAGGGGGCCCGCGGTCCAATCACCCGGCGGCGCATAGGCGTACAGGTCGCGGATGGTGCACGTGGCGCCGATCTCGAGGCCCGCGTCGCTCGGTACGAGAGGATCCCAACCGAGCGCTGTCAGGTCGATCAGGCGGCCCAGGCTCGGCTGCTCCACCGAAAACAGCCACGTTCCGCCTGCGAGCCAAGCGTCCCCTTCGCGCCAGTCCACACCTGGCCGATCGGACGGTCGCCGGACGACTTCGGTGATGGTGTTGAGGTCCATGGGGACTGATCTCCCTCACGACGACATTCGTGCGACGGCCCCCTACCGAGCTCGATCAACCAGAGCGTGGCACCGCTCGCGTATTCCGATTGCGGGCATGCGCGCTCGATAAACGCGACCTCGACAAACTCGGTCTCGATAAACGCGGTCTCGATAAACGCGTCGAATGGCGACGTCGACCACTCACGACGTGCACTGGGAGCGACACGACCTCGAGCCACGGAATCGAATTATGGCCGCTGCGGTCGATCTGCTCGAGGAAGGACCGGCGGACTCCGAGACTCCCGTCAAGCATACGCAGAGGGGGCCGACCTCGCCAAGTCAAGGCTTCGGCTGCCCTATGCCTCGAAGAACGCCAGGATGTCGGGATTGACGACATCCGGATGGGTCGCCAACATGCCGTGCGGAAGCCCTTCGTAGCTCTTCAGGGTGCCGTGCTTCAGGAGCTTGACCGACAATGGCGCGGAATCCGCGTACGGCACGATCTGATCGTCGGTGCCGTGGGCCACCAGCACCGGAACGTCGATCTTTTTGAGGTCGTCATTGAAATCTGTCTCGGAGAACGCCTTGATGCATTCGTAGTGGGCGTTGGCCGCACCCATCATTCCCTGCCGCCACCAGTTGTCGATCAGCCCTTGCGACACTTTGGCGTCGGGCCGGTTGAAGCCGTAGAACGGGCCTGACGGAAAGTCGATGTAGAACTGCGCGCGATTGGCGGCGACGGCGCTGCGCAGGCCGTCGAAGACTTCGATCGGCAGGCCGCCGGGATTGGTGTCCGACTTGACCATGATCGGCGGCACCGCGCCGGCGAGCACCGCCTTCGCAACCCGGCCCGGCTTGGCGCGCGCAACATAGCGCGCGACCTCGCCGCCGCCGGTGGAGTGCCCGACGTGGAAGGCCCCTTTGAGGTCGAGCGCGTCGGTCAGCGCCGCCACATCGGCGGCATAGGTGTCCATCTCATGACCGGTCGCTGTCTGGCTGGAGCGCCCGTGGCCACGTCGGTCGTGGGCGATCACCCGATATCCGTGCGCGAGGAAGAACAACATCTGGTTGTCCCAGTCATCGGCGCTGAGCGGCCAGCCATGGTGGAATACGACCGGCCGCCCGTCGCGCGGACCCCAATCCTTGTAGAAAATGGTCGTGCCGTCCTGCGTGGTGACCGTGCTCATAGCTGATCCTTCCCCGTGAATGGCTGAAGCGGCTGGGGCTGGCTGGGCGGTTTGGGCGCGCAGCAAGTTTTCTGGCCGCAGCAAATCAGGGAGGCCGGCGGGGACGGGGCCGCGTTATCGGCGGCACCGGGTCAGGAGGCTGCGGCCCGATCCATCGCCAGCCACGATACGCTCACGTCCGGCACGGCTCATCTCCTGGCGCCTATGGATCGGCGGCACGGCAAAGGCCCGAGAATCGCTTCTCAATCAACGGCAATTCTTGAATTCGGCCTCAAGCCGCACGGATTGAAGTGCCTAGGTGCGTGCGTGGGGTGCGTTGGAAAGTCAGGGAGTGGGGATGCCGCCGGGGCGGCGGGCCGGGCGGCCGAAGCGCACGGGCACTCCTGGCGAGTACAGCACGCTCACCGGATCACCGACCGGCTCGGGCAGTCCCGCCGCGGCCACCAGATCCTCGTTGCACTCGATGAGGTCGGCCCGGTGCAGCGGCCAGCGGGGGTGCGTGTTCGGCAGGTACATCGACCGGCCGAAGAAGGCGCTGTGCATGCCCCAGCGAGCGGTCAGGAAGTGCTCGAGCTCGGAGGGATCCTCCACACGCTCGCCGACCCGGATCGTGATCCGGCTGTGCGCGCCCCTCGGCCCGGGCCAGCGTCGCTTGCTGGTGTAGGTGACGGCGTCGCCGTCGTGGCGGACGGCCATGCGGGACCACAGGTACGGCAGCCGGAACGCGGCGCGTGCGACCGTCACCGGGATCAGACGGGAGGCGTCGAGCGAGCGGAAGACCACGCCACGCCGACCGTGTGCATCGACCGAGTAGAGGCGGACGTTGGTCTCGGGGAAGGTGCCGAGATAGGGAACGCCGGGAAGGCTGAACCATCCGACGCGGTGCATGCGGAACGCGACGAGACCGACGTACGTCACCCCGTCCAGCGTGTCGGGAACGGTCCCGGCGGGCAGGAGCGGCGCCACGTCGGCCGGGTCGGCAGCCCAGTGGAGAAAGGCGAGGTCCAGCCAGGACTGGGTGAGCAGAGGGCTGGGCGTGCTGTGTGGAGGGTCGGCCGTTATGGGCTCCGGTTCCGGGCCCGGTTGCCGGGCGGTAGGTGTGAGCGACACCGACCCAGGATCCCAGGCCCCTCCGCGGGCCCCGGAACCGCCCCCCATATGTCGGCCCGTACATGGAGGGGCGGGCCGGCTCAGCCTGTTGTCCGCCGCCCGGCATGTGGATGGTCGTTCCTGATCCCGATCATCGGGCGAAGCGGTCGAGGAGCGCCTGCAGGTAGTCCTCCAGGCGGCCGGTCAGTACCTCCGCGGTCAGGTCGCTGCGTCCCAACTCCCGCCACGGGACCGCGACCTTCTCCGCATCCGGCGCGAAGGCGAGGGCATCCAGCACACGCCAGTACAGATGTGCCGCCGGATCTTCGCTCAACGTGCCCCCTGCGGCGAGGTAGTGACCGGCCAGCCGCATGCCCGCCTCGGCGCCGTGCAACAGCGCCAACGCCGAGGAACAGTGCGCCACATCCAGATCCGCCGGCCCCCACGACGTCTCCACCCAGTCCACAACGCCTGTGATCGCGAGCCCTGCACCCTGCCCGGTGAAGAGCACATTGCCGGGATGGAAGTCCCGATGCAGGAAGCAGCCCCGATACTCGGGCGGCTCGCGGCGAATGACGTCCACAGCCTGCTGCCACACCTCGGGCCGGCTGGTGTCCTCGGGCAGCCGTATCAGTTCGGGAGACGTCCAGGCCTGATAGCTGCGCGGCCGGTGCCGTTCGGGGACAGGCAGCCGGTGAATGGCGACCAACTGGCGGGCCAGCAGCTCGGCCCGCAACTCGGCTTCGTCGTCGCTCAGTCGCAGGCTGCCAGGAAGATGCGACATCAAAAGGGACGGGTGATCACAGTGCTTCGCCGTCGCGTCGACGCCTCGGAGCCGCGCCGCGGGTACATCAGTGTCTGCCAGCAACCGCAGGATGTCCGCCTCGCGGGAGAGCAGCCCTTCGGCATGCCGAACGAAGAACGGCTTGACGAACGACCTCAGAACGAGCCGGTGCGGGTCCTGGCCTCCGCCGATGAACAACTGCCGCATCTCGGAAGTCCATCCGCCGCGCAACCGCTCAACGGCTTCGATGCGGCCGTCCTCACCGAGGCACTTCTCCACCCACTCGCGTGTGCCGGACCAGCCTCGGTCATCAATGCCCGGCCGGCGGGAAGCCGCATCCTCGTCCGCGATCATGCGGACAACCTAACGTTCGCCCGGTCGGTCCGTGGCCGACAGGGGACGTACAACGCCGATGCCGTCGGCGGAGGCCGCGGCTCAGTCCTCGTCCCGCTTGTTCCGCAGCAGAGCGGCCGCCTCGGCCGCCTGCTCGGTGACGTGGGCGGCCGCGCGGGCGGCTCGTCCGGTCAGCCGCCAGGCGAGCATCCGCACGGCGGTGGCCGGGGCCGGTGGGAAGACGCCGAGCTGGCCCAGCATGGTGATGTCGTCGCGTACCGCCTCGTGCCCGATCACCTGGCCGTCGCGCAGGCGGAGGACATGGATCTGTTCGAAGTCGATCTCGCGTCCGGTAGGCGGTATCGCCTGGTCGAGGGCGCCGTCGCGGAAGCGGACGAACGGGCCGGTGTGCCGGGCCTGCATGCGCAGCCGCACCCAGACCTGGTCGTCGTTGTGAGCGGTGCCGAGGACGGGGAAGCGCAGGTCGCTGAAGGCGGACCGCATCCAGGCGCCGGAGGCGAGGACGCCTGCTGGTCCCGGGGTCTTGCAGGCCGGCGGTGACACGACTGCTTCGCGGTTGTGGAAGTCCTCGTGCACCACGTCGGCGGCCAGTGCCGGATCGCCCGTCTCAAGGATCCGGAAGAGCCCGTGGGCCAGCTTCGTCGCGTCCATTCCCATTGCGTCCATGCCTCTCACCGAATGCGGGATCTGCGCTGTGACGTCGGTCGGCCCGATGGGCAGGGGCAGCCCGTGACGGGACCGTCCGTCGACCGGTTATTGAGGTTATAAGCCGCCTATTGAATAGGCAAACAGCGTGATCACAGTGGTTAGGATGGCGTCATGCCCTCCAAGCGCGCCTATGTCTCCCCTCTCCGCGAGCAGGCCGCCGCACAGACGCAGGCGCGGATCCTCCAGCAGGCCACCGCACTCTTCGCCGACCGCGGCTACGGGCGGGTGACCGTCAC
Organism: Streptomyces sp. NPDC020681; assembly: GCF_044334895.1. Classification (NCBI taxonomy): domain Bacteria; kingdom Bacillati; phylum Actinomycetota; class Actinomycetes; order Kitasatosporales; family Streptomycetaceae; genus Streptomyces; species Streptomyces sp. NPDC020681. The sequence goes on along the minus strand of NZ_JBIRTX010000005.1, from coordinate 112,847 downwards.
GGACATCGCGTCGGCGGCCGGCGTCGCGTCGAAGACCGTCTTCGCGAGTATCGGGAGCAAGAGCGACATCCTGAACCGGATCGTCGACCAGGGCGTGGTCGCCTCCGGCTACGAGCAGGCCATGCAGGATCTGTTCGCCCTGCGGACACCGGAGGAGGTCCTGGAAGCGCTGGCTCGCGGTACGCGGAGGGGCAACGAGGGGCAGTTCACGGTGCACGAGGCGATCCGCAAGGCGCTGCCCGTCCACGAGAACGGCGAGGCGCTGTGGGAGCGCGCAACTGCCGCCTACCGGGACGCACTTCACGCCGCCGCCCGCCACCTGCACACCCTGACACCGCCGCCCACCTGCTCGGTGGAGGAGACGGCCGACCTGCTGTGGTTCTGGTTCGGCCCCACCGGCTGGCGCACTCTGGTGGTCGAGAACGGCTGGTCGTGGGATCGCGCCGAAGGCTTTCTCCACCGCACGGCCGTCGCAACTCTGTGCTGACCTCGATCGTCAAGTCCGCAGCACGCAGGGCGAAAGGGCAACGCCCCGCCGTCCAGCCGGCGCACCATCACCGGCCCGTCGTCACGTACGCAGGGCATGTGGGGACGAACCTCGGGTAGCCGCTCAGGACACCGGACGACTTGCTGGAGGCGACCATCGTGCGGACGGGATCCCACGACACCGCGGAAAAAGGTGCGAGCGCCCGGGTCCCTGCCCGAGCGGTGCCCATGACGCCGTTCTTCAGAGGCGTGGCCATGCTGCTGGCCTTCGTGGCAACGGTGGCCTTCAGCCTGGTTCTCGCCCGGCTGACGCTGGAACCGTCCGCGGCGTCGGAGCCGTTGACCCACAGCAACTTGCGCCCAGGGGACTCGATCAGGGACTACCTGTCCCAACCCGCGTTGCGCGACACCGTGAAACAGCTTGGTGGGAATGTCCTGTTGGGCGTTCCCTTCGGCCTGCTGCTGCCGGTCCTGGTGCCGCGAGCCCGCGGGCTGCTGCGCGTGGTGGCGGTGACGGCGCTCGTGATGACGTTGGTCGAGCTGGTACAAGGCGCCGTGATCACGGGTCGTGCCTTCGACATCGACGACGTCATTCTGAACACGGCCGGTGCGTTGCTGGGGTATCTCGTGCTGGGCCGTCGCCTTGGACGCGCCGTTCACCCGAGGCGACGACACTGGTGGCACCGCTGGACCGGGACCGAGCCGAGCCGCTGACCCGAGCCGCTGACCGTCGTCGCTTCGCGTGGAGGCTGTTCGTCCGCTGCGAACGAAAGGCGAAATGAAAGGCGAAATGAAAAAGGGCAAGGAGAGCACTCGCTCCTTGCCACTCTTAACTTATAGCGCACTGGGGGGCTTGCGGCAAGGCCCGGGTCGTGCCGCAGAATCTCCGGCCTAGGCCACAACCTGGGGAAACGGGAGTCGCAGAGTGCGTGTGTTGTTGTCGACGTATGGGTCGCGCGGGGACGTCGAACCGATGGTGGGACTCGCGGTGCGGTTGCGGGAGTTCGGCGCTCAGGTGCGCGTGTGCGCGCCGCCGGACGAGGAGTTCGCGGAACTGCTGGCCGGTGTCGGCGTGCCGCTGGTGCCGTTCGGCCGCTCGGTGCGCTCGCTGGTGACCGGGTTCGTCACGCCGGTTCAGAAGCCTTGCTGTGCGCAATGGCTGCAAGCGGCCTCAGAATCGGAGCTCTTGAAGTGAACCCCCTGACCACCAGCGCGTTTGACCTTCCCGACCATCTGACTCCCAAGGCCGACCCGACGCTGATCGCCGGCGATGAGCAGCACTTCGCGGCTATCGCGGAGTGCCTCGAGCAGTCGATCGCCGAGCTGGACGACCGTCTCGATGCCGAGCGCAAGGCGCCCGGCGGCGTTGGCCGGCAGGCGATGGACCGTGACGCGGAGATCCACCGGCTGACCGCTCGCCTGCGCGCACTGCGTCGCTTCGGTCTGGACCTGTGCCTCGGACGCATGGTCGGCGCAGACGACACCGAGCCCGTGTACGTGGGACGACTTGGTCTTACGGACAGCACGGGTCGTCGACTGCTGGTCGACTGGCGTTCTCCCGCGGCTGAGCCCTTCTTCGGAGCCACCCACGGCAACCCGATGGGTCTGGCAAGCCGCCGCAGGTATCGCTGGACCGGCGGCCGGATCAGCGACTACTGGGACGAGGTGTTCACCTCGGACGGGATTGCCGGGCACGCCGCGCTCGACGACCAGTCCGCCTTCATCGCCAGCCTGGGCAGCAACCGGTCGCCGCGGATGCGAGACGTGCTCGGCACCATCCAGGCCGACCAGGACGCCATCATCCGCGCGGGATCCCGCGGTGCTCTCGTCGTCGACGGCGGACCGGGTACGGGCAAGACCGTCGTCGCTCTGCACCGCTCCGCCTACCTCCTCTACTCCGACCCCCGTCTCGGTCACCGCAGGGGCGGCGTGCTGTTCGTCGGCCCGCACCGGCCCTACCTGGCCTACGTCGCCGACGTCCTCCCCAGCCTGGGAGAGGAGGGCGTGCAGACCTGCATCCTGCGGGATCTCGTCGACGAGGGAGCCGCGGCCGCGGTCGAGGCCGACCCGGACGTGGCCCTCCTGAAGTCGTCCGCGAACCTGGTGAAGGCGATCGAGCCGGCCGTCAGGTTCTACGAGGAGCCGCCCACCAAGGGGATGACGGTCGAGACCCACTGGTCCGACATCTGGCTGAGCGCCGACGACTGGGCCGCGGCGTTCGAAGCAGCACCCGGTACTCCGCACAACGAGGCGCGCGACCAGGTCTGGGAGGAGCTGCTCACGATCCTGGTGGACAAGCACGACGGCGACGCCCCGGACGACCTGCTCCGCAAGTCGCTGCGGCAGAACAGGGAACTGCTCACGGCCTTCAACCGCGCGTGGCCGCTGCTCGAAGCGGCCGACCTCGTCGGAGACCTGTGGTCGGTACCGGCCTATCTGCGGAAGTGTGCTCCCTGGCTCAGCCGCGATGACGTGTCGAAGCTGCAGCGCGCGGACGCCCAGGCCTGGACGGTGTCCGACCTGCCGCTCCTGGACGTGGCCCGGCAGCGGCTCGGCGACCCGGAGGCGGCACGGCGCAAGCGTCGGCACGAAGCCGCCGTCGCTGCCGAACGGGCGCGCAGGTCCGACGTCATCGACGTCCTGCTGCGGGACACCGAGATCGACGAGAGCCAAGGCGCGGTGGGGATGCTGCGCGGACGGGACCTGCAGGACACCCTGGTCGACGAGACCGCATCGCTCAGCACCGAACCGGACCTGCTCGCAGGCCCGTTCGCGCACATCGTCGTGGACGAGGCTCAGGAACTGACCGACGCAGAGTGGCAGATGTTGCTGCTCCGGTGCCCGTCCCGGAGCTTCACCATCGTCGGGGACCGTGCCCAGGCCAGGCACGGGTTCACGGAGTCGTGGCAGGAACGGCTCGAGCGGATCGGGCTCGACCGGATCAACATGGCCTCCCTGAGCATCAACTACCGGACGCCGGAAGAAATCATGGCGGAAGCCGAGCCGGTCATCCGGGCCGCGCTCCCGGACGCCAACGTGCCGACCTCCATCCGCAGCGGCGACGTCCCCGTCGTACACGGATCCGCCTCGGATCTGACCTCGATCCTCGACGCCTGGCTCGCCGCACATGCCGACGGGATCGCCTGCGTCATCGGCGATCCCGCGTTCCGGCCCACGTCGCGCGTCCGGTCGCTGACCCCGGAGCTGTCGAAGGGGCTCGAGTTCGATCTGGTCGTACTCATCGACCCAGAGGCGTTCGGCACGGGCATCGAGGGAGCGGTCGACCGCTATGTCGCGATGACCCGAGCGACCCAGCAACTCGTCATCCTCACGAGCTCCTGACGTCGGCCGTACGAACGCCTCGGAAGGCCTGCCCTCATGGCGCGGGGGATCCGACGTGGCACGCGAGGGTTGGCCCGCGGTGGCAGGTGCCGTAGTGCCCGCCTAGAGTGAAAGTGCGCTTCCCGTCAGGTCCTCCACGCCGGTCGGCCGACGCAATCTGCACCCAGGCCGGTGCGGAACGCCCGGGGGAACTGCGAAGGGGTGTGGCCATGGCCGGACTCTCCCAGCAGCCGGTTTCCCAGCCGGTGCTGTCCCCGCTGACGGCCGCGGCGATCTTCCTGGTGGTGACGGTCGATCCCGGCGGGGAACCGACCGCACGGAAGCTGCTGTCCGACGTGAGCGGACTGCAGCGGGCGGTCGGTTTCCAGGCCCCGAACGGGGTCCTGAGCTGTGTCACGGGGATCGGATCACAGGTCTGGGGGCGCCTGTTCGCCGGGCCGCGCCCGGCCGAGTTGCACCCGTTCCGTGAGCTGGCCGGAGCCCGGCACCGCGCTGTATCGACACCCGGTGACCTGCTCTTTCACATCCGGGCCGCCCACCTGGACCTGTGCTTCGGGCTGGCCGCCGAGATCATGGAACGCCTGGGCGGTGCCGTCACGGTGTGCGACGAGGTGCACGGGTTCAAGTACTTCGACGTGCGTGACCTGCTCGGTTTCGTCGACGGTACGGAGAACCCGGTGGGACAGGCGGCGAGTTCGGCGGTCCTGATCGGCGACGAGGACCCGCAGTTCGCGGGAGGAAGCTATGTGATGGTGCAGAAGTACCTCCACGATCTGAAGGCGTGGAACGCCCTTCCGGTGGAGGCGCAGGAGATGGTGGTCGGCCGGAGAAAGCTGTCCGACATCGAACTGGACGACGAGACCAAGCCGGCCGACTCTCATGTCGCCCTGACCACGGTCGTCGACCCCGATGGGACGAAACGCGAGATCCTGCGCGACAACATGCCGTTCGGCAGAGTCGGGCAGGGCGAGTTCGGCACGTACTTCATCGGATACGCCCGGACCCCGGCGGTGACGGAGACGATGCTGGAGCGCATGTTCCTGGGCGACCCGCCGGCGTCTCATGACCGGATCCTGGACTTCTCCACCGCGGTCACCGGATCGCTGTTCTACGTGCCGACCACTGATTTCCTCGACAACCTTCCCGATCCGCCCGGTGCGGACACGGAGTCCGAAACTGACACGGCACCCGATGTCCACGCTCGGACTCCGGACGATTCGCTGGGGATCGGCGACATGAAGGCGAGCACCGCCGATGAACAACCTGCACCGTGATCTGGCGCCCATCTCCTCTGTTGCCTGGGACGACTTGGAGGAAGAGGCGCGACGCACATTCAAGCGCCATGTGGCAGCCCGTCGTATCGTCGACGTTCCCGAGCCCGGCGGCTTCGAACTGTCCGCGGTGGGCACCGGGCATCTGGAATCCGTGGATGCTCCGGCCGAGGGAGTCATCGCCCGCACGCGCCGTTCGCAGCCGGTCGTGGAGCTGCGCGTTCCGTTCACCGTCGACCGTCAGGCGGTCGACGACGTCGCACGCGGAGCCAAGGACGCCGACTGGCAGCCGGTGAAGGACGCTGCCCGCCGGTTCGCGTTCGCCGAGGACCGCACGGTGTTCGAAGGCTATGCCGCCGCGGGCATCGCGGGCCTTCGCGAGACCTCGTCGAACCAGCCCCTGACCCTGCCTGCTGAGGTACGCGACTATCCGGATGCCATCAGCCAGGCGGTAACAGCACTGCGGCTGGCGGGTGTCGGCGGCGCGTACACGCTGGCGCTCAGCGCCGAGGCGTACACCGCCGTCAGCGAGACCTCCGACCACGGCTACCCGATTATCAAGCACCTGGCCCGGCTCCTGGACGGCGACATCGTCTGGGCTCCTGCCATCGACGGCGCCTTTCTGCTGTCCACGCGGGGCGGCGACTTCGAACTGCGCATCGGCCAGGACGTATCCATCGGCTACCTGTCGCACGACGACAGCAACATACGGCTGTACTTCCAGGAGACGCTGACGTTCCTCGTGTACACGAGTGAGGCCGTGGTGACCCTGACCGCGCCGTCCGCAGCGTGATGACCGGACGTCACCGCTGACTGTGGTGGCGGCGGGCTCCACGATCGTGCGCGCTCGCGGGGAGTGCGCACCAGCGGCTCATGACCCGTCTGCCGCGACGATGCTCCACTGGCCGACCTCGCGATACTCGGAGTCGTAGATGGCAGAACCAGCACCGGGCTTGAGTTCGACATGCTGGAGGTTCCCGCCCCAGTACCGCAGAATCCGGCCCAATTCGCGGACGGCTTCCCCGTCAAATGCCGTGTCACCCATGTCGACTTCCAGAACGAACTTCACTGCACGCCTCCACTGTCACCGGTTCGTGGCCGCCATCCTTTCATCGAGCCGCCGACTGTGACTCGGCACAGCAGCAAGATCACCGAACGCCTCCGGAACCAGGAGCGGCGGTCTACCGTGTCCTGGTGCGGATGGGCCCGCCGCGCCCGCCCGTTGCAGATCGACGCTGGGAGGAACCGCCGACATGTACCCGCTGATGGACATCACCTTCGACGGCCTCCGCATGCGCACACTGACCGCACCGGACGCAGAACTCGTGGTGGAAGCCACGCGCAACGAGACGGGCCCGGCCTTCTGGGGTCCCCGCCCCGTAGGCCCCTACTCGCTGCGCGACGCGCAGACTGCACTTCAGGAGTGGGACCACACGTCGGCGTCGCAGGTCTCCTACGGGGTGCTGGACGGTCCACGGCTCATCGCCGTGCTGGGCCTCATGTCGAGTGGTCCGGCGGTCGCGGAACTCGCCTACTGGGTCCGCCCCGAATCCCGCCGCCGCGGCGTCGCACTGCGCAGCGCTCGCGCGATCACGCAATGGGCGCACCAGGAAGCCGGCCTTCAACGGGTCTGGCTGGAGATCAATCCGGACAACGGAGCGTCCCTGCGACTGGCGGAACGAGCCGACTACCGCTTCGACGAACGCCTGCCAAACCACTGCCGCTCCTGGGCAGTTGACGATCCTGACCTGGACGAGTGGCACGACTGCCTGATCTGGGTGCACGACGCCGACTGACCCGTGACCGACCGGAAGGCCCTAGAGCTGCTGGGGCGGTGCGGGCTCGGGGAATTCGTCCTCCGGGTAGTCCTCGGCGATCTCCCGTACGTCCTCGTCGGCGGATACGAGGACGGTTCTGCGCCACCGCCCCAGCAGCGCCGGGTCGTTGACATCCTCAAGAAGGAACGCCAGGCCGCGCATCGCGAAGACGTCGGTCGTCCGCTCGGTGTCGCGCAGCGTCGCGGTCACCAGCGGGACCAGCTCCGCGTGGAGACTGCCGGATCTGCTCAGCGTGCGGAGGACTCCTCTGGCGAGGATGTCCGGTTTGCCGATGCCCAGTGAGCAGGCGTACAGCTCCGGGATCAGCGCTCGCACCAGCTCCGGTTGCTCCTCGCCGATCTCCCCGAGCAGGCCCAAGGCAGAGAGCGAGTACTTTCTCAGAGCCTTCCGCAACACCGGCAGCAGGTCGATTCCGAACAGCTCTCTCTCCGCATCCGCGTATCGCTGCTCCGCTTCGGCCAGCTCACACTTGGCCTGGTAGAGATCGTCCCCGGCCTGTACGTAGCTGTTCCAGATCGTGTCCGAGTCGCGTTCGTCGCTCTTCCCGAACCAGCCCATTGCGCCGCCCCCCGGAGACCCTGACCGCCTGAAGCTCCCCACCGGTTACTGCGACTTCACCGGTCTCGTACGCCAGACGAGCGGGCAGCCACGGAAGTTGTGCCGTCCGGCGCGGGCAAGGCGCGCCTGATCGCTCGTACGGTGCGAGCCGGGCGTGCGGGATGCCATACGTCGCGATCGGCGAAGGGCCAGGCATACGTCGGACTGCCATCGCGAATGCACTGAAGGAGCGCCGGCTTGTCCAGCTCCTGGGCCGACCATTCGTAAAGCTGCTGCAGCCGGGGCGCGATGATGCCGTAGTCCAGCATCTGGCCGAGGTTGTGCTCGGCGGCGACGTAGGCAGCGACCTCGTCGCCGAGCGGATAGCGGTCGGGAAGGACCCTCGAAAGGGACAGGAAGATCCCGGTCATCCCGAGTCGGGGATCACCGAGAAGCGGTCCCAGAGGGGCGAGACGCCCGAGCGCCAGGCGCGGCGCAGTGACCATGGCATGGGCGTAGAGAACGCGGAGCAGCACCACATTCAGGAAGAAGCGCTCTGGACGACTCTCCTCGCCCGCCAAGTCGCGATGGTCGAGGTAGGCAGAGACGATGCTCGCGTTGTGCGCCCGGTACCAGGTGCGGGCCGTCGGATCAGAGACGAACGACATCCACAGCTCGACCGCGTGCGACGACGGCGGCCCTCCCAGACCGCCGCTCAGGGCGACGACCTCACAACCGTCGCGCAGCAGCCGCTCGTTGACGGCACGCCACCACGGGCTGCCCGGCGGCGTCGCGTTCTGCGGCGCCAGCACACCGCGGCTGAGCTGCCAGCGCATGAACGACAGAGCCGCCCGGCGAAAAGGCAGGTGCCGAGGCGCCTGTCCGACCGGGCCGTTGTACGTCCGGCTGATCAACTCGAGCCGGGCCGCCGGATCGTCCCGCACGGCCTCGACCTGACTGATCGCCCTCGCAGCGGCGGAGAACCCGGAACCCACACCCCTATCGTCAGACAACGCGTCCAAGCTGTCCAGCACGAGCAGTTCTTGAGCTTGTCGCCCGACATCCGGTACCGAACGCGGCTCGAGCCCCGGCATGTTTGGCAGCCTTGAAAGGCCAGGTCACAGGCCGTCTCAGGAGTGGAGACGGCCTGGACCTCGTGCGCCGCCGGATGATCAAATAGGGGATGGCATCGTTCTGGACCGGCAAACGGATACGCCTGCGCGGCATCGAGCCCGACGACTGGAGCGCGTTCATGCGCCTCGCCGTTGACGAGGAGCGGTTGGGAGACCTGCTGCACCCGCCCCGTTCCGCCGAGGGCTACCGTGCCTGGGCGAAGGAACAGGCCGCCGTCAGGTCCGACGACGACTGCTTCCAGCTGGCAGTCGAAGCCACCGACACGGGAGAAATAGTCGGTGCGGTCGGCTCGCACCACACTGACCCACGCTCGGGCTGGTTCGAGTACGGCGTCACGATCGGCGCTGATCACCGGCGCAAAGGCTACGCGGCGGAAGCCGCGGTAATGCTGCTGCGCTTCATGTTCGCCGAACGGCGCTATCACAAGTGCGAAGCGAGGATCTTCGCGCACAACGAGGCATCACTTGCACTTCAACACCGGCTCGGCTTCACCGAGGAGGGGCGCCTCCGCGATCATGTGTTCCTCGCCGGTCGGCACCACGATCTCGTCATGATGGGCATGCTGGCCGACGAATTCGCGCAACTGCACTCGTTGAACGAACCGTGTGCTGGACATCCAGCGGTTGCTCCGTGACTACATGCTGAGTCGAGCCGCGGCCCGTCCTCCACTGAGCGCGGACGACGGGCCGGTGACTTCCCCAGGGGCGCGGTCAGCCCTGGCGGGCCTTGAAGCGCGGGTCCTTCTTGTTGATGACGAAGGTTGTGCCCCGCAGGCGGACCACCTGGGCGCCAGGCTTGGACTTCAGAGAGCGCAGAGACTTGCGCACCTTCATGGTTGTTCCCTCCTGTTCATGGCCGGTCCCTCCTGCTGGGTCGGACGCTGCTCGGCGGCTGCTCGGCGACTCAGCGGCGGTTCAGCGGCGTGTCGAGGCCGAGGCCGCCCGGCCGTAGCGGCGCTCGAAGCGCTCCACGCGGCCCGCGGTGTCCTGTATGCGCGAGCTCCCGGTGTAGAGCGGGTGGCTCGCCGAGGAGATCTCGACGTCGATCAGCGGGTAGGTGTTGCCGTCCTCCCACTCGACCGTCGTGGTCGAGTCGGCGGTCGAACGCGTCAGGAACGCGACGTCAGCGGCGCGGTCGCGGAAGACGACCTGGCGGGAGACGGGGTGGATACGAGGCTTCATGCAGTGTCCTTCCTTGCGGCCACCCGCCTGGTGGTGGATGGCCAGGGTCAGCGTTCCTCCCGGAACGGGACGTGCTCCCCGGCTACCGGGTCGTACTTGCGCAGTACGAGCCTGTCGGGGTTGTTCATCCGGTTCTTGCGCGTCACATAGCTGTGGCCGGTGCCGGCCGATGACCTGAGCGTGACGACCGGGCGCGCAGTGTTACGTGCCATGAGTCCTCCTTCCACCCGGCATCCGTGGGCTTGACCCGCGCATGCCAGCATCGTGGGGTTCAACAGCAGACCGGACCGTCGCATTCCCGGCCGAAACGGAGAGGCAGGCGCCGACCGCGAGCACCACCACGCAGGCGGTGCCGCGCCGCAGGTTCGTGGAACTCACGATCTTGTCCGGACACCGCTGTGGCAGCATGACGCGGGTGCTGCACATAGAGATCAACGGCCGGCCCGCAGGTGTTGAGGATGTGCACCGTGCGGCGACGTGGAACTACGGTCACTTCACCTCGCTGCAAGTGCGCGACGGGGCGGTTCGCGGTCTGGAACTGCACCTGAGGCGGCTGGAGGGAGCTTCCCGCGCGCTCTTCGGCGAAGGGGTCGAGAGCGACGGGGCCAGGATCCGGGAGCTCATTCGGCATGCGCTCGGCGACGTACACGCCGCATCGGTCCGGGTGACGGTCGTCCCGCGGGTCGGGGCGCCGTCGGCGACGGACGTCATGGTGTCGGTCTCCGACCCGGTCCCCGAAGCGCCGCGGCCGGCTCTACGGGTCCGCACGGTGACGTACGAGCGCGAGCTGCCGCACCTCAAGCACGTCGCGACGATGGGGCTCACGTACCACCGGCTCCAGGCGCAGGAGGCGGGATTCGACGACGTCCTGTTCGTGGGGCGGGACGGGTTCCTGCGCGAGGGCTCGGTGTGGAACGTCGCGTTCTGGGACGGGGAACAGGTGGTGTGGCCCGAGGCCGACGTGCTGCCCGGCATCACCATGCAAGTGCTGCGAACGGCACTGACGGGAATCGGTGTGCCGTGGTCGGCCCGCCGTCTGACAGCGGACGACCTCCCGATGCTGCGGGCTGCGGCGGCGACCAACTCCCACTGTCCCAGCCAGCCGCTGGCGAGTATCGACACGGTGGACTTTCCCGCGGACGGCGGTGCGCTGGCCGACGTTCTCAACTCTGCCTGGGCCGAGGTTTCCTGGGACCCTGTCTGATCCGGCCGGGTGCAAGCCCGTCGCGGCCGTCGTCGTCGGCGATGCGGTCCTTGGACGCTCGAGGTCTCGCCGGGCGAAAGTGGCGTGTGGTGGAGGCGGCGGGTGATGCTGGGGCCGATGTCGCGGATGCGGCGCTTGTTTGGCTCACCCGGGAGATGAGTCCGGGCGGCAGTGTGCAGGGGGAGAGGGCGGCGGGGGCGTGGAGTTGCTGGGCGGGTCGGATCCCGGGGCTGTTGGCGGCTATCCGTTGTTGGCGCGGCTCGGTGAAGGCGGCATGGGGCTCGTCTATCTGTCCCGAACGGTGTCGGGGCGTCCGCTGGCGTTGAAGACGGTGCGTTCCGAGCTCGGGCGGGAGCCGGGTTTCGAGGAGCGGTTCGCTCGTGAGATCCGTAACAGCGACCGGGTGCGCTCCCCTTGGACTGTCGCGGTGGTGGACTACAGCCCTGTGGGGCAGTGGCCGCAGTGGCTTGCCACGGAGTACGTGGCCGCGCCTTCGCTGGCGGAATGGGTGCAACAACACGGCAGGCTGCCGGAGCCGGCTGTGATGGCTCTGGCCGCCGAGCTGTGCGGGGCCCTGAACGCGGTGCATGGGGCGAGGCTCGCGCACCGGGATGTCAAGCCGTCGAACGTGCTGTTGGGCCGTCGTAGTCCGCTGCTCATCGACTTCGGGATCGCGCGCGCCGTCGAGGACTCGCGCCACACACGGACCGGCGGCGTGATCGGTTCTCCCGGTTACCTGTCGCCGGAGCAGGCGAGCGCCGGGGGATCGGGTGAGCCGGGCGATGTCTTCTCCTTGGCTGCGGTGCTGGTGTACGCGGCGACCGGGCTCAACCCCTTCTCCCGACCGGGAGAGGAGGTCTCGGCTCCGGTGTTGCTGTACCGCATCGTGCACGAGGAGCCGGTGCTCGACGGTGTTCCGGCGGCGCTCGTCCCGCTGCTACGGAATTGCCTGGCCAAGAACCCGCAGCAACGACCCTCGGCCCATGCCTTCGGCGCGCTGCTGGAGCGCCTGGGAGGCCGGACGGGTAAGTGGCCGCAACTGCTGCCGGAGGCGTTGGAGAGCGATCTCGCCGTTCGGGAGGCGCAGGCGCACGCGCTGGTCTCCGCTCCGCCGCAGCGGCAGCCGCCGCCGGTGGCGCCTGTGTCGCGTGACACTCAGTACGGCCCGGCTTCTGACGGCACGCCAGCCGCAGGCACGCCGGCCGCAGACACGCTCGCCTCAGGCTTCCTTCGGCGGCGATTGTCGGGCCGTACCGCCTGGGCAGTCACGGTGGTCGCCGCGGCACTGATCGCGACGGCGGCCACACTGCTCCTGCGGCATCTGCCGGGCGATGACGCCGCCGGCGCGAAGCCTTCACCGTCACCCACCGTGGCTTCGCTGCCGGCGTCCTGGACGGGCACATGGGTCGGCACCGGCCCGGGCACCCCGTCCGCCGACGGCATCACCCAGGCCCGGACCGGCCGTTTCGCCGTCACTTTGACCCTTCACTCGGCACTGCGGGGCGAGTTGGCGGGCAAACAGGTCAGCAAGGTGACCGAGGTGGGAACCGGTCGTGAGCTGGGCTGCACCGAGGCCCTGCAGCTGCGGGAGGTACGAGCGACATCCATGGTCTTCGAGGCGGTCACCAGCCACCCCACAGACCAGTCGACCGCGGTCTCCTGCCCCAAGGGCAATGTCTACGTCGTCACGATGACAGGCCCCGACACCCTGGGCCTGGGCGACGAAGGTGCTCAGTCGGCCGGCGCGCCATCCACGCTCACCCGGCGCTGACGGACCCGGCCGCCGACCGGCCCGTCACTGGTGGTCAGCGCTTGACGCCGGGGACCGTTCTGACGGCTGGCCGACGTTGCGCTCGACGAACGGACGGTCGGTTCTGTCGAGTTCGACGACCATGACCGCCCAGTCCCACGAGCGGACCATGGTTGCCGACCCGGCGGGCAGGTCAGTGCCCCGGGACCACCAGGTGAGCCCGTTTCTGTGGGTGGCTCGTGGCCAGATAGTGCTCCTCGGCCAGCCGCCAGCGCGACTCCCAGTCGAGCGGTCCGTGGTCGTGGCCGCGCTCGCGGAGCCGGCGCAGGGATTCCTCGCGCGGGGTGTCAACGTAGACCACCAGGTCGTAGTAGTCGGCGAGTTCGGGGCGAGCGGTGTACACGCCCTCGACAACGACGATCCCGGAGCGGGCGAGGGCGTGTGTCTCGTTCGGTGCCAGGTCGCCGGTCTCCCAGTCGTAGCGCCGGTAGGCGGTGTTGTGGCCGGCGGCAAGCGGGGCCAGCACCTCGTCGCGCAGGCGCTGCCAGTCGAAGTAGCGCTGGTAGCCCTCCGCGGGGCTCAGGAGGGCACGCTCCTCGGCGGCCATCGGGCGATAGAAGTCGTCGCCATGCACGACCGCGGCTCCGCGCAGCTCGGCAAGTGCCGCGGCCAGCGTCGACTTGCCGGAACCGCCCATGCCGTCGACGGCGACCAGCGCGAACCCCTCGTGGCTACGGCCGTCGACCGCAGCCACGACCTGTCCGGCACCGGTGGAGATCATCGTCATGGCGGCATTCTGTCCGGGGCGACCCCTGCGAGAGAAGTGCGCCGGTGGCTGGGAGGCGTACGGGGGACTGGCTGTACGTTCCGACCTGATGGTTCGAACAACTCGCCGTTGCCTGGAACCCGGTGGCCATGGATCAGCGGAGGTGCCGGTCGAAGAAGGCCATCGTCCTGTCCATCGAGGCCGGCCATTGTGGCCCGAATGCGTGCCCTTCGCCGGCGTACTTCAGGAGCTCGACGTCCTTGCCCGCGACCTTGAACGCGGCGGTCGTCTGCTCCGACCAGGAGATGGGACACGTGTCGTCGGCAGTCCCGTGGTGGATCAGCAGGGGTTCGGTCACCCGGTCGACGTAGGTGATGGGTGCGGCTTCCTTCCAGAAGGCCGGGTTCGCCTCGGGTGTTCCGTGCTTCGCCTTGATCTTGGCGACGACAGGGTCGTCGTCGCTGCGCTGGAAGTGGTCGAAGTTCTCGGCCGGACGTGAGCTCACTGGTGCGAATACCACGGCAGCGTCGACCAGGCCGGGTGCCACGACCAGGGTGTTGTACACGACGCCGCCGCCCATCGACCGTCCGAGCAGGCCGATTCGGTCGCCGTCGATTTCCGGACGACCGGACGCGCGCAGGGCCAGAACCGCGCCGATGGTGTCCTCGGTGTACCCGAGGCGGAGATTGACGTCGTTGTCGGGGTCGTCGTCGGAGCGGGCGTGGTTGCGGTAGTCGGTGTGCAGGACCACGTAGCCGTTGCGGGCCAGGAGGTCCTGTTCCCGCATCAGGCCGCGGCCGGTGGTGTAGACGGCCGGGTCGATGTATCCGTGCGCCAGAACCAGCGCCGGGAACGGACCCTCTCCTTCGGGGACGTTCATGATTCCCGAGATCGTCAATCCGTTGGCCTCGTACGTGATCGCGTAGCGGGTGTAGGCACTGTTCCGATCGAGCACGGCGCCGAGCCGGAGGTCGGAGCCCTGATGCGCACGCTTGATCAGGCCCGGGATCGACACCGGGTTGGCCGACGTCGGGGTCAGGGCGGGCGTCGCGCTGGGGTCCTTGCTCTGCGTCGGGGTCGGGGCCGGAGTCGGCGCGTGGGTGCGCGCAGCTTCGCCGTCGTCGCCTCCTGTGCAGCCGCCCGTGGCCACCAGCACTAGCACCAGGCCGGCGGCGGCACAGGCCATGCCCCGCAACTGCATACGGCCCAGTATCCCCTGATCCGCAGCGGTTGATGGCACCCTCTACCGCTCCGAACATCCACTCCATCGGCCGTTTGGGACTCGCCGACACACCTTCCGTACTGTGCTCGGGCCCGGGCGCGGCACGGAGGTCGTACGGCTCGAATGTCAGTGCCAGGAGGCACGATGACCTGTATGACGACACCAGTTGCAGTGATAGGGGATGCCGCCGCCTACGTCCAGGCTGTTGAGGACGCGGTGGCGGCCGCGGCCGCCTACTACGCGGGCGGGACTTCCGCGCTCGACGACGACGCGTACGACCGGCTCGTGCGCGGGATCGCGGTCTACGAGGCACAGCATCCGGACGAGGTGCTGCCGCAGTCGCCCACCGGGAAGGTCGCCGGCGGTGCCGCGGAGGGCGATGTGCCGCACACGGTGCCGATGCTGAGCCTGGACAACGTCTTCAGTCCCGATCAGTTCGAGACGTGGGCTGCCGCACTCGCCCGCCGTATCGGACGAGAGGTGACCGCGTGGAACGTACAGCCGAAGCTGGACGGACTGGCGATCGCGGCCCGCTACTCCGACGGCCGCCTGACCCGGCTCATCACCCGTGGCGACGGCACGGCGGGGGAGGACGTGTCCCATGCGATCGGCACCATCGAGGGCCTGCCCGAGAAGCTGACCGAACCGGTCACGCTCGAGGTACGCGGCGAAGTGCTCATGACGACGGTCCAGTTCGAGCACGCCAACGAGGTCCGCACGGCCCACGGCGGTGCTCCGTTCGCGAACGCGCGCAGCGCATCGGCCGGTACGTTGCGCGCCAGGGAACGCGCCTACACCGTGCCGATGACGTTCTTCGCGTACGGCCTGATGCCGCTGCCCGGCACCGGCCCCGACCTCACCACGCGACTGGGTGAGCTGCCGCACAGCGAGCTGATCCGCTACGCCACCGCGCTCGGAATCCACAGCCCTGACGCGACCGAGGTCCCCGGCGTCACGCTCACCGACACCGCGCAGGTCATAGAGCGGGTCGAGGAGGTCGGCCGGGCCAGGGCCGGGCTGCCGTTCGGCATCGACGGCGTCGTGATCAAGGCCGACGAGGCCGCCGACCAGCAGGCTGCCGGATTCGGTTCCCGCGCACCGCGCTGGGCAATCGCCTACAAATTGCCCGCCGTTGAGAAGATCACCCGTCTCATCGAGGTCGAATGGGCCGTCGGCCGCACGGGTGTCATCGCCCCGCGCGCGGTCCTTGAGCCTGTGGAAATCGACGGCTCCACCGTCACATACGCGACCCTGCACAACCCGGCCGACATCACCCGCCGCGACTTGCGCCTGGGCGACCACGTCGTGGTTTACAAGGCGGGCGACATCATTCCCCGCGTCGAAGCCCCGGTCGCCCACCTGCGTACCGGGGACGAGCAGCCCATTGTCTTTCCCGATGTCTGTCCGAGGTGCGGCTCGGGCATCGACACCAGCGACCAGCGGTGGCGCTGCGAGCAGGGCCGAGGCTGCCATCTGGTCGCCTCCCTCGCCTACGCGGCAGGGCGCGACCAGCTCGACGTCGAAGGCCTCGGACACAGCCGCATCGTCCAGCTGGTCGACGCGGGCCTTGTCACCGACATCGCCGACCTGTTCACCCTCACCCGCGACCAGCTCCTCACCCTGGAACGTATGGGGGACACCAGCGCCGACAACCTGATCGCCGCGCTGGCCGTCGCGAAGACACGGCCGCTGTCGCGGGTGCTGTGCGCGCTCGGCGTCCGCGGCACCGGCCGGTCCATGTCACGACGCATCGCCCGCCACTTCGCCACCATGGACGCCATCCGCACCGCCACAGCCGAGGCCATACAGCAGGTCGAAGGGATCGGGGTGGAGAAGGCGCCCGTCATCGTGGCCGAGCTGGCCGAACTGGCGCCCGTCATCGACAAGCTCGTGGCCGCCGGCGTCACCATGACCGAACCCGGCGCCAGCCCTCAAATGGCTGACGACCAGACGGAGACTGATGCGACCGCGGGACCGCTGGACGGGATGACAGTGGTGGTCACCGGTGCGATGACAGGCCCGCTCGAGCAGCTCAGCCGCACCCAGATGAACGAGTTGATCGAGCGGGGCGGCGGCAAGAGTTCCAGCAGCGTGTCCAAGCGCACCACCCTGGTCGTCGCCGGAGACGGGGCGGGCTCCAAGCGTGCCAAGGCCGAGGCCCTCGGTATCCGGCTGGCCACTCCTGCCGAGTTCGCCGACATGGTGGCGGACCTGCTGCCCTGACGGCGACGGGCTGACCGTCCGGCTGAGGTATGAGTGATGCGACAGCGCCGTGAAGGGGCGGCGTAACGGTTGGGCTCGGGCGGTAACGGGGCGGATCTTCGCGGGTACGGGTACGGGGCCAGGTACCGGTACGGCGTTCGGCGAGGCGGGCGGGTCCTTCGCTTGCCGGATCTTCTCGAAGGACCGCTGCACCAGGCGCTGATGGTCCGCCTGGTAGGCGATCAGCCGTATCCGGCCTGTCGGTCACACGGCAAAGGCAGTCGCTGAGCCAGTCGATGCACGTCATCGCGGTGAAGGTGCGCGGGCCAAAAGTGCGGCTCCCACGGTCGTGGGTCCTGCTTGGATCGACACCATGACCGAACGTGTAGACCGATCCGAAATGTCACCCGTCCATCTCGCAGTGGAGACTGACGATCTCGCGGAACTGACTCGCCTCCTGGACGCCGGCCATGATCCCAATGAGCTCGACAGCTACAGCGGGTGGACTCCCCTGCTCCGGGCCATCGGCGGCGAGGCGGATGGTTCAATACAGACCGGTCAACCGTTGGGATGTGCGGGTACTGCTGTTCTGCTGGCATACGGGGCGGATCCGCAGCATCCCTCATGGGATGGACTCACCCCGTACCACCTCGCGTTCCAGTCCCGGCATGAGATGGCGGTTCGGCTGATCGAAGCGCATGTTGCCCGCCGCGGCACTGCAGGTTGAACACATGAGGTGCCTTGTGCGCTCTCGGAGCTTCCCCGCCATTCCCTTTTGCCCCGCTGATCGCCTACCGATCGGTCACCGGGAAGCCCCGGTCGCGCTCGTCCCGCTCGGCCTCCTCCAGGGCCGCGATGGCCCGGCCCTGCGCCGCCGATCTGCGGCAGCTTGTGACCGCTATGACGGTGACCACCACGACCAGAGCGGTGACAAGGGAAACACCACACGAGACAACTACGAACAGCAACCCAAGCGTTGACACGGACCCTCCATTCTCTCCAGGGAGAGTACTGGTGGGGGCTTTCATGCATGAGGCCGGCGCGGAGGCGCTGGCAGTTGATAACGGCGGTACTCGGGCCCAACTCCGGGGCTCCGCGGCGGGGCCCGTCACAGTGAAACGTAACAGGGGTACGGGAGTTCCGGTCACCTGCCGCAGATGCGCATTTCCCTGTTCGCTCTTGCTGGACCCATGGGGTGGCGCTCAACTTCTCGAACCCGATGGTGTGACAAGGATCTGGCGTCGAGAATCGTCGGGTGCATGAAGTGAAGCTGTCCGACGGGATTGTCACTCTGTCCCCATTGCGCCTGGACGACGTGGAGACGCATCTCATGGGCGAGGATGAGCTGCTCGTTCGCTGGCTCAACGGCGGCCCCGGCACGCGCGAGGGCGTCGAAGCGTATTTCCAGCGCTGCCGGGAGCAGTGGGAGGCTGCCGGGCCATTCCGCGCCTTCGGTATTCGGGTGGGCGCCGACGAGGTGCTCGCGGGAACGATCGACTTGCGGTTTGCAGGAGACGGTCTGGCTCCCGGCCAGGTAAATGTGGCGTACGGCCTCTATCCGTCCTGGAGGGGGCGTGGTCTGGCTACCCGCGCGGTCCTGTTGGCGTCCCAGTACGCGGCGGGTGAGGGCGGGGTGGAAGCGGTGATCCGGGTCGAGCCGGAGAATCCTGCATCAGCCTCAGTCGCCCTGCGGGCAGGGTTCACTCCCGGCAAGCAGACGCACAGGAAGGACGGCACACGGTTCGACTGGTACACCCGGGACCTAGGTGCCGCCACTCAGTGACGACCAGCAGATACGCCTGAAGCGCCCTGGTCGGAACACGACCCGCGCGCCGTTGCTAACCACGCGGCGCCCACAGGGTCAGCGGGACCTGGCCTCGTCGGCGTCCAGGCCGCGGTCGACGCCGTGGGGGGCGACGACCTGCTGGCCGGGTTCAAGTTTTAGGCGCTTGCCGTCGAGATAGACCTCCACCTGGTTCGGCTCGAACGACACCATGTCGCCGATCCTTTCGACCTCCTGGTATGCGTTGCGATAAGACCAGGCTGCGCGGCGCGCATCGCCGATGTCGTAGTAGTCGCACAGGCCCTTGTAGGGGCAGAAGGTCTGCCCTTCGACGGCGCGCAGCTGGGTCTCGTCGATGTCGGCGCGCGGGACGTACCAGCGCGGGGCGAAGCCGGACTCGTAGAGCACGACGGGGTGCTCGGAGCGGGCCACCACAGTGTCGCCCAGGCGGACTTCGAAGGTGCGGGACGTACCTCGGATGTCGATGCGGTGGTAGGGATCCGCGGCGTGGCCGAGGATGCGCTCGTCCTCCTCGTAGAAGGCGTCCATCGCGCGCCACGCGAACGCGACGCGGCCCTGGAGGTCGGCGGCGTGCTCGGGCAGCGAGGTGAACTCCCAGGCGGCGCGCTCGGTTGTGCGATCGCCGGCGTGCACGGCATACCAGCTGGTGTCTCCGAGGTCCTTGTGGTGAGTGACCTTGTCGCTTGAGACCAGAACCTGCGGGTCCACGTCCGTGCGGGGGAAGTAGGCGACCGGGTAGCGGCCCGGTTCGTACAGCAGGATCACGTCTTCGCTGTCGGCGATCCACGTTCCGTTGAACTTCACACGCATGCGGCGGCGCAGCCGTTCGGCCAACAGCAGCCGCTCGGGCAGGGGTTCGGCGGTGAGGAAGCGTCCGAGCGGGCCTGCGGAGAGGGGGCCCTGCTGCCAGGACAGTCCCATGGCGGGTTCCTTCCGGGTGCGGGAGGCCGCGCCCCGGGGTGGGGCGGTTGTTGCTGGGGTCAGGGTGTGCAGGAGCAGCGGGAGACGGAGGCTTCGGGCCGGCGGAAGCAGGTCCACACGGCCTTGCCGTCGATGGTGGTCAGCACTCCCCAGTCGTCGCTCAGCTGCTGCACGATGTGCATGCCTCGCCCGGTCTCTCCGCCCGGTGTGGGGGCGGGATACGGACGCCGGACCGGCGCGCGCTGTCGTGGACTTCGACGTGGAGGCAGTGACGGTGACTGATGAGGCGTACCAGGTAGTCGCGGCCGTCCGGGCTTCCGTGCCGGACGGCGTTGCCGGCCAGTTCCGAGACGCATGCCCGGATGTCGTCGTGGCGTCGGCACCCGCCCCAGCCCTCAAGGGCCTGCATCGCGAAGTCGCGGGCGGTGCGCACGGTTTGGGGCATGGGGCTGAAGGCGTGCTGGGCGAGGTGTCGCATGGCGGTCCTTTGCCGGCTGCGGCGGTGCACGGTGTCTGGGTCCGTGGTCGCCGCAGCCGCCTCGACGCCTCGCGCGTCAGGCGAGGACGCGGCCGAGGAAGTCGCGGATGTGCTCGGTGATGGGCTCGAGGTGACTCTCCAGGGCGAAGTGCCCGGACTCGAGCAGGTGGATCTCGGCGTTGGGCAGATCCTTGCTGAATGCCTTCGCGCCCTCGGGGCCGAAGATCTCGTCACCGGCGCCCCAAACCGCCAGCAGCGGTACCTGCGAGTCCCGGAAGTACTGGTGGACCTGCGGGTAGAGGTCCACGTTGGTGGGGTACTCGCGGAAGAGCTTGAGCTGGATCTCGTCGTTGCCGGGACGGTCCAGCAGGGCCTGGTCGTGGACCCAGTTGTCGGGGCTGACCAGGCTCGGGTCGGCAACTCCGTTCAGGTACTGCCAGCGGGTGATCTCGGGGGTCAGGGCGCCGCGCATGGGGGCCTCGGTGTCCGGGCCTGGCGTCTGGGCGTAGGCGAAGACGCCGTCCCAGAAGGGCTGGACGAAGCCCTCTTCGTAGGCGTTGCCGTTCTGGGTGACGATCGCGGTGATGCGGTCCGGGGACCGGAGCGCGAGCCGCCAGCCGATGGGGGCTCCGTAGTCCTGCACGTACATCGCGAAACGGTCGACGCCCAGGTGCTGGAGGAGTCCGGAGGTGACTTCGGTGAGGGCGTCGAAGGTGTACGGGAAGTCCTGCGGGGCGGGCATCGCCGACTGGCCGAACCCGATGTGGTCCGGGGCGATGACGTGGTAGCGGTCGGCGAGCGCCGGGATCAGGTGGCGGAACATGTGCGAACTGGTCGGGAAGCCGTGCAGGAGCACGACGGCGGGTGCCTGGGGGTCGCCGGCCTCCCGGTAGAAGACCTCGAGGCCATTGACGGTGGCGGTGCGGTGCTGGACTGCGGGACTCATCCTTCTAACCCTTCTATTGAGCTTGGGCGGTTACACGACCAGTCGAGCACACTCAGACTAACCTGTCAACATGCTTTTGCTGGTTAGATTGAGAAGGCATCCCCCGTTCGGTCGGCACAACCGCGACCCAGAGTGAAGCTAACTGATAAAATGCGTTTCACTAGTTAGACTGAGCAGGCTGACGCAACCGATCAAGCGAACCAACGCGGTGAGGAGGTGTGATGGTGGCCGATCGAGAACAGCAGGACGCACTGCTGGAACTCCTCAACACCACGCCGGTGGTCAATGGCGTCGTCCAGGACCAGCTGGCAGATCCACAGGCAGCCACGTCCTGGCAGCAGGCGCACCGCGGCCGCGGCACCACCGAGGAGCACCGTCACCTCCTGCAGGCGCGTGATGCCCTGCAGGACGTGGTACGCGGCAGCCGGTCGGCCGCGTCGCTGGCCCCGCTCCTCGAAGGCGTCACCTCGCACCCGCACCTCTCCCCGGCAGGGGTGTCCTGGGAAGTCGACGCCCCTGAGGAGCGCCGGATGGCGGTGGAGGCCGTTCTGACCTGGAGCGCGCTGCAGGAGACGATGCCTGGCCGGCTGCGCCCGTGTGCCAACACGGAGTGCCGGCGGTTCCTCATCGACCGCAGCAAGACGAACAAGGGCCGTTGGTGTTCGATGGCCATCTGCGGCAACCGCATGAAGGCAAGGCGTCACTACCAGCGCACGCGCGACGGCGCAGCCGGGTAACACCTCCGGTGGTCACGTCCGATTCCCGCGGCCACGTTGTCCCCGGCAGCCACCCACGCAGGAGAACCGCTATGGCACCGCTGTTGTCCGTCAACGTAGGGATGCCGAAAGACGTGTCCTGGCAGGAAAGGACTGTCCACACCGGCGCGTGGAAGGCCCCCGTGCACGGCCCCCGGATGGTGCGGAGGCTGAACATCGACGGCGACGGCCAAGGCGACCGCGCTGGGCACGGAGGCGAGATGCGCGCCGTCCTCGTCTACCAGCTGCAGTCCTACCAGTACTGGCAAAAGCAGCTCGGCCGCGACGACCTGACCTTCGGGATCTTCGGGGAGAACCTCACCGTCGACGGCATGCCCGACGACGAAGTGTGCATCGGCGACCGGTACCGCATCGGCGAAGCCGAATTCGAAGTCACCCAGCCTCGCGTCACGTGCTACCGCGTCGGCATACGTCTGCGAGAGCCTGCCATGGCGTCTCTCCTGGTCGCCCACCACCGCCCCGGCTTCTACCTGCGAGTCCTCACCGAGGGATACGTCGAAGCCGGCGACGAGATCACCCTCACCCGCAAGGGCCCGGAGGAACTCAGCGTCGCCGACATCGACGCTCTGCTCTACCTCCCTCACCGCGACCCCGCCCAACTGCGGAAGGCACTGAACATCCCAGCCCTCAGCCCGGGTTGGCAGCAGTCCTTCCGCGAACTCGCCGGCGCCCCGCAGCCGACACAGGAGCCTGGGTGGCCGGGCTTCAAGGCGATGCGCGTTGCCCGCATCGTCGCCGAGACTCCCGCTGTGTCCTCGATCTACCTCGACAGCACCGACGACACGCGACTCCCCGCGGCCCGGCCAGGCCAGTACCTCTCGCTCCGCGTCACCACGGGCGAGACCGCGCCCACGGTGCGGAGCTACTCCCTGTCCTCGTCCTCCACGTCCGAAGCCAGCTCCTACCGCATCAGCGTGAAACGTGAGCCCCATGGGCAGGTCAGCAGCTACCTCCACGCCGACCTCCACCGAGGGGATCTCGTGGACGTCGCAAACCCTCGCGGGACATTCGTCCTTGAGGAAGGCACCGGCCCCGTCGTCCTCATCTCCGCAGGCATCGGCGCCACCCCCGTGCTGGCCATGCTCCACCAGCTCGCCGCCGTACGAGACCCACGCCCCGTGTGGTGGATCCATACAGCCCGTGACCGCACCCACCACGCCTTCGCGGACGAGGCTCACGCCCTGGTGGCACAACTCCCCCACGCCCACGAGCACATCTACTACACGGCGGCCGACGAAGCCGACCCCCAAAACGACGGGCCCCGCATCCGCCAGGGCCGCATGACCGCCCGTTCACCGGCCGACATGGGCATTCCCTCCAACGCCGACGCCTACCTCTGCGGACCACCGGCATTCATGGAGAACCTCGGCCGCTACCTGCGCGATCACGGCCTCGCCCCCGAGCGAATCCACACCGAAGCGTTCAGCGCCCTCCCCGCCATCAACCCCGGCATCACACCGACTGCCGCGGTCCGGCCGCACCAGCCACCCGGCCCTCCGGGCACCGGCCCCCTTGTCACCTTCGCCCGCAGCGGCATCACCACCCCCTGGTCACTCGCCCTCGCCTCGCTCCTCGACCTCGCCGAGGCCTGCGACATCCCTACGCGCTGGTCCTGCCGCACGGGCGTCTGCCACACCTGCATCACCCCCCTCGTCTCGGGCGACATCAGCTACACCCCCCAACCCCTCGAACCCCCCGAGGCGGGCACCGTCCTGGCCTGTTGCAGCCAACCGACCACGGAAGTCGTCCTCGACCTCTGACCGTCGTGCCGCGCGCCCGTTTGGAGACGATGGTGGCCCGGTGGTGTCAGCGGGTGTTCGGAATGTAGGTGAGGCCGAGGATGCCGCTGTCGAGCCGCTTGACGTCGATCAGGTCGAATTCCGTGGTGTCGATCCCCTCATAGAGCCGCTCGCCGCTGCCCGCGACGACCGGGAACAACCAGAACAGGTATTCGTCGACCAGCCGGTGCTCGAGCAGCGTCCGGCTGAAAGAGCCGCCAGTGCCGATCTTGAGGATGTCGCCACCCGGCTGTTCCCTCAGCTTCCGCACGGAGTCGACGACATCGTCCCCGAGCAGCGTGGCGTTCCACTTCACCTCGGTGAGGGTGCGCGACGCGACGTGCTTGGGGACGGTGTTCATCCGGACCGCGTAGTCCCCGAACGCCTCCTCCAGGGTCGGCCACACCTCGGCGTGGTTCTCGTAACTCACCCGCCCGTAGAGGAGCGCGTCGACGGAATAGAGCAAGTCCTTGGAGAGCTGCTCGAACTCGCCGACCCACCTGGTGGGAAGCCAGTCCTGCGGTGTGCTGATCTGGCCGTCCAGGGTGACTACCGCCTGCTCGATGATCTTCCGCATCGCTGCTGCTCCTCGCCGTCGATGTCATGTGGTCAACATGTCGAAAGTGCAGACCGGCCTGGCCGGCAGAACTCATCGACGAGCGACGAGCGCCGGAATGCCGACCATCATGATCCGCCAGCTCGACGCCCTCTCGAAGATCCTGGAGCGCACCACGGACGAATCCCGGCGCGAGGTGCTGCTGGCCGAGGCCTTCCCTGTCAAGTTCTGCTTGTTGAACCGAGAGGGAGGACGCCGGGCAGGGCGACACCTACTTTGCACCGTGGGTCAGAGGTAGGACTCCGGGGCCAAGATTCCCGCGAGTTCGCTGAAACTGAGGGTCTTTCAGCGCGAACCTGAGGGTGCGGTGCCATGCTTCTGGGGAATAGACCCGCGGGTTCGAGGCCAACTCGCGGGGCCGGTCTTTTGCGCAGGTCCGGTACAGCACGTAGTGGCCCATCGGGCACACTCGGATCCTCGCAGTCGTCAGCCGGATCCCGGGTCATGCCGATGCGGCGCATCACTGTCTGGGAACGAGGAGTGTCGACGATTGTCGACGCAACGACTTCCGGCAGTCCGAGGGCCTCTCGAAGCCGAAGGCCAGGCAGGTCGACACGGCCGGTCAGGCCTGATCCGCAGCACGCAGGGCTCGTGCCAGCCACTCCAGCTCCTCGGTCGCGTCGGGAGACGAATACTGTCCGCGCACGCGGGCGACGAGCCTGCGGTAGCGTTCCGCCCCCGCCTCGATCCCGGCCTCCAGGCTGCGCAGCACGGCGGCCCGATCGGCGTCACCGAACAGCTCGGACAGCACCTCGGCCGCTGCCGGCCCCTCGGGGGCGACTTCGCGTTTTCTGACCTCCGCGACGGTCTGCGCGACCTGCCTGGCCCACCAGATGGACGCCCCGGGGGGACGGCCATGCCCCGGTACGGGCGTGTTGAGCTCCATCCATGTGCGCAACCGGGCGCGACAACCGGGGTCCCGAACCAGCTCGGCCAGTTCGATCCAGGCGTCGACCTGCTCAGGTGTGGGATCGTCTGGCAATTCGATGCTGTAGGTGCGTATGCGGTCACGCAGGCGCGGGTCGGCGGCGAGACCGCCGAACACCTCCTCTTTGAACTCGTCGATGATCTGCTTGCGTTCGGCAGCGGAAAGCCGCGCCAACCGGTTCATCAGTGCTGTCTCCTCAGCGGTCGAACCACGTTTCGATACGGTGGACAGGACGGCACGGCTCACCTTGAGGGAGCGGATCTGCGCGTCGAGCGCGGCCACGTGCGCGTCGGCGACCTCTGCGACCGTGGTGCGGCCGCTCAGGACGCGGCAGACGTCGTCGAGCCTGAGGCCCAGCTCCCGCAGGGTGCGGACCAGCTCGACGCGGGCCACGGACTCGGCGTCGTACAACCGGTAGCCGCTTGCCGAGCGGGCCACGGGCGGCACCGCTCCCTCGTCCGACCAGAAGCGCAGGGTGCGCACCGAAAGTCCGGTGCAGTGCGCGAGCTGGCCGATGGTGAGCACGTCGGGGCGTTCGTCTTCCATGGGCGAGATCTTGGACCCTCCAGCCGCTGGAGACTCAAGCGCCCGGGCACGCGAGCCGGTGGATCTTGACGTCGAGGGGCTTTCCGCCGCTTGCCGTGGCGGTCAGGCAGGTCGACAGGACCTCGTGCGGACCCGGCACACGACGGGTCTCAGCGAAAGCGCATCAGTCCTGGCGACGCCATCTGCCGTGGAGGCGCACTCCCGAAGAGAATCGCCTCCACGACTGCGCAGCGCAGGAAAAGCAGGAGACATGCCGGGAGCCTCGGCGACATCCGGTGAGTTCTCCCGAGCTCTGCTGAGTTCCCTCACCACCACCAGCACCGACGGCATGCGCCTCCTCGCCTTCGACCAGGCCGCAGATTGGTCGGATGGGATGAGAATGCTTCAGGAATTCCGAAGTGACGTCACTGGCTGGCCGACCACGCGAATGAGGGAGAAGCTTCAGGTCAGCGACTCGGGACCTCAGCAGGGGTCACGGGAACTCATGGGATGTGCGCAGACATTGGGTGCTGGGGCTGCCGCAAGGGCAAACCCCGTCCCCGGATGGCGCGTCAGTTGCGGTGCGCGGCCCAGACGGTGCGCTCGGTGCGTACCGCGAGGTCGTCACGGCGCAGGATGCTGTGCGGGCTACTGGTGTCGAGCAGCCGGTCGAGCGCGGTGAGGTCTTCCGCCGCAAGCTCCGCGGCGGCGGCGCCGCGGATGCGCTGCAGCGCGCCAAGGGCGTAGCGGCCGATCGCCGCGTCGCGGGACCCGTCGATGTCGACGGCGATGGCGAGTTCGCCTGCGACAGCGAATCCGGCGGCGTTCAGCAAGGGTCCCCAGTCGGCGCCGCGGTGAGGCACGTGCTCGGCGTGGAAGCGGTCGGTCGCGGCGTGGACGCGGTCCTCCAGGCCGGGCCGGTCAGCGGGGGCGTTCTCGGGCAGGAAGCGGGGGAAGCCGGCCAGCTCGACGACGGCGAACAGGCCGTCGGGCGCGAGCAGGTCGCGGACGGTGCGCAGGGCGTGGTCGGGGTCGGCCATGTGGTGCATGGAGGCCGACGCCCATACGAGGTCGGGCGTTCCGAGGTCGGGCCAGGTGGCGTCGTCGAGGTCGGCCTGCACGGTGCGCACGTGCTCGCCCACACCGCGGGCGCACGCCTTCTCCCGCAGCCGTTGCAGGTGTCCGTGCGAGGCGTCGACGGCTATGACGTGCGCCTCGGGGAAGCGCTCGAGGAGCGCGAAGGTGCCCGCTCCCGTACCGGAAGCCAGGTCCACGATCTGGCGCGGGCCGCTCTTCAGGGGCAGCCACTTGGTGATGGCGGCGATGTGCTCGGCGAGGACTTCCGCGTCCAGGTCGAGGATCTCCGCCTGCCCGCTGTCGGCGCCGCGTTGCTGGTGGTGGCCGTGCTCGTGGTCGCCTTCGCGGGGCGCGTGTGCTTGCGTCATGCCGCTACATTAGGCGCGCCATGCGCTTTCGGCACACCTTCTTGCGGATTACGCAAGGCGATGGCCCTGTGTGCTGCCTGGCGCGCAAGGTGCACCCTTGCTGGGCCGGGGACGGCGGCGCCGGTGTGGCTACGGCCCGGCGCCTTGCGCGGCGCTGTCGCCGTTCTTGCGCTGATCGTCGGTCTCGCGATGTCCGCGGCGGGCGTCGCGGTCAAAGATGCCCATGATCTCGCAAGGGCCGCCCTCGGCGCCGATGGCGTGCGGCATCATGGTCGGGAACTCGGCGGCCTGGTTGGTCTCGATGCGGAAGCGGCGGTGGCCCAGCATCAGGATCGCGGTGCCGGACAGCACGACGAGCCATTCCCGGCCCGGGTGGGCGCGCATCTTGGAGGGATTGTCGGGCGGCGGCTCGGTCATCCGCTGACGCATGACGCTCATGGCCGGGTCGCCCTTCATCGGCCAGCTCAGACCGTGGGTACCGTGGATCATGGGGCTGATGACGACGTCGTCGGCGGCGTTCTCGACGAGCTGGTCGAGGGTGGTATCCAGGGCGCGGGCCAGGGTGACGAGCTGGTCCAGCGCAAGGCGGCGCCGGCCGTTCTCGATGCGGCTCAGCGAGGACTGGCTGAGGTTGGCGCGGGTGGCCAGTTCCTCCAGGGACCAGCCCTGTGCGACCCGCAGGGCGCGGATGCGTTTGCGTACGAGGCTGTCCAGCGCGCCATCTTCTTGCGTCATAGGCAACATGGTATGCCCCCAATGCAATCCGGGCTTAACGTCCAAGGCAGCTGACCCGGATCGGCTGGGCCACGGACGAAAGAAGGGCGCGAGGAGATGTCCGTGCAGAGTTCCGTGTGCGCGAGCGACGCAATGCCTTGTGAGACCGTGGACGCCGTGGTGATCGGCGGCGGCGCCGCGGGCCTGAACAGCGCGCTGATGCTCGCCCGCTCCCGCCGCTCCGTTGTCGTGATCGACAGTGGCACGCCCCGCAACGCGTCGGCCGATGCCATGCACGGCTTCATCGTGCTGGACGGTACGCCGCCCGCCGAGATCCTGAAGCTCGGCCGGGAGCAGGTGCGCCAGTACGGTGGCCGGGTCGTCTTCGGCGAGGTGGCCTCGGCCGAGCCTGCCGCCCCGTCGGCCGACGGGGATCTGCGTTTCACCATCACCCTGGCCGACGGCCGGACCATCACGGCACGCCGTTTGCTGGTGGCCACCGGCCTGCGGGACGTGCTGCCCGACGTTCCCGGGCTCGCGGAACACTGGGGACACAGCGTCGTGCACTGCCCGTACTGCCACGGCTGGGAGGTACGCGACGAGCCCATCGGTGTCCTCGCCACCGGCCGTGCATCCATCCACCACGCCCTGCTGTTCCGCCAGTTGACCGACGACCTCGTCTACTTCACCCGCAACACCGCACTCGACGACGACACCCGCGCGCGCTTCGCCGCCCGGGGCATCCGTATCGTCGACACCCCCGTGGAAGAGGTCGTGAAAGCCGACGACGGCGGTGTCGCGGGCGTGCGTCTGGCCCATGGCGCCTTCATTGCCCGCCGCGTTCTCGCGGTCGCCACCCGGATGCAGGCCCGCGCCGAGGGCCTGGACGGGCTGAAGCTGCCGATGGAGGACCTGCCCGATGACATGGGCCGCCGCTTCGCCTCCGGCATGGCCGGAACCACCGAGGTGCCCGGGGTGTGGGTGGCCGGCAACGCCACCGACCTGACCGCCCAGGTAGGCGCCTCCGCCGCGGCCGGCGCGCTGGCCGCATCCCACATCAACGCCCTGCTGGCCACGGCCGAGACCGACGCGGCACTCGCCGCAGCCCAGAGCGGCACCGCCACCGCCTGACATCCGCGGCGCGCACTGACGCTCCTTCCATCCGCATCCCGGCGTCCGGGCAGGCTCCGACGCCGAGCTCCCCCATGCCCTTTTTCGAGAGGAATCCATGAGTACGAACCAGCCCGCACAGGGGGCCGCCGCCGTAGCCAGCGCCGAGGGCGGCGCACCGGACGCGCGTCAGTTGCGCACCATCCTGATCGCCGTCTCCATCGCGCTGATGGCCGTCATCGCGTCGGTGTCCGGGCTGAACGTCGCCCAGACCCACATAGCCGTCGAGTTCGGGGCCTCACAGAACACGGTCCTGTGGATCATCAACATCTACACCCTGGCCCTGGCCGCGCTGCTGCTGCCGCTCGGCGCGATCGGTGACCGCCTGGGCCGCAAGCCCATGCTGATCGCCGGACTTGGCATCTTCGGTGTCGCAAACGTCGTGGCGGGCCTGGCCGCGACCGCCGAGGTCATGATCGCGGCCCGTGTCGCCAGCGGTGTGGGCGCGGCGATGATCATGCCGATCACCCTTGCCGTCATCACCTCCACCTTCCCAGAGGAGCAGCGCGGCAAGGCGATCGGTGTGTGGACCGGCGTCGCCGGAGGCGGCGGCATCCTGGGGATGTTCCTCTCCGCGCTCCTGGCCGATGTCGCGGACTGGCGCTGGCTGTTCGTACTGCCGGTGGTCCTGGTCATCGTGGCCCTGGGCATGACGCTGAAGTCGGTGCCCAACTCCCGTGAACGCTCGGCCCATTCCTTCGACAGCGTCGGCGCGCTGGTGTCCACCGTCGCCGTCATCGGCCTCATCTTCGTCCTGCAGGAAGGGCCCGAGCGCGGCTGGACCGCCCCCGCGACGCTGATCAGCGTCGCCGTCGGCCTCACCGCCGGCATCGGCTTCGTGGCCTGGGAGCTGCACCGCCGGGACGCATCACTGCTGGACGTACGCCTGTTCCGGGAGCGCGGCCTGGCCGGCGGCTCGATCACGCTGCTGGTGGTCTTCGGTGTCCAAGCGGGCATCGCCGTGGTCCTGTTCCCGTTCTTCCAGGCCGTGCTCGGCTGGTCGGGACTGCTGTCCACGGCGGCGATGATGCCGATGGCCGTCATGATGATGACGACCTCCGGCGTGGCCCCCAAAATGGCCGCCCGCATCGGCTCCCGCTCGACCATGGCCGTGGGCGTCGCTCTGGCCGGTGTGGGCCTGGTGCTGATGGCGCTTTTCGTTTCCGTGGATGGCGGCTACCTGACCATCCTGCCGGGGATGCTCGCCATGGGCATCGGCATGGGCCTGTCCATGACGCCTTCCACCGAGGCCATCACCAGCTCGCTGCCGCGTGAGAAGCAGGGCGTCGCCTCCGCACTCAACGACATCACCCGCGAGTTCGGCACCGCGCTGGGCGTCGCCATGCTGGGTGCGCTTTTGTCCGCCGGCTACCGCAGCGCGATTGACGACCGGCTGCACGGCGTCCCCCAGGGGGCCGCGGACACCGCCCGCGAAGGCATCGCCAACGCCGTCGAGGTCTCGGGCAGCACCGGCTCGCACGCG
This sequence comes from Streptomyces sp. NPDC020681, assembly GCF_044334895.1. Taxonomy (NCBI): domain Bacteria; kingdom Bacillati; phylum Actinomycetota; class Actinomycetes; order Kitasatosporales; family Streptomycetaceae; genus Streptomyces; species Streptomyces sp. NPDC020681. The sequence goes on along the minus strand of NZ_JBIRTX010000005.1, from coordinate 82,330 downwards.
CAGCAGATCGTCCATGCCGCCCAGCAGTCCTTCGTCGACGGCTGGCAGCAGGCCATGTGGGCAGGCGTCGCCGTCATGGGCGCGCTGTTCGTCTACATCGCCCTGCGCGGCCCGAGGAACCCTTCCCCCGTGGCAGTGGACGAGGCCGAGGCCGCCGAGACGATCGCCGCCGGATGACCGCGTAGGAACTTAAGGCGGTCCCGGAGCGCTGGGCCCTGGCGATCAATCGGCCAACGCCGACAGTCGTAGTACTGCACTCATCGCGCGCTCCCGCCGTGGAACGGTCCGCGAGGAACGGGGCCGCTTCTTCGAAGGGTGCTCAGGATCCGTGGCACTCGCTGTTGTCGGCGCCGGTGTCGAAGAACCCGTACCCGGCCGCGTCCATGCCGATGTAGTACGCGATGAGTGACGCGACGGCGTCCACGGCAAGCAGCGCGACGGCGAGGGCGACGCACGTCACATTCGGTCGTGTCACATCTTGCCGCGTTGCTCCGTCATGGATGTGTCACCACAAACAAAGGCAGAGCAGAGGAGCGCACCATGAATGCCCGCTTGAACCTCTTCGGCAACCCGGTCGCAGGCAAGTTCCTGAAGTACATCAACGCGGCGGGCAAGGAGGTCTCGGACTCGACGCTGCCGGCCACGACGCAGGAGCTGGTCAAGCTCCGCGCCAGCCAGATCAACGGCTGCGGTTTCTGCACCGACATGCACACCAAGGACGCCGCCCACGCCGGGGAGACCTCGCTGCGCCTCAACCTGGTCGCGGCCTGGCGGGAGGCCAAGGTCTTCACCGACGCCGAACGCGCCGCGCTGGAGCTCACCGAGCAGGGAACCCGCATCGCCGACGCGGCCGGCGGGGTAACGGACGAGGCCTGGGCGAACGCCGCCAGCCACTACGACGAGGACCAGCTTGCCGCCCTGGTGTCCCTCATCGCCCTCATCAACGCGTACAACCGTGTGAACGTCATCGTCCAGCAGCCCGCCGGCGACTACCAGCCCGGCCAGTTCGGATAGCCAGGAGTATCGGACAGCAAGGAGTGGCTGACAGAGGGGTGGCCGTTCCGGTCGGGTCATCAGGCCGACCAGAGAACGAAACGGCCTAGCCGTAGACCACCGACCATGGGCGCCGGGAGTCGTCCGGTGGGCGGTGGTCGCGGTCACCGCGTGGGATGGCGGTGTGGCTGCGGGTGAGTACGTCGGCTGCGAGCTGCGCGAAGTGTCCGGCGGCCGGGTGGGCCGTGCGGTCGGCGGGCCAGGCGCCGCTGAGGCGTTGGGTGAGAGGGCGGTCCGCCAGTGGCCGCCAGGCGACGCGGGGTTCCTTGCGGGCCACCGGCCCCTGGTCGAAGGCGACGCCGTGGCCCGCTGTCACCAACGCCAGCAGGAACTCGGGGTTGGAAGCATGCCGCAGGCGGCCGGGCACGAAGCCCGCGGTGCGGCAGGCGTCCAGGATCCGGTCGTACCAGCCGGGGGCGTGCGCCCGCGGAAAGAGCACGAGGTCATGGCCGGAGAGCTCGCCCAGCGCCACCTCGGGCAGCCGGGCCAGCGGCGAGGTACGGGGCAGGACGACGCCCAGGTCCAGCGAGACAACCGGGCCGAGCCGGAGTTCGGTGGCGTCCACCGGGTGGTGGACGAGGCCGACGTCGAGTCCGCCAGAGTCGAGCAGGCGCAGCTGCTCCTCCGTGGTGACTTCCTGGAGGTCGACGGACAGGCCTGGTGAGCGCTCCGCGCAGGCGGCGAGCAGCGCGGACAGCACGGCTGCCGTGGTGTCGGGTGGTACGCCCGCGCGCAGCGTGCCGAGGGCGCCGTCGCCGGCACGCCGTGCCAGCGTACGCAGGCGGTTCTCGCGAGCGAGGAGTTCACGGGCCTCCTCCAGCAGTACCACTCCGGCGGCGGTCAGCCGGACACTGCGCTGTGACCGGTCGAACAGCTCGGCACCGAGGTCCTTCTCCAGCCGCCGAATCGCCTGGCTGAGTGGCGGCTGGGCCATTCGCAGGCGTTCGGCGGCCCGGCTGAAGTGCAGCTCCTCGGCTACGGTGACGAAAAGACGCAGGTGGCGCAAGAGATCCACATTCAAGGACCTTACGCGACGGCCGTCAACGAGGGGGGAGGAACCGATGATCGAGGAACGGATCCGCGAAGTCTTCGCGCGGGCGGGTGCCGTGGGGCTGCTGCATGCCGTCCCCGTCGACGTGCGTTCGGCGGTCGCCGTGGAGGCCGACGCGACGCCGGACGACCGGGAGGTCGCCGTCAGCGCCGACGAACCGGTCGTGATCGCTTCGGTCTTCAAGGTGCTGCTGGTCCTCGAGTTCGCCAGACAGGTCGCCGCCGGTCAACTCGACCCACGGGAGCGGGCCCTGGTGACGGCGGCCGACCGGCTCGGTGGCTGGGGAACGGCCGGCTGCCTGGACGACGTCGAGCTGTCGCTGCGTGACCTCGCCTACTTCGCGATGTCGGTCAGCGACAACTCGGCGGCCGATCTGCTGCTGGCCCGGGTCGGCCTGGACACCGTGCGACTGCTGGCGAAGGAACTCGGACTCGACCGGACCCGGATCGTGGGCGGCCCGCGGGACGTGCTTCAGTCGATGTTCGCGGAGGTCGGAGCGCGCAGCGAGGCGGAGTTCGCCGCCCGCTACCCGGAGCTGCCCGACGACCACAAGAGACGGCTGGCCGTTCTGGATCCGCAGCGCACCAACGCCAGTACCCCTCGCGAGATCACCAGACTGCTCCGGCTCATCTGGCGCGATGCGGCGGGAACACCTGAAGCCTGCGCTTTCGTACGCGACTTGATGACCCGCCAGGTCTTCCGGCACCGGCTGGCGTCAGGGTTCCCCGACGAGGCAGTGATCGCGGCCAAGACCGGAACCCTGCCGGGGCTGCACATTGAGACGGGGGTCGTCCACTATCCCGACGGCGGGTGCTACTCGGTTGCCGTCTTCGCCCGTACCCGCGAACTGACCGCCTCCCGCCAGGCGGTGGACGCCGCCATCGGCACCGCCGCCAGAATCGCCGTCGACTTCCTCCGCACGCGGGACCGGTGAGCAGGTCTCATATGCGTTCGGGTATCGCGGTGGTGGACATCTGGTCTTGGACGCGTCGGCCGGGCCTTGATCTTCTGATGCCCATGACCCGCGAAACACATGGCTCAGACGATGCACACGCGCAGACTGACCGCAGATTCGGCCGCCGTACGGTGCTGCGCGGTGCGGCCCTCGGGGCGGCTGCCCCGTTCCTTGCCTCCACGACCGCCTCCGCCTCTGCCTCCGCGACCGCCTCCGCGTCCGAGACCGCAGGCCGTAAAGGCGGTGGCCGGGCCACCGGTTCGGCGTCCTTCCGCTGGTTGGGCACCTCGGGCTGGCGTATCGACGTCGACGGGCGGACCGTGCTCTTCGACCCGTACCTCACCCGGTTCAAAACCGGCCTGTTCGACGGCGCCTTCGACCCGGCTACGAAGCTCACGGTCAATCCTGAGACGGTGCGCGAGCACATCGGCAGCCCCGAACTCGTCCTGGTCAGCCACTCCCACTGGGACCACATCGCCGACGTGCCGTACATCGCCAAGTCCACCGGCGCCCGCGTGGTCGGCACCGAGACCACGTACCACCTGCTCATCGCCCTCGGGGTCGACCCGCTGCAGATCTCCGTGGTCAAGGGCGGTGAGGTACTGGACTTCGGCGGACTCACCGTCGAGGTCGTGGCAAGCCTGCACAGCCGCAACAAGAAGTACTCCTACTTCATTCCAGGCACCCGGAACGCACCGCCCGCGACGCCCCCGCAGACCATCTCCGACCTGCCGGAAGGTGACACGCTTGCCTTCCAGGTGAGCGTCGGCAGCGACGGCCCGACGGCGTTCCTGATGGGCGCCAGCGACTTCTCCGAGCAGGCGGTACGCGGTCTGCGGCCCGATCTCGCCATGGTCGCCGTGCCGTCCAGTGCGTCCACGCACCGTTACGTGCCCCGCCTGTTGCGGGCACTGAGCGAACCCGACGTCGTCGTCCCCGTCCACTGGGACAACTTCGAAGAGCCGCTGAGCGGGCCCCCGTTGCGTGACCCGTCGATGGACCTGGACGTGTTCATTGCCCGGGTGCACAGGGAGTCTCCGGCGACGCGGATCGTCGTCCCGGACTACCGCACCGTGTACGACGGCGACATGCGCCCCAGGAAGTGACTCAGCGAGGCCGACCGACGTCGACCGGCCACCGCCCGGCGCGCTCAGTGCCGCGACCGTGACCCGCATGGGTTCGCCGGGTCTGCTCAGGCCGCAGCGCTACGCCGTGTCCGTCGCCGGTGAATGTCGTCGTCAGGCCGGTCGAGGTTGCTGTAGCCCCTTGAGGAGCAGTGCGATCAACCGGCGGGGGTCATAGCGGGGGTCGCTGTCGCGTCCGATGCAGAGGTTGCCGATGCCGCGCATCAGCTCGTAGGGCTGCATGCCGGGCCTGATGTCGCCGGCGTCGACCGCGGCGTCGAGCAGTTGGGCGCAGACGGGCATCAGGCGGTCGAGGAAGTAGGTGTGCAGCGCGGCGAAACGGTCGCTGTCGGACTGCAGGGCGTCGGCGAGCCCGTGCTTGGTGACCAGGAAGTCGACGAAGAGGTCGATCCACTGGCGCAGTGCGTCGAGCGGGGAGTCGGCACTGGCCAGCAGCTTCGGGCCGGCTTCGGCGCAGGCCTCGATCTGGTGGCGGTAGACCGCGGTGACGAGATCCGCCCGGGTCGGGAAGTGGCGGTAGATCGTGGCCATCCCGACGCCCGCCCTGGCCGCGATCTGTCGGATCGGCGCGTCGACGCCGGAGGTGACGAACACCTCGGCGGCGGCGGTGAGCACCGTCTGCCGGTTGCGCTGGGCGTCGGCCCGCTTGCTTCGGGCCGGCGGCTCCCCGGCGGGGCTCTCGGTGGGCATCACGTTCTCCTTCGGCACCGCTTGACAAAACGGAGCGCTGTTCCGGATATTAAGTGGAGCAGCGTTCCGTTTCAGCTTAGCCGACACGGGCCGCTCCTGACCGCCTTGCCTGTCCGCCGGTCGCACGAGACCGGCGGACGGCAGGTGTCACCGAAAGGGAACCCACATCGTGAGCACATCCACCGCCACCACCACCGCTACCTCCGCCGACGCCTCGGGCGCGCCCATCCCGGTCCTGTCCTTCGGCCCGGTGGTGCTGTCCGTACCCGGACGTCCCGTGGACCTCGAGATACGTGTCTCCGTACCCGCGACCGGAACCAGCCTTCCCGTCATCCTTCTCTCGCACGGCCACGGCCCCTCGAACAACCTCTCCTCGCTGAACGGCTACGCGCCGCTCGCCAACTTCTGGGCGGCACACGGATTCGTTGTCGTCCAGCCCACCCACCTCACCTCCAGGACACTCAGCCACCTGGTTGCCGACGCCCCCGGCGCACCCGACTTCTGGCGCTCCCGCGCCGAGGACATGACACACATCCTCGACCGGCTCGACGTGATCGAGAACGCCGTGCCGCAGCTCGCCGGGCGGATCGACCACACCAAGGTCGCCATTGCCGGACACTCGCTCGGCGGCTTCACAGCCGGCCTCCTGCTCGGCGCCGGGCTCACCGACCCCGACACCGGGAACGTGGTGCACCTCGTCGAGCCGCGGATCAAGGCGGGCGCGCTGCTCGCCGCGCCCGGCAGGGGCGGCGACGTATTCAACGGGCCCATGGCCGAGCAGTGGCCGATCATCGGGGCCGTCGACTTCTCCACCATGACCGCACCCGCGCTGGTCGTCGCCGGCGACAAGGACGACTCCCGGCACTTCACGGACATGGGACCGGACTGGCACGCCGACCCCTACACCCTCGCCCCCGGCCCCAAAACCCTGCTCACCCTGTTCGACGCGGAGCACGGACTCGGCGGGATCTCCGGATACGACGCCGCCGAGACCACGGACGAGAACCCCGAGCGGGTCGCCGCCCTGGCGCGGCTCACCGCGGCCTACCTTCACACCCAGCTCCACCCCGGCGCCCCCACATGGCGGTCCGTGTGCGAGGCACTGACGACCGGCCCCAGCCCGGTCGGACGAGTCGAATCCAAGTAAGCCGTCCGCAGCACGTGTACGCCGAAGGGCGGTCCCGGTTCTCGGGGCCGCCCTTCGCGCTGCTGCGATGTCATTGCGTGGGGGCCGGCTGGTCCCGGCTGGTCGTCCTGCTGGCCGTCCTCGGCGCGAGCGTCTGTTCTTGAAGCGACCGGCTCTGTCCGCAGGTGCGCCGGATGATGTCCTCGGTTCACGGCTTCGCGATGTAGGTGTGCGTGCGGGTGTAGGGGGTGAAGCCCATGGACTCGTAGAGCTGTTTGGGGACGGGGTAGGCGGCGTCTCCACGGCAGCAGACGGTGGCGCGGTGCCCGCCGGCGTCGGCGAAGGCATGCAGCACAGCGGTGCAGACGGCGCGGGCGAGGCCCAGACGGCGATGCTCCGGATGGGTGCCCACCGGTTCGAATACGCCGACGTCGTTGGCCTCGTCGTACCAGCCCTGGCAGTAGGCGACGGCGTCACCAGTGGGAGAGACCACGATGAGATCGAAATCGGGGCGGTAGGGCCACGCTTTCCTCATGCGGGCATGGCGTTCGGTGGTGACCCGAGTCGAGCCGAATGCGGCGCGGTGCGCCGCCGCGCGTCCAGCGACATCGATGTGGTCCTGCTGGGCCCGGATCATGTAACCGGCGGGCAGGGATGGCACGTCTGGCAGGCCGGTGAGCGGTCGGCTCATCAGGGTCATGAAGGGATCGTCGACAGCGCGTGTGTAGCCGCGGCGCTCCAACGTGGTGGCCAGGTGTGGTTCCGTCTCGGCGACCTCGACTCTTAATGCTCCGGGGGCTGCCTGCTCGGCCCAGTCGAGTACGTCGTCGACCAGTTCATGGTGGCTCGGATCGACCTGGAGCATGAGGGTGTCGGGCAGTTCGAGCCAGCCCCAGGCCAGAGTCCGGCCCTTGTGGGTCCAAGTTGCCGTTGGATGCTCGTCGGCCCGGTCAAGAGACAGACACCAGTTCCAGGCGAGGTCGCCGACGTGGCGGTAGCCGGTCGCCGGAAAGACCCGGGCAGTCAGGTCCTGCATGGCGCGCAGCGCCATGGGACCGGCGTAGTCATGGCGTTGCATGGGCGCCATGCTGCCGAACCGTTTCTCGATCAAGCAACGGAGTTATCCAGGAGCCTGAGGACCAGCAGCACCCCTTTACCCCTTTACCGCCGGGAAAGGCGGCGGGGTGCGGCAGGCAGGACGCGGCCTAGCATGGTCAGATGCCGATCGACCTGTTCGCCGGGATGTACGTCCGTGACTACCAGGCTGCCAAGGCGTGGTACGTGCGCGTACTGGGCTGCGAGCCAGCCTTCCTCCCGTCCGACACGGAAGCGGTGTGGGAGCTTGCCGAGCACCGGTATCTGTACATCCAGCAGAACGCTGAGCACGCCGGTCACGCCGTCCAGACGGTTCTCGTCGACGATCTCGACGCCTGCGTCGATCGGATCGCCGATCGCGGGATCGAACCCGTGAAGCGGGAGACCTATCCCGACGGCATGCGCAAGGTGCTGTACCGCGATCCCGACGGCAACGAGATCGGCTACGGAGGGGCGCCTCTCTAGGGCGTTTCTTTCCGATCATCTGATCGTTGGTCTGGGTGTGTCGTTGACGCTCGACGCGGGCCCGTTCAGCCCTACCGCTACGTGGACGCCAGGGAGGAGCTCCTCGGCCTCATGGTCGACGCGGTGTAGCGGAGGTTCGGTCCCTCGGCCGGCATCAGGAGCGCCGCCCTCAGTCACGAGGGGTCGACCTCCTCGGGGCGGTCCGCCACGAGGTCGTGGAGAGGCGCGGGGAACGCGCTAGCGGCCTCGCGGTCCTACTGGCAGGCCTGGCGGTCGGCCTCTCACGCAGATTTAGCCAGGCGAGACGATCCAGTCCAAAATGGAATTGGTGACTACGTGCGACGCGGCGCCCACCTCTGAACGCCTGCGTCGAATCGTCGAACGGCACGACACCGAGCGAGGAGGACCTCATGTACGTAGTGGTCCAGCACAAGATCTTGAACCCGGAGACGGCGTTTCCCCGTGGCCAGGCCCTTATCGACGGCACCGGAGCGCCCGACGGTACCCGGGTGCTGCAGTTCTACCCGCACGTCGACGGATCTGTCGTGACGTGCCTCTGGGAGACGAAATCCGTGGGAGACGTCCAGGGCTTCGCCGACACAACTCTCGGTGACTCGAGCGTCAACGTGTGCTACGAGGTCGACGCGGAGAAGGCATTCGCCGACCGCCCAGGTGGCCTGAGGCAGAAGTCGGCGCCTGTCACCTAGGTCTTCCGGATCACCTCGCGGACCAGATGAAAAGCCTTGTCCGCCAGGACCACGTCCGGTGTCGTCCTGGGCCTGCCGAGTGCCCGGGGAACACGTAAGCGCGCCATGACCTGCGGGAACGCAGGTGCGTCACCTGCCTGGCCGGGTGTAACGACGAAGGCCATGGGCCGACAGTGGCTGTCCGCGGCCAGATGGATCTTCGTGGTCAGCCCGCCGCGGGAACGTCCAAGGGCATGATGGTCCGGCTCGCCGGCCAGAGCCCCTTTTCAGGGGCCCCGGCCGCGTGCTGATGAGCACGGACGATTGACGAGTCGACCGCGACGACCCAGTCCAGATCGCCTTCGGCGTCGGCGTGGGCCAGCAGGGCGGTGAACACCCTCTCCCCGGTCGGTGCCGTCGACGGCCCACTTCCGCAGCCGGTTGTGAACGCCCTTCCACGAGCCGAAACGCTCGGGCAGGTCCGTCCACGGCGTCCCGGTCCGGTACTTGAACGCGATCGCGTCGATCACCTTACGGTGGTCCCGCCACCGGCCACCCGCCGAGGCGTCCGGTTCGGCAACAACGGCTCAATCCGCGCCCATTGGGTATCAGCCAACGACACGCTCAGACCAACGATCAGATGATCGGAACGAATCGCCCTAGTGCTGTGACCGCGAAAGTTGCGTGGGTCAGCGAGTGAAGGTGGCGGTGATGATGCGTCCGACGACCTTGTTCATGGTCTGGTCTCTGGCGTTGGTGGAGTTGACCGAGTAGACGAGGGTGCGGGTCAGGTCGCGGGCGGCGAGGATGGCGGTGTTGTAGCCGTAGAGGCCGCCGGTTTTGCCCCAGCCGACGGTGCCGTCCCGCAGGGTGAAGCGGGTGAGACCGGCACTGTGTTCGGCGGGCCTGTCGCTGCCGTACAGGGGAATGCCCTCGGGCACGGTGAACATCTCCTCCAGTTGGGCTTTGGGGACCACGTGACCGCGGAAGAGCGCGGTCAGGAAGCGCTCCAGATCCGCTGCCGTGGAGATCAGATTGCCGGTGGCCCAGACGTCCGTGACATTCCACTCCGTGACGTCGCGCAGCTCGGTCCTGCCGTCGGAGCGCTTGACGCCTTGGTAGCCATGGTTGTGCGGGCCGTTGATGCGCGGGTCGGCGCCGGGGAACGAGGAGTGGTGCAGGCCGAGCGGCCGCAGGATGCGTTGGGAGACCTGCTGTTCGTAGGAGCAGCCGGTTGTTTTCTCGATCAGCAGGCCCAGCAGTGTGTAGTTGACGCCGACGTAGTGCTGCTGTGTGCCGGGGGCGAATTCGAGGGGCTTGGCGGCTGAGGCCCCGACGAGCTGGCGTGGGGTGACGGTGTCGAAGCGGTGCTGGTATGCCTCGTCGAAGGTTCTGTCGTCGTGCGCCTCGGGAAGTCCGCTGGTGTGGTTGAGGAGTTGGCGGACGGTGATGGGCGGACGGCCGGGAAGCAGGCCGGGCAGATACCTCTGGACGGGTGCACCGAGGTCGATCCGGTGCTCGGCGGCTAGCTGCAGGATCACTGCCGCGGTGAACACTTTGGTCGTGGAGCCGGTCCGGAATCGGGCGTGGTCGAGCGCCTTTCGGCCGCTGCCGATGTCGGCGACGCCGCTGGAACCGCGCCAGCTGCCGTCCGTGCCGGCGACTCGGACGAGCGCTGCGGTGGCGTCGGCGTCCGGCAGACCGGCGATCGCCGCGCGCAGCGCCTCGGCGTCGGGGGGTGAAGCCGAGGTCGTGGCGGAGGTGGCCGGGGCCTGAGTTGCGAAGGCTGGGGCGGCGGCGATGGGGCCGGCCGTGACTGCGAGCACGAGGGAGGCGGCCAGCGCGGTGCGCGTACGGACCTTCAAGGTGAGGCTCCAGGGGTAGCGGTCGGACTCGCGATGTGTGAGCGGCTTCCATCCTGGCGATCGCGCGGTACGGCCGGATCGTCGCTACGGGTCGACCACACCCGGGCGCTTGTGAGGGTCAACGTCGGTGATGGGTAGGGGTAGTTGTCGGGGTCTTCTCCTACGGGACGCGCTTGAAGTGCGGCGGCGTGGTGCTGCAGCGTTGAGCCCAGGGCAGTCACGGGAGCAGGGCGCGGGATCAGGTGACATTCGCGTGAATGACCTCGTGGATGAGGTTGCGGCTCAGGTGTCCCCGGTGCGCCGCTGGCTCAGATCAGGCGGGCTTCTGTGGATCTGCGCGTCCCAGCATGTCGGCGAGGGAAGTGCCGGTTCGTGCCGCCGCGATGCGACGTGCGCGCAGCTGGGCTCGGGTGCGGGGGCGGTACTTGGGTTCCTTGCCGCAACCGCACGGTTCGCGGCTCTCGTAGCGCAGTCCGGCGTTCAGCACGGCAGCTACTACGGTCCACGCCTTGGTGTCGCGGCGCCGTGGTGCCGCGAAGTCGTGGCCCGCACAGACCATCGGCTGGGAGCATCGAGGGCATGGGTGCTCGCCGAGCCCGGGATGCCGCTTGAACGCGACGCGGCAGGGCACGCACGCGTAGTGCAGCTTGTAGGGCTTCTCGGCGTAGTAGCACACGTGGTGAACGTACCCGACAGTTCGAACACCTTTCGCTGCGCCTCGGTCACCAACGACGAATCTCTGACTGAGGATCACTAGGATGTGTCCGCATGACGACGCGGTGACGGAGGGTGTGGCATGGGGCGCGCTGAGCACGACGAGGACTGGCTGGACCTGGCTGACGCCATTGAGGTGCTGAGAGACCAGCTGTCGGAGGCACAGCGTCGCGGCCAGGACTCCCAACTGCGCTTTGTGCTGGGCGAGATCACCGCGGAGTTCGAGATCGAGCTCGTCCGGACGAGGAATGGCGGCGGCGCGCTGCGGTTCGGCGTCGTGGAGGCCGACGCCCGCCGGGAGCGCTCGGCGCGGTCCACTCAGCGCCTGACCCTGCGTCTCAATCCGGAGCAGCGCGGTGGCGGGGACGTCGCAGTGGGCGATGTCGAGTAGGCCGAGTGGTCCGGGGGCGGGCTGATGCAGGAGAAGCAGGTCGTCCAGGTCCGCAGCGCGAGCTTCGGCAGCGGTTATCTGATCGCGCCGCGGCTCGTCCTGACCGCCGCTCATCTGCTGCGGCCGCAGGACGTGGAAGGCGGGATCACCGTGTCCCTCCCGGAGTCGGCCGTACGGTCCCCTGCGAAGGTGCGGTGGCGACGGCACGACGACACCGTGGACGCCGCCCTGTTGGAGATCCCGGCCGATGACCTGGACTGGTCGCCGCCCGACACGCTGCGCGGCGCCTTCGGCCGCCGCCCGCAGCGCTGGGGCAGGTGCGTGACGGGCGGGTCCGAGATCCCGGTCGCCGCCATGGGATTCCCACGGCAGCAGCGGACCGTGACCGGCCGGGACCAGGAGTTGCGGATCGAGCGGGACCGGGAGTCGCTGACCGGCCGGGTCAGGCCGCACGGTGGCAGGACCTCCGAGATCCTCGACGTCGTCGGCCCACTGGAGGCCGACACCGCGGGACTCGACTACGAAACCGCCGCGGCAACCACCCCATGGTCCGGGATGTCTGGCGCGGCCGTCTTTCTCCGCGGCGAGACGCTCCTGCTCGGTGTGGTGCGTGAGGACCGCCGGCCGAGGCAGGGCACGCGGCTGAAGTACACCCGTAGCGAGGACCTGCTGGCCTGCGACGACTTCCGCGCGGTGGTCCGCGAGGCGACCTCGGTCGACCCGCAGCCCGAACCGGCCGAGCTCGCCCGCCTGTTGGAGCAGGCGCCGCCCAAACGGGAAGTGGCCTCGCCCACGATGTTGCTGCGGGCCGACGCCGAGGTGGTGTCGTTCCACGGCAGGGAGGACACGCTCGACGACCTGGAGCGGTGGTGTCTGACGGATTCGGGCGGCCTGCCCGCCGTCCGTGTGCTTACCGCCCCGGGCGGGCAGGGCAAGACGCGCCTGGCGCGGCAGTTGATGGCGCGGCTGCGCAACCGCGGCTGGGTGGCCGGTCAGGTGGTACGCGAGCCGGGCGACATGAGTGTGCTGCACACCGTGCAGCACCCGCTGCTGCTGGTCGTCGACTACGCCGAGACCCGGCCCGAGTTGGTCAGGAAGCTGCGGGAGCAGTCCGAGCGGGCCGGCCATTCGGTACGCCTGCTGCTGCTCGCCCGCTCGCTCGGCTCCTGGCAGGACAGGACGACCACCTCCCTCCGCGAGATCAGGCTGCACACGCTCAGCCCCGGCCTCTCGGACCGGGAGCACGCGTTCCGGGCGGCGGCCCGGGACCTCTCCCGCCGCCTGGCGGAGGTGACCGGAGAGACGGAGGTCGACTGGCCGGGGCTCGCGGACGCCATCCCGGCCGACCGCTCGGGAGCGGTCCCGGGGGCCGAGACGGCGCTGACCGTGCAGATGGCGGCCCTGGCCACGCTGCTGCGCCGCGTACGGGTCCCCCACCAGGACGAGGGCACACTGGAGGCCGAACTCCTCGGGCACGAGAACAAGTACTGGCAGGACACCGCCGACGAGTGGGGCATGGGTCGGCGGGCAAAGAACCTGCTCGCAAAGGCGGTTGCGGCGGCCGTGCTGTGTCCCGCGCAGGACGAGGGGGAGGCTCGGAGGACCATCGCCCGGCTGCTGCCTGATGAACCGCAATCGCAGGTCTCGGACATCGCCGACTGGCTGCGCGACCTGTATCCGCCGTCCGAGGACCGCTACTGGGGCCAGCTGGAGCCGGACCGGCTGGCGGAGTACCACGCCTCCGAGCAGATCATCCGTGACGCGGGGCTGCTCAAGAGACTGTTCGCCCAGGCCCCGGACCACCAGCGGGTGCAGACCCTCACCGTGCTGGCCCGGTCCGCCGTGGCCCACGCCAACGAGGGCCGCACGAACGAGGCGCAGCGCGTCATCGACCGGCTGCGCGAGGTACTGAACTCGGTGCCCACCGACGCGCCGCTGACCGTCAGCATGCTGCGCGCACACTCCGACACCCTGCCCGAACAGTCCCATGTGCTGCGCTCGTACGCGCTCGACGTCGCCCGCGAACTGAGCCGGCTGTGCCGCGCCAATGGCGACGGCCCGCAGGCACTCCGCGACCGCGCGTGGGCGCTGCACAACCTGGCCGAGCGTCACCTGGCGGTCGGCAACTGGGAGGACGCCCGGGAGGCGGTCGGCGACGCGGCGGCGATTCGCGAGCGGCTGGCGGCCGACGGGGCGACGACGCACCGCACGGAGTGGGCCGACTCGCTGCTGGTGCTGTCGTCTGCCTGGCGCGTGACCGGGCGCCTGATGGAGGCACACCGCGTAGGCGATCAGGCGCTGAGCCTTTTCCGCGTGCTGGCGGCGGAGGGCGGCGAGGATAGGGAGAAGCGCGAGAGCGGTCTGGTGCGGGCACTCATCAACCAGTCACGGGTGGTCTGGCAGCTCGACCCGAGCGCGATTGCCTTCGACCAGATCGCCAGGTCCGACGACTACACGGACGAGGCCGTCCGGCGCGCCCGAGAGCTGGTGACTCGACACCCCGATCTGGACCCGCTCCTGCTTCCCACGGCGCTGGAGGAGCGAGGCACGAACCTCTGGCGCCTCCAGCGGCATCCAGAGGCGTTGTCGCTCAGCGACGAGGCGGTTGCGTCCTCACGCCGGCTGGCGAGCGAGAACCCCGACGCCTATGCCGCCGACCTCGCGCACGCTCTGATGGTCCTGGCGGTCGACTACAACTCCGCCTCACGACCGTCCCGCGAGTCCTCCGCGCTGGTACAAGAGGCGATCGGACTGCTGCGCCCGCTGGCCGAGGATCTTCCTGAAGTCCACCGCTCCACCCTGTCGTTGCTGCTGCACAACCTTGCCTGTGAGCATTTCGACGAGGGGGATCACGCCGCGGCGCGGGAGTCCATGGGGCAGGCCATCGAGCATCGCCGGGCCCTGGCGCGTGATTCGTACGGGAGAACCGACCCCGGCCTGGCCCATTCGATCAGCATGCTCGCCACCTTCCACGCGGGTGCGGGCGACCACCAGGCGGCGGTGGAGCGATTCCAGGAGGCCCTCGAAATCTACGCGCGCGCCGAACTGCCGCTCAGCGCAAGCCACCAGCAAGCTCAGTCCGGCACCGCTCTCAAACTCGCCCGCTCCTGCGACGTCCTGGGCCGCCCGACGGACATGCTCGCCGCCCTGAACCAGGCCATTGCCATCCGGCGCCGCCTCAGCGAGTACGCCCCGAGCCTCTACACGGAGGGGTACGCCACCACCCTCCACGATGGCTCCGACCTCTACTGGAAGCACGACCGGCACGTCGCGGTGCGCATCCTGCTGCGCCAGGCGCTGCCGCTCTACCGCCGGCTGGCCGACGTCGACGAGGACGGGCGCCAGGGGCTGGCCTTCTGCCTGCACGACCTCGGCGCCAGCTACGCGACGTCCTGGGCGACGGCCGAACGCGCGATTCCAGCCCTGGAGGAGGCGTATGCACTGCGCGTGGAGCTGTCGGCCGGCGACGCGAGACATGAGGTGTACCTGGCCGACACCTGCACGGAGCTGAGCCTTGCGCTGCTGAAGACGAGCCGCTTCCGCGACGCCGTCCGTTTCTCGGAGCACGAGGTGCTCCTTCGGCGCCGACTGATCACCGCGGACGGGCCCGGCCAGGAGCAGCCTCTCTGCTTCGCTCTGCTGCGGCTGGCCGACGGGCGGGCGATGGTGGCGGACACCGCAGCGTGGCGCACCGCCCTTCAGGCGGAGGAGACTTGCCTGGCGCTGGCCGGTCGCCCCGAACTGCCGCCGGCCGAGCTCGCGTCGCTCCTGTCCCGGCTGGCCGGGACGCTGAGCCTGTGCGGCCGGCACGACGGGCGCCGGGCCGTCCGTGCGGTGGAACCGGCGCGGCGGGCCGTCCGGCTCTTCCGGGACTTGGTGGACCAGGACCCGAGCACACAGGCCGACCTGAGATGGGCCGTCGACAGGCTCGCGACGGTTCTGGAACGCATCGGCCGCCACGCCGAGGCAACTGACGTACAGCTGCGAAGAGGAGCATGACGCCATGACATCACCACTCCCCGACGCGGAGCGGGACGAGCCGGCCGAGGACATCCGGCGGGACGAGGAGAGCGCCGCCCGCCCGGCAGAACTCTGGTACCCGAGCGTTGCCGAATTCGTCACCGACCGGTTGGCCTATTTCGTCCCCAGTCCCGCCTCCGCCTCCGACTCCGGGCGAGTGTGGTGCCCGCAGTGGTTTCGTCACCCGGTGGCGCTCTCCCGGCTGGACTCCCTGTGGCGTGCCTGGGAGGCGTTGCGCTGGGATGCGGGTCTCGGAATGTCGAGCTGGTGGATCCACCACTTCGACCCGCACATGCGCGCCCTGCTGGACCCCGTCACCGGGCCGTTCGCCCGCTGCGCCGACGGCCACCGGAACGACGAGCCGCTGCCGCTCGAGCCGGTGCCGGAAGGGCTGTTCGAGCGGCACACGTGGCCGCCGTCCAGGGACCCGTTCGCCCTCGACTGAGGCTTGTCCCGTAACTGGCGCCATGACCGCCTGTGTTGTCAGCCGGACGCGGGACGCGGGTCCGGCGCGCTGATATTCAAGGCGTCGACTGAGGCGGCCGGACTACGCTGGCCGAGTGATTGAGGACGGCGCCACTGACCGCGGCAGTGTCACGACAGTGCGACGGATCGGCGCGACGATCCGTAGGCCGACCGGCGCGTGGACACTTGGCGTACACGCCTTGCTGAGCCACCTGGAGACGGTGGGATTCAGCAGGGCTCCCCGCGCGTTGGGCACTGACGGCACCGACGAAGTGCTCTCGTTGCTCTACGGCGAGCCCGCATTCTCACCCTGGCCAGAAGCTCTGCGCTCCTCGCACGGAGTCGGTGAGCTGGGCCGCTGGCTGCGGGGCTACCACGATGCCGTCCGGACCTTCCGGCCGCCGGCCGATGCCCACTGGCAGGGCCAGGAAGAAGAGTGGCGGCCAGGCATGGTGATCCGACACGGAGACCTCGGGCCATGGAACTCGATCTGGGACGACGTCCGGCTCATCGGCTTCATCGATTGGGACTTCGCGGCACCCGGCCATGCCATCGACGACTTGGCCCAACTCGCCTGGTACGCCGTTCCACTGCGGCCCCTGGAGCACCAGCGACGAGCGTCGGTCACTGGCTCCAGCACTCTGCAGGCTCGCCTTCATGCGCTCTGTGCTGCCTACGGGGAACGGCCCGTGGCTGTGATCGAGGCGCTGGACAACCTTCAGTCCCGCGAGGCCGCGCGCATCGAACGTCTTGGCAGGCAGGGCACCGAGCCATGGGCGGCCTTCCTCGCCCGCGGTGACGCGGCTGAGATGTTGGCCGAGCAGTACTGGCTCCGCTCGGAGAGTGACGCACTCTTGGGCACCGGGCCCAAGTGACACCCATCTCCCGCCCGTAGACCGTGTGGCCTTTGGCGGACCCGCAACTCGACCGGGAGGTCCTGACATGACCAGTAAGTTCACCGAGCTCGCGATCGACTGTGCCGATCCCAACGCTCTCGCCCGGTTCTGGTGCTCGGTCCTTGACTACGAGGTGCAGGACGAAGGCGACGGGATTGTCACCATTGGCTCGCGTACGGTGCCTGAAGGCAGGAACCGCCTTGGCCCAGTGCCACCGACGTTGACATTCGCGCGCGTGCCCGAGGGCAAGACCGTCAAGAACAGGCTCCACCTCGACGTAAACCCAACCGACAGGGAGCAGGACGAAGAGGTCCGTCGCCTGCTCGACCTAGGTGCTCGACGCGCCGACGTCGGCCAAGGCGATGAGAGCTGGGTCGTACTTGCCGACCCAGAGGGGAACGAGTTCTGCGTCCTTGCCGACCGCTGCCCCTGATCGGAGGCCGCGCACCGCGCCAGACTTACTGCCGGTCGCCTGCCCGCGCTCAGGCACTGCGATACTCCGGCGATGGGTACGAGTGCGAGGGCGGACGGGACACGGCCGGGCCCGGTGGCGCCGGAATTCGAGTCGGGCCGTGCCATGGAATGGGCGCTGCGTTCCGCAGTACCGGCGGATGTCGAGGCGATCGCGGAGCTGCGGGCGACGGTAATGCGCCCGGACCTGGAGCGGTTGGGACGGTTCGACGAGCATCGGGTCCGGCAGCGGCTGCGGGACTCCTTTTCCCCGAGGCACACGTCGGTCGTCGTCGCCGGTGGCGCGTTCGCCGGCTGCGTCACGCTACGGCCGGCCGAGGACGGGTGGTGGCTGGAGCACTTCTATCTCGCTCCGGGCCTGCAGGGCCGCGGGCTCGGTTCGGAGGTGCTGCGAACACTGCTGAAGCGGACCGATGCCGACGGCGCGCTCGTCCGCCTGAATGTCCTTCAGGGCAGCGCCGCCCGGCGGCTGTACGAGCGCCACGGGTTCGCTGTGGAGGTTCAGGACCCGATCGACGTCTACATGGTGCGCCTGCCAGGCGTGGGCTCCCTCGGAGCATGAAGAATGATGGCATTCATGCGGTAATGTCCGCAATATGGGCCCGTGTTGTCGGAGTCGATGAGCTTCCGACTCGCGAGCAGTCACGACTATCGAACCCGCCAGCCCCGAGTCGGGGCGGTGCTGAAGAACGACAATGGGGAGGCTGACCGTGCAGCCGAACGAGATCGCCGAGGTCCTGAACCGTCCGACCAGCCAGGAGCTCCTGGCCCGCGACCTGACCCGGCTCGCCTACATCGCCAAGGACGGCACACCCCGGAATGTCCCGATCGGGTTCACCTGGAACGGCTCCGAGATCGTGATGTGCACGCCGAAGAACGCCCCGAAGCTCCCGGCGCTGCGCCACAACCCGACGGTCGCCCTGACAATCGACACCGAGGTGTACCCGCCCAAGATCCTGCTTGTCCGCGGTCGGGCCGAGCTGGACGTAGTCGACGGAATCCCGGACGAGTTCCTCAAGACGAACAGCACATACGAGATGACGCCCGAGCAACGGGTCGAGTGGGAGGCCGAGGTCCACTCGCTCTACGACGGCATGGTCCGGATCGTGGTGACCCCTACCTGGGCGAAGCTGATCGACTTTGAGACGACCCTCCCGAGCGCGGTCGAGGAGCTGGCCCGGCAGCGGGAGGAACGCCGGCGCGCCTGACCTGGCCGGGCCCCCGGCGGACGTCCGTGACGGTGTCTCACGACAAGCCGCGCATGCTGACCGCCGGGCCTCGTTGTGGCCGACGCCTGCGCGGCATAGCGTTGATTGCGTCCCGACAATCGCGGCGGAGGCCTGTGTGAGCGATCCCCTGAGCACGACCGTTGTCCATGCCTTTGGTGACGACGTGCTGGGAGAGCACGACGCTACAAGCCTGGCCCGGCTGATACGAGACGGAGAAGCCGATCCGGTCGAGGTGGCGCGGGCCGCCGTGGAGCGGGTGCGCAAGGTCGGCGGGGATCTGCACGCCGTACAAGTCCCGGCGTACGACCGGGCAGTGGCCTCCGCCGCGGGCGGGCCGGGGACCTTCGCGGGCGTGCCGAGCTTCATCAAGGACAACGTCAACTACCGCGGTCTGCCCACGGGCTTCGGCAGCGCCGCGTACGTGGCGCGGCCCGCGAGGAGGCACGCGCCGTTCGCCCGGCAGTTCCTGAGCACCGGCGTGACGGTGCTCGGCAAGACCCGGCTTCCGGAGTTCGGTTTCAACGCCACCACCGAGTTCGAGAACGCGGAACCGGTGTGCAACCCCTGGCACACGGGGCACTCCTCGGGCGGCTCATCGGGCGGCAGCGCCGCGCTGGTGGCTGCGGGCGCCGTGCCGATCGCGCACGCCAACGACGGCGGCGGCTCCATCCGTATCCCCGCCGCCTGCTGCGGCTTGGTCGGCCTGAAAGCCACGCGCGGCAGACTGGTCGCCAACGAAGAAGGCCGCACGCTGCCCATCAACCTGGTCAGCGACGGGATACTGAGCCGATCCGTACGGGACACCGCCGCGTTCTTCGCCGCCGCGGAACAGTACTGGCAAAACCCGAAACTGCCACCGCTCGGCCTGGTCGAAGGCCCGTCGCAACGCCGCCTGCACATCGGGCTGTTGCTCGATTCCCCGAGCGGCGTCACCACGGACGCCGCCACCCGCGCCGCCGTGACAGACACCGCGACCGCGCTGGAGAAGCTGGGCCACATCGTGGAGCCGGTGCGGATCGTGCTGGACGGGCGCTTCGCCGACGACTTCGTCACCTACTGGGGCCTGCTGTCCTTCCTCATCGGCGCCACCGGCAAGCGGCTGGACCGGCACTTCGACCGGCGCCGCATGGACGGTCTCAGCCGAGGCCTGCGCGACCACTATCGGCGCCGGATGGGCAGCACCCCGGCGGTGCTGCGCCGTCTGAGCCGCTCCCGCGAGGCGTACGCGGCGGCCTTCCGCGGCCACGACCTCGTCCTCTCGCCGGTGCTCGCGCACACCACCCCGCGACTGGGTCACCTCAGCCCCGACGTGCCGTACGAGACGCTGATCGAGCGGCTGACCTCCTACGTCGCCTTCACCCCGCTGAACAACGTGGTCGGCAGCCCCGCGATCTCCCTGCCCGCGCGCAGGACGACCGAGGACGGCCTGCCGATCGGCGTGATGTTCTCCGCCCGCAACGGCGACGAGCGCACGTTGCTGGAGATCGCGTTCGAGTTGGAGGCCGACCAGCCCTGGCGTCGCATCCAGGACGGCCAGGCGACCACGCCCTGACGAGGACCGCCCAGCGGCGCCGGGCAGGGCGGCCCTGAGCGCCGCCGCTCAGCGGGGAGTCGTCCCGCCTCGGGTTCGCGGCGGGCGCGCCTCCTTCAGGTGTGCAGAATGCTGTTGTTGCCGTCGTGGGCGTCGGCGTGCTCGTCGTCGAACCAGTAGTCGCCGGCTGCCAGATAGCGGAATCCGTAGCGATGCTCGGGCGGCAGGTTGACGGTCACGGCGCGGGTGCCGTCCTTCCGGGACACCAGCGGATGGGCGCCTGGCTGCCAGTCGTTGAAGTCGCCGACGACACTGACCTGGCCGCGAGGCTGGTCCGCGGGAATGACGAATGTGATCTCGGTGTCGTTCTTGCGGCGGGAACGCTCCAGCATGGAGAAACCTTCCTCTTCGGAGAGCAGATGGGCCAGCATGGCCATGCTCGTGGTCTTCCGTCGCGCCCGGCTGCGCCAGCGGCGCTTCTTGTCGCCCGTATGGCCCCGGGAGCGCCCGTCCTCAGGGCGCACGCCGCCGCGGGCACAGCCGCACGGAGGTGATGGAGCCGACCAGAAGACGGCCCCTGAGAGAGCCGCCGGCCGGAGGACGGCCTGCGCGTCCGGCCCGCCCGTTTGTGACGCGGGAACCCGCCCGGTTGTGACGCGGGAAAGGTGACCGGCCGGTGGCCTCGCGCGCGCCTGTGAGGGTCGCGGGGGCAGCCACCGGCCGGCGCATGCGCAGGGCCGTCACATCATGGGGTCGATGTCCCTGCTGCCCCCGCCGCCCATGCTGCTCTCCTGCTCGCTCTGCTGCCTGAGCCGTTGGGCCTTGTCCTTCAGCCGCTGACGCTCCTGCGGGTCGTTGACGCGCTCCGCGGCCTGCTCCATCTCCTGGGCCTTCTGGCGCATCTGCTGGGCACGGCCACCGGTCTCGCCTGCAACGCTCATGATCACTCCTTGGTGAAATCGGGGGAGTTCGGGCCTCACCAGCGAAACAGCACGACTGCGCCCGCGCATGTCGAACGCTCACCCACCGTTATGTGCCCAGCCCCCGGCCCTGCGCGCCTTCATGTCTACCGCCGAAAACGGGCCGGATTGGCCAATGCCAGCAGCAGTACGGCAGCCGCCGCGGTCGGTACCCGTGCCGCCGAGAGAACCGGGCCACCTGCGTGTGCTCGGCAGTTCGAGTGCGACGAGCGGTACGCGACCTGTGTGAGGGTCGGCGGCCGGACCATCTGTCGGACCTGACGCGTCATGGGCCCATCGGCAGCGCGCTGAACCCGCGCGCTGTCCGATGGCCACCGAGTGGACTCAGTACGGCCTAGGAGCGGGCCGTCAGCCGCAGTTGGGCGTCACCCCAGTCCGCGTGGTCGAAGTTGATGCCGTCGCCTCCGTCCGTCGCCCGCAGCGTCAGCCGCTGCACACCCGCGATGTCGACATCGATCGGCTGTGCCGCGTCCGCGCGCGTCAGCACCCCGGTCGTGGCCAGTACCCGCCCGTCGCCGATCACTTCGAAGACGACGCTGCCTTCGCCGGTCACCTCGTCGTCGATGCCCACCTTGGCGGTGAACCGGTCGTAGGCCCCGCCGATGTCGACGGAGACCTCGCCCGCGGCGTGCATGCCCAGACCCTTGTCGTACGCCGTGCCGCGGATGCGCAGCGGACCGCCGTCACCGGCGCTGTTCTCGCCGTTGGACATGTCGCGCTCCACCGGTCCCCAGCCGTTGCGTTCGGCGGCGAACGGCAGGTCGCTCACAAAGTCGACCCCGGGCGGCGAGACGAAGACCCGCACCGTCCTGTGTGAACGCAGAAGAGTGCTCCGGCCCGGCACGCGGTAGCCGACGGCGACCACCACATCGCTGTTGCCGTACGCGGCATCCGCCGGGACACGAACCGTCCAGCGGGCGTCGAGGGGCTTGCCCGTGGGCAGTTGACCGGCCTCGGCGCCAGGGCCCTCGACGGTCCAGCCCGTCGGGCCCGTTGCGGTGAGGGCGACGTCGGTGGCGGGGCCGAACTCCTCGACGAGGAACCGGCCTTCGACCTGCACGCTCTCTCCCGGCTCGGCCTGGATTCTCTGCGGCCCGGCTGTCAGCGTGGTCAACGGCATCCGGTCCACGGGCCGGTCGCACGTGGTGCGGCCGGGCTCGTACCGGCAGACCAGCGCGGCGAAGCCGCCGTTCTGCACGGTCGGCACCGACAGCGTGTCGCGGCGGTCGACCACCTGCGATTCGCGGACCAGCCCGCCCTGTCCGTCGCGTACGACGTCCACCCGCCAGCGTCCGCCGCCGAGGAAGTCCAGGGGCACCCGCTGTGTCTCCGCCGCACCCGCCGTGACGCTGCCGAGGAACCAGCGGTCTCCGTGCCGCCGCGCGAAGGTCGCCCCGTCGCCCGGGTGGCCGGACAGCAGCCGTGACTCGTCCCAGACGGTCGGCACCTGCTCGAGGAAGCGCTCCAGCTGCGGGCGGTCGCGATAGGCCTGCACCGAACCGGCGAAGTTCTGGAAGCCGGACTCGTAGACGACGGAGAGCGCGAGCTCGGCGGCCTCCGACGTGTTGCGCGTGCCGAACTGGAAGCCCATCGGCGTGAAGTCCATGGACCCCACGACGTTCCGGGTGAACGGCAGGGTGGCCACGTCACGGATGGAGACATTGCCCTGCTCGGCGCCGTACACCGCCTCCATCGTCATCACATGCGGCCAGGTGCGCTGGATGCCGTGCGGGATGGTCGAGCCGTGGAAGTTGACGAGCAGTTTCTGCTGCGCCGTGGCCTCGAGGATGTCGTCGTACCAGCGGAAACGCGCCTGAGAGTCGGAGTCCATGAAGTCGATCTTCAGCCCAGTCGCGCCCCATCCCTTCACCTTCGGCAAAATCGCCTCGCGCTCGGCCGCGGTGTCCAGATCGCTCCAGTGCATCCACAACAGCACTTTCACACCGCGCTGTTGGGCGTATGTGATCAGCTGGGGCATCCAGTCGGTGGTCTTCCAGCCGTCGTCGACGAGCGTGTACTCCCAGCCGTGCGCGGCGCTGTAGTCGACGAACCGCTGCTGCGTCTCCAGACTGCGCTGCGCCGCTCCGAACCCCGCGAGCCAGGACCACGCGACCCTGCCGGGCCGTATCCAGGAGGTGTCCTTGATACGGGACGGGGAGGCCAGGTCGTCCACGAGAGTGGACCCTGTGACGGCGGCGAGGTCGCCGATGACGGCCGTACGCCAAGGCGTGGCCAGCGGTCCGGCCGAGGTGATCCGCTCGTCGGCAAGCGCCACTTCGTACCGGCCGGTTCCTGCCTGGTGCACCAGGTGGCTGCCGGCGTACCTTCCGTCGACGTCCGACTCGGTCAGCAGCACGTACTTGGCGCCGACCTGGAAGAGCGAGGGGTAGCCGAAGTTCCCGGCGGGCGCTGCCGCGGCGGTCGTCTCGGTGTGCGGACGTTCGTAGTTGGGCGTGTACGGCATCAGCCAGGCGGGCGAGGCTGCCGGCAGCTGGAACGCGGACGCCTCCCGGAGCACCGTCACTTCGCCCTGCTCCGGCAGCACATAGCGGTAGGCGACGCCGTCGTCGGAGACTCGGACGAGCAGATCGAGGCGTGCGTCGTTCTGACCCGTGAAGGAGAAGCGCGTCTGTGTCATCCGTGTGCTGCGCCGGCGCTCCTTGCCGGTCATGGTGTCGTACCGTTCGGTGATCTCCTGGGTCTGGCGACCCCGCAGGCGCAGGCCGGAGGTCAGATCCGCGGCGGTGGTGACGATGCCCAGCGGAGCGCTCTCCAAGACGGTCGTCCCGCCGCTGCGCACGCTCAACGACAGCGTCCCCCGGGAACCGTCGAGCCGTACGTCCGCCGTCAGACGGTCCTGCTTGGCTGCGGCTTGCTGGGTGACGGTCCAGGCTCCGTCCTTCCGTTCGGTGGCGCCGGCGGGCACCGTGAGAGCGCCGACGCCGAGCACGGCGCTCAGCACGGCGGCGAGCAAAGTCAGAAGTCTGCTGCGTGATCCGGGTGATCTTATGAGCACCGAAAGCCTCCGCTTGACCAGCCTGGCAACGTTGTCAATCTCGCTCCGCCCGCCCGGTTCGATGGTGACGAACCCTCAACTACGAACAAGCTCAAACGAAATCGGACGGCGCATCCCCAGTGATTACAGGCTTCTCCTGAGGCTGTAAACCCCCTGCGCTACGCCGGGTTGCCCAAGGGAGTGGAGGTGGTCAGTCAAGAATCGCGAGGTGGTCGGCCGCGCCCCCGCGCCACTCGATCATGAAAAGGGTGGCGTCGTCGCTGGTGCGCCCACTCCGTTCGCCCTTGAGCATGTGGGAGAGCCGGCGCAGATCCGCTCGCACCCCTTCCGACGGCTGCTCTCCCAGGCGGTTGACACATCGGATGAGGCGCTCCTCGCCGAACGGCTCCCCGCCGGCTACGTGCTCCTCGATGATGCCGTCGGTGTAGCAGAGCACCCGGTCGCCTCTCTGGAGACTGTGCTCTCTTGCTCGGGGAGCCTCACCGCCGAAGCCGACGGGCAGCGTCGTCGCGCTCTCCAACTGCCTGACGACCCGGCCGTCGCGGATGAGCAGCGGCGCGGGGTGGCCCGCGTTGACCAGCGCCATCTCGCCGGTGGTGATGTTCATGTGCATCAGCTGCGCCGTGACGAAGTGGTCGGGGCCGAACTGCCGGGAGATGGCATCGTCCATGAACGCGTACTTCTCGGCCAGGCCGATGAACACGCGCCGGGCATGCCGATAGGCGCCGATGGCCACGGTCGCCATCGTGGCCGCGTCCAGACCGTGGCCCATCGCGTCAATCAGGGCCGCGTGCAGGATGTTGTCGTTGAGTGCGTAGTCGAAGCTGTCGCCGGCGACGCGGTAGGCCGGCTCCAGGATGCCGGCCACCTCGACCTGCGGCACCGACATCGACAGCGGCGGCAGCAGGGTCCACTGGATCTCCGCGGACACGCTCATCGGCTCCCGGCGCCGGGCCTGGAAGAACTGGTCGGTGTAGGCGTTCTTGGTGACCAGCAGGTCGGCCACCAGACCGGAGAGCCGACTCAGCAGCCGTCGATCGTCCTCGCTGACGGCGTCCAGGGTGAGGGTCATCACGCCCACCGTGTCGCTGCCGTCCAGCAGCGGCAGGTACATCCGGATGCCGCCGCGGGCCTGCGGTACCTCGACGATCTCCCCGCGCAGAAAGGCCCGGCCGGCGGGGGAGTCCATCACCGGCTCGGGTTGGCCGACGTGCAGCTTCCTGCCCGGAAGCGGCACCAGCAGTTCCTGCGCGTAGTCCTGTAGCAGGATGGAGACGTCACGGCCTCCGACCCTGCTCACCTCCTCCGCGATCAGTGGAGCGATCAGCTGCGGCGGCAGATGCCGAGCCCTGTCCAGCAACAGGCCGAGCAGCCGCTCACCAAAACCCTCCGACCGATCCTCCGCGATCTCTTCGCCCATGGCCGGTTCGCCACCTTTCCTGCCCCGCCCTGGTCGCCGCCTGCGCACAACGTGACCTGGCAAGCCCGACCGAGCGGCTCATTACGCCGTACGCGGCATGTCGGCCAAGGCTGTGCGCAGTTCGAACCGCGGCGTGAGCGTGCTGGGTGTGCCCGTCCGAGCGGCGGGATGTGACGAAGGATGGGATGACCGACGAGGTGTACGGCCGGACCGGTCTCCCTACGCCACTGTCGTCGCCGCCCCGACCGCCACACCTGATTCGCGCGGCCCTTGCCCACTGAGGCGCGCGAGCCCCCGCCGGGCTGGACCGCCCGTTGCGGTGGCCATCACTTCAGGGCTGTTGTTATGCAGCGTGTTCGTGATCGGCGAGGACTTCGTGGATGACCTGTCGTGCGATACCTGTCATGACGGGGTTCGTGTCTTGGTAGTACGACAGCTCGAGGAGCGCGATCGACAATGCCCAGCCGCGGCCTCGCGCCCAGGCCGCGTCGTCAACTCCCAGCGCGGCCCGGAAGATGCCCCGCGCTTCGGTCGGCAGCACGTACCACGCCGCGATCAGGTCGACCGCGGGATCGCCAAGGCCCAGGCAGCCGAAGTCGATGACGGCGCTGAGCCGCCCATGGAGCATCAGCAGATTTCCCGGTTGCAGGTCCGCGTGGATCCAGACTGCCGGACCTCGCCGAGCGGGGGTCAGCAGGGCTGCGTCCCATGCGTCGGTGGCCGCGTCGGTGTCGACGATTCCACGCAGCTGCGCTATCGCGGCGCGGGTCGCCGGGTCCCGCTCCGCCAGGTGCTCGCTGCGGTAGGAGGCAGGCCCGTCCGCCGGGTCCATCCGGTGCAACGCGGTGACAAAGTGGGCCAAGTCCCTTGCGAGCAGGCCCGGTTCGGCGATTCGCCCGATGGCCGGGCGCTCGCCGTCGAGCCAGCGGTAGACGGACCAGTGCCAGGGATAGCCCTGGGCAGGTGTTCCTTTGCCCAGCGGCACGGGAATGGCAATCGGCAGCGACGGGGCGAGCCGGGGCAGCCACGCGTGCTCCTTCTCGACATCGTCGGCGGCACCCGCGGTGCGGGGTAGCCGTACGACCATGTCTTCGCCGAGCCGGTACATGGCATTCGATGTGCCGAGGGAGCCGACCGGTTCGACGGGAAGCCCAGCCCACTGCGGAAACTGCGCGGCAATCAGCCGATGCACCAGTGCGGTGTCGACGTCCGGCTCGTCGGCATGCATCTTGCCGGTGTGCATGAGCGCCTTCCTGAGGAGCGAGGCGGTTCCACCGCGCGTCAGGGGACGACGACTGCGTGGAGGGACCGGACCGACGGTCGTCGGCCGACGGCCATACGAACGTTCCGGGACATGACCCGTCAACTCATTTCCGGAGCAAAGCAACGTCAGGCCGCAGGCCCGAGCAGAGACCTGAGTCAGCCGGCACCGGTGACCGCCTTCGCGTCATCCGGTCGGCTCGCTGCCGGACCACACCGCAAGGTCCCCGCCCGGCAGCGACACAAACCGCCAGCCTCGAGGTCCCGTCACCTGCCACGCCTCGAACGACGGGTCCGCCCGGCAATTGAGTTGCAGTCCGTTGTCGAAGGCCAGCCGAAGTGTGCCCGTCTTGAAGGCCACGGCCGACACGACCTTGGCGCCAAACAGCGCCAGAGCTGCTGCTACATCCTGTCGCGCGGGATCCAACATCTCCTGCGGACCACCCTTGGCAGCCGACTCCTGCGACAGTTGGCACGGGCACTCCAGAACAACGCAGGCATCCGACCCCAGCAGCAGCGACAACTGGTGGTCGACGCTGATTTTGGTGACAGTCAGATCCCGAAGACCCAAGATCCAACGGTCTTCATGCTCGGCAAAGCCGGATTCACTCACCAGTGCACGATGCACTGCCGCTTGCCGAAGACGCCAGTCAGATCCACCCACCGGAAGCCGCACAGTTGCCGCCAGGTGGGGCCAGAACCCGCTCCGGAGCGGAGGCGTGCTCTTCGGGTACCTGAAAACAGGCGGCCCGGGCGTGGCGGACTGCGGGATGTGATCAGCAAGCGCTCCTCGAGTACAAGGCAGCGTTCGCGGTGCGAAGCCAGGTGTGTCACCGACCCACGCCTTGACGGTGTGGCTAGGCTCGCAAGGGTGGCTGAACTTTCCCCAGAGGTACGCAAGCTGCTCATCGGCCGGAACATGGCCCACGTCGCGACGTTGATGCCCGACGGCTCCCCTCACGTCTCGCCGGTCTGGATCGCCGTCGAGGGCGATCGCCTGGCCATCTTCTCTGCGCAGGAGAACATCAAGCTCAGAAACCTGCGCCGGGACGGCCGGGTGGCAATCTCTGTGTGCGACGAGCACAACCCGTACCGCAGCGCGGTGATCCGCGGCCGGGTTGCCGCAGAGATCGAGGGCGAGGAAGCGGTCGCCGTCATGGACCGGATGAGCAACCGTTACGTCGGCAGCGACTTCCCCGTACGCAGGGCGATCGTGTCACTCATCGAGCCCGAGCACGTGCGCTTCCAGGAACTGCCTTTCCAACACCCGTCGAAGCCCTGAGCCCGCCCGGCGCAGCGCCTCGTGCCGGGCAGTGCCGTGCCGCCGGCCGAGGCGCAGAGGCCGAGACCATCAGGTCAGCGCCGATCGCACGGACGCTAGTCACCAACCGCGACTCGCCTACACGAATATCAGGCGGTCGCTGGCTCTCGCAGCCGCCGGACGCGCAGTACGGCAGTCAGCATGGGGAGGGCGAACTCGCCGTCGGCGGTCTCAGGTCTGCTCGCAAGGAATGCGCGGATCCGGCCGAGCGCGGCCTCACGTTCCTGTTCCGGCATGACCAGGACCCCCGCGCGCGTCGCGATGGTCGCGACGAGAGAGTCGGCGGTGCGGCGCTGCCCGTGCGGGAATTCAGCCTGCTCCGGCGAGCCGAACCGGGCGGCAACGCCAGTCTTTGGAAGGTGCATGTCTGCCGTCTCGGCACGCCAGCTGGTGGGCGTGTCACGCGGGCCGATGGCCGCGCTCCCGCTGACCCGCGCGAGCCCGGCAACCCACTCGACCCGGTCGTCCATGACGTTCCACAGGCCGGCCAGGATGCCGCCGGGTGCGAGGACCCTGGCGATCTCGGGTCCCGCGACGGACATGTCGAACCAGTGCATGGCATTGCCGGCCAGCACGGCATCGACGGACGCGTCCGGCAGCGGTATCGCCTCGGCGCTACCCGGCAGGGCACGGACAGCCGGCAGTGAGCGGCGCAGCTCGGTCAGCATCGACGGGTCGGGCTCGACCGCGATGACTTCGGCACCCAGCGCGATCAGCGTGGCGGTCAGCTTGCCGGTTCCGGCACCGAGGTCGAGCACTCGCGGGCCGGACGCGGGCTCGAGTGCCCAGCGCACCGCGGCCTCCGCGTAGTCCGGACGGTGCTCGGCGTATGAGACCGCCGCTGCGCCGAACGACGAGGCGTGAAGTAGCCGTTCGTCCTGATCCACGCGGACACCTTAACTGTGACCAAACCGCGCTGCTACCCGCCTGCGCCACACATCGTCGCCGCGACGCCGTGTCCTTCAGACCATCGAAGGCCAGCGTTGGGGAAGTTGGAAAAGGCCCAGTGCGCGGGCGCAGAATCCTGCTGAGAGGGCCGGCCGGGGCTACTGTGTAGCCCTGACAAATCGTCACGAAAGGATCAGGCTGTGGCCTCTCGACTCAACCCGTACATCAGCTTCGACGGTGACGCCAAGAAAGCCCTGGAGTTCTACAAGGACGCCCTCGGCGGCACCCTGACGGTCAACACCTTCGGCGATTTCGGCTCCGAGGCCCCGCCCGGGTACGCCGACAAGATCATGCATGGCCAGCTTGAGACCCCGAGCGGCTTTACGCTCATGGGCGCCGACAACCCTCCAGGCATGGAGCGCACGGCCGGCAACAACTTCGCCGTCAGTCTGAGCGGCGACGACGCCGACGAGCTGCGTGGCTACTGGGAGAAGCTGTCCGACGGCGGCAATGTGTCGGTCCCGATGGAAAAGCAGATGTGGGGCGACGTGTTCGGCATGTGTACGGACAAGTTCGGGATCACGTGGATGGTCAACATCACGGAGGCCGGGGCCTGACCTCCCGGCACCCTCCTCAAGGGCCCTCTCCACCCGTGCCGACTACGCGAAGCGCCTCGTGTTGGAGGGGTGGAGAGGGAGGGCCCGGAGGAGCGTCGCCGTGCCGGTTTCGGCTGGCGGAGCGGTCCTTGGGGTCCGCCATGCTGTTGCTCGCGTGATCACTACGCCGTGAGCGGCGAAAGCTCCAGTCGCTCGACGTGGCCAAGCGGCCGAAGTCTCCTCCGCGGCCGCAGTCTCCGCGGCCCCGGTGATCTCTTCTCCCCGGCTGCGTTGAATGCGGCGGCGGGCTGTCGCGGACGGCGACGCGCCTTACTCCTGCCCCGCCTCATGCGTCGCGGATCGGGCCAGCTCAGTGATGAGGTGCTCAACCGCGACAGCGGCGACGGTGCCGCTGTCGGCGACTTCGGGCACGACGTCGCAGGCGGAGCGGCGCAGTTCGAGCCATCCGAGGAAGGCGGCGTACGCAGTGACTGCCTGACGCCGGGCTGTCGCCGGAGGCAGGCCGAGCTCGGTGTAGAGGTCGGTGAGGTAGGCGATCCGCCGTTCCGTGACCCGCCGCAGGACCGGGGCGACGGCGGGGTGATCGGCATGGGCGACGATCGCGGGCTCCAGGCCGTTGATGTTTTCCTGGCCCAGCGCGGTGGTGAACAGGGCTGCCAGCCGCTCCCGCGGATCGGCGATGTCGCTCAACTCCGAGATCAGGGCTGCGGTGTCGTCCTGCTCCCAGATTTCCAGCGCGGCCGTCAGCAGTGCGTCGCGATCCTTGAAGTGCCAGTAAAAACTGCCGCGGGTTGTTCCCAGCTCGCCGGCGAGTGCGTTGACCGATACCGCGGCGACTCCGCCGCGTGCCATTGCGCGCAGCGCCACGGTCGACCAGTCCTGGGGTGTGAGGTGCCTTCTAACCATCTCCGTACAGTACTGTATGGTCATTCCCATACAGGGCTGTACGGAGCGACTGGGGGAGCAGTATGACGCTGACGAAACTTGCCGGTGGGACGGCCGCGGTCGGACTCGCGGCGGTCGGGGCACTGCACGGGATCTGGACCTTCTCGCCCTGGCCACTGGTCAGCCGTGCCGACTTCGCCCGTACGGTCGTTGGGGTCGCAGAAGCAGACTTGCCCACAGCGGAGTTGACGGCCGCAGTCGCGGCGGCGCTCGGGGCAGCGTCCTATGTGGTCGCAGCCCAGGCCGACTTGTTCCCGCAGGTGCGGCCACGTCGGTTGGTGCGCCTGAGCGTATGGGGTGTCTCGGGTGTGCTGCTTCTGCGAGGTGCGGCTGGTCTGGCCACCTCGGCCCTGACCAGCCGACCGACCGATTTCACCCGGTGGGACCTGGCGCTGTATTCCCCGCTGTGTCTGGCGCTCGGCGGGCTGACGGCATACGTCGCTGCCTCCACTCGTGCCCCACGCCACCAAGACCGGCGCCACGTCATCGGGAAACTCGCGGACCGTAAGAATCAAGGACGCTGACAATGACACGATGGATTCCCCGACTTGTGATCGGGCTGACCGCAGTGCACTTTGCGGTCGCGCTGATCGCCTCCAGCACCTTCGGTGATGTGGCCCGCGACGGATTCTGGAACGCCGTCCCTGGAGAACCGCAGCGCGAGTACGAGATGTGGTTCTTCCTCGCGGGGTTCGGTCTCCTCGCCTTGGGCACACTCAGCCAACGCATCGTTCGTGACACCGGCAGGCTCCCGGCACAACTGGGCTGGTATTTGCTGGCTATCGGTGTGCCGCTGCAGATTCTCTACCCCGTCTCCGGTGCACCCGGGCTGATCGTGCTCGGGGTGCTGGCCCTGATCGCGGCCCGGCAGGGCAGTGTGGGGGAGAGCCGTCGGACGTGACTTGGAAGGTGTTCATGGTGGCGTTGGCGTTCACCGCTGCGGGCTGGGTCGTCGCAGCAGCGCTGACGCTTCCCACGGTTTCGCCGCCTACGCATCCGCCTGCCAGCGACGCCCGTGCTGAACGAAGCCGCCGGCGCCCATTCAAATGGCGGCCGATGACTTCGGCAGTCTACCAACTGCCGTCGTACGCACCTGAGTTCAACCCTGTTGAGGGGGTGTGGTCGCTCCTGAAGAGGTTTCCCTGGTCAATCTCACCAAGCACAGCCTCGAACAGCTCACCGCGTTGGTGAAGACCCGGCTCAAACAGATGCAGTACCGACCCGGTCTCATCGACGGCCTCATCACCAAGACCGGGCTCGACCTTCAACCCGCCGTAACCCAGCCATTGAAGTTCTCTAGAGGCCCGTCCCGGACATGATCTCCCTCTGACATCACTGTGCCTGACGACATGAGTGGGCCGCCCAGTCCTCAGGGCCGCGATGAAGGCGGTCGCCGGTAAGCGGGATCACTTCTTGACGCGCGAAGTCCGATAGAGCTCGGCGGTGAGGTCGGCTAGCTCCGGCGGAGACGTGTCCGCGAGTTCGGTGGCGGCCACAGTGCTGTGGTCGGCCCAGACGCAGACCACGTGCGGTGTCCTCGTCACGGTGCCCTTGTACACGTTCTTGAATGTGTACAGGTTCTTCCGGCACATCATCACGGCGCCCTCGAAGCCCTCCAGGTCGAACGTCCTGGGGCCGCCGACCCACTTCGTGTAGCCGAAGCTGAAAGGGAACTGCTCGTTCTTCTCGATCGAGCGGAACATGCGGGCGACCGCTTGGTCGGGGTCGGGAATCCGGCCCTGGAGTCCTCTGAAGACCAGGTAGCGGGCACCTTCCGAGTCAGGGTCGCCCAGCACGTAGTCGGCGCCCGTGCCGGTCGCTTTCTCGACGATCCTGTTGGCGTCATTCGGTTCGATACCGATACCCCAGACCTCCGTCTTGGCCGCATAGCAGTCCGCGTCGGACGGCTGACCCGCGCAGTCCACGATCCCGACATAGGTGTTCCCGTATCTGCGGTGCTCCTTGTACTCGCCAACCAACCGCGGCGGGGCAAGCTTGTACGCCGCGGTGTCGGCTCCCTCGGAGGCCGCCGTACAGCCCGAGCCCGCGAGTACGAGGAGCGCCCCCACGCCCACCGCGATCAGGGCTGTTTGCAGTCGTCTGGTACGCACGGGCTGTGTTCCTCCATCGTCGGTTCAGGCGGTTCGACCACCGTGAGCCGCAGAAGGTTGCCCTGAGGCACCCGGCGTACGTACAAGCGCAGCGACCTGTCTGACGCGGCCGATGGCCGTCAACCACCGGTGACCACACCACGGTCGATCTTTCGACGGCCGCATCACCAAGACCGGGCTTGACCTTCAACCGCCGTAACCCCAGCCATTGAAGATCTCTGGCTCGTGTTGCGAGAAAAATCAACGGGCGCAAAAGATGCCTGCCGTGGAAACCAGGGAACTGCCCGTGATGGTCACGGCTGGCAATAATCCGTTGGCCTGTGGCAGGGATGCCACTCCTTCCGGTCGTGATCTCCGCTTAGCGTTTCACGGGAGCACGCGTCCAAGCGTTCCCAAATACGGAGGAGGTGCCAGGAGACATGCAGATGAAGTGGCGGGCCTTCTCCACCAGTCGGCGGACAACGCGCGGCCGCTAGAAGTCGGCATGCGTGATGACAGCCGGCGTCCCGATACGCGGAGATCTGTATCTCACCTCTCCTCAGAGCCTCTTATAAGCCGTGGCGTTTTCCCGGTGAAGGTGTCGCTAGTGCCACCGGGAGACGAGATGGCAGCCAGTTCGTCTTCAGAGGCGTCCTCGGCACAGGCCGGACATCAAGCACCGAAAGGAAAGCCTTCCATGCACGCACAGATCGTCCTGTTCGATGGTTTCGATCCACTCGATGCCATCGCCCCTTTCGAGGTGCTGTACGCCGGCGGCGTCGCCTCCGACGGCGCGGTGAGCGTGGAGTTGGTATCCGCGGAGGGCCCGCGCGAAGTGGTCAGCGGCACCGGGGGCCTGGCCTTGCGCGCGACAGCCGCCCTCGACCCGGGACGCGCCGGTCTCGTCCTGGTCCCCGGAGCGTCGGGCCGCATCGGCGAACCCGGTGAGGTTCCCGACGCGGACGAGGAAGAGGACGCGGAGGCCGGCGATGGACGGCGGGACGAGTTCATCCCCGTACTGCTCGGCCGCACCTTGGACACCGATCTGCCGAAGCTGTTGCGAGCGGCGATGGAAAATCCGGAGGTGACGGTCAGCACGGTGTGCGGCGGCTCGCTCGTCCTCGCCATGGCCGGCCTGCTGGAGGGCCGCCATGCCACCACCCACCACCTGGGCCTGGACATGCTGGACGCCACCGGCGTGCACGCGGTGAACGCCCGTGTCGTCGACGACGGCGACCTCATCACCGGCAGCAGCGTCACCTCCGG
Source organism: Streptomyces sp. NPDC020681 (assembly GCF_044334895.1). Classification (NCBI taxonomy): domain Bacteria; kingdom Bacillati; phylum Actinomycetota; class Actinomycetes; order Kitasatosporales; family Streptomycetaceae; genus Streptomyces; species Streptomyces sp. NPDC020681. The sequence continues at coordinate 48,679 of NZ_JBIRTX010000005.1, read as the reverse complement.
ACTCGACCTCGCCCTGTATCTGCTGGAACGTGAGGTGGGCCCCCAGATTGCTCACGCCGTCGAAGAACTCTTCGGCCATGAGCGCCGCGGCACTGTCTGGCGCAATCAGGGCCCGACAGCCGCCGCCTTTTGACCGCCCTCGCCGTGCCCAGCGTCAATCCCTTCCATGCCAACTCGCCAGGAAGAGCAGCACTATGCCCGTTGAAGGTATCTGGGACCTGACCATGTCCACGCCCATCGGCAAGATCAAGGCCGTGGCCACCCTCCGACGGGAGGACGGTGTCCTGACCGGCACCGCCCACGGGTCGGGAGAGGAAGTACCGCTCAGCGACGTTGTCCTCGACGGCGACCGGCTCACGTGGAAGCAGGCCATCACCAAGCCCCTGCGGCTGAACCTGGCCTTTGCCGTGACGATCGACGGCGACACGCTGACGGGAACTTCCAAGGCCGGACGCCTTCCGGCCTCGAAGGTCACCGGCGAGCGCCGCATCGCTGAAGTGGGCGCTGACAACTGACCGTGACGAAACGGCACTCGCCGTCACTCGACCCGGAAACCGCCAGCACCCTCGCCGGCTGTGAATGGATCAAGAAGGGTGGCCGCGCCACCCGTCAAGCGTCGAAGTGGCGGCGAGAGGCCTCGATGTGACCGAGGTACTGGTGGGTCCAGTCGCACAGTCCGTCGATCGTCACCCGCAAGGCCCGGCCCGGCTCAGTGAGGGTGTACTCGACCCGCGGCGGCACGACGGGGTGCACCGTCCGCTCGATCAGACCGTAGCGCTCCAGCATGCGCAGGTTCTGGGTGAGCATCTTGTGACTGATGCCCTCGATCTCGTTCCGCAGCTCGCTGAAACGCAGCGTGCGTTCCCCAAGGGCCTCGATGATCAGGAGCGCCCACTTGTTGGCGACGTCCGAGAAGATCTCCCGTGCCAGAGAGTCCGCGCGCCTCAGGTCCGCAGCCTCGGGCGAGCCGCTGAACTGCTTGGTCACCATTAGGTTCCCCAGTCACCGAAAAGTGCGTTCTTCCATGTCAGCGACCACTCTCCTACGGTTCCTGAGTAACCGCAAGAGACCGAGAACGTCTTGGCTCGGCGGAAGTGAGCCCATGGGCTCTCATGACAAGGAGGCGGGCAGCATGGCCATCACCCTGGTAAACCCCAGTGGACTGCCGGAGATCGATGTCTACCGACAGGTGTCGATCGCGACCGGATCGAAGCTGGTCTTCATCGCCGGGCAGGTCGCCTGGGATGCCGACGGGGTCACGGTCGGCGAAGGTGACCTCGCCGCTCAGGTCGAGCGGTGCTACCTCAACGTCGGCACCGCACTGGCCGCAGCCGGTGGTTCCTTCGACGACGTGGCGAAGCTGATCGTCTACGTCGTCGACTGGACCCCGGACAAGATGCCCCTGTTGCTGGAGGGGCTTGCTCGGGCGGCCGCGAAGCTGGGGGTCACGCCGATGGCGCCGGGCACGCTGATCGGCGTGGCGGCATTGGACGTACCCGACCATCTGGTGGAGATCGAAGCCACCGCGGTCATCGACTGAACATGTCTGCTTCGTCCCGAGGTTGTTCCTGACCTCGAGCCTCGAACGCCTGAGCATTGGTGATGCACGGCCGCATGGTCAGGCGCTGCAGTGGTCAGGCGTTGTACTCGTCGGGGAGACGCATGGCGGGTCCGCCGACCTGCAGGCCGAGTGGGACGGCGCGTCCCTTCGGCTCTTCCCACGCCTCCTGGCGGCCGAGTGCGGTGAGGTCGAGGTAGTGGTAGCCGTTGTGGAACTCTTCGATGCCACGGCCGAACGTGGAGTAGGTGTGGAAGACCTCGTCGCCGACGCGCAGGAATGCGCTGATGCCCGGATAGTCGCCGCGCATGGCCTCCGACCACGGCATTCCGGTCTCGGCGAGCTCGGATTCGGTGCGGTGGAAGATCTGCACCGGTGCGATCCGGTCGTCGACGGTCGCGTGGAAGTCGTAGTTGAAGTCGCTGCCGGTCGAGGAGTACCAGGGGAATGTCCACCCCATCCGCTCGCGGTACGCGGCGAGTTTCGCGTACGGCGCCCGTGTCACCGCGGCCAGCGTCGTGTTGCGCACATGCAGCTGCCTCAGGCCGCCGATCCCGTCGGCCGCGGAGGAGCAGCTGGGGCATCCGGTGGCGCAGGGGTGCTCGGCGCCGGCGGCGTCGATGTCGAAGGTCCACATGAAGTGGTGGATCACCAGTTGCGGCCGTCCCTCGAACAGGTCGAGCAGGCTCACCGTCCCGTTCGGGCCTTCGAAGGTGTACGGCTTGTCGATGCGGACCATCGGCAGCCGCCTCCGGTCGGCGTTGACCCGGTCGCGGGCGCGAGTGAGCTCCTTCTCCTTGGCCAACAGCTCCTTGCGGGCAGCGAGCCACTCCTCGCGCGAAACCACCTCGGGCAGATTCGCCATCGTCGTCATCTTGGTTCTCCCAGCTGCTCTCGTTGTGCCATCAGGCGAAGCGGGGCACGCCTCCAGATTGCGCCGCGCTCGGGCCTGCCGGCCTCACCGCGCCACGCCACGCCACGTCGCGCCGGCGAGCGGTAGCCCCGAACTCCGCCGACGCTGTGTCATCGCAGCCGCCGGCTGGTCTTCTGGTGCTTGTCGGGCTCGGCTGTGCCTTCAGCCTCGCGCAGGCCGGGTGTGGTCTCGATTGCGGCCTCGCTCCATCTGCCGTAGCGGTCGGCGAGGACCGCGGCCGACATCCCGTGGAGCAGGATGCTGAGGCCAATGGTGACCGCGACGACCCTGCCCAGCAGCGTGACCCCGGGCACATGCTCCTCCACCACGAGCATTCCCAGTGCCACGGACGCCAGGCCGCGGGGCCCGAACCAGCCGATGTAGGCCACGGTGGGTGGCCGAAGTCTGCTCAGGGCCAGCGCCATGGCCACCGGCACCATCCGGATCACCGTCAAGCTGAGGACCGCGTAGGTGACGATCCGCCAGTCCAGGTGCTCCAGCGCTGGGCCGAGGAGTACCGCGCCGAAGACCAGGAAACTCAACTGCGCCAACAGACCGCCGAGGTACTCGGCCAGCTCGGCAGGTGGCTCGTGCGCCTCGTCCTGCTGGCCTGACGGGTTTTTCCGCAGCTGGACGGCGAACGCGAAGCCGGCCACCCACGCGGCGATGAACCCGCTTCCCTCCGTGGCATCGGCCAAGGTGAATGCGCCGAAGGCGATGGCCAGGACGAAGACCTGGTGCCATTCGCGTGTGATCCACCCTCTGCGGCGAGACCACTGCAGTGACCGTCCGCCCAACCCTCCGACGGCCAGGCCGATAGCGGTGCTGAGTACCAGTGCCCGCCAGAACACGCCTCCCAGGCCTTCCTCTGACGTGGCCGTGCCGGGCAGGGCCGCGAGGAAGAGGACGAAGAACGGCAGCACCATGCCGTCGTTCAGGCCGCTTTCCACATTGAGTCCCTGGCGGACGACTGGCGGGACGCGAGGGTTGGCGATTGCGGCCTTGCCGAGTGCCGCGTCGGTGGGGGCGAGAATCGCGCCGACCAGAGCGAACTCCCACAGCGTCAGGCCCGGTAGCAAGGGCCATGCCAACAGCCACCCCGCCCCGATGGTCAACACCAGGCCGATGGCCAGCAGGCGAAGCGGAAGGAAGCCGCCGGTGCGCAGGTCCCGTCGGCGTACGGTCATCGCATCGGTGAACAGAACCAGGGTCAGCGCGGCCTCGACCAGCAGCAGCACCGAGCCGGCGTCGTGTTCCATGTCGAGGACGTCGAGCGCCGCCGGTCCGATGAGCACACCCAGGCCGGTGAACACCATGGGCGCCGACACCGGCGTCGTGGAGAGCCGCCGTGAGAACAGCGCATAGCCGGCGGTGACGGTTGCCACCGCGGCAGCGGTCCAGGCACTGCCACCGCTCATGACGCCTCCGTTGTCACGTCGCCGCACACACCCCGCGACGATGGCAGTCGGTGCCCGGCTCAGCGCGTGACATGACTGCCCATCATGATGACGGCTTGTTGAGCGGCCATTGTGGCCCGGCGCCAGGGCCGGGGACGGCATTGACACGGCACCAGTCCGCCGACGCCGAAGCAGTTCTCGTGGTCCACGGGGGGTGGCGGGCAATGTCGGATGTGCTCAGAGCCATCTCAGCTCCCACAGGCGCCAGATCCCGTTGCCCTCGGCCAGGTGGTGACCGCCGATGACAGTGGCGCGGGTTACCACATGGTTCTTCTTCTGCCACAGAGGGACCAGCGGTACATCCCGTGCGACTGTCTGTTGAATTGACCGGAACTCCGCGATGGTCTTCCCGCGGTCGGTGTGTCGCTGTGTGTTCTGGATCGCACCGTCGACCTCAGCCGAGGCGTATCCGTTGTGAAGGGTGTTGCCCGTCCCCACCAACGGCTGCACGAAGTTGTCCGGGTCGGAGAAGTCGGGCATCCATGCTGTGATGAAGGCGTCGAACTCGCCACGTTGGCACCGTTGTTGATAGGTATTCCAGTCAGCTTCCTCGACGAGCTCGACTTGGAACAGGCGGTTCGTCTCCAGTTGCTGCTTCAGTTCTCTTGCCTCCAAGGCGGCGGTGCCGGTCTGATGTCCCAGAGTGACGGGCACTGGAGTGGTGATGCCGGCGGAACGAAGGCGCTGTGCCGCGTACCGGGAATCCATCTCTGGGTACTCATCGAAGAATGCGGTGCCGTGACCGGTGACGCCTTGGGGGATGAGTGAGTACAGCGGCGTCACCGTGTGGCTGAACACCTCGCCTGCCAGTCGTCCGCGGTCGACGAGGGCGGCGACGGCTCGGCGGGCCGCGACGTCTGTCAAGGGATTCCGTGCGGAGCGCAGGTTCATCACGAAATAGCGCGCGTACGCGCTCTCCCCGATGGAGAGGCGCACGTCCGGGTCGCGGGGGTCGATCTGCGCGAGGGCTGCGGACGGCAGTCCGCTGTAGGCGACGTCGATGGTTTTTGCTTTCCAGGCCCTCTCGACGTCCTGTGGCGTCGGGTAGTAGCGGATGTGTACCGGTATGCCTTTCCTCGTCGCGGCCCCCTTGTATCTGGGGTTCGGTTCGAGGTCGATCACCTTCCCCTTTCGGTGGGAGGAGACCACATAAGGGCCAGATCCGACGATGCTGTCGTTCTCTCGGAGCTTGTGGAAGGGAAACTCGGCCGGATCAACGATCGAACCCGCTCCGGTGGCGATCTTGTAAGGCCATGTGGCATCTGCTGTGCCGAGGTGAAACGTCACGAGGGAATCGCTGGCTTGCACTGAGCGCAGATTCGCGAACAGCGGAGCGGGCCCCAGGGGGTGACGTATACGCAGGATGCGATCGAAGGAATGCTGCACCGCTATGGCGGATACCGGATGTCCGTTGGAGAACACCACGTCGTCGCGGAGTTCGCACCGATAAGTTTTGAGTGCAGAGTCAGTGAATCCGCATTTCTTGGCCGCGTCAGGTCTAGGGATGGGCGACCCTGCGTCGAAGGTGAGCAGGCTCTGGTACACGTTGTTGTACACAGCCAAGGATCCGCTGTCGTACGCGCCGGCAGGGTCGAAGTGGGTCAAGCCGTTGGCCGTCCCGATGACGATCGGCTCTTGCGCGTCCTTGGCCGACAGTAATTCGCAACTCCCGATCAGCAGTAACGCGACGGCCCCCGCTGCGATGCCCAGGCGGTTCGGCTTCATGAGTATCGTTCTCCTCTCCTGAGCCATGCACTCGTCGATGTCGTCGGCACTGTCGTTGCCGGACGCGTTCTTCAGGCGGTGGACGGTGCCGTCGGAGCCAGTCAGGTTCTGGTGGCGGAGGCGCCGCCGTACGGAGAGCTCGCCTTGCCGGCCGCGTACGTCAGCATCGGCCTGACCTGGTTCCAGAAGGTGTTCTGGCAGGAGTACGCCGGGTGGAAGCCCGCGCAGGCGCCGCTGCTCGGCCCGATCTCCCAGGTGAAGGAGGGGACTCCGAGCTGGTCGTAGGCCCAGTCGTCGTGGCCGCCGCTGGCGTCGTAGAGGATCTCGCCGGGCTGGCCGTACTGCCACCCGCCGGCCAGCCGCGCCATCTCCTTGCCCATGGCCCGCAGCGCGGCGTCGTTGCCGCTCCCGGTGTCCCCGTCGAAGCCCCAGGGGAACAGCACCATGTTCGCGTAGCTGTGCAGGGTGACGAACATGCCCTGGGTGCCGGCCGCGGCCGCCGCCGAGTCTCCCGTGGCGCGGGTGTCGGGGAACAGCTTGCGGTAGAGGGCCTGGAGCGCCTTGTTCTCGGTCTCGGAGTCCGCGGACCGGCCTTTGTAGACCGGGTCGCACGGTTGGGAGCTGGTGCTCGCGCCGCCCCAGTGGCTGCTGTTGTTGCGGTTCAGGTCGATGCCGCTGCCGGTGCTCGGCCCCTCCGCGCAGGTGGTCGTGGAATGGGTGTGGTTGGCGTTCTTGCGGTGCCACTGCTGGCCCGAGGGGCCGCCCGTGAAGCCCTGCTGGACCATGTCCACGCCGTCGGGATTGCCGATCGGGACCACCCAGATCTCGCGGGTGTCGAGAATCTTGGTAGCCGTCGCGTCGGAGCCGTAGCCGTCGGTCAGGTAGTCGATCCACCGGTAGGCCATCTCACCCGTGGTCAGTTCCCGGGCGTGGACCTGCGCCTGGAGCAGGAAGCGCGGCTTGGTCGAGTTGGGGGTCAGCCGGCAGCTACCGCTCTGCTTCACGGTGAGGCAGATTGCCTTGAGGTCGTAACCGCCCGGCCTGCCGGTGGACTTGCGCCAGGAGTCGCCGATGTCGACGACGGTGGCGAGTGACGCGTGGTCGGCGGCTACTTGGTCGAGGTGGGCGTACTGGGCGTTCACGGTGCGGTAGCCGCCGTTGTACGTCTCCTCGGCGACGGCCTCGGTGAGCGCGGGAGCCTGACCGCTGCGCTTGGGGGCCTGCCCGCCGGCGGGCGTCAGTTTCTGCTCCACGCTCGGGTGCAGGCCGGCGGCCTTGAGTTGCAGGGCCGTCGCCGCGTCGCCGAGCACGAACAGGTCGTCGCCGTCGCGGTCCTCGATGAGATCGAAGCCGGCGAGCCTGCTCTGCGGCAGCTGGGCGGCGCCGGGAATGCGGTAGACGTACGCGCGGTCGTCGGTGACCGCGCTCCGGTCGGCCGGCGCGGCGATGCCGTAACCGGTGCCGGCCGCGATGGCTGCCGCGGTGGCGGCCGTGACGAGCCAGTGGACGAACTTCACTTGCACAGGAACCTCATTCGGCGTGGGGGATGACGGGCGCTCCGGTGGGAGGGGCCGTCCGGCCGGGGTCGCGGACGGACGACCCCTCGCGGGATCAGAGCGTCACGACCGGCCGATGAAGCCGATGTGGAGAAGGCTGTTGGGCGAGCCGGCGCCGAGGCCGGTCAGCTCGCCCTGGGTGGCGTTGCTCTTGAGGGCGGACTGCACCTGAGCGGGGGTGGCGGACGGGTTGGCCGTCAGGTAGAGCGCAGCGGCGCCCGACACGTGCGGGGCGGCCATCGAGGTGCCGTTCATCGTCGCTGAGGCGGTGTTGCTCGTGATGCCCGCCGAGACGATCGCGGAGCCGGGCGCGAAGATGTCGATGCAGGAGCCGATGTTGGAGAAGTCCGACCTGGTGTCGGACCGTGTGGTGGAGCCGACGGTGATCGCCTCGGGCACCTTGGCGGGGATGATGTTGCAGGCGTTGTAGCCGTAGTCGTTGCCGGCTGCGGCGACGTTGACGATGCCCGCGGCGACGGAGTTCTTCACGGCCGTCGCGACGGCCGAACTGCCGGACTTGAAGCTCATGTTGGTGACGGCGGGCTTCACGGCGTTGCGGGTGACCCAGTCGATGCCGGCCGCGATGGCCGTGGCGGTCGTGTTCCCGGCGCAATTGAAGACCTTGACCCCCACCAGCTTGACGCCCTTGGCGACACCGTAGGACGTGCCACCGACCGTGCCGGCCACGTGGGTGCCATGCCCATGACAGTCCGTGTTGTTGCTGTCGACGGTGTTCGTGCCCCAGGACGCGCGTCCGCCGAAGTCGTTGTGCGAGGTGCGGATGCCGGTGTCGATGACGTACGCGGTGACGCCCGCGCCGGTGTTGGGCGCCGTGTAGGCGCTGTCGAGTGGCAGGCTCCGCTGGTCCACGCGGTCCAGACCCCAGGAGGAGACCGCCTCCAGCGAGGCTGTGGTGTCCTGCTCGACATGGGCGACGGCCGGGTCCGCCGCGAGCCGCTTGGCCTGCTTTTCGGTCATCATGACCGAGAAGCCCTTGAGCGCGGAGCTGTAGGTGTGCTTGACCTTGCCGCCGTAGCGCTTCGAGAGCGCGGCCTTCCGGTCCTCGACACCCTTCGCCGTCGTCCCGTCCTTGAGGACGACGAGGTAACTGTCCTTGACGGTGTTGCGCGCTCCGGCTCCCAGGATGCTTCCCTCGGCGGCGTTCGCCGTGCTCGGCACGGCCGCCAGCGCTGTGGCGGCCAGACCGGCGGCGAGCGCCGTCCCGAGTATCTTCCGTGCAGGCAGTGCGGTTCTCTGGTGCATCGATGCTCCTTGTCCATGCAGGCCGTCCGGTGGCCGGGTGGCCTGCCCGTGGGGGTTGACGGCATGGGGAACGCCGCCGCGCGACGGTGAGGGTCGAACTACCGCGGCGGGCCCTGGACAAGGATTGGGCCGCGTTCAACTGCCTGTAAATCGCTGTGCGTTTCCGGTTCCGGACAATGTCCTGTTCAGCGGGGACGGGTGGGATGAAACGGGAGAGACGTCGCAAGTTCCGCGAACCAGCGGTTTCCTGCGCGTCGTCACGGGATCTTGACGATCACCGGATCGCCACCTACAGTCCCCACGCTGACGCCCCCACCGTCGGCGTGGGAGGTACACGTGTTCCTGCTGGAGCCCGTCGGTCTCGGCCGGCTCGAGAACGACGCCTACCTCGCCCTGCTCGACCTGAAGCGGGCCACGGCGGAGGAACTCGCGGGGAGTATCGGCTGCTCCCCGGCCGAATTGCGCCCCGCCGTCCGCCGTCTCCTCGACCACGGGCTCGTCCAGCAGCTCGGCTTCACTCCCGCGCTGTACGCCCTCGTCGCACCCGACGAGGCCCTCCCCGCGCTCATCAGCCGCCGACGCGGCGATCTCGCCCAGATGCAACTGCACATCGAGGAACTGGCCGACCGACTGCGTGCCCGGCCCGCGGGCGAGGGGACGCCGGTCGTCGAGCTGCTGGAGAGCGAGGACGCCGTACTGGCCGCGGTGGCCCGGCTCCAGCTCGAGGCGCGCGAGGAGATCGTCGCGGTCGACGCCCCGCCGTACATCGGCGGCCAGAGCAATCCGAACGACCTCGAACTGCGCCGGCTCGCGGACGGCATCGCCTACCGATTCGTCTACGCCCGCGAGGCGTTGTCGTCGCCCGAGCACATGGCGGCCATGCGCCGCTGCACCGAAGCCGGCGAACAGGCCAGGCTCCTGCCGGATGTCACTCTGAAGATGGTCGTCGTCGACCGGACCACCGCGCTGCTGCCCGTCTCCTACACCGAGCCGGACCCGGGCGTCCGGCTGCTGGTGCATGAGTCGGCACTCGTCGACGTCCTTGTCTGCTGCTTCGAGAGCCTGTGGGCGCGCGCCACGCCCTTCGGCGCGGCCGAGGCGCAGGGCGGCCCGTCCGCCAGGGACCGCGAGCTGCTGTCGCTGATGGCGTCCGGCATGAAGGACCGCACCATCGCCCGGTCCCTCGGCGTGACCGAGCGGACAGTGGGGCGCAGGCTCACCGAGCTGATGGCCGAACTGGGCGTGGAGACACGCTTCCAGGCCGGCGTAGAAGCGGCCCACAGAGGCTGGCTCTGACTCGTTCCGCAGGCCGGGCAGGGGAGACGGTGGCCGAGGCCGCCGGAAAGTGCGGCGATGATCGATGAGTTTCTCCGCGACCCGCAGTCATTCAGTGATAGTTGGTGTTCTGCAGCCGCAAGGTCGGCCGAAGGGGCACCGGCCGAACCTGCTGAGAACCAGTGACGAGACACCAGGAGAAGTCAGATGCGTACCCTGATCAGCACCGCCTTCGTCTCACTCGACGGCGTAGTGGAGGCCCCGGGCGGCGAGCCCGGCTACCGGAACTCCGGGTGGACCTTCAAGGACATGGAGTTCCTCCCGGAGGCGTACGAGATCAAGGGCCGGGAGCAGCAGGAAGCCGCCGCGATGTTGCTGGGCCGGGTGAGCTACGAGGCATTCAGCCCGGTCTGGCCGGGCATGGAAGAGTTCGCCGAGTACAAGGTGATGCCGAAGTATGTCGTCTCCACCACCCTCACCGAGGACGACCTGGTTTCGAACTGGGGCGAGAACACGATTCTGCGCTCGCTCGACGAGGTCGCCGCGCTGAAGAAGACAGAGGGCGGCCCGATCATCGTCCACGGCAGCGCCACGCTCAACCGGAACCTTTCGGACGCCGGCCTGATCGACCGTTACCACCTGCTTGTCTTTCCGCTGCTGCTCGGCGCGGGCAAGCGTCTGTTCAGCGACACGGACAAGGACGCCCAGAAGCTGAAGCTTGTCGAGCACGAGGCATACGCCAACGGCATGCAGAAGAACGTCTTCGACGTCGTCCGCTGAGGAGGAGCTGCGCCGGCGCGGAGGACGACGAGCAACGACCTCGGCCGCGGTCTGAAGGCCCGCATGACAAGCCCTCCCGGTGAGCACCGGGAGGGCTTTGTCCATGAGCGGAGGCGCAAGCTATCCGGAGTGCCGGAACCTGCTCCGGTATTCCGTAGGCGTCGTGTTCAGTTTCCGGCGGAACGCGCGGATGAGAGTGTCGGGCGTATTGAAGCCGCATGCCGACGCGACACGTTCGAGGGTGTCGTCCGTGGATTCGAGCTGGTTCCGTGCCACTTCGACGCGGGCCGATTCGATGTAAGCGGCCGGGGTCATGCCGAGTTCGGTCTTGAAGATACGGGTCAGCTGCCGTTCGCTGATGTGGGCGTGCTCGGCGAGACCGGGGACGGTGAGATGGTCGGCGACATGCTGCGTGATGTGGTGACGGATGTCGTCCATGCGGCGAGTGGTCGAGACGGGTTCGATCGGGACGCTGAACTGGCTCTGCCCGCTGGGGCGCTTCAGGTACATGACGAGCTGCCGGGCGACGCGCAGTGCGACGGCCTCGCCGAAGTCTTCGGCGACGAGAGCGAGTGACAGGTCGAGGCAGGCGGTGATGCCGGCTCCGGTCCACACGTTGTGGTCGCGGATGAAGATGGGGTCCGCGTCGACCTTGACCCCCGGGTGGTCGGCGGCGAGCTGCTGCGCGGTGGACCAGTGGGTGGTGGCGCGCTTGCCGTCGAGCAGCCCGGCCGCTGCCAGGATGTGCGCTCCCACACACACGGACGCAATGCGCTTGGACCTGCCTGCCAGTTCCTTCACCCAGTTGACCACGGTGGGGTCGGTGATGGCGTGGATGCGGCGGTTGTCGTCGAACTCGACGGAGCCGGGAACCATGAGGGTGTCGATGCTGCGCGTGGATGCTTCCTGGAAGGTGATGTCGGGGAGGATGCGCACCCCGGCAGAGGTGGTGACGGGGTCCATGGTTTCGGCGGCCAGAACCACCTGGTAGCCCGCGGCGTTGCCGGTCTCCCGTTGCAGCAGCGCGAACACTTCCGGAGGGCCGGTGACGTCGAGAAGGTCGACGCCGTCGAAAAGGAGCACGACGATGAACCGGTTGAGGCTGCTCAAAGGAGTGTCCGTCTGGTCGGAGGCGGCGGCACGGCACCACACCCGGTGTCCGTATCTGCAAGTTACATGACATTGCCGCCATGCGGGGTGGGTTCGTAGCGTGGTCGGTGCGCCATCACACGGCGGCCCTGAGCTTTTGATACGTAACCCGAGAAGGTGCAGCATGCCTACGACAACCCTGCGGGAACTCAACGGATTTGACCAGACGCCGGCTTCGCTGGCCGGTGCGACGCTGATCCTGATCGACTACCAGAACACCTACACCCGCGGCGTGATGGAACTTCAGGGCTGGCAGCCCGCGCTCGACGCTGCCGCCGAGCTGCTGGCCCGCGCCAGGGAAGCGGGTGCGAAGGTCGTCCACGTCATCAACGACGGCGGTGAGGGCACCCCGTACGACATCCGTGCCGAGATCGGCCAGATCCACCGCAGCGTGGCGCCCGCCGAGGGCGAGCAAGTCGTCGTGAAGACCACGCCCAACGCGTTCCACGAGACGAACCTGGGTGAGCTGGTGGACGGTGCCGGGAACAAGGACGTCATCATCGCCGGGTTCATGACTCACATGTGTGTGCAGTACACGGCGTCCGGCGCGTTCCTTCGCGGCAACCGGCCGACCGTGGTGGCGGATGCGTCGGCTACGCGTCCCCTGCGGGCGGCGGGTGTCGAGGTGCCGGCCGTGCACCTTCACGACGGTGCGCTGGCGACGATCGAGGACCTGTATGGCGTGGTTGTTCCGTCCACTGCGGCGCTGGGCTGATCGGCGATGGAGAACCAGAACACGTCCACGCGCAGAAGGTTTCTCACGCTCGGGGGAGCTGCCGCTGTCGGAGGGGCTGTCGCCTTCGGTGCGACGCGGTTCGGCGGATCGTCCACCGCCGCTGCGGCTGATGCGGACACCTCGGGTACGACGACCTTGCGCTCCCTCAACGGCTTCGCCGAGAAGCCGGCGTCACTCGCCAACGCCACCCTGATCATGGTCGACTACCAGAACACCTACACGCAGGGTGTGATGGAGTTGGAGGGCTGGCAGGCCGCGCTCAACTCTGGCGCCGCGCTGCTCGGGAGTGCCCGGAAGGCAGGCTCGAAGGTGGTTCACATCATCAACGACGGTGGCAAAGGCACCCCTTACGACATCCGTGCCGAGATCGGCCAGATCCATCCGAAGGTTGCGCCGGTCCGGGGTGAGCCCGTGGTCGTCAAGAAGGCCCGCTCGGGTTCGCGATCCCCGTGGCCGCCGTCCGCCTCCACGACCAACGGCCATTGGTCATCGGCGTGGTCGCCATGAAGGTGGTGGGCCTCGGCGGCGTTCTCCTTGCACCACAAGCCGACTGGATCTGGGTCTCGATACTCGGCCTCGCCACGGGCAGCGCGTTCCCGCTGGCCATTACTCTGCTGAGCCTGCGCTCGCCCAGCCCGCTGGTGGCCGCGCAACTGTCGGGCATGGCACAGACCGGCGGCTACCTGCTGGCCGGGACAGGCCCGCTGGCGATCGGCATGCTGCACACCGCCACCAGCGGCTGGAACGCCCCGCTGCTGCTCCTATTGGCCCTGGCCATCCCTGAAACCGCTTTCGGCCTGCTGGCCGCCCGCCCGGGCTTCGTGGGCCACACAGGTACCGGAAGGGTCGCGGTCGGCACGGAGGAGGAGAAGAAGACGCTCGCCTCACCGGTGCGTTGAGCACACGCCCCGGCCTGGCCCGCTTCGGCGGCACCAGGCCGGGGCTCCGCACACACCGTCCTGGGCGTCACCTCTCGGCGCACGGACCGGGCTAGCGCTTGACACGGCCGCGGATGGCGAGGACTGCGAGACCGAGGAGGACGGGTTCGGTGAGGCGGGAGACCATTTCAGTGTAGGTGCCGGCGGTGGTGAGGTCCTGCCCGCTGCTGCGGAAGACCACGGAGTTCACCACCACGCGCAGGCTCTTGTCGAACCGTTCGGTTGTCAGTCGCCGGTGGAGGGGCCCGTCAGGGTTGACGGGGTCGGCGGTCTTCGTGGTGAGCGTGATCTGACTGCCTTTCACCGTTCCCCGGCTGACCGGTTCGGGGTCTTCCGTGGCCAGGCCCCAGAGCATCATGGCCAGCACGGTGCCCGTCATGGCCAGCAGCAGCCAGGCCAGGGCCCGGGACGCGCGCAGCCCGTACCCGGACAAGGCCCAGTAGCCGGCCAGCAGCCACCGCTCGGCCCGCGGTGTCTCCTGATCCGCGCGGCGCATCTCCATCTCGCCGTAGTAGAAGTCCGCCGCGCCCGGCTCGTTCTTGCTGTCCTCGAACGCTTTACGCAGCGACCGGTACACCGCCGTCAACGCGGCCGGCTCCACGGGGTCAGTGCCGTCAGGGACCGGCGCCCAGCCGGGAACGGCTCCCGGCTGGGCAGCGCGCCAGTACTGCTCCTCAGCCAGGGTGCGCCGTTGGGTGAATCGCACCAGCCCCCATCGGCGCCGGTGGACACCCTCTGGTACCTGGGCGAGCGACATGCGTCCTTCCAGGCGAAGTTGATCCAGATGCACGGTCCCGGCGAACCGACATGCGCTCAGATCGAGATCCGTGAGCACCAGGTGGGCAGCATCCACTCCCTGAAGCGACAACATGCGAACCGTCGCGTACGTCTCGCGCAGAGCATCCTCCAGAACCACCTCGCCTGTTGACGCGATGAAGGGGCGGGTGTGGGCCGCGATGCTGAGCGGATACTCGAAGACCGCGTCGGTCAAGTCCACGTCTGCGTACCGCAACCGCAGACCAGCCGTCGCCGCCCAACGCGCGCGTTGACACACCACGCTCCGCGAGGCCGCCTCAATGGTGACCGGCGCGCCAAACGACGCGGCCGACAGATCGAACACCCTCGCACAGGTCAAAGGGCCGACGCGCGATGCCCGCTCAAACACAACGGACCTGAACGATGCTTCGGTGAAGGTCGCGCCGCTGAACCCGGCGTCGTCGGCGAAAGCCACGCCGTCGAACACGGCTGTACCGGCGAAGGCCACACCGTCGAACACGGCGGTACCGGCAAAGGTCGCCTCTCCGAACTGAGCGTTGCGTGTGAACCTTGCCTTGTTGAACCAGGCAGTGGCGGCGAACGTCGCTTCGTCGAACCAGGCTGTGCCGGTGCAGGTCGCGTCGTTGAACCGAGCCTCGCTGGTGAAAGTGGCGCCGCGGAACCAGGCGGTGCTGGTGAAGGTCGCCCTGCCGAACTTGGCGGTGCGGGTGAAGGTCGCACCGCTGAACTGGGCGGTGCTGGTGAAGGTCGCCTTGCTGAACTGCGCGGCGCCGGTGAAGGTCGCCTCCCCGAACAGCGTGGCGCCGATCATGGGGTGCCGGGTGTTCGGGTCCCGCATGGCGTCCAGTAGTTGGACCAGGAGGAGTTCGTCAATTTCGGTGCCGCGGTGATCGAGGTCGCTACCGGGTGAGAGAGACGCGAGATAGGCATCGCGCTGGTCGTCTGCGAGGTGGGCAAGGCACGCGGTGTAAGGGTCGACGCGGCGTCCTCGGCAGCCGACCCGATCCGACGGGTTGGCGCCCTTGCCGCAGTGCGGCCAGCGCGGTGGAGCTGAAGCTGAAGCCATGAACTGAGGGACAACCGAACCCCGTTCGCGGTTGCCCAAAAGGCTGCGCCGCCGTAACCCGGAGAACGTCTCACCGGACCGATGCTGCGCTAGTCGCGGACCAGCGTCGACGCCCGGATGAACGTTCACGACGCCGCAGCCCCCAGCTCAGCAGCGCGCAAGTACCGCCAGCACTTCATGACGGTAGGTCACTGCTTCACGATGCGCCGTACGTTCACGACGCTCCCGCAGTCGCCGGCCAGCTGGCGCGCCCGCTCCCGGGCGAACGCACGGCCCAGTTCCTCGCGGCTTTCGTCCGGGACGTTCTCCCGTGCACCGTTGAGGATGGTGCGCTCCTCCTCGCCGAGATGATGGGTGACGGCTTCCACGAGCCTCTCCAACCGCGCGTCCCAGGCGTCGCCGTCCGTCCCGTCCAACTCCAGCAGGGCGAGCAGCGCCTCGTTGCCCTCGTCGTGTTCCTCCGTGCCGTGTTCGACCTCGTCGTTGTCGATGTCCGGGTAGCGTTTGAGTGCCGGATAGACCTCCAGTTCCTCGGCTGTTCCATGGGCGACGAGGAGGTCGCCGAACTCCGTCAGGGCCTGCGCGCGGTCCTCCTCCACGCTGCGCATACGGCGGATGAGGTCCGCCATCGTCCGGTGGTCACGCAGAATCAGCTCGACCACGTCGTGGGATGGCATCGGCGGCACGTCCTTTCGTTCGTCGCGGCGCGGGGCGCAATCGTCGGCGGTCGACGGGACCGGCGGGATGCACATCACATGCCGGTGAAGTGCTCACTGGCCTGGGGCCTGCGCTCCCGACGGGCCGGCCGGGTACGGAGACGGCACGCGCCCTGTGTGCCCGGTGAAGGGACGGGTACCCGGTCGTTGGCGCAGCACCCCTCGCGGAAGGCAATCTGGCCTGCTGCCTCGTCGCCCACCGCCAACTCAACTCACCGCGTGAGCCGTTGTATGTGCGTTTGCGCATGGTGATGAAGACTGTGGGCATGGAGTTCCTCTGTTACCACCGCGATCGGCCCGGCTCCCTGGTGCTGCGCGACGAACTGCTGGAAGACCACCGGTCCTACATGGACCGGTACGCGAAAGAGATGATCGCCCGCGGCCCGACCCTGACCAGCGACGGCGATACGCCCACCGGCAGCGTGCACATCCTCGACCTGCCGGACCCCGCCGCCGCCCGCGCGTTCGCCTTCGGCGAGCCCGGCTACCAGGCAGGCGTGTACCGCGACGTGCTGCTGCGCCGGTGGCGCAACATGTTGGGGCGCACAATGTGGGACTTCCCCGGTGGCCGGACCGGTGGCAACCGGTACCTGGTGCTCGGCCTTGGCACGGGCCAGGCCGCCGACCTCGCCCTGCCGCCCGATCAGGACGAGTTGATCGCGTACGGGCCGCTGCTGTCTGACGACGGCGTCGCCTGGCTGGGCACGGCGGTGCTGTTGCGTGCGCCGGACCGGGTCACGGCTCGTGCCGTGCTGACCGCGGACCGGTACGCCGACATCGAGGTTCACAACTGGCAGTTCGGCGGGCGGGAGGACTGAGCCGAGGCGTCGCCGGCCTGCCAACTCATGGGGACGGGCGGGCCATCGCCCGCTCAAGGGTCGGCGAGCTGCTGGCCCCGGCAGACGAAACCGGGCAGGGCCACGCCGGGCCGACCGGACCGTGCCCGACGCCGAGGGATCAAGGGCCGCTGACCTGCCAGGAGATGGCCGCCGTGTTCGGCGTGGACGTGGAGTCGGCGCCGGTGGAGGCACTGCGGTCGAAGGCGAAACGCCGGGTGGCCCGCCGCCCGGCTGGCTTGCCGTGCCCGCGGACACATCGTCCTCGCCGTATGCGGCACAACCTTGTTCCATGGGGCGGCTGTTGACGCGATACCGACATGTGGTTCACTAGTATGAGAACGAACTAGTCGGACTTGCAGAGTAGGGAGCGGGGGTGACTATCGATGGCCGCTGTGGAGACCGGGTGGCTGCGTGGGGTGCTGCCACTGGCGCTCGCCGCCGTGCTCGCCGAGGGCGATCAGCACGGGTACGCGCTGGTACAAGAGCTGACCGCCCGCGGATTCGGCGCGATCCGTGGCGGCGCGCTGTATCCGGTGCTCGGCCGACTCGAGACCGAGGGCGTGGTGGAGGCGCGATGGGAGCCCGGTGAGGGCGGGCCGGGCCGCAAGGTCTACCGGCTCACCGACGCGGGGCGAGCCCGGCTGCGTGAAGAGGCCACCAGCTGGAAGCAGTTCTCGGACGCGATGGATCAACTCCTGGCGGACAGTATGAAGGACTTGCCATGACGGATGAGGTCACCCGGTGGCACGCACGGGTTCGACTGGCACTGGCTGCACAATCGGTGGACAGCACCCTCACGGACACGGTGCTGGACGAGGTCGCTCAGCACTGCGCGGACAGCGGTGAGAGCCCCCAGGACGCCTTCGGCACACCGGAGGCGTACGCCGCCACTGTGGTCAGCGAACGCTTCCCACCCGAGGAGCGCCTTCGTCACCAGCGCGGCCAGACACCTGCGGCGACAGTCCGCGCCGCACTCGCCCCGATCGGTGTGGCCGCTCTGGTGGCCGGCGCCTGTCTGTGGGTCGCAAACGGATTCACGCTGGCCCTGACCCCTGCCGGGTCGATCGGCTCAGCGTTCATCGCCATAGCCCTGACGGGCGGCCACCTCGCGCTCACCGCCTCGCGCTTCCGACGGCGCGCCGCGGGGTGGGTGCTCCTGGCCGCCGCAACGGTGCTGGGCGCGACGGCTTTCACTGCCCTCTCCGACAAGCCCTTCGGCCACCTACCCGCCCCGGTCCTGTGCGTACTGGGCCTCGCGCTGCTCTGGTGGGCCACCCGGAACAAACCAACCGCAGATCCTGAAGGAGTCACCATGCAACCTCGGACGGACACTCAGAAAACGGTCGGGCGTGAGCGCTGGCTCCGCCAACTGACCCAGCTGCTCGAAGAGCGCCACGCAGTACCCCGCGCACGCGCCGCGGAGCTCACCCAGGAGGCCGCCGACCACCTCGCCGCCACCGAACGCGCGCCTGAAGATGAGTTCGGGCCTGTAGAGCTGTACGCGCTGCGACTGTCCGAAGAGGAGTCTCCCCGCACACGGTGGTGGCTGCGCAACGACATCCAGAACGCGATACTTGCCGTGATCCTCACCGGCTACCTGGTGAGCAATCTCGCCTCCGGCGGCCCGTTCTGGCAAACCGCACTCGCCGCCGGCGCGCTCGCCGTGGACCTGGCGCTCCTTGCGGCCCACCTGGTACGCAAGCAACGCGCCAGCTCGCCCCAGCGATAGCCGCACTGCCCTCTCCATAGGATCGGTGTCGACGACCACGCCTGACTGGAGTCCTGTCGACCAGCCCGCCGCTGGGACCGGCGGGCGCTTCCCACTGCCAGAGCCCCGCGGTCCAGGACGCCGACGCCTGGCCCCAGCGTGAGAACTCGGCGAGCCGCTGCCGCCCCCTTCTTGCCTCTTCCCTTGAGAGATTCCCCCCATGCCCAGAGCCGATTCCGGTTTCAGCGTCCTGTCCGACGACTTCGCCGCCGACCCCTACCAGTACTTCGCCGGACTGAGGGAACGGGCACCGGTGCACTACGAGCCGGCGATCGACAGCTACTTCCTCTCCCGCTACCAGGACGTGAAGCGGGTGCTGACCGACCATCAGGAGTTCAGCACCGAAACGCTGCAGGTACGCGCCGAGCCGGTGATGCGCGGACCGGTCCTCGCCCAGATGACCGGGGCCGAGCACACCGCCAAACGAAAGATCGTCGTCCGGGGCTTCACCGGGCAGGCACTCCAAGACCAGATACGCGCCGTCCACGCCAACGCCGCCGAACTCATCGCGCCCTTCCTTCCCCGGGGCCGCCTGGACCTCGTCAACGACTTCGGCAAGCCCCTCGCCGTCTATGTGACGCTCGACGTCCTCGGCCTGGACAAGAAGGACTGGCAGCAGGTCGCCGCCTGGCACAGCGGGGTCGCCGAGTTCATCACCAGCATGGTCCTCACCCCGGAACGCCGCCGGCACTGCCTGGACTGCGCCGAGCAGTTGGAGGCCTACCTCGTCCCTCTCATCGAACAGCGGCGCCGCCACCCCGGCGAAGACCTCATATCGAAGCTGTGCACCGCCGAGTTCGACGGCATCGCCATGAGCAACCGCGACGTCACCGCGCTGATCATCAACGTCCTGGCTGCCGCCACCGAGCCCGCCGACAAGACCCTCGCCCTGCTCATCAAGCACCTGATCGACAACCCCGAGCAGATGGCCCAGGTCCGCCAGGACCCGACCCTGCTGCCCGCCGCCATCGCCGAGACCCTGCGCTACACCCCGCCGGTCCAGCTCATTCCCCGCCAGTCGGAGAAGGACGCCGTGTTCGCCGGCACCACCGTCCCGGCAGGCGCCACCGTCTTCTGCATGATCGGCGCGGCAAACCGCGACCCCGACGCCTTCACCGCCGCGGACACCTTCGACATCCACCGTCCGGACCTGGGCACCGCCCGCTCCTTCACCGCCGCCGCCCAGCACCTGGCCTTCGGTACCGGACTCCACCAGTGCGTCGGCGCGGCCTTCGCCCGCGCCGAGATCGAGACCGTCGCCGCGATGCTCATCCCCCTGCTCGACCAGGTCCGCTACAGCCCCGGCTTCCGCTACCGGGAGACCGGCCTGTACACCCGCGGCCCCGCCTCCCTGTCCCTGGACTTCACCCCCGTACACGAAGGCGTCCCGGGCCACGACTGACACCGGCACACCCCCCGTCCCGGCCTCGAGCAGGCCGGCCCGCGATCAACCTTCCCCGGCTCCGGGAGCCGGAGCCGCCCCGACCCGCCACGCCGCGCCGCCAGGAAGAGACCTCAGTGACACCGACCGACATCACCCGAGCCATCAACGACCTGCTGTTCAACCCGGGACTCGGCCTTGCCGAAGCCATCGACCGGCATTTCACCCCGGACTACCGTCAGCGCACCGACGGCGTATGGAGCGACCGTGCCGCATTCGTCCAGCACATGACCCGCCTCCGCTCCCTGGTCCGCAGCGGCCACATCGAGGTCCATGACGAATTCCGCGACGGACTGCGTTACGCCGACCGTCACACCGTCACCCTCACCCAGCACAACGGCCGTACGTCCCGCACCGAGGTGTACCTCTTCGGCCAGTACGCCCCCGACGGGCGCTTCCAACGCGTCGAAGAAACCACCCTCCTGCTCACCGACCACCCCGACGACCAGAACCTGGGACTCATCAACTGACGCCAGAAACCTGCAGAAAGAGCTCCGCAAGCACCGGCCGGCACAGGTGCAACGCTGTTGTTAGGATCCCTAAAGGAGTCCTGGCACCGCGAGGCTCGATGGGTACGTCCGGGCATGACCGTCCGGTGCCGGATTCGGGGAGGGGAGCCGTCATGGGATCTGTCGGGGAGAGACTGAGCAGCGCGCGAGTGCGTGCCTTCGTCGGTCGGGAGGAGGAACTCGGTCGCTTCGCGGAGGCGTTGACCGGTGATCCACAGGCGCCCTTGGTGTTCTACGCGTTCGGGCCGGGTGGCATCGGCAAGTCGACTCTGGTGCGGCGGCTGGCGGACCAGGCCCGTTCGGCAGGTCGGTTGCCTGTCGAACTCGACGGCCGTTTCGTCAGCCGGGACCCCGCCGACTTCGAGCGTGCGGCCGCCCCTTTTCTGGACGTTCCCGGCACGGTTTTGTTCGTCGACTCCTTCGAGCACTGCCAATGGCTCGAGAGCTGGCTGTGGCAGCACTTCCTCCCTCGCGCCGCGGACGGCGCCCTGGCTGTTCTGTCCGGCCGCCTCGCACCGCAGGCGCAGTGGAGCGCCGACCCCGCGTGGGCCGGGGTCCTGCACGTCACCGAACTGAAGCCGTTCGTCGATGAACAAGCCCGGAGTCTGCTGGCCGCGGCGCGGCTCCGGCCCGAGTTGCGAGACCGGGTGCTCCGCTTCGCCGGAGGCAACCCGCTGGCCCTGTCCCTTGCGGCCGCCGCAGGAGCAGGATCGGCAGGCTGGAACAACGAGGAGATCTGGGCTCCCTCGGCCGACGTCCTGCGAACCCTGCTGGCCGGCCTGATCGGAGAGGTACCCACGGCGGCCCACCGCCGAGCCCTGGAGGTGGCGGCACAGGCACACTCCACGTCCGAGGAACTGCTTGCCTCGGTACTGCCCGAGGAAGACGCCCACCTGCTCTTCTCCTGGCTGAGGGACCTGCCCTTCATGGAGTCCACGCACCGAGGGCTCCACCCGCACGACGCCGCACGCGAGACGCTGGCCGCCGACCTGCGCTGGCGAGCACCCCATGCCTTCGTGACGATGCGCCAGCGATTGGCCGAGGAGTACCTGCGCCTACTGCGCGAGGCACCCGAGGAGCGTGTGTGGACCGTCACCGACGAACTCTTCTACCTCTTCAAGGAGATGAAGACCCTGGCGCGCGTGCGCACATGGTCCCGCGAGGACGAGGTGCACGACCGCCCCCTGCAGCCAGGTGACATCGATGTCGTGCTACGCATGGCCGATCAGACCGAAGGCCCCGCCTCCGCGGACCTCGTCCGCTACTGGGCGCAGCGCCAACCGCAGGCATTCAGCGTCTACCGTCTCGTGAGCACAGGCCGGATCGTGGCGTTCACGGCTCGACTCGTCCTGCCGGCCCCACCCGACCCGCAGGACCTGGCCACCGATCCCGTCGTCGCGGCAGCCTGGGAGCACACGGAGGCAACCGCACCCGTGAGCCCCGGCGAGCACATCGGCATAAGCCGCTTCTCGATCTATCCCGAGCGGTATCAAGTCCCCTCGCGCGTCATCGACCTGAGCAGTTCCCGGGCTCAGGCGGAAGCCGCCCGTGCCCGCGGACGCGCATACGGCTTCGCCGTCTACCAGGACGCCGACGCCTGGGCCGTGCGCGTCAAAGGCACCCTCGTGGACACGGGTACGCGACCGCGAGTCGGTGAGCACACCTACGGACTGTTCAGCGTCGACTGGCGCCAGGTGCCCGTCGAGACCTGGCTTCACCGCTTCATATCAGCCACCGATGTGCCGGCCGAGTCCGGGCCTTCGGGCATCTCACGCACCATGTTCGACCAGGCTGTACGTGAAGCTCTGGCGCACTGGCGCGATGCGGGCGCCTTCACCGCCTGTGCCCTGATGCGCGCCCGTCTCGCGGCCGACTTCGACGACCCCGTCAAAGAGTTGCGCGCCCTGCTGCGCCAAGCCGTCGACGATCTCGCCCGCGACCCGCGTGGAGTGCGCGCCCGCGAAGCCCTGACCGCGGGGTACTTCTCCGGTGCACCCACCCAGGAAGCCGCCGCCCGCCGCCTCGGCCTGCCCTACGGCACCTACCGTCGCCACCTCCGCCAGGGCCTGGACCTGCTCTGCGAGGCCCTGTGGCAGTGGGAACTGCACGGCCCCGACGAGAACCACGGGCGCACGGTGCCGACGTACACGTAAAGGCCGGCCCCGACGACGTAGCCATGGGGGACACAGCACGCTCACGCCATGTGCCGGCGTACGTCCGTGGCAGGGCTCCTCGTGGACAGGTGCGGACAGGACTGGACAGTCAACGCCCCTGCTGGGCATGGAAAGTGGACACCGCCCGACACGAGGCTGTGTGCCATGAACCTTGGACGCACGAAGGACCAGGCACCCCCCACTCGACGGCCGGGGGCCGCGCTCGCGGCGCTCGCCGCAGCGCAGTTCACCGTCATGCTCGCCACCTCGATAGTGAACGTGGCGCTGCCGCAGATCCGTGCCGGGGTTGGCCTGTCGGCCGACGGCACCACCTGGGTGGTCAACGCCTACGGCCTGGCGTTCGGTGCGCTGCTCCTGGCCGGGGGGCGGGCGGCCGACCTGCTCGGCCGCCGCCGGGTGCTGATCGCCGGCCTCGCGCTGTTCGCGGGGGCCTCGCTGGCCGCAGGACTGGCCACCTCCGCGGGCGTCCTGATCGCCGCCCGCGCCGTTCAGGGGCTCGGCGCCGCCGCGATCGCCCCAGCCGCACTCGCCCTGGCCATGAACCTGTTCCCGTCCGGCCCTGGACGCGGCAGAGCCCTGGGCGTGTGGGGCGCTGTATCCGGCGCGGGAGGAGCGGGAGGTGTCCTTCTGGGCGGCCTGCTCACCCAGGCGTGGGGCTGGCCCTGGATCTTCCACTCCGTCGCGCTCGGGGCGGTGCTGGTCCTCGTCGCCGTGGCGGTCCTCGTGCCGCAGGCTGCTGTTCGGGAGTCCGGGCGATTCGACCTCCTCGGCACCGCCACCGTCACACTCGCCCTGACCTGCCTGGTCTGGGGCCTGACCACCGCACGCGGCACCGGCTGGACGGACGTACAAGTGCTCGGTGCCCTCGCCGGTGCCGGCACGCTGCTCGCGGCCTTCGCCGTGATCGAGATCCGCCGGCCGAACGCGCTGATACCCCCGCGGCTGATCACCACCGGCCGCGTCGCCGCAGGAAACCTGCTGATGGCCCTTCTGGGGTCCGTGTGGATCGCCCTGTTCTTCTTCCTGCCGCTCTACCAGCAGCAGGTCCTCGGAATGGACCCCTTGGCCACCGGAGCGGGCCAACTCCCGCTCGCCGTGGCCAATATGCTCGGCGCCGCCGTCGCACCTCGCATCTCCCGGCGTATCGGCGGCACCGCAACAGTGACCGCGGCCCTGCTCACCGAGGCCGCCGGACTGCTGTGGCTGTCACGGCTCAGCGCCGACGGGAGCTACCTCGTCGACGTCCTCGGTCCGAGCGTCCTTGTCGGACTCGGCCTGAGCATCGCCTTCGTCCAGCTCACCGCACTTGCCATGGACGGTGTCCCGCCACAGGACGCGGGTCTGGCCGGCGGGCTGGTGAACACCACCCGCCAGGTCGGCGGAGCGATCGGTCTCGCCGCCCTGGCCACCCTGGCCGGCTCCGTCACTGCCCAGGCATCCACGCACCAGCCCCATGTGGAGGCGCTCAGCGCCGGTTTCCGAGCCGCCTTCACGGTCTCGTCCGCGGTTCTGGCCGTCGCCGCACTCCTCGCCCTGCCGCTCACCCGCCGCAGCCGCACGACCCGCGACGTACTCCCGCCCGCCGTGGCCGCTTCCACGACGCCGCGCCAACAGGACCGTGCGGCCCACTGCGCACCCACTACCTGATCCAGCACCCGGCAGCCGATCCAACCCAACCCACCACCACACCACGACCACACCACCACCGATGAGGACATCACATGCACACCATTGACTCCACCGCTCCCGTCGTCGTCAGCCTGAAGACGACCATCGACGCCCCGCTCGCCACCGTCTGGTCGCTGCACACCGACATCGACAACTGGCCGGTCTGGAACGTCGACATCGACCAGGCCGGGCTCAGCGGACCGGCGGCGGTCGGCAACGACTTCACCTGGCGCACCCACGGGATGACCATCACCTCCACCATCCACGAACTCGTCTCCGAACAGCGGATCGTGTGGGGCGGAACCGTCCAGGGCATCGTCGGCATCCACGCATGGACCTTCGAGCAGTCCGGCGACCACGTCGTCGTCCACACCGAGGAGTCCTGGAGCGGTGAACCCGTCGACGCCGCGACCGACGAACTCGGCGCGGCCCTGAAGGCCTCCCTGGAGAGCTGGCTCGACTGCCTCAAGGCCCGCGCCGAGCAGACGACTTGAGATCCCGCACCACAGCACACCACACACCACGCACGACAACGATGACGAAATCCGAGGACCCGAGTATGAGCAGCAAGCCCTATCTGACCGGCCACTACGCCCCCGTCGCCGACGAGATCACCGCCACCGGCCTCACCGTCGAGGGCACCCTGCCCACCGAACTGACCGGCCGCCTGATCCGCAACAGCCACAACCCCAAGCCCGGCGTCACCCCGACCCACTGGTTCAAGGGCAGCGGCATGGTCCACGGGATCCGGCTCCGCGAGGGCCGCGCCGAGTGGTACCGCAACCGCTGGGTGCACACCCCCGCCCTGGACGGCGCCCCGTACATGACCGAGCGCGGCCCGGACATGACCGCCAGCACCGCAGGCACCCACGTCATCGAGCACGCCGGACGACTGCTCGCCCTGTGCGAGGCGAACTTCCCCTTCGAGCTCACACCGGACCTGGAGACGGTCGGCGCCCATGACTTCAACGGCCGCCTGCGCACGGCCATGACCGCACACCCGAAGGAGGACCCGGTGACGGGGGAGCTCCACTTCTTCGGCTCCTCGCCGTTCCCGCCCTACCTCGTGTACTACGTCTCCGACGCCAAGGGCGAGATCGTCCACAGCGCCGAGATCCCGGGCGCGACCGCCTCACTCAAGCACGACTTCGCCATCACCCGCCGCCACGTCGTCTTCATGGAAGGCAACGTCACCTTCGACCCCGCCGAGCACTCCGGCATCCCCTACGGCTGGAGCGACCAGCAGCCCTCCCGCATCGGCGTCATGCCCCGCACAGGCGATGGTGCCCGGCACGTCCGCTGGTTCTCCATCGAACCCGGCAACATGCTGCACGTCGCCAACGCCTACGAGGACGGCCAGGGCCGCATCGTCCTGGAAGGCCCCACCGTGGACCGCGAAGGATTCCAGCTCTCCTGGAACTGGTGGGTCGGCGCGCCCGAGCGGGGAACCGAGCCCAACACCCGCTCCTACACCCGCCGTTGGGTGATCGACATGGCGACCGGCACCGTCGACGAGCAGATCATCGACGACCTCGCCGTGGAGTTCCCGACCCTCAACGAGGACTACCTGGGCGCCGAGCACCGCTACCAGTACGCGGTGTCCTTCCCGGACCAGAAGGGCTTCGGGGGCTACGGCGTCGTCAAGTACGACCGCACCACCGGCGCCCGCCGCATCCACCAGGTCGGCGACGCCCGGCTGCCCAGCGAGGCGGTGTTCGTCCCCGCGGCCGGCGCCACCAACGAGGACGACGGCTACCTGCTCACCGTCATCTCCGACCTCAAGCAGGACGCCTCGCAACTGCTGGTCCTGGACGCCACCGGCCTCGACCGGATCGCCACCGTCCACCTGCCCCGCCGCGTGACCGCCGGAATCCACGGCTCCTGGATCCCCGACAGCGCCCTGGACAACGGCGAGGACTGACCCACACAGTCCCGGAGCGCGGCGGGGGCGGTGACCGTCGGTGGGCGGCTCCAGCTGACGCTCCCGGAGCCGCCCACCACCCCTTCGGGGCGGTGACTGCCGGGTCAGGTCACCGCCCCCGCCGGGGCCCGGCTGCTCCACACCGCCCGCAGCCGCCGCTGTTCCCGAACCCTTCACTCACATCCGTAAGTCACCCTGGAGGATCACCCATGTCCATCGCAGCCCCCCACTCTCCGGTTGTTGCCGGCGCCAGTGCCACCCCGAGTCGTCTCGTGAACGAGGTCGACAACCGCGCGGCCTACGTCAGCTTCGGACTCGCCTACCTGCTGGGACACGGCGCCGCCGCAGTCTCCCAGGGCGACAACCCCTTGCTCGGCCTGCCCGGCTGGCTGCCCACCACACTCCTGGGAATCGGACTGGCAACCGGCATTACCCAGGCCACCGTTGCCGCCCTGCGAGCCCAGCGCGGGGCCACCGAGCCAGACATCCTTTCCGGCAAACTGCTCGGCGCAGCGTGGATCGCCGCCTTCACCGCCCTGTTCCTCGCCATCACCGGCCTGACGTCCGCCCTCGACATGCCAGAGCTCCAGTCCATCCTCTGGCCCACCGGCTCCGGCCTCATCGTCGGCCTGCTCTACCTCGCCGAAGGCGCCGCACGCCGCAACCTGCTGCACTACAGTCTCGGCGTCTGGCTGGCTCTGACCTCAACTGCGGCGCTCTTCCTCGGCACCCCCGGCCTCTACTGGGTCCTTGCCATCGCGGGCGGCGGTGCCTACGCCCTCGCCGCGATCCTCGAACGCCGCCGCCTCATGCAGTACGCAGGGCGTCCCCAGCACTGACTGCCCAGCACTAGGGCCTGTCCGGCGGATCTTGGCCGGACAGGCCCGTGGTCACGAGGCGGGCTCAGCGCTTGAGCGTGAAGGTGAAGTCGCCGGAGAGCTTGCCGCTCAGCCGGACTGCCGAAACGAGCTTCCCCTCCGTGATCAGTCGCTCGACCTCGGCCCGCGAAAGACCGCAACCGTCAGCGATCAGTCGCACCGGCCGGACAGGAATCCGCGCCGCAAAGCGGACCGAGACGTCGATCACCTCGCGGTCCAGGTGATCCGATCCGCCGGTGTCGAGGCGCCAGGCGTTGTCCCAGTCGAGGGCGATGCGATTACGGCGCCGCACGACCGGATCCTGGAGCAGCTCAGCTGCCAGGCCAGGGTCGTTGTCATGCATCCGGTCCAGCAACTCAGGTCGTACGGAGCGCACATTCATCCGCTCGAAGACCGTGAGCTTCGCCGTGTCCCCGCAAGCGGTACAGAGCACGAGGAGCCAGGCGTCGAGGAGCTTGTGGTTTGCGTTGACGCGAAATTTACCGTTTGCCCGGAAGCGCTCCGACGCGCACGCGTGGCAACGGCGGAGAACGGTCGGCAGGCAGGTGGGCATGACCACCCAGCTATTGAGCACAGAAGTACACCTTCAGTGAGAAGTCCGCAGCAAAAAGGAGCGCGGCGCACATGCGCGACGCGCGACACATCAGCTCTCGGGAGGTCTCACAGGGTGTACAACGGCACGTCCTTGCCTAGACGACTTGGCTCGGCAGCACGGTAAGGCAGCACAGCGGCGCTGCTCCACTGGTTTTCGAGCGCCTGGAGGTCAAGGGCGCTGCTGCCGAGGTCGAGGCGTGGCTACGCCGCACCGGACTTCCCGCGTAACCAGAGCCGGCTACCTCACCCCGTCGGGCAGGATGGGCGCCATGACCGAGATCCGAACTCCTCGCCTCCTCCTTCGTCGCTGGCACGACGACGACCTCGTACCTATGGCGGACATCAATGCGGACTCCCAGGTCATGCACTGGATCGACGACGGCTCGGTCCGCGACTTGGACCACACGGCGGAGGCCATCGAGCAGTGGGAGGAAGAATGGGACGAGGAGGGCTTCGGCATCTTCGCCGTCGAACTGCTGGCCTCCGGCGAACTGGCCGGCTTCACGGGCCTGTCCGTGCCCGAGTTCCTGCCTGAGGTACTGCCTGCCGTGGCCATCAGCTGGCGGCTCGGCTCACAGTTCTGGGGCCAGGGGTACGCGTCCGAAGCCGCCCATGCCACGCTGGAGTTCGCACTCCAGGACCGTGGCCTCGACCGCGTCATCAGCATCAACCGTGTCGGTAACGACGCCTCCGAGAACGTCATCCGCAAGCTCGGCATGACACCGGAACGCGAGACGGCGCACCCGGTGTACGGCTATGCGCTGCGCGTTCACGCCATCGATCTCACCGAGTTCCATGGATGAACCCGGCCCCCGGCCGTCCGGTCTCCGGCTCGGAGTTTGGCGGTAGCCGTCGCTTCGCCGCAGGCCGGCTTGCCGGGGACGGCGGCGGGCCGGGCGTTGGCCCGGCCGTCGGCAGGTTCTGAGGGGGTATCTACCTGGGTGTCTACCTGGCCTGCATCGCTGCGAGTCGGGTGGCGGTCTTTTCGCCCGCTCGCTGTTTGATGAGGCCTTCTTTGGCAGCGGCACGAAGCCAGACCTGCGAACCGGTTTCTCCGTCCTTCGTCACGAGCGCGGGCCCGGTTGAGGTTGGTGCAGTGGTTGCAGGACGTCGTCGCCGCCGGTCTCGCCCACGGGAGTTGGCGGCTGCTTGACGGATGGAAGAGTTGGGCGAGCTGGAGGACGTGGCCGTGCCGTCGATCGTCGCGTACGAGGCTGTGCTGGTGGACGACGCCGAAGGGTGTGGTCGGGGTGGGCGGGACCGGGTCGGTGAGCGAGGGTGCCGTGATTCTGCCGGTGCTGGCCCGTATGAGCCGGCGAATCGCCGCCCCTCGGAGTGTGAGTGAACCTTGTAGTCCGCCGCGAACCGGCGCCGTTGCGCGGTGGCTGGCGATGTGGAACAACTGCGGCGGCCCTGGCGCACAGTCTGGGGCTCCATGGACCGCTGGGCCGTCGTCGGCGACCCCGCCAGGCCGACCGGGTCAGCGCTGGAAGCGCCGGTCCACCCGGCGGGCGGTCCACGACAGCGTCAGGTTCACCACCAGGTAGACCAGGGCGATTCCCGTGTAGACGGGGATCGCGTAGGCGCCGCCGAGGAACTCCACGGCTATGCGGCCGTTCCTGAGCAGTTCTGTGTAGCCGATGATGAAACCGAGCGAGGTCTCCTTCAGGAGCACCACCATCTGGCTGATCAGGGCAGGCAGCATCAGCCGTATCGCCTGCGGCAGGACGACGAGCCGCATGGTGGACGCGTGGCTGAGCCCGATCGCTTGCGCCGCCTCGCTCTGGCCGCGGGGCAACGACAGGATTCCCGCTCGGATGATCTCGCCGATGGCCGCGCTGTTGTACAGCGAGATCCCGATGGTGAGCGCCCAGAAGGCCGGGACGTCGACTCCCGCCGCCGGGGCTCCGAGGTAGATGAAGAAGATCAGCAGGAGTGGCGGCAGTCCGCGGAAGACCTCCACCCACGCGCGCACGGGCACCCGCAGCCAGGGCAGGTGCGACAGCCGTCCCATAGCGAGGAGCATGCCCAGCGCCAGCGACATCGCCAGGGCGACGACGGCGACCTGCAAGGTGGCGCCGAGGCCCTCGACCAGAAGCTGTCGCAGGTCGGGGTCGAGCAGGATACTCCAGAGCCTCCCTGACAGTTGGCCGTTCTCCTCCAGCCTGACCAGGACGACGGCGAGAACCGCGGCGATGAGCACCGAGCCGATGGCGGTGCCGATCGCGACCCTGCGCCGGGCCCGGGGGCCCAGGGCGTCGTAGAGGACGGCGGTCATCGTGCGATCGCCACCTTTCGTTCGATCCGGTGGGCGATCAGCCCGGCTGGGAGGGTGATGGCGAGGTAGAGCACCCCGGTGGTGAGCAGGATCGGGATCACTGCGTGACTCTCACTGGTGGCCAGGCGCTCCATCCCGTTGAGCAGTTCGGCGACTCCGAAGGCGCTGGCGATCGCCGAGGCCTTGGTCAGCGCGATGAACACGTTGATCAGCGGAGGGATCACGCTGCGCACGGCCTGCGGCAGGATGACCAGCCGCAGCGATGTTCCGAAGGTCAGGCCGATGGACCGGGCGGCCTCGGCCTGGCCGACCTGTACCGAGTTGATGCCGGAGCGCACGGCCTCGCAGAAGAACGAGGCGTAGTAGACGCTGAGCGCGACCACGGCCGATGTCATGAAGGACAGCCGGATGTCGACCTGCGGCAGCCCGAACACGACGAAGAAGAAGACCACGACGGCCGGCACGTTGCGGACGGTCTCGACGTAGAAGGTTCCCGCGGCTTGCAGGGGCGGTACCGGTGACACACGCATCGCGGCGATGACGGTGCCCAGCGCCAGCGCGAGGGCCGACGAGAGGAATGTGAGGACCAACGTGATCCGGAAGCCGGCCCAGAACACGTCGAGGTTGTCGATTACAGCGGACATAGGTCACCTCCTCGGAGGCGGGAGTGGTGGAGGCAGAAGGCTGTCCCTGGCCGGGCGGCCTGTGGACCGCCCGGCGGTGACGGGTCAGGCGCAGGGCGCGGCCGGGGGCAAATTCTGCTCGACCTTGGCGAACCTGCCGAGGGTGGCGTCCCACGCCTTCTTGTATGAGCCGTCCTTGGAGAAATCGGTGAGCGCCCCGTTGATGAACTCGCAGAACGCGACGTTGCCCTTTTTGATGCCGATGCCCCACGTCTCCGCGCCGTACGACGCGCCCAGCAGTTCCAGGGCGTCGGGGTTCTCGGAGACGTAGCTGGCGCCGATCAGGTCCTGGGTGGCCAGGGCGTCGACCGAGCCGTTCTTCAGGGCCTCGATGCACTTGGAGGAGACGTCGAACTCGACGAGCTTGGCCTTGGGGTAGGTCTGGCGGGTCACCTTGGAGACGGTGCCGCCCAGCGTTGAACAGATCTTCTTGCCGGCCGGGGCCTGCGGGCTCTGGATGCCCTCCGGATTGCCCTTCGTCACCACGAGGTCCTGCTTGATGGACAGGTAAGGGCCGGCGAAGCTGACGACCTGCTTGCGCTGGTCCGTGATGGAGAACGTCGCCACGACCATGTCGACCTTGTCCTGCTTGAGGAACTCCTCTCGGTTGGTGCCCGAGGCCTCGACGAACTCGATCTGGGTCGGCTTGAGGCCGAGTTTCGCGCCGATGTATCTGATCATGTCGGCCTCGAAGCCCTCGAGTTCGCCCTTGAGGTTCTTCTGTGAGAGCTGGGGGTGGTCGAACTTCACGCCGACGCGCAGCTTGTGGACTTTGGCGATGGCGGCCATGGTCGTTCCGTCGGCGAAGGACACCTTCTTCGCGGGTGCGGGCGCGTCGTCGGGATCGGAGGCGTTGCTTCCGCCGCAGGCAGCGGCGAGGAGTGCTATCGCGGCGACCGCGGAGGATGCCTTGAGCGTGCGGGACAGGCGCATGACGGTTCCTATCGTTCTTGGTTGGGCGGTTGAGAATGCGGTCAGCACGCCACCCGTGCTGTGCGGGCCGGAATCGGTCCGGTACCCGATCAGTGCGTGAGGATCTTCGACAGGAAGTCGCGCGCCCTGTCGGTGCGCGGGTTCGAGAAGAACTCTTCCGGGGCGGCTTCCTCGACTATCCGGCCGCCGTCCATGAAAACCACGCGGTGGGCCGCGCGGCGAGCGAAGCCCATCTCGTGGGTCACGACGATCATGGTCATGCCCTCCTGGGCGAGACCGGTCATGACTTCGAGCACCTCATTGATCATCTCGGGGTCGAGCGCCGAGGTCGGCTCGTCGAAGAGCATGACCTTCGGCTCCATGGCGAGCGCCCTGGCGATGGCGACCCGCTGTTGCTGTCCTCCCGAGAGCTGCGCCGGGTACTTGTCGGCCTGGTTGGCGACACCGACCCGGTCGAGCAGTTCGCGGGCCTGCCGCTCGGCGTCCTCCCGGCTGCGGCCACGCACTTTGACCGGGCCGAGGGTGACGTTCTGCAGCACTGTCTTGTGGGCGAAGAGGTTGAAGGACTGGAAGACCATGCCGACTTCGGAGCGCAGCTTCGCGAGCTGTCGTCCCTCGACCGGCAGTGCCCGGCCGTCCAGGGTGATGGTGCCGCCGTCGATGGTCTCCAGGCGGTTGACGGTCCGGCACAGGGTCGACTTACCGGAACCCGAGGGGCCGATGACGACAACGACCTCTCCGCGGTGAACGGTCAGGTTCACCTGCCGCAGCACGTGCAGGTGCCCGAAGTGCTTGTCGACCGCTTCCATGACGACGAGCGGATCGTTGGGAACCGCCCTGGCCGCCCGGGTGTTGACGAGTGGTTGCGTGGGTGCGCTGACGTTCATCGTGGCGACCTTGCCCCGGCCCTCTGTTGCTTCCACTTGATCCTGCCGTTCGAGCTGCGAGGGCCGGGCGTCCCCCGGTCCGGTGTCGTGAGGTGTGGCTGCCATGCCGAGCCCTTTGCGCTGTGGGGCGCCCTGAGTGGTGAAAAGGTGCCCGCTGCTTTCCTTGCCTTAAGCGATTCGCCTGGTGGTACATTCTTACCGTCAGGCGGTACCGCGTTGCCGGGATGTTACGTGCGCCACGTAGGCGTGGCAAGAGGGTCGGGATGACTGGTCCACCACCAGCCAGATGCCGCGGCAGCGTTGTCCAAGAACTGGACAGCCCCGAACGAGAGGATGAGCATGAACGACCTGAGCGCGCACGAGCCCCCTGGTGCGGCCGGATCGGCCGAGAAGACGACGGCTTCGGGCGCGGGACGGGAGAACGGCCCAACGGGCGGCGACGGCGTGCGCAGTGTGCTGCGCGCGCTCGATCTGCTGGGCATGTTCGATGACACGCACCGCTCCCGCAGCGTTCGCGAACTCGTCGACGCCACTGCCCTGCCCAAGTCCACCGTCGTGCGCCTGGTCGCCACCCTGGAACAGCGCGGCCTGCTGTGGACCCGCGGCGACGGCCGACTGACGCCGGGACCCGGCCTGTTGCGCTGGGCGCGGTTGGCCCAGGACGCCTGGCAGTTGCCGACGGAGGCGGTGGAGTGTCTGCGCCAGGTGTCCGAGCGGACGGGCGGCGAATCGGTGCGGATCTACGTCCGCCAGGGCACATTCCGCGTCTGCATCGCTCAGCAGGAGGGCACACAGCAACTGCGCCACGTGGTACACGTCGGCACGGAGATGGCCCTGTGGGCGGGCGCCGCCAGCCATGTCCTGCTCACCGAGGCCGCACCGCAGGAACTGCGGCAGGTGGCCGACGCCGCCCCGCACGGACCCGAGTTCCTTGAGGTCATCACCGAGCGGGCACGCCGGGCGGGAGAGCAGGGCTGGGCGGTCAGCCACGGGGAACGTGAGAAGGGCGTCTCCGCCGCCGCCGCGCCCATCACCGACTCCGCGGGGCACACCGTGGCGGCTGTGGGCCTGGGCGGTCCCACCAGCCGGTTCACCGACGAGCGTCTGGCGGAGTTCATCCCCATTTTGACCGAGGCGGCACAGCGGCTGTCGGCACTGCGATTCATCGGAGGTACCGCGTGAGCAACCCCGATCCCGACCCCGGCCCCGCTCCGGTCACCGACGCCGACCGGCCCGTACGGCTGCTGGCCGGCGCACGCGTACTCGATCTGACCAACGTTCTGGCCGGACCGTTCGCCGCCTACCAACTCGCCCTGCTTGGCGCCGACGTGATCAAGGTGGAGGTGCCGGGCAGAGGAGATCTGGCCCGGCAACTGGGCGCCGACGTGGGGCTGAACGAGAACCTGCTGGGCGCCAGCTTCCTCGCCCAGAACGCCGGAAAGCGCTCACTGACGGTCAACCTCAAGAGCGAGGCCGGGCGACGGGTACTGCTGAGGGCGGCCGCGAACGCCGACATCCTGATCGAGAACTTCCGTCCCGGCGTGCTGGACCGGCTCGGAGTCGGCTGGGAGATCCTGCACGAGGCCAACCCGAGACTGGTCTACTGCGCCGTGTCGGGCTTCGGCCAGGACGGGCCGCTGCGCGACAGACCCGCCTACGACCAGATCATCCAGGGCCTGTCCGGGATGATGAGCGTAACCGGCACCCCCGGCAGCGCACCGCTGCGTGCCGGATATCCGGTCGCCGACACCCTCGGCGGCATGGCCGCGGCCTTCGCCGTCGCCGCCGCCCTGAACCACCGCGACCGCACCGGCGAAGGCGTACGCCTGGACATCTCCATGCTGGAGTCGGCGCTGTCCGCGCTGGGCTGGGTGGTCTCCAACCATCTGGTAACCGGGCAGCATCCGCGGCCCATGGGCAACGAGAACTTCACCGCGGCTCCGTCCGGGACCTTCGCCACGGCCGACGGCATGCTCAACATCGCCGCCAACGAACAGCGGCAGTTCACCACCCTGTGCCGCCTGGTGGGTCGTCCTGAACTGGCCGAGGACCCGCGCTTCGCCGACCGGTCGGACCGCAAGAGGAGCCGGGAGGCGCTCAAGGGCGAGCTGGAGAAGGCGCTGTGCATGCGCGGTGCCGAGGAGTGGGAAGACATCCTGTCCGGCGCGGGCGTTCCGGCGGCCCGGGTGCTCGACGTCGCACAGGCGCTGGCCCAGGACCAGATAACCACCCGCGGCTTCGTCCACACCCTGCCGTTCCCGGACCGCGGCGAGCGGGAACTGAAGGTGCTCGGCAGCCCCGTCCGGGTCAACGGAGCCGCCGCCGGACCGGAGCACCCCCCGCCCCGGCTGGGCGAGCACACCGACCAGTTGCTGGCCGAACTCGGCTTCAGCGCACAGGAGATCACCGAACTGCGTCAGGAGGAGGCGGTATGAACCAGACAACGCGCACCCTCACCGGCGGCGCCGGGGCCGGCACCGCCGGCGGAACTGCCGCCGCCACCGGGACCGACATGGCCGCCGTGCTGACCGCCGCCGAGCTCGAGGACAAGGTGACCGGCTGGTGGCGCACCGGCATCAGCCGAATCACGCCCGGGGAGATCCTGCTGCGCGGCTATCCGGTGGAGCAGATGATCGGCAATGTCTCCTTCACCGACACGATCTGGCTGCTGTTGCGCGGGGAACTGCCCGACGCCGGGCAGAGCGCGCTGCTCGAAGCCGCGCTCGTAGCCAGCGTCGACCACGGCCCGCAGGCCCCCTCGATCGCCGCCGCGCGCATGGCCGCAACCTGCGGCGTCGGGCTGAACAACGCCGTCGCCAACGGGGTCAACATGCTCGGCGACGTTCACGGGGGCGCGGGTCAGCAGTGCATGGAGGTGCTGGCCGAACTGAACGGCGCGGCTTCCGAGGGCATCGACCTGGACCAGGCCGCCTGGGACCTCGTTGGCCGGTACCGGCTCGACAAGGCGCACATCCCCGGCTTCGGCCACCGCTTCCACCCGCGTGACCCCCGCCGTGATCCGCTGCTCGGACTGGTCGAGGAAGCGGTGAAGGAAGGGGTCGTGGGCGGCTGGGCCCTGCGCGCCGGAACCGCGCTGGAACGGGCCCTCGCCGAGGGCCGCAGTCGCCCGGTGCCCATGAACATCGACGGAGCCACCGCGATCATCTACAGCGAACTGGGCTTCCCGCCCCAGCTCGGCCGAGGGCTGTTCGTGATCTCCCGAGGGGTGGGCGTGCTCGCCCATGCGTGGGAGGAGCACCGCGGTGGCGCCCGCATCAAGGGCCCGATCCCCAAGCCCCTTCTCCCCGCCTACAACGGCCCCGCGCCACGCGACCTCCTCCCGCCGGGCACCTCCGGCGCTCAACAGGGCAAGGGGTGAGCCGCCGCCGCGGCCCGTTCGCCCCGTCGACCGACCGCACCCAGTGCTCTCCGTCCGCCGCGCTCGCCCCATTCGTCAGGGGGGCGGCCGACGAGCTGCCCAGCTACGCGCAACTGCGGCGGCGCACCGACGCACCCGCCGAGAGCGCGTGGGGACTGTTCGGGGAACGGGACGAGGTGGGAACGCTCAACCTTGCCGGACCCGAGCAGGCCAGGGCCGCGGCAGCCTGCGTGCATACCGGGCAGACCCTCTGCCTGGACTACCCGCTCACCGCGTTCGACCCGCCGATAGCGCCCACTCGCGGCGCCCTCCGGCACACGATCTTCAGCCGCCACCGCGCCCACCGCGACGACGTCCTCGACGGCTTCTATCCGCAGGCGGCCAGCCAGCTCGACGGCCTGCGCCACCGGCGCCACCAAGAGCACGGCTTCTACAACGGAACCCCGGACGCCGAGATCACCGAGGGCAGTCCGGCGCTAGGCATCCAACGCTGGGCCGAACGCGGCATCGTCACCAGGGGGCTCGTGCTGGATGTGAGCCGGTTCCGCCGTGAGTCGGGGCGGCCTATCGACCACGAGGGCGGAGAACACCTGGACGCGACGGCACTCGAGGACGCGTTGGCCGCCCAGGCCGTGCGGCCCCGGCCAGGCGACGCCCTGCTCCTGCACACCGGCTGGACTCAGTGGTACCTCGGCCTCGACCCGGCGGCCCAGCGGCGGGTGCGCGACAACCGCCGTTTCACCGGCGTGGACCAGGACCACGACGTGCTCGCATGGCTGTGGGACCACCGCTTCGCCGTCATCGCCTCCGACACCTACGCCTTCGAGGCGCTGCCCGCCCGGGACGACTCACCCTTCGGCGGCACGACCGACCACGGCATGATGCACCAGCAGCTCATCGCCATGCTGGGGTTCGCCGTTGGCGAGCTGTGGCGCCTTGGCCCGCTGGCCCGCGCCAGCGCCGACGACGGGCGGTGGACCTGCTTGCTCGTGGCCCAGCCGCTCAACCTCCCGGGAGGAGTGGGCTCTCCGGCCAATGCCACCGCCGTCCGTTGACGGGCGGCCAGCGGTGCCAACCTCTTCGTTTTGCGTCATGCACGCATCAGCGTCCGCCCTGTGGACTGGACAATCGGGTCCCCAAGGTCATCCGTACACTCGGCCCCTGCTCCCGGCCGTCGGCGGGGGATCAGGACACGTTCGAAGGGACCCATACACCGTGAGCTTCACGGACCGATCAGACGCCCCCATCTATGCCGAGCTCATCAAGGAGCTCGGGGACGCACCGGCCGAAGCGCGACGCACGGCAGAGGAGACAAAGCGAGAGCTCGAGCGGACGATGAACTTCAACGGCATGCCGTACGAGTTCAGCTGACGCAGGCGCCCGCCTGCGTGCGTCGATCTTGCAGGCACGATCGTGGTCAGGAGACACTCGAGCCCGCGGGCGGTGTCACCGCCGCCGCACTGTCCGCGTCACGATGCTGACGAGGCCGGCGAGAGCGGATACTCAGGACGGCGGCGCCGACAACCAGGGGCTCGGCAAGCGCCGGGTGGACGCGGGCGAGATGGACGGCAGCCCCGGTAGTCAGCAGTCCTACCGTGAGACCAAGCAGCAGAACCAGCATGCACAATTCTCGGTGGCTGTCGTCGCGGTCGGGAACGGGCGCGTTCGAGTTCGTGGTCATGAGCTGTGAGTTCCTTCTGACTCAGGCGTCCGCAGGCGGGGCTTGCGGCGGTCTGGTGACTTCCTGCTGTGGCTGATCCGCAAGGGCGTTGGTACGCCATGCGGTTGCCACGCCTGTGCCATTTCAGCGGACGGTTACCAGAGCGACCGGACGTAGGTGGGGGGTCTCCAAGCCGGTCCGAAGCCGATGCGGGCGCCGCCGGCTTCGCGCCATGCCTTCCAACGACGCCCCCAGCGCGGCCGATCAGCAGCTCATCGATCACGCGGCCCATCACGACCTCACCGTCACGCGAAGCAGCTGGCAGGGTGGCGGCGTGCCGGACTGCTGCCGGCCAACGTCCCCGGCGGGGGCCTTGGCAGGGCAGAGGCAGTACTTCGTCGCCGCGGCCCGAGAGTTTCGACCTGGTCCTCGCCCTTGCCCGCCTCGCGGGCCGGGGCAAGAGGCAGACGGACCTGGCGCGCACTTCCCTGGAGTACAGCTTCCTGCAGGGCCGCAGTCTGTGGCGCGATCGCGACAGCTACGAGGTCGTCCCGGAGTGCGCCCGGGACCGCCTCGGCGACCCCCACCCCGGCCCGCGCTGCGCCCGGTTCCTCGCGTCCAGTGCCAAGGCCGCGGCGGAGTGGAAGCAAGAGGACGCTTTCCACTCCTTCGAAAGCACCTTCGGCGCCAGGCCGCCAAGGAACGAGTCCCGCACCGCCAACGCGCTCGTCGAAGCCGCAGGATGACGGAAAGGGCCAGGTTGGGGGCCGACGAGGAGATGAAGTGTGCGGCGGATCAAGGTTCAGGTGAGTTCCAGTTCGCCAACGCGCTGGTCGCCGCTCATCTCTCCCGTCAGCCGGAATCCAAGTCCGAGGTAGAAGGCTTCCGGACCGTCCTCGCCAGGATGCCAGCAGACCGTCAGGCGGGTGCCGCCGCGGCGGCGGATCTCGGTGGCCACTGCCTCGACGGCGAAGCGGCCATAGCCGCGGCCCTGTTCCGCAGCTGCGATGTTCAGGCGCCACAGGCCCGAGCGGACGTCGGTGCGGGTGCCGTCGTCGGCGAAGTCGATGTCGAAGAAGGCCATCAGGAAGCCGACGAGCCGGTCGCCGTCGAATATGAGCCGCGGCCAGGCGACGTCTGGCTGCACGTACGCCTCGGCGAGCGACTTGACGACCGGAGCAACCAGATGGTCTTGGTCGGGCCGTACCTTCAGGGCGATCGCGGCGTCGAAGTTGCCAGAGGTGATCTTCTCCAAGCGGGGCGATGTGGTCATGCGGGAAGCCTAAAGATGCAGGCCAGAAGGGCAAACGCTTTTCGGTATCGCGAGCACGCGTGCCTCTGGTACCTGATCGCCTCAGGCGCGGAGAGCGGCGTCGAGGTCCCGAATGAACTCTCCCACGCGCCCGCCTCCGGGAGGTGCGGCGGGCAGACGGCCGAGCACTGCGGTGACCGCCGTTGGTGCGTGATGACGCGCCCATTCAAGGGTCCCCGCAGTGACACGCCGGCCATCTCCGGATGCCAACTCCTCGGCTCGCGCCGCATGCGCTGCCGCGCCGAGAATGTGCTTCACCTGATGAGCGCTTGCCTTGGGATGAAGGTACGCAGCGGCGGCCGCATGACTCGCCGCTCGTGCCGCGTCGACCGCAGCGGGTGAAGCGGCTTCTTGTGCCGCTTTGTACGCCGCCCACGCGCTCTGCCGCAGAGCGCCCGTGCGCCGGCCGCCCTCAGCGAAGGCTTGTGCTGCATCGATGGCGTCGCGAGGGCGCGTGTCGGCAGGAAGACTCTGCTCGAAGATCGACAGCGCCCTGCGCGCACAATCAGCCGCGTAGCCCGTGATCTCACGAAGCTCGTGTTCGCTCAGCTCAATCTTGTCCGACTCAGTTGGCACGGCTCAATCTTGCCGCAGTCGCCAATCGGCGGGAGCCGCTGTCACGCGCTCACCACCGGTCACCGCCAGCCACGGGGGAGCGTGATGGGTTCGCGGCCCTACACACCCCCTTGGTAGCTCGCGGCAGGCAGCTCGCCGCTGGGCAGCCGCGATCCCTCAAGCGCTGGGGCTGTCTGAGGGCTTGAAGAGTCCGCCGACCCACCAGTCATGGGGTTGGCCGTTGACCATGTTGCGGTTGCGGAGGGTTCCTTCGAGGGTGAAGCCGAGTCTCTCGGCGAGTGCGCGGGAGGCCGTGTTCCCAGCCATCGCCCACCACTCGATGCGGTGGGCGTGGAGTTCGGCGAAGCCCCAATCGCACAGCGCCCGCGCGGCCTCGGTGGAATAGCCCTGGCCGCGCTGCTCCTTTGCTGCCCAGTAGCCAAGTTCGTAGACGCCTTGGAAGAGCTTGGTGAGGCAGAAGGAACCGACCAAGGCGCCGTTGTCGGCGCGGAAGGCGCCGAGGATGTAGTCCTGGTCCGTCGCCCAGCCCTGGGGTGCGGTCTCTGTGACGTGCTTTGCGGCGTCCTCGCGCCGGTATGGCGTGGGCGCGGGCGTGTAGTGCTGGATGTCCGCGTCCTGACAGGCCGTGTACACCGCGTCTGCGTCGGCGGGGGCGAAAGGCCTGAGCAGGACGCGGGCGGTTTTGAGAGTCACGGGATCCATGGCGGCAGTATGGCCAGCGCCGGTAAGGAGACCAACGGATTTTTTGCGCCTGACGAGCTCTGCGGCTACCGGGACGGCACCGTCACCGCCGCATCGGTCGTCATCTGGCTCCGCTCGTGATCGGGCCGGACAACCGTTAGGTCAGTTTCTTGTACATGTGGACATCCTCGGCTCCGCCGGGGATCCCCAGAGTTCTGCCCGTCTCGACGTAACCGTGGCGCTGGTAGAACGCAGGGGCCTGGAACGTGAACGACGAGACGCACGCGCGGTCGCAGCCACGGCGGCGTGCCTCCTTCTCCGCGGCCAGGAGGAGCCGGCTGCCCCAACCATCCCCGCGGCTTTCCTCACGGGGCCACGAACGCCTCGGTGGCCTGTGCCGCAGCGGACGACCAGCGTCAGCCCCTACGACACCACGAGTTTCACCTCGGTAACGCTCCTCAGTTTTCCCACGGATCCCTCGACTTGCCGTCGCAGTGGTCCCACGTGCATACCCCGGGCCGGAACTCGGTGCGCGAGGTGTTGTACAGCTCTGCGGCCAGGTCAGCGACCTGCGACTGAGACATGCCAGGGGCACTGCGGCGGATCTGAGGGGAGTCGACGACTGCGGCGGCGGCCACGGTGCTGTAGTCGGCCCAGACGCAGATCGCGACCCGCATCGTCGCCACGGGGCGCGCTCGTGCGTTCACGTCCCATATGCGCGTGAGCTCGGAGTTCTGGCACTCCATCAGAGCACCCTCGAAGCCCTTGGGGTCGAACCTCTCGCGGGAGCCGATCAGCTTGCCCCTGAACGACAGGTCGCCGTCCTTGATCGACTGGAAGAAGTTGTCGAGCGCCTCGTCCGGGTCGTCGATCGTGCCCCAGTAACCCTCGACAAACAGCGTCTTGCGTTGGCTGCGCCCCTGGTCGTCCTTGTACTCGTACCGGTAGTCGGCGTTCGCCATGGCCGGCTCTTCGACGCCGATCTCCTCCGGTTCGCTCGGAGGGCCTTCGGTGACCCCCTGCATGCAGTCGGCATCGGACGGCGCCCCGTCGCACTGCCTGGTGGACATGTCCCTCAGGTATTCCCTGTGCTTCTTGAACGGGCCGACCGAATCGGCCGGGGTCAGCATGTACCCCTTCGTATCCCGGTCTACGGCGTCGGCCGCCAGTACATACACGGCGCCTCCGGTCAGGGCGAGCGCCGCCACGACGCCCGCCACGGCCAGACCCTTCTTCCTCGGACTGCCACCACGCATGACACTTGCCTCCCTGCCGGTTCATACGTTCCGACCATCGCAGGAGACGGAAGGTTGCCCTCCGGCACCCGCAGAACCTGACGACTGGCTGGGCGAGGGTGTCCGGCTGGTGCTTGGTGCCGATCGACAACGGGAGGCTCGGGTGCCCGAGTTCTGGGCAGGGACGGTTGCCGGCAACGCCGAGCCCACTGCTCGGCTGTCGCGGTACGCGGATGTCAGGTGCGGGGCGGTCGGAGCCTGGCCGTGGCCCATTTCGCCTGCGTGGACAGTCGGCTGAGGGCTTTCGCCGACTCTTTGCCGATGGTGTCGAGCAGGAGCCTGGCGTGGGCCATCGTGGCACGCGCGAGTTCCGTCTCGCCTGCCTCGGCCGCGGCGAGTGTCAGCTCCAGATGCTGCTCGGTGATCAGCCGGCCGAGCCCCCGGCGGTGCCACTGGTCAACCGTTCCGTCCTGCGTGGTGCCGTCGGCGCCGACCGCCGCCCGTGCCCGCTCCAGCGCCCGCCCCGCTGCCGCGAGGTCGCCCTTGCAGCGCTCCAGGCGGGCGAGGACATACGCCTCCGAGGCCCGGTCCCGCGCCGTGTCCTGAAGCGAGAGGAGGTTGAACTGGGCACGGGCTGCCTGTGCGTGGTCGCCGAGGCGCTCCAGCGCGCGGCTCAGCTCCCGGAGCCGGTCCTCGTCCGGGCCCGTGTCGTCCAGCATGCGGATGAGTGCGACCCGGGCGTGCTCGAGGCGCCCCTGCCGGTGGGCCAGCTCGATCCAGGTGAACTCGCTCTCCGCGGCCGCGGCCGCAGCTCCATCCCGCCCGTGCCGCTTCGCCTCCTCGGCGCGGGCCCATTCCACGGCTCCGGCACTGTCGGTGACCTGACCAGAAGTGGCCGACCGTAGGAGCGGAACGTCCGCGTCCTGGCCGTGCAGCGCCACCAGCACCGCGGCGAGGCGCCGGTCCTGGAACCATTCGGTCCGCGCGGCATCCTCGAGTTCCAGCAGGAAACGCAGCAGCGGCAAGTCGCCGTCACGACGGTCGTACTGCGCCGCCCGCAGCACCCCTGACCGCAGCACGGGATCCGCGGCCACCTCCTGCCGCGCGCCGGGGTCGCCGGAGCGCATCCTCTCCAGTACCTCCCGTCCCGGGGCGAGGACGACGTCGCGCAAGGCGTGCCGGAAGGAGTTGTCGAGCCGGTAGGCGCAGAGCTCGCTGGAGTTGAGCAGGACGTAGTTGGGGTCGGTGCGCCGGGCGGCCGACTCCGACAACGCGAGGAGTTCGACCAGCGGCCGCTCCGGCAGACCCAGACCGCTGATCAACGCCGCGCGCTGCGCGTCCAGTTCGGGGGCGAACTCCTCCCGCGCCTGGTCGTCCGACGCTCGTACTTCGGCGAGCAGGTCCTCCTCGTCCAGTTCGACGGAGATGTTCTCGCACCACCCGGGCAGCCGGACGAGGATCTCGAGCGCCTCGCCGACACTGTCGGCGAGCAGCACGGCGTCCCCCTCGGAGGACGCGTGGAGCACAGCCGTTCCTCCGCACAGGAAGTACGTACCGCCGGTGTCGTCGCCGGCGATCGGTTCCAGTGACGCACCGGACGCCAGGTGCACCGGCTCGACGTGGTACGCCCGGCTCACATCGAAGTCGAACGGAAACGCGGCCAGTTCGGCCAGATCGGGGCGGGTGCGCAGGAGTTCCAGAACGCGGTCGGTCATGCGTCCGAACTCTAACGAGGCACCTGGAGGAGCATTCGGTGCAGGTGGCGCTTTGAGGTGGCGTGCAGCCAGATTTAGGGGCGGGGTGTCTTCTGGCCGTGGACGATTGTGTATTGGGTTGCGAGCCAGGGGCCCAGGTGGTCGATGAACATGGTGAGTACGGCCGGGTCTGCAGTGGGGATGCGGGCTGTTGCTGCGGCCACGCGCATCTGCTCGGCGTGCTCGGGGTAGTAGTGGCCGAATGCCTCAGCGGATTCGTTGAGGTCGCTGGTCCAGCCGCCCCAGCGGGGCATGACCAACGTGAACCCTGTGCGGACGATGCGGCGGGATACGACACGGCTGAGGGTTTCGCGGTTGCCGTCGGTGACGGCTTCGGCCGCTCGGGTGCGCCAGCGCGGGAGCAGCAGGGCCAGGTCGCCGTTCGTCTCGCGGGCGAGCAAGGACGTCGGGCGGTAGCGGGGGAGTTGTTTGGCGAGGTCGTTGCCCAACAGCGGGGTACACAGGCAGGCGACGAAGAAGCCGCCGTCGTGGCGTTCGATTTCGCTCAGGAGGGTGCGCGCGCTGGACAGGAGGATGCCGACGCCTTCGATCTGGGCAAAGGAGCGGTCGAGCACGGACTCGATCGTGTTGGCGTCCGCTCGGTCGGCCTCGGTGGGCTCATCGCGGAGGGCGAGAAGCAGGTCGAGGTCGGATACGCCGGGGACGGCGGCGCCGCGGGGAATGCTGCCGTAGAGGTAGGCGCTGTGCAGTCGGGTGCTGTCGAACGTCTCGCTGATGTGAACGCGGGCGGCATCGACGACAGGGACGAAGGCTGCCGGCACGCGGCTCAGCGCACCTTCACGGGCGATCGTCCCGTCGTGGTTCAGCCCTCTTCCGTGCATGGGGTCACTGTGCCGGGTGGCTTCAGATGCTGCTTAGTGGTTTTTCGCGGTGGCTACCGTGCCGGGACGTTCCGTCCTGCTTGGCGGATGTCCCGTCTCATCGATTCCTAGTGCCGTTTCTCAACCCAGGTAGGTGACGGAGCGAGGGTTGTGGCGACAGACCGCTTGCGAAGTCCTTCTGCCAGGTGCGCCATTTCCACGGACGTGCCGACCAGGCCGACTCCACTCAGGTCGGCGGCCGTCAGCCGGGCTTCGCCCAGCGACAGGTGGCGTATCTCGCGCAGGGCTCGCAACACGGGGACCAGGCTGGTCTCCTTGGTTGCCAGGCGAAGCCGAGCGGCCCCGTGCTCGGCCAGCAGTGCCTGCCTGATCTCTTCGGGAGCCGGGTCTGCGCCCATCTCGCACCACGCGTTGGGGCAAGCTTGGCACCGTCCTTCGACGCTCCAGCGCAGCTGTCCCCGGTCGATGAACTGGCCGACGTCGCGGACCAGCACGCCACCACACGTCGCGCACGGCGAGGTGATCTTCACTCCCTGGGTGGCGGTGATCATGGGTCTCTCTCCCTGCAATGTCGATCTGCCCAATCCTGCCGCAAGCAGTGCACGCCTGGTCCCTGGGTAGGCCAACCATACGAAGGGCTCGCCCTGTCCCGGGGAAGAACGTAGGGAACCTTGAGCGATCTCATCGAACTGTGGCGTGGATTGCCCTGCCTTGACGGCGGCGGGGCGGTGGTCGACGGCGGCAC
This sequence comes from Streptomyces sp. NPDC020681, assembly GCF_044334895.1. Lineage (NCBI taxonomy): Bacteria > Bacillati > Actinomycetota > Actinomycetes > Kitasatosporales > Streptomycetaceae > Streptomyces > Streptomyces sp. NPDC020681. The sequence continues at coordinate 4,013 of NZ_JBIRTX010000005.1, read as the reverse complement.
GGAGAGATCGGGAGGTGGCGGCGGCGATCATCTTCGTGGCCACTTCCGGCTGCTCCTGGCGGCAGCTTCCTCCTTCGCTCCGACCGTGGGGCCCAACTACTCACCGTCGATCGGCGTGCTGACAAAAAATCCCTACCGCGGTGGCCGGAAAGAGCGGAGACTCGCCTCATGGCTGACATGGAGTCGTTCCGGGAAGCGGTCACCGCGTGGGCGGCCGGTGGCCCCGGCGCCCCCGCGCGCGAGCTGGCCGCGCGGCTGAACGTCCGCGCAGTCGTCCTCCTCGAAGGGCCGAGCGACGTCGCAGCGGTCAACGCGCTGGCCGCGAGTCGCGACCGGGACCTGGAGGCCGAAGGAGTCTGCGTCCTGTCGATGGGCGGTGCGATGAGCGTCGCGCGCTTCGCCCACCTCCTCGGGCCACCCGGCCTGGGCCTGCGCCTCACGGGACTGTGCGATGAGAGGGAGTGGCGCTACTACGCCCGCGGCCTGGAGCGGGCCAGTGCGGCACAGCAAGGGTTCTTCGTCTGCGCGGCGGATCTGGAAGACGAGCTCATCCGCGCGCTGGGCGTGACACGGGTGGAGGAGCTCGTCCGGGCGGAGGGCGACCTGCGCCCTCTGCAGACCTTTCTGCGTCAGCCCGCACAGCAGGGCCGCACCTCGCAACAGCAGTTGCGGCGCTTCTTCGGCACGAAAAAGGGGCGCAAGATCCACTACGGCCGTGTCCTCGTCGAGGCCCTCGACCCCGATCGCGTACCCGCCCCACTCGACGGCCTGCTCGCCAGCCTCTGACCGCTGGGCGACGTCAGTCTCGGCAGAAGAACTGCCCCTCAATTGCAACGAGATCCAGCGTCTGAGCAGGCGGCACCGTTGGCTGCAGGGCTCCTGTTTCGATGCGGCCTTCCTTGGGACTGTCGCTATCGTGCTGCCGTGACTGGCTCTGTGCAGCGTCCGCTGCTGTTTCTCGATGTCGACGGACCGCTGATCCCGTTCGGAGCGGCGCCCCAGCAGTATCCGACTTATGTGACAGGCCTGAAACCGCTTGATGCCGATGGGAATCCGCTCCTGAACAGGATCAATCCTGAGCATGGGCCCCGGCTGGCGGCGCTTCCCTGCGAAGTTGTCTGGGCCACGACATGGATGGATGAAGCGAACCAGTGCATTGCCCCTCGCATTGGTCTGCCACCACTGGCAGTGGTGGTCTGGCCGGAGCCGTCCGACATCGATGACCAGGACGAACGCGACGGACTGCACTGGAAGACCCGCACGCTCGTCGAATGGGCGGCGGGGCGCCCGTTCGCCTGGGTCGACGACGAGGTCACCGATACTGACCGGACCTGGGTTGCCGCCCATCATCCCGCAGACGCCCTGCTCCACCGGGTCGATCCCCGCCGTGGCCTGACTGATGCGGACTATGCGGTCCTCGACTCCTGGCTGAGACAGTTGCCGTGACGGGCTGCGGGCATGGCACTCCACTTGCGGTCAACCTGACCGGCGGCAACCGCACAGACGTCACCCGGCTTCTGCGTCTGCTGGACGCCGTCCCATCCGTGCGCGGCCGGCGGTCTGCCATCGCGCCAAGCCGGGCCCGTTGTTCGCCGGCCGCGGCTACGGCCGTCCTCAGCCCTGCCTGTTGTTGTCTGATCAGACACCGGCAAGTCCGGTCGCTGTGGGATGCGGTGCGGAGCGCCCCGTGATGGGATCCGGTGCGTGAGCGACCCTTCCCTGCGTGACCGCATCGAGCAGTACTACGCCACCGTGCCGCTGTTGTTCGCCGAAGCCGAGGAGTTCGGCTCCTTGCGCCTGTTCGTACGAAAGGCAGCAGGCGCCCCGTACTACGGCGGCCCCAACCACGCCCAGCCCACGGGAGGTTCCGCGATCGTCACGACCGCAGACATTGCCCGGGTCCGTGCACGCCAACGAGCACTCGGTGTGCCGGAGGCCTTCGAGTGGCTCGCCGAGGTGTCGCCATACCTACGCGCCCGCATCGAGGCCGCGGGCCTCACGGTGGCGGAACGTCCGCTGATGACGCTCGACCCACAGCACTCGCTGCCCGCGCAGCCCCTGCCCGAAGGCCTCACGATCCGGGCCCTGACAGCCGATGACCCGGCCCTGCCGGCCGCACTCGCCGTCTCCCAACTGGCCTTCGCCGAGGAGGGCACCACGGCGGTGTCGGCAGCCAGAGCAGAACTCGCAGTGGCCGCCGAAAACCTCATGGTGGACGGCACAGTTGCAGCAACACGCCCAACCGTCAGCGCAGGTCACAAAACAGTCGTCGCTGCCTTCGCTCCTGACGGCACGCCGGTCGCCGTGGGGCACTACCACCCGGCAAGCGGCGCAACAGAGATCGGCGGCATCGGCACCCTCGCCACGGCCCGCCGCCAGGGCCTCGGCGCTGCCGTCACAGTGGCCCTGGCTGCCCATGCTCGCGAACACGGCGTGCGCACCATCTTCCTCGCCTACGCAGAGGAGTCCGTCGCCCGCATCTACGCCCGCCTGGGCTTCCGTCCGGCCGGCACCACCTTGCTGATCGCCAACCAGCCGGCGCGTGGTCAGTAGCTCGGCAACGAGGCATCCCGCCGACAACTCATGCCTTCGCCGTACTCGGACAACGGGACGGGCTCGGCCACCCACCCGGCCGTCAGGACCAGACGCGAGGCGCGGTGGACGGTCAGGAAGCCGAAGGGCGGTCGAAGGCGGCCTCGATGTGGCGGACCGTGTGCCGCGGCGGCGGCGGTGGCATGCCGCCGGCCACGGCACCGAGCGCCGTCACGGAGGCTGACTCGAAGCCCCTGGCGTCGAAGGCAGAGAGGGCCGCCTGGCCCGCTGATCCGATGGCCAACGGCGCGCCGGAGGGGCTTCGGGCTGATGTCCGGGAAGTGTCCGCGGCTTGTGTCCGTGGCCGTCGAGAGGCCGAACAGCGCGGACACGAGCGCAAAGCCGAGCACTTCCTGGCCTTCGTCGGCTTCGCCGGCGCCCTCATCTGCTACCGCCGCTACACCAACTGAGACGACCGCTTATTGGTTTGCCGCAGGCCAGCCCGGTCGGATAGGAAGCTTGCATGTTAAGGGGCAGCAAGGTCGGGCTCAGGGCCCGGCACGAGGACGACATTCCGATCCTGCAGGCCGAGCTCTACGACGACGTGGTCAACTACTCTCGGTCCGAAGTCCGACCGTGGCGGCCGATCACGCCCGGCTCGAAGGACTCGCGGTTCGTGGTGGACGACACGGAGCAACAGCACGTCCCGTTCTCCGCGGTGGAGCTGGACGGCGGCACGCTGATCGGCACCGCAACGCTGTGGGACATCGACAACCACAACCGGTCCGCGCACATCGGGCTGGGGCTGCTGCCGTCCTCCCGCGGCAAGGGCTACGGCACCGATGTGGTCGCGGTGCTGTGCCACTACGGTTTCGTTGTGCGCGGCCTGCAGCGGCTGCAGATCGAGACGTTGTCGGACAACGCCGCCATGCTGCGCTCCGCCGAGCGCAACGGCTTCGTCCGCGAGGGCGTGTTGCGCTCCGCGGCCTGGGTGATGGGCGAGTTCCTGGACGACGTTCTGCTCGGGCTCCTCGTCCAGGACTGGAAGCCGGACTCGAAGACCTAGGTTGCCGCCCGACCGTCAAGGGCGAGCCGCGGAGCAGACATGGACGGCCGACGGCCAGGACGGCGACGTTTCCCGCGTGGGCCGTGTGCCCTGTTCGCGGACCGACAAGCGATGCGCCAAGGCCGAGGCCGCCTATCAAGACGGGGAGGCCCTTGCCGGGCCGCCACCGCTGGGTGGTCGAGCGCGCCGTGTCCTGGCTCAATGGCTGCCGCTACCTGCACAGGCGGTACGAGCGCAAAGCCGAGCACTTCCTGGCCCTCGTCGGCATCGCCAGCGTCCTCATCTGCTACCGCCGCTACACCAACTGAGACGACATCTTAGCTTGGCGTTTAACGTTGGTGAGCTTGATGTTCCTTGATCGACTCGGCGCGTTTGACCGTCTTGCCGACGTCGTGACGCGTGGCCCGGTGCTTGT